>CAUZRQ010000104.1:0-19114 GCA_963582065.1 Planctomycetota bacterium | reverse complement strand
GCCATTGCACTGGTCAACCAATTCCGCGAGCCGACGCTGGAACGGAGTCGCCCAGGACTGCTCGCCCAGCGCCTTCGAGAGGCCCTTGGAGATTCCGATCGCGGCCTTCGGAGGATAACCCCGTGTGAAGGCGACGTGCGAGAGGATCAGCGTGTTGACCAGTGACATCCGAGGCCCCCACCGCTTGGTGAGTGTCAGGTGCTCGTCGACAGCCGCCAGGTAGTCCTTCAACGGCATCTTCCGCGGATCCGCATGTCCCATCAGGTTCTTCAGGCTGATGTCCAGTGCCAGGGATGTGTCGGGATGCTCGCTGCAAAACAACCTGTAGGTGTCGTAAAGAGTCAGCTTCTGGGTCTTGGCCTTGTTGACGACCGCATCGAGCTTGGGACGATCGAGCGTGGACATGACTGTGATCTGGCGATCGAGTTCGACCTCGTCGGTGGGCATCAAGCGAGCCGCCTGGCAGACATCGCCCCGGACCACGTTGCCGTAGACAATCCCGTCTTCGCCGAGGGTGCCGTCGAAGTCGACCCGATGAGTCCCATCGACGAACACGAGCCTGGCCCTGGTGCGATCGGCCACGGTCGCGTCGGCGACGATTTCGGCTTCCGGAAAGACCGGGGTGCGAAACGACAACCGAACGGTCATGTCGTCGAGGTTGCCCCGGCGGGGGGCGAAGATGAACAGTCCCGAGCAGATTTCGTCGAAACGAAGCTTGACGTCGTCGGGCTGGCTGATAATCAGCACCCAGTTCCCCTCGAGCGTCTTGCGACCGGGACCGCCCGAGAGGAACGGATTGCGGCCGGACAGCGTATCGGCCGCCTTGCCCGCCGCTTTCGCACCGCCACCGGCCGCCTGGCCGTCTCCGTCGGCCGGGAAACTCGACAGAATCCAGATGGCACCCGACACGATGACCAGGACCAGCAAACCGACCATCGCACGCAACACGACGTTCGGACCGGCCATCGGTGCGGTGGCAGACTCACCTTCGATCGGTCCCTGCTCACTCGAAGAACCGGGCATCTCGTCGGTGGGATCGGTTAGGTCGGACATGAAAAGCTCCAGGTTTAGAGAGTCTGCCTGCTGCCGCGTGTTGGTTGTTCCAGGATGTGGGCCGGAGACCATTCCGGCCGGAACCCTATTCTAGCTTACGCTACAAACCCGGCCGAGTGGTGGACTCGAGTCGGCAAACCGTGATCGTCTTCGGGCCCCTCACTCGCCGGTCACCCCGCCTGTCTCGTCCCCGTTTTCTTCTCCAGTCTCCACACCCGTCACGACCCGACTGACCGCCGCCAGACACGCGCGAGTCACCTCGGCCAGGAACCGGGGATCGAGCGTCTCGGGAGTGTCGCTGGGTTGGTGATAGTGCGGGTTCCTCATGAAACTGGTATCGGTGATCATCAGAGCCCGGAACCCCGCATCCCAGAAGGGACTGTGATCCGAAAGCCGGGTCGCCTGCAAGACTTCACCGTTTCCGGGCACGGCAAGCGTTTCGACGGGCAACCCCTCGATCTCGCGCATCCCCCGGGCCCAGAGCTCGATCAGCGATTCGGATCTCTGGTTGCCGATCACCGCGATGAAGTCACCGGTGTCGGGATAGAGACCTTTGAGCAACCTCGGCAGCGACTGGGCTCCGGGCGTGGGATCGCGGTATCCGAGCATTTCGAGCGAGACCATGCCGAACAGGTCCACGCCGTCGCGGCTGAGTTCGGCAGCCCGGGCCACTCCGCCGAGCATCCCGTTCTCCTCGAGATCAAAGGCAACCAGTTCCAGGCTGACCGGGACACCGGCGGTGTCGTCGGGCAACTCGCTGTCCAGGCAACTGGCAATCTCGAGCAGCGCCGCAACCGCGCTGGCGTTGTCATCTGCTCCGGGGGTCTGGGGCAGCGAATCCAGGTGGGCTCCGACCAACAGCCGCGGAGCGTCCTCGTCGAACCGGTCGGGCCAGCGGGCCACCAGGTTGACCCCTTCGAGCCGACCGCCGCACTCGTCCTCGACCGCGAACGGATGACGCTCGATCCGGCAACCCGCCGCCTCGAGCTGCTCGGTCACGTACACCCGGCACGACTCCAGGATCTCGCTCCCGGCCGGTCGCGGCTCGGCCGCCAAACGCTCGACATGTCTCCACAATCGTTCCGGATCCACCATCCCGGGATTCTCCTCCTCGCAACCGCCTGCCGATCCGCTCACCCCGGATTCACATCGCCGACGACGACTCGTCTTCACCCGGCCGCACGATTATCTGAAAGTCGGCGTCTTGCCTCAGCTGGTCGAAGTCGGGTTCGTCAGGAACCAGGTCGCGGAGCGAGGACTCCATCCGGATCGCCCGCCCCAGCCAGCTCAGCGCCTGCGACTTGTCTCCGGCCAGGGCGAAGTAGCAGGCGAGGTTGTAGAGCACGATGGGCTCGTCCTCATGAAACTGGTAGGCGGCCATCATCACGTCGATCGCCTCTTCGAGCCGATCGGTCCGTTTCAGGCACCAGGCCAGGCCGATCGACACCGACAGGTCCTCGGAGTCGTCGGACTGGGCGACCAGGAACTGCCGTGCCCCCTCTTCGAAGTCCTCCTGCAGACGACACGCCTCGCCACGACACCGGGCGATCGCCACGTGCAGGTCGTCATCGGGTTCCACCCGCGCCTCGACCGCCCGCAACTCGCGCAGCGCCTGCCCGGGCATCTCGAGCATCAGGTACCCCTCGGCGGCGTCGATCCGACGCTCGGGGGCATTCGGCGAGCTGTTATTGGACGGGGACGAAGCCATCGGTGAAGTGCATGCCGGGCCTTGGATATCACCAGTATCCATCGTGACAACTTCGCAGCGTCACGTCCACGGGCGTTCCGGCCGGACCCGGGCCAGATGCGGCGGCGACACGAATCCGGGGGAGTGCTAGAATCGACAGATGCACGTGGTTCGATTCCATTCCACCCGATCGCTGCGGCTGATCAGCCTGGCCATTCTCGCCCTGCCGGCGGCCACGGTCTCGGTCGATGCCGCTGAGAAGACGCTCACACCGCAACAGGTTGAGTTCTTCGAGAAGCGGGTGCGTCCCCTGTTGATCAGCCGCTGTTTCCAGTGCCACAGCGGCAAGTCCAAGGTGCTCAAGGGCGGCCTGAGACTCGACAGCCACCAGGCGGTGCTCAAGGGAGGCGACACCGGGGTGGCGGTGGTCCCGGGCGAGCCCGACAAGTCACTGCTGGTGCGGTCGATCCGTTACCAGGCCTACGAGATGCCCCCCACCGGAAAGATGAAGCCCGCCGAGATCGCGGTGCTGGTCGATTGGGTCAAGCGGGGAGCGTTCTGGCCGGCCGGAAACTCACCGACGGTCGCTCGCACCACCGAGGGGAACTACGACTACAAGAAGATCAAGGCCACTCACTGGGCCTACCGGCCCCTGGGCAAGCCGAAACAGCCCACCGTCAAGCGGGCCGACTGGGGCCGGCAGGACATCGACCGGTTTGTCCTCGCCCGGCTCGAAGCCGCGGGACTCGACGGGGCACCGGCCGCCGACCGCCGCACGCTGATCCGCCGTGTGACACTCGACCTGGTCGGCCTGCCGCCGACTCCCAAGGAGGTCCGGGCGTTCCAGGAGGACGACCGTCCCGACGCGTGGGCCCGCCTGATCGACCGACTGCTGGATTCCCCTCATTACGGCGAACGCTGGGGCCGGCACTGGCTGGACGTGGCCCGCTACAGCGACGGGTTCGGTGGATTCCTCGACAACGCCGCCCTGCCCCACTCGTGGCACTACCGCGACTGGGTGATCCGAAGTTTCAACCGGGACCTGCCGTTCAACGAGTTCGTCCGACAGCAGGTGGCCGGCGACCTGATGCCGGAGAAGCCCGAGGCGTGGGCCGGCAGCGGGTTCTTCGCCATCGGGCCGACCTACAGGTCCGACGGCGGCGACCCCGACAGCAAAGCCCAGGCCCGCTCCGAAACGCTCGACGATCGGGTCGACGTGCTCTCCCGGGGATTCCTCGGCCTGACCGTCTCCTGCGCCCGTTGCCACGCCCACAAGTTCGACCCGATCCCCCACGAAGATTATTACTCGCTGGCTGGGGTCTTCAACAACACGAAGATGGTCGTCAAGACGCTGGCCACCCCGGCCCAGTTGAAGGCCTACAACGACCACCACGCCGCCATCAAGCGTCTTGACGGCGAGGTGAAGAAGCTGGCCGCCGAGATCGGCAAGGCTGGCGACAAGGCGACCGACGCCCAGAAGCGGGACCTGGCCGGCAAGCAGGCCGAGTTGAAGACGCTCCGCGAAACGGCACCGGCGGCGTATCCGCCGTCTCACGTTCTCGGCGACACCGGCAACAAGGACATGCCGATCGCCCTGCGGGGCAACCTCCGCAAGCCCGGTCCAATCGCACCTCGCCGCTTCCTGCGGCTGCTGGCCGGCCCCGATGCGAAGGCGTTCACGCAGGGCAGCGGACGGCTGGGACTGGCCGACGCCCTGGTGGCCCCTTCGAACCCGCTCACGCCCAAGGTGTTCGTCAACCGTGTCTGGGCCTGGCACTTCGGCCGCGGGCTGGTCCGCAGCCCCAGCAACTTCGGTACGCTCGGCGAAAAGCCGACTCACCCCGACCTGCTCGAATGGCTGGCCGCTGATTTCGTCGAGCACGGCTGGTCGATCAAACGGCTGCACCGCACGATCCTGCTCTCGGCCACCTTCCGCCAGAGTTCCGCCTTCAACAAGAAGGCCTTCGCGACCGACGGGGACAACCGGCTGGTCTGGCGATTCAGTCCGCGGCGTCTCGATGTCGAGTCGTGGCGAGATTCCCTGCTGGCCGTCACCGGAGAACTCGACCTGAACCTCGGTGGAGCCCCGACCGAGGACGTTCGCGGCAGCCGTCGACGGACGATGTACTTCAAGATCAGCCGCACCGGCGACCGGTTCGCCACCGATGACTTCCTGCGACTGTTCGATTTTCCGATCCCGCGGGCGACGATTGCCAAGCGTCCCCTGAGTACGGTGCCTCAACAGTACCTCTTCCTGCTGAACAGCCCGATCATGATCGACCGGGCCCGTGGCCTGGTCGCGAGACTGAAGAAGGAGGCTCCCGATCCGTCGGCGCGAATCGAGCGGGCCTACCAGTTGCTCTACGGCCGATCGCCCACCCCGCTCGAATCCCGGCTCGCCCACGACTTCCTGGATGGCGAGGCCGCACCGACCACCAACACCACCGACGATCGAGCCGACGTGCTGGTCAGCGATTTCGAAGGCGGCAACTACGGGAAATGGAACGTGACCGGCCAGGCGTTCGGGCCCAGGCCCGCCCCCGGCACGCTGCCCAACCAGATGAACGTCAGCGGGTTTCTCGGCCGCGGGCTGGTCAACACGTTCTTCAACCACGACAAGACCGTCGGCACGCTGACCTCACCGGAGTTCACGATAAAGCGGAAACGGATCGCGTTCCTCGTCGGCGGCGGAAGCCACCCGGGCCGGACCTGCATCCAGTTGCTCGTCGGCGACAAGGTTGTCCGCACCACGACCGGCCGCAACAACGAACTGCTGCAATGGAGCAGCTGGGATGTGGCTCCGTGGTCAGGCAAGACGGTCCGGATCCGGATCGTCGACCAGGTCACCGGCGGCTGGGGCCACATCAACATCGACCACATCGTCCAGACCGACAACCAACAGGCCAGCACCCCGAAGGAACCTCCGCTGGACCGTTGGACCCAGTACACCCAGGTGCTGTTGGGCAGCAACGAGTTCATGTTCGTCAGGTGACCGTCCAACCAACCCACAGTCCCCCCGCCGGTCGAACCGATCTATAATCCCAGAGACGCCAGGCCACTGGTCATTGCGACAGGATCCCCGATGCATCACGTCAACCCGCTCCCCGCCCTGTCCCGTCGCGAGATGATCGGCCGGATCGGCGCCGGCTTCGGCACCCTGGGCCTGGCCGGCGTGGTGGGCAACCCCGCCCTGGCGGCTCCCCCCGCATCGGCGTCCGGTTCCATCGAAAACCGACTGGCCCCGCTGGCCTCCCACTTCGCTCCCAGGGCGAAGTACCTGATCCAGCTGTTCATGCCCGGCGGCCCCTCGCAGGTCGACACCTTCGACTACAAGCCGCTGCTGAAGAAGCACGCCGGCCAGAGACCTCAGCTGGTCGACCGCAAGTCGCTGCGGAACACCAAGGGCGGCCTGTTCCCCAGCCCGTTCGGTTTCAGGCAGTACGGCGAAACCGGCAAATGGGTCAGCGACCTGTTCCCCCACGTCGCCCAGCACGTCGATGAACTCTGCTTCATCCACTCGATGCACACCAACATCCCCGAGCACGCCGGGGCGATCCTGATGATGAACCTCGGCCACCTGCAGCAGTCCCGGCCCAGCCTGGGGTCGTGGCTGGTCTACGGGCTGGGGACCGAGAACCAGGACCTGCCGGGCTTCGTGGCGATGAGCCCCCGTGCCCAGCCTCGCGGCAAGCTCGCCAACTGGGGCAACTCGTTCCTGCCCGGCGCCTACGCCGGCACCTACGTCAACATCGCCTCGATGAAGCCCGAGGCGATCCTGCGGGACCTGAAGAACCGGTACCTGGCCCGGGCCGACCAGAAGCGGCAGGCCAACCTGCTGGCCAAGCTCAACCGCGTGCAGCTCGAACGGGTCCAGCAGGACCAGCAACTCGAGGCAAGCATCGAGGCCATGGAGATGGCCTTCCGGATGCAGTTCGCCGTGCCCGAGGCGTTCGACCTGACCAAGGAGTCGAAAACGACGCTCGAGATGTACGGCGGCAGCGAGTACGCCAAGGGGTGCCTGCTGGCACGGCGGCTGATCGAGCGAGGTGTCCGCACCATCCAGCTCTCGCACTCGATCGACGGCTACGACATCGCCTGGGACACCGGTCACGGCGACATCGCTGGTGGTCACACAAAACTGGCCCGCGCGTGCGACCAGGGCATCGCCGCGTTGCTGACCGATCTCAAGCAGAGAGGACTCTGGGACGAAACGCTGGTGTTGTGGACCGGCGAATTCGGCCGTGCCCCCACGTCCGAAGGCAAGAAGGGCCGCGACCACGACCACTACGGGTTCACCTGCTGGATGGCCGGTGGGGCGGTCAAGCCGGGCTTCAGCTACGGGGCAACCGACGAGTTCGGCCTGACGGCCGTCGAGAACCGCGTCCACGTGCACGACCTGCACGCAACGCTGTTGCACGCGATGGGGCTGGACCACAAGCGGCTGACCTACCGCTACAGCGGCCGCGACTTCCGCCTGACCGACGTTCACGGCAACGTCGTCCACGACGTGCTGGCCTGATCGACGCGTCTTCCGTCGCCGCCGGCTACTTCTTCTTCTTCGAGTCCGTTTCGAAGACGTAGCCCAGCGTCTCGGCCTTCTTCCGGGCCACCTTGCTGTCGGTCTCGCGACCGGCCAGTTCGTAGAGTCTCGAGAGATAGGCGTGGAAGAGATCGGTGTCGGGCTGGATCTTGACCAGTTGCTCGTTGACAACGATCGCGTCGTCGAAGGCCCGCTTCTCCATGTACCACAGACCGGCCATGGCCATGAAGGTGACGTTTTTGCTCGCCGCCAACTGCTTGATTTCCCGCGACTCCTGCCGCAGCGCCTTGGGTGCCACGGTGAACGTCAGCTTCTCGTCCGCCCCCGTCCCCTCGGCCGGCAGAATTCTCTTGACCGTCTTGTCCTTCAGCGTGGCGATCACCTCCCAGCGATAAGTCGATCCGGGCCGCAACGCACCGGTGCGTCCCTTGCCCGCATACGCCGCCCGGGTCTTGTCCGTCTTGGTGGACCACTTGCGCCGCTTCGAACTGGCTCCGCTGTAGACGATCACCTCGTAACTGACAGCACCCTTGGCCGGAGACCACGAAAACGACGGCACCTCGGCCAACACCACCGACTGGATCACCGGGGTGACCATCGGCGGCCGCTTCGAGGAACCGCGGGTGACCACGCTGCCGACACGGTGTCCGAACTTGCCGACCCGTGCGATGCTGCTGCTGAAGACCTTGCGGCGACGATCATCAAGCTTGACGGCCTCGACGGCCGTGGCGGGTTGGCAACCCTCGGCAGAAATTTTCACCGTGGCGGGCCTGGTGATTCGCTCGAGACGACCGACCTTGCGGAATCCCAGGTCGACGGTTGCTCCCTTGGACACGGTCAGCGTTTCGCCGGCCGACACCGACCGGAACATCCGCGCCGCACGCGTCTTGCCAGCCGCCGAGGTGATGGTGACCTTGCCCCGGACCTTCATGATGTGCGCCACCGCGGCCGGCTTCGCCTGGGCAAAGACCGACGACGAGAACGCCACCCAGCACACCAGCACCGACCCGATCCACCACAACCCGCTCGTTCGCCGCATGGTCATCATCAGTTCGCTCCGTTCACCCGTCTCACCGCCAACTGGACCGCCCGTTTCCGTGGACCTGCTCCCGGAATCCTGCTCCTAGCCGACCTCATGACCCGTGTCATCCGGATCGATCGGGTAGACCACCAGCGGCTCACGTTTCCCCTTTACCATAAGCTCTTTGGCCTGCCATGTTCCAGCCAGTCGTTTCCGGGCCGACTCGCTCAACGCGTCGTAGGTCGACTGGCTCACAAGGATCTCGGACCCGACCTCCTTGTTGGCCGCCTCGATCCGTGCCGCCGAGTTGACCGTGTCCCCGATCGCGGTGTAGTCCAGCCGCCGCGGGCTGCCAATGGTCCCGACCACCGCGTGACCGGTGTGGATGCCCACGCCGATCCGAAAGTCATCCGACCCCAGTTCGCGCCAGGTCGCCGCGTTCTCGTGCACCTGCCGGACCATCTCGATCGCCGAGACCACCGCATCCTCGGCATGATCGGGGTTCGCCTCGGGTGCCCCGTAGATCACCATCACCCCGTCGCCGAGGTAGGTGTTGAGCACCCCCCGGTTCGATTCGATCGTCGGCACCACGACGCCGAAGTAGGCATTGAGCAGCGCCACCACCTCGTGCGGAGCGTGTTCCTCCGAAAACGTGGTGAAATTGCGGACGTCGGCAAACATCACGGTCAGTTCACGGTCCTCGCCCTTGAGATCGAGTTTCGATGGATCGGCCACCAGGGCACGGGCAATCGCCTCGGACTTGACCATCCCCATCATCTGCCGGATCCATCGCCATCGCATCGCGAAGGTGGCCGCGTAGAGCAGCACGCCCAATCCCGACATCGCCGTCATCTCCACCTGCCAGCCGGTGACACAAAAGACGCCGATGCAGGCCAGCCGCCAGCCGACCTGGTGTCCGAACACCACCATCAGGCCCCACTCGAGACTGGTGCGTTCGAGCACCACGCCCAGCGCCGCACCCACCAGCACGAGCATCAACGGGGTCGACACCCACCACGGCGTGGTGATGAAAGCCCGGTCGTAGAGTGTCGCCACCAGGTTGGCGTGCACCTCGACCCCCGGCATCAGCCGGGCGCTGCGCTCCAGCCCCAGCTTGGTGATCAGCCGAGCGGCCGACTGGTTGGAATAGGGCGTGGCGTGCAGGTCGCGCTGCGTCGGATCGGTGAAGCCAATCAACACGATCGCTCCCTGCCAGTTCCGGGACATCTGCGAGTCTCCGCGCGCCGCGGCCAGCACCTGGCCGAACGACACGTGAGGCAGCGTCCCGGCCGGACCGACGTAATTGATCAGCAGTTTCTGCCGCTCATCCAGCGGCACCGGCGTCCCGTCGATTCGCGGCCCGGCCTGGCCATCCCTGCCGATCGACCCGGCCAATTCATTGAACCACTTCACGTCCCGCTCGGTCGCCATCGCGTAGACCGACAGTGCCATCGCCGGATGCACGGCTCCGGACGAATCACTGAACATCAGCCGTTGCCGCCGCCAGAAGGAATCGTCGTCAACATCGGCGTTGACCGCGGCCATTTCCGCCCACTGCATCGAGGGTCCGTCCGCCTCGACGGGAAACTGGCTGGCCAGGGTCCACTCGTAGATCGGCAGCAGCACCTTGTCGCTGGAGAGCATCCACTTGGGCAGGACCACCCGGCGGAACCCCGCGATCGCCTCGGACACGAACACCGCTTCGCCAATGCCACCCTCTTCGAGTTCCTTCGAGCGGCTGTTCTCGGGGACAAAGAAGTCCACGCCAACCGCCGCGGCACCCTGCTCGCCGAGATAGGTCAACACCTCGCCGAGTTCGGGGCTGAGGTACATCACCGGCTTGTCAAGTTGCTGCAGCATCGGCTCGTCGAGGCCGACGACGACCAGCGGGGCGTCGCTCGGCCGCTCGCCACGCACCAGGAAGCAACTGTCCAGCGCCCGGTCCTCGGCATTGCGAACCGCGCTGCTGCCGTTGACCGACCAGCAGACCGCCGAACAAACCAGCCCGACCAGCATTCCCCGGACAGTCCGGTTCCTCAGCAGTCGTTTCACTCGGTGCTCTCCCAGTCTCCACCCGACCCGCTCGATCGGCTCGAACGACGATCCTAGCACCCGCTCCGAGGCAGTTTCCACACCATCGAACCGTGCATCGACACTCTCGAAATCCGCCGGGGCCTCGTTTCCGATCGATGCGAGCTTGGTATAGGCTGGCGGGTCCATGAACGTGCAACCTGCCATGTCCTCCGGCACCCACCGAACACACGCCGCGGCGGCGCTGGTGCTGCTTTGGCTGGGTACCGCGGCATTGGCCCAGGCCCCCTCTGAAGCTTCCCCCTGGCGAGGGAGCCTGCCGGCCGAGGCCAACCGCCGGTTCGCCACGCTGGTCAACCAGATCACCGTGATGGAGTTCCGGGGACGATTCGACCAGGCCGTCGGGCTGGCCGAACAGGGGCTGGCCATCCAGAAGCAGCACCTGCCGGCATCTCACTTTGCCCTGGCCGACTCGCGGCGGCTGATCAACCGGCTGAAGACCAGCGCCAAGCTGCCCGAACCGGCCCGGGCGGAACTCTCGGCTTCGGTCAAGTGGCAACTCGAGGGACTGGCGGCCCTGCGGAAGAACGACGCGGCAACGGCCCTTGGCCGATTTGGACTCGTGCTGGGAGCCACCGAAAAATACCTCGGTTCCGATCACCCCGCCGCCGCCCGGGCGGTCGACCTGATCGCACGACTCCACGCACGTGCCGGCCGCACCGCCGACGCCCTGGCCGCCCACCAGCGGGCCCGGGGCATTCGTCGCAAGAGCCTGGGGCAACACCCGCTGGCGGCGGCCAGCGAATACGAAACCGCCTTCCAGCTCGGAGAACTCGGCCGACACCTCGATGCCCTCTCGGGCTTCCAGGCCGCCCTGCGGATCCTCGAGACCGGGTTCGGTGCCTCTGACATCAACACGGCGGTCGTCCGGCAGGGGCTGGCCAACTGCCACGCCAACCTCGGGGAACTCGCCGAGGCCGAACGGCTCGCCCGCCGATCGGTGGCCGACATCGCCAGCCTGTCCGGTCACGATGCGGTCGAGACCACCCGGGCCCGCGACGGCCTGGCACTGATTCTCCGCAAGCGAGGCCGCATCGCCTCGGCCCAGACACTCTACGAACAGACCCTGGCCACCCGCCTGGCCGCGACATCCGGCCCCAAGCCGCAACCGGGCTTCGGACCCGCCGACGTGGCCCGGTCGCTGTTGTCGCTGGCCGACTGCCACTCGGCCCAGGGCCGCGACGCCGACGCCCGCGGACAACTGCAGCAGGCCCTGGCCCTGTTCCGCCAGAGCCTCGGCGAAACACACCGCGACACGGCCACCTGCCTGAACAATCTCGGCAGCTGGTACTTCTCGCAGGGCCGGCACGCCGAGGCCGACCAGTTCCTGCAGCAGGCATACGAGATTCGCGCAGGAGTGCTCGGGAAAGACCATCCCGATACGGCGCAGATCCACTTCCAGCTCGCCAACAACTTCCAGGCCCAGGGAGAATTTGACAACGCTCTCAAGCTGCTCGACCGCGCCCTGGTCAACTTCCGCAAGCGGCTCTCCGAGGAACACGCCGACACGGCACGGGTACTGTTTGCGATCGCCGAGACGTCGGCTGCCCAGGGCGACCACGACCGGGCCGGGCCGCTGTACCGCCAGGCCCTGGACATCCGCACCCGGGTCGTCGGACCCGATCACGCCGACACGGTCGAGAGTTCCAGCGGACTGGCCTTCCATTACTACGACCAGGGCGACCACGAAGCCGCTCGGGACCAGTGGGCCCAGGCGGCCGAGGCGTTCGAGCAGGTGCGGCTGCGGGTGGCCCTGACCGGGCTCGGGCGTGCGGTCGCCTCGGGTCGCCAGTCCCCCCTGCAGTTACTGGCCGCCGCCCAGGCACGGACCGGCGATGCCGGAGGGGCCTGGGACAGCTACGAAAAGAGCCTGGCTCGCGGGCTGCTCGACGACCTCGCCGCGCGGCAGCAACAACGGCTCGACGCCACCGAATCGGCCCGGCGACGGAAGTTGCTGGCCGACTTCCAGCGTGTCGAGGCCGAGATCACCGTCGAACGGCGACGGGGTCGCGACGCCGACCTCAACCGGCTCACCACGCTCCGCCGCAGGCAGCTCGAGGTCCAGGCCGCGCTGGGGCGACTCGACGAGGAGTTCGCCGGCAAGCACGGTCACGTCCGGGGCGAGGTCATGACCTGGCAGCAGGTCCAGGCCGCGCTGTCGGCCGACACCGCACTGGTCGGATGGCTCGATGTCGCCGGGCGGGAGCACGCCAAGGACCCCAACGGGGAACACTGGGTGGTCCTGCTCCGCCGGACGGGGCCGCCCCGCTGGATCCGCTTGCCGGGAAACGAGGGTGAGTGGTTTCCCGAGGACGAGGGGATGGGGGCCGACCTGGCGTCCGAGTTGACCACGATCGCCTCGCAGGGCATCCGGCCGGCCTCGGCCGAACCCCCCGAACTGGTGGCGGAACTGGTGGTCCAGAGATTCGAGCCGCTGAAACCGCACCTGGCAGCCCGCGACGGCCTGCCCGACGTCTCGCACCTGGTCGTCCTGCCCTCGACAGCACTCAAGGGGCTGCCGGTCGAGTTGATCGCTTCTCCGGAGCTGACCATCAGCTACGCCCCGTCGGGCACGCTGCTGGCCCGGCTGGGCCTGGAACGACAGGGCTCCGACAGCAAGACGACCCGGAAGAAACCGGCCGTCGGACTGTTTGCCCTGGGCGACCCCGTCTTCGATGAACCAACCGGCGAAACCAGGCCCGACGGATCCACTACGGCCGTGACACGCCGGGCGTTCAAGCCGCTTCCGGCCACGCGGTGGGAAGTCGGCACGATCGCCCGGGTCTTCGAACGGTCGGGGAACGGGAAACCGCAGGTGCTGCTGGGCAGCGAGGCGAATGAACAGAACCTGGCCCGGCTGGCCAATGACGGCCGGCTGGGTCGTTTCCGGTTCCTGCACCTGGCCACTCACGGCGTGCCCGACAACCAGCGACCGATGAAGTCGAGGCTGATCCTGTCGCGCGACCGCGTGACCAGCCGACCGTTTCGTGATGGCACACCGCCGGTACTGGGCGAATTGACCGCCGGGGAAATCCTCTCGAGCTGGAACCTCGACGCCGACCTCGTCGTGCTCTCGGCCTGCCAGTCGGGTCTCGGGAGATTCTCGGGCGGAGAAGGCTACCTGGGGTTCGCCCAGGCACTGCTGCTGGCCGGTGGCCGCAGCCTGCTGCTGTCGCTGTGGGAAGTCGACGACCAGGCGACGGCGCTGTTGATGACGCGGTTCTACGAGAACCTGCTCGGCGCCCGCAAGGAGCTGGCCAAACCGCTGTCCAAGGCCCGGGCACTGGCCGAGGCCAAGCGGTGGCTGAGACGATTGACCGGCGAGGAGATCGAGACGATGGTCACGGCCTGGAAGGCCGAAAAACGACTGCCGACGCTCGAACCGGTCGAGGAGACCGGTCTCGACTCGCCCTACGGCCACCCGGTCTACTGGGCCGCCTTCATCCTGATCGGCGACCCCCGCTGATCACCCCGGCAGTGGCGGATCACGGGCCGCGGTAGCCGGTGATGTCCAGGATCTTGCCGTCAACCACGAACCGGGTCTGCCCCGTGCGGCGGGCGAAGCCGGCCAGCTCGCGGGCCATCAGCGTCGTCACCGCGGCCTTCCTCAGGAAGCTCAACTGGCGATAGTTCGGCCGGCCCGACATCGAGTCGGGACCCCTGGTCGGCACCTTGACCGTCGGGTTCGACGGGAAGAACAACGGATCGGCCACGTCCTCGAACGTCACGTCCGGGTTCTTCTCGACCTGGTCGTTGTTGGCGTTGCCGCCCGAGTCCTTGACGATCAGCCGGTCCTGGTCGCTGCGACGAACCGAGAACTCGGGATTATCACCGTCGCGACTGATGGTCAACTCGCCGACGGAGAACGTCATGAGGTCATTGAACAACGATCGTTCGTCTGCCAGCGGCGTCGCCAGTCCCTGGATCAACGGGTTGGACGGATCCAGGCCCAGCAATCCCGAAATCGCCACCGACTGGTTCCCCTCGGCCGCATCACTGGCCGGATCGACGATCCCGTACTGGTCCAGCCGGATCACGTAAGCATCGAACTGGGGAATCGCGATCACGTCGGGCGTGACCCCGGTCCCGGTGCCGATCGCAGTGGTCACCTGCCCGGTGGGCTGTGTGCCCGTGCCGATCGACCAGAACTGGGTCGAGATCGGAAAGCCGTCGGCCAGGTCCAGGTCGACGTCGAACAACGTGTAGCGGGTCTGCCCGGTCACCGGGTGGATGTTGCCCGGAAACGACTCGGCCGGATCACTCGAGGCCGTGAAGTCGCCCAACGAATCAAACGTGCCCAGTTGGCCGACAATCGTGTTCTGGTTGGCATCGGTGAACAGCCCGCCGGCACTGCCGGCCGCCGATGAGGCCAGTGGAGTGCCCAGCGAGAGATTGATGGTGCCGAAACCGGTGGTCTTGGATTGGGCCGACGACGAGACGCGAAGCAACTCCAGGACCTCCTCGTCCTCACCGCCGGCGATCCCCCGGGTTGTCGGCTTGTCGGTCTTCTCCGGATCCTGACCCGGCTTCTTGGGGTCCTTCTTGTCCTTGTCTGACTTCTTCTTGTCCTTGTCCGACTTCTTCTTGTCCTTGTCCGACTTCTTGTCCGACTTCTTCTTGTCCTTGTCCGACTTCTTCGGCGGCTTCTTTTTTGACTTCTTGTCATTCTTGGGCTTGGGCTGTCCACGTTGAGCCCGACTGGCCTGGGCCACCGTCACCACCTGCAGCCGCTCGTGCTGAAGCGTCCACCGGATCTGGCCGGAGTCTGCGAGTGTGGAGAAGCTATCGGAGTCGTTGAAGACGACCTGGTCGCCGGTCTTCAGCCTGGTGGTCGCATCATCGAAACTCGCCAGGACGATTCCGGTCCACGGATCGACAAGCCGTCGTCGTACCAGGCAATCGGCACCGGTGTGTTCCACGTGGATGACGACCTGGTCACCCGAGTTGGCCACCCTGAGGGTGCCGCGTTTCAGTCGCGTGATCGTCCCACCGACCTGGATATCGAGCCCGATGGGCAGGTCGGCCGTGACCCGAGCCTGGCCGCCGGTCAGCTTGAGCACCGGTTGAGAGCCTCGCTGTTCGATGACCACCTCGGTGTTCTCGCCCAGGCAGACAACCAGGCCACCGTTCCAGTAGGCCAGTGCACCGGCGGCCGGTCCGGTGACCAGGGTGTCACCCAGCCGGATTCCCGACTGCCTGGCCAACGGCTGGCGTTCGGTCCCGCGGACCCTCCACGCCTTGCCCAACGTGGCCACGACGGTTCCGGTATCCGACGAAGCGCGGCTGTCGACGGCCAGCAGGACCGACGCGGTGGTCCCGACAATTGCAAGCAGCGCCAGGATGGCCCAGGCCGGTCTCCGGCGCCTGAGAAAACGGGTTCGACTGCGGGGATTCGAACTAGAAGTCATAGATCAACTGCGTGCTGAGGACGTGGCGTTGGTACGAGTAGAAGCCGACTCCGAAGAGGTTCGCGACGTTCGAGTCGTTCTCGATGAACGAGTAGTCCAACCTCATTTTCAGCTGCGCCGACAACAGCTTCTGCAACCCGACCCGGAATTCGACCCGGCCGTCTTCACGCGGCCTTTCGAAGAAGTCCAGCGAGTTGGGGTGGTCGTAGTTGTCCCAGAAGTAACGGACCTCCGAATCGCCGATCAGGTCATCGGCCAGCCGGTATTCGAGCCGCGCGTTGGCCAGGTGTCCGGACATCTCGAAGTCGCGGCCCTTCGCATCGGCCTCGTCGAAGCGATACCCGACAACCAGGCGACCCCGAGCGTCGTCGTCCATGGTCATGGCGTAGGTGGCGCCGACGGCGTGGACGTTGGCGCTGCGCTGCTGCGCGGCGATCAGTGCCGGGCCGTCGATGTCCAGGACGTTGTACCGGTAGTAGGTGGTCAGGACGTCGTCATCGAGCACGGTCCGTGTTCCCGACAGCGTCAGCCCGTGGTCGGCGGCGAACTGCTCTTTGTCGAGCAGCGTGTTCGAGAACTGGTAGTTGGCCCCGAGGAACCATCCATCGAGATCCTGGTTCCGATTGATGTAGCCTCCACCGCTGTAGGTCTGGACGTCGAATTCATGGATCCAGAACTGGTGAGTGGTGTAGGCCGAGCCGAAGACCCCGACGCTGTAGTCGTCGTCGTCTCGAAGCCGGTAACCGCCATAGAGTCCCAGCACGATCCGCGAGTCTTCACGTTCGATGTCCGACCCCAGCCCCTGGAAGAACGGAGCCAGTGGCAGGTTGGTATCGAACTCGTACCCGGCAAAGATCCCCAGGTTCCAGCGTCGCGTGGCGCGTTGTGCCTCGAGCGACTCGTCGAACAGCCGCGGGGGCAGTGGAGTTGTTCGCTGGTTGTAGAAATCGCGGTAGGGGACCATCGTGGCATCGGCGGCGGCCAGGTCCCACTGTTCGTGGGCCTCGTCGTCCAGGCCAAGTTCCATCAGCGAGAGCCCCAGGAAGAAATGAGCGTGCGAGTCGTCGGGGTGGTCGGTGACATGGTCGGTCAGGCTGTCGGCCGCCTCCTCGGGACGTCCGGCGTGCAGCCTGGCGATCGCCGAATCGACAACGATCTCCGCCTCGGGTGTCTCACCGCTCCCCAGCGGCTCCAGCACCTGGTCGGCCTCCTCGGGTCGCCCCAGCCTCAGCAGGCACAGTCCTCGGAGATACTTCGAGGCGGCCGTCGCCTGGGGCAGGCCCTCGACAAGTTCCAGCGCCAGCCGGTAGTCACCGTCACCAAAGGCCTCGACAGCCCGCTGCAACGCCAGTTCGGCCGAGACCGGATCGGTCTGCCGGGCGGCGACCGGGTCGTCGCCGCGTGGTGACCAGTTCCGGTCTTCTTCGGCCTTCGACCGGGAACTGTCGCCGACGATCACCAGCAACAAGCAGGCAATGCCCCAGGCTGTGAAACACAATCGCGTTCGACGCGACCGTGATTCACGCCAGATGCAGCTCGACCGGTGACCCGGGAGCGTGGGCATCGCGACAACCTCCGTGCGGGATTCAGCGGCCAATCCTTGACCGCAGGCGCACAACGCGCCCACACTTATCGATCGGCGCCGACTCAACCCCCACTACAACCAAACCAAACGATACAACCTGAATTCCGCGATACCCACTCGGCCTGTTGCCGGGGTCGGAACAACTGGTTTGGTTCTAGCCGTCGTCCGGTTTACGCCGATTCCAGACGAAGGAAAACGGGGGAACGGCATTCGTCAAGGAGTGTCACCGCCCTCGGTCCAGGTTGCTCTCTCACTCCGGAACGACGGTCTCGCCGTCATCCGAACACCAAGGAAATCCCGATGCTCGGACGACTGTTCCGGCGGCTTCTTGGCCTCCGCCGAGGCCGCCCCTCGCTCCAGGCGACAACCCCCAAACGACGCCAGCAATCCGGTGAACCCGCACCGGCTGTCGAGCTTCTCGAAGACCGGGTGTTGCTGAGCGCTTGTACTGAGTCGACGCTGCCTTCTGTTACTAGAGGAAACGGAACTATTCTGGTCGAACTACATACGAACAGTTACGCCTCTAGTCCTGGAGATTCCAGCGGCGATGCAATAAAGAGAACAGCTGTCGCAACTGACGATACGCCAACGCTGGTCGTCACACTCACTAAGAACTCGGGCACGTTCCCTCACGACCGCGAACTTTCGATAGTAGGACCCAATGGAACAGTAAAAACGGCCGTCCAACAGGGCAACAACCCAGATGTCGTCACCGTTCCGTGGACAGCGACGGCCTTTGACTCAGACGAGGCGTTCGGAACAGCCAATGCCATTTCCATCAGGCTAGACAGATACGCCACAGACGTAGGAACGGCTGAGGTTGGTGATCCCTTATTCGGGAATGAAATGGAGGTCGCTTCAGGCACACTCTGTGTCGACACCACCGCAACGACCACGATTTCGGTCAACACGAACGAAGATACCGCCGACACGGTGATCAACTCTGTTGAGTCCGCAACGGTGACAGTCTCCGGCGACACCAGCGGGATCGAGAGCGGCCAGGTCGTGACCGTCACGGTCACCGACTCCGACGACACTGTGATCACCAATTCTCCACTCGTCGAAAACGTTGACGGAGACGGCAATGGCGATTGGATAACCACATTCAATGTCAGCACCCTCGACGAAGCGGTCCTGACCTTCGTAGCTGCCGTCAGCGACCAGGTCGGGAACGTCGCCAATACTGACGGTTCAACGAAGACCGCTGTCGTCAAGTACGACAAGAGCGCCACGACGACAATCGAGGTCGTCACCGACGAGTTCGACGGCACGCCTGCCAACGTGATCAACACCGACGAGGCCGCGGCGATTGACATCTCCGGTGACACCACCGGGATCGAGAACGACGCGGTCGTGACCGTCACGGTCACCGACTCCGACGACACTGTGATCACCAACGCGACCGCCACGGTCACCGACGACGAGTGGGAACTCTTGAACCTGGATGTCGGGGTGCTCATCGACGGCACCCTGACCTTCAGTGTCTCCGTCAGCGATCTTGCCGGCAACGAGGCTGTCGCCTCGACCGGGACCGACATCACCTACGACAAGAGCGCCACGACGACAATCGAGGTCGTCACCGACGAGTTCGACGGCACGCCCGCCAACGTGATCAACACCGACGAGGCCGCGGCGATTGACATCTCCGGTGACACCACCGGGATCGAGAACGACGCGGTCGTGACCGTCACGGTCACCGACTCCGACGACACTGTGATCACCAACGCGA
>CAUZRQ010000103.1:0-19209 GCA_963582065.1 Planctomycetota bacterium | reverse complement strand
CAGGTTGTCCGCCACCACCAGGTTGTCCGCCGCCACCAGGGAAGCCTTGTCCGGCACCGCCAGGTTGTCCGCCGCCACCCGGGAAGCCTTGTCCGCCGCCGCCAGGTTGTCCGCCGCCGCCAGGTTGTCCGCCACCACCAGGTTGTCCGCCACCACCAGGTTGTCCGCCACCACCAGGTTGTCCGCCGCCACCCGGGAAGCCTTGTCCGCCACCGCCACCGCCAGGTTGTCCGCCGCCGCCAGGTTGTCCACCACCACCAGGGGCACCCCCGGCTCCAGCTCCAGCCGAAGCGCCTGCGGGATCGGGTGGCAATCCGCCAACACCGCCACCGGGCTGTCCACCGCCGCCGCCGCCGCCGCCGGGCATTCCACCGCCGCCGCCGCCGGGCATTCCGCCACCGCCGCCGCCGGGCATTCCACCGCCGCCGCCGCCGGGCATTCCACCGCCGCCGCCGCCACCGCCGCTGGGCTTGGTGTCCGACTGAGCAACCTGATCACCACCGTCATCCGATCCACCACAGCCAGACATGGTCACGAGCGAAAGGGTCAGAATGGTGGACCAGGCGATGTGGGCCGACCAACGCAAACTGACCTTTGTCCAGGCCCGCAGGGCCTCAAGAGACTTCCAGGAAGTACTCTGTCGTCGATTCCACGTTTGATTCCGCATCTCAATGTCTCCTGTCTGACAACCGTCAGAGACTGTGGTGGGTCACGAGAAAGCCGCAATCCAGATGGAACTCAACAGGCAAAAGTCACGAAGCCCTTCAGACAGATCGGCAATTTTTCAGCAATTCCCGACCCGTTCCAGACCATGTCATGACTTGGCTAGGCCTATCCGCAACAAAGGATAGCCAATTCCTGCCTTGGGGTCACGAACAGGGTCAAAAAATCCGTGCATTTTGGTGTTTTCTGCTTCGCCGAGGATGCTCAACCGTCTCTGTCTTCCGTGTCGGTCCCATCGTTGACCGCTCTCCCAAGGACCACTACCTTGCTTCCTTGGGTCTCAAACGGACGCATTGAGTTCCCACTCACTCTGACCTCTGGACAGTCCACCGAAGCGCCCCACTCTCGGATCGCAGCCTCCGTGACATTCGCCGCCACCAATAGCTTGATAGCGGCTACGGAATCGACCGGATTGGCTTTCGAATCAATCGACGCGGTGTCGGGACGGATCGCTTTGGCCGTTGCGGCGCTGTTGCTGCCGGTCCTGTGGGGACTGGCCGTCCACCTGGCCTTCAACTGGTTGACTCGCCGCCAGGGCAAGAGGCCGGTTGAGGACCCGGTGTGTCCGGATTACCAGATCTGACTTCAACACCCGAACTCATGCCAGCCGACACCATCGATTCCCTGATCGTCGTCGGCTCGGCCGCCGGATCGGTGTTGGTTGAAAGCGACGGAATCGAGTTTTTCACGGTCTTGGAATTCGTGGCGATGGTCCTGGTCGGTGCGGGAGTCGGACTCGTTTCGGGCCTGTTCGGAGTCGGCGGCGGCTTCCTGATCGTGCCGGTTCTCTCAGCTCTCTACGGCTTCCGCCTGGCCTGGATCGGCACCGCGTCATGCCAGGCCCTTGGGCAGGCGACCACCGGTCTGATGGCCCGCCGCCTCGACTGGCACCATCTTCAGTTGCCCTTGATCGTCAGCGGCGGACTGCTAACAGGCGTCTGGTTCTGCTCCCGAATGCTGTCGTTTGCATCGGCGGATTCCGGGGACGAAGGCGAGACGCTTGTGCTGGGCAGCTACACCGTGCTGTTGTCGTTGGTCGGCATACTGGCCCTGTGGGAAACTCATCGCACCCGCCACGGCCGTCCGTTCAAGCGAGGCTGGCTGGCCAACTGGCCGCTGCCGCCCTACGCCAATTTCCCCCAACTGAACACTTCGAGGACCTCGATCACCGTGCTGGCCTGGTTCGGCCTGGCGGTCGGATTCCTGGCCGGGATGCTGGGACTCTCCGGCGGCATGATCATGCTGCCCGGCTTGATCTACTGCATCGGCCTGGGCACTCACCAGGCCGTAGCCGTGACACTGGTGGTGGTCTGGCTGGTCGCCGCCCAGGCAGGTGCGATCCACGCATGGTACGGTCGAGTCGAACTGATGCCGGTGTTGGCACTCCTGGCCGGGGGCACCATCGGAGCCCGCATCGGCTCTCAATTCAGCGAACGCCTCGGCGGATCCACGATTCGGAACAGCTTCGGTTACCTGCTGCTGGGCACCGCCGCCTTGTCCGCTGCACAACTGAGCGGACTGATTCCGCACTGATATTCGCCAGGCCTTGTGTTCTCCGACCTCCACGACCAGCCCCTCGACGAAGGCACCCCCGATGACCGACGCCACGCCGCTCCGCCGCATCCTCGTCCTGGCTGGAGATTTCGTAGAGGACTACGAGTTGATGGTCCCGGTGCAGGCCCTCGAGATGATCGGCTGCCAGGTCGACGTGATCTGTCCCGAAAAGTCCTCGGGTGACCAGATCCGAACCAGTGTGCACGACTTCGAGGGCGACCAGACCTACACCGAAAAGCGCGGCCACAACTTCACGCTCAACGCCGACTTCGAGACCGTGGACCCGGCCGGCTACGACGCGCTGCTGGTCCCCGGCGGACGGGCTCCCGAATACATCCGTCTCAATGCCCGGGTGCTGGAGATCGTGCGAGCCTTCGATGCAGATAGCCGTCCAATCGCCGCTGTCTGCCACGGGTTGCAGGTGCTGGCCGCCGCCGGCATTCTGGCCGGACGCCGCTGCACCGGCTACCCGGCATGCGGTCCCGAGATTACACTCGCTGGCGGGGAATACGTCGAAGTGGCCATCGACGCCGTCCACGTCGACGGCCACCTGGTCACCGCACCGGCCTGGCCCGCCCAGCCCCGTTGGCTGGCCGCCTTCCTCGACACCCTCGGAATCCAGATCTCCTGATTAGTTCGGGCAACTCGTCAATTCCTCCCCCGTCCTGGAGAGCACCACCATGTCGAACAAGTGCTGTCGCTGCTGGGTCACCTGCGGAGCGGTCCTGCTGGGACTGGGCGTGATCGTCGGAGCCGTCGCCGCCCACGGACTCGATGATCGTCTCCAGGAAGTCCATGGCAACAAGCCGGACATCGAAAAACCCGGGGGGCCCATTCCGGCCGCCGCCAAGGCGGTTGACGACATTCGCGTCGGGGTCCGTTACCACGTCTGGCACGCGCTGGGGATGATCGCTGTCGGCCTGGCCGGATCACTGGCGGGGACCCGGAACTGGCCTCTGCAGGCCGCCGGTATCTGCTTCGGCCTGGGCATCATCGGTTTCTCGGGCGGACTCTACGCTCTGGCCATCACCGGCATCTCGAGCTTCGGGCCTGTGGCTCCGACCGGAGGCACGTTGATGATCATCGGCTGGTTCCTGCTGGCGGCCGGGACCTGCCCCTGCGGAAACCGATCGACACCGGATCCCTGAACCTCACCGCCAACCAACACCTCTCGACCGTCCCTCCAACGAAAGCGCCATTGATGCCCGATGCTCCCCGACTGATCTTCGACGCCCACCTGGACATGGCCTGGAACGCCTTGGAATGGAATCGCGATTTGCTGAAACCGGTCTCGGAACTGAGGGAATTCGAGAGCCAGTTCGACGGGATCATTTCCGGGGAATGCACGGTGAGTTGGGAGGAATTGCGGCGCGGCCGCATCGGGATGACCATCTCCACTCTGCTCCCCCGACTCCACCGAAAGGACTCGGTGCTGACCCACTTTCAGTCCCGCGACGCCGCCTACGGAGCCTCGTACGGCCAACTGGCCTACTACCGCTCGCTGGTCGAACGCGGTGTGCTCCGAGAAATCACCGACTCGGCATCGCTCCGGGATCACATCACCGCCTGGGAAAACGACACGACCGGTGAACTGCCGATCGGATTCATCCTGAGCATGGAAGGCAGTCCCCCGATTCTCTCTCCGGCCCAGGTCGCCGAGTGGTACGAGGCGGGATTGAAGATCCTGGGTCCGGCTCACTACGGACCGGCCCCCTACTGCTTCGGAACCGGCAGCGAGGGTGGGTTGACCGCCGACGGACCGGACCTGCTTCGCGAAATGGAACAGGCGGGGATGTTGCTGGACGTGACGCACCTGGCGGACCAGTCGTTCTGGGAAGCCCTGGATGTCTACTCGGGTCCGGTCCTGGCCAGCCACCACAACTGCCGCGCGCTGGTGCCCAGTGACCGCCAGTTGGCTGACGAGCAGATCAAGGCCCTGATCGACCGTGACGCGGTGATCGGGGCGGCGTTCGACTGCTGGATGATCAAACCCGGCTGGGTCATCGGAGTGACCCAGCCCGGAGAGGTGACGATGGAACACATCGTCGACCACATCGATCACGTCTGCCAGATCGCCGGCAACGCACGGCACGCCGCACTGGGCACCGATCTCGACGGCGGCTTCGGCAAGGAACAGTCACCGGCCGATCTGGAAACGATCGCCGACCTGGGCAACATCGCCGGGATCCTGGCCGCTCGAGGCTATTCGCAGGAGGACATCGACGGAATTCTCTACCGAAACTGGGTCGACTTCTTCTACCGGGCGTGGGGCGAAGGCTAGTCGACGGTTTTCTCGAACAAACCGGACAATCCGCTTCAAGATCCTGTCCCCCGCGACGAAATACCCTCAGAAACGATTTTGGCAGGCACTTTGCCGGCGAGATGGTCTCCCGCCGAAGGCCTCCGAGGGTACAAGCCAAGGGGAACAGTACCATGTTTTTGAAGAAGAGCCTGATTGGTGCGGCCGTCCTAGTGGCCCTGGGGACCTTCGTCTTCGGGCGTGACGCGCTCAGTTACGCTACGACCTGGGGTGGGACAGTTCGCGATGCGGTGAAATCGGAAGTGCCGCTGGAATTCGAGATCGAGAGAGCTCGCACGGAAGTCGAGAACCTGGTCCCGGACATCCGCGACATGATGCACGTGATCGCCTCGGCCCAGGTCGATGTCGATCACAAGGTCAAGGAAGTCGAGCGGAGAAGCGACGCGTTGGATTCGCAGAAGACGGCGATCCTGGCGTTGCGGAACGACCTCGACACCGGGCGGAGCGAGTTTGTTTACGCCAGGCACACGTACTCGGCCGACGATGTCCGCAAGGACCTCGAGAAACGGTTCAAGCAGTACAAGGTGGCGGAGAACTCGCTGGAGAGTGACGTGCAGATCCTGACGGCCTGGAAGAGGACAATGACGGCCAACCAGGAGAAGCTCGACACGATGCTGACCGCCAAGCAGGATCTCGAAGTGCAGATCGAGCAGTTGGAAGCTCGGCTGCGGACCGTCGAGGCGGCCGAGGCCACCGCGACGCTCAGCTTCGACGACTCGAAACTGGCCAAGGCCAAGAAGCTGATCGCCGAGCTCAACAAGCAGCTCGACGTCCGCGAACGGCAGGCCAGCCTCGAGGGCCAGGTCAACGGGTTGATCCCGGTCGAGGAAGCGACCGAGAGCACCGAAGGGTCGATCACCAACCGGATCGACGACTACTTCGGCCCGAAGGCCAACACCGGATCGTCCTCCGCTGACGAATCGGTGGCCGCCGACAGCGACCGCTAGGCGGATGCGTAGGTGACGGCCGGGTCTCCGCGACTGCTTGCGGGGACCCGGCCTCTCCGCGCTCTCACACCTGCCCGTCGTCACAAGCCGATCCCAACCCAGCCCCCCACAGCTCGGCCACAACACGTTATCCTCAAGGACAGGACAACCCCCCGATGACCGGCCTGACGGACACCCGACCGATGACCGCCCCCCGCCAACTCCCGGCTGAACCGAGTTCGACCAACGAGAACCGGTACCTGCTGTGGATCGACGGAGTCGGGGGATTTCTGCTGCTGACCCGCCAGGCGGTCACCATCGGCGGCCCCACCTCTTCGGACGCCGACATCCAGCTCCTGGCCAGCCTCTCGAGACGCCACGCCACCATCCACCGCGATGACGGCGGCTACCTGCTCGAGTCCCACGGCCCCACTCGTGTCAACCAGCGGCGGGTGGTCGAATGGACTGAACTCAGCGACGGCGCCGACATCACGCTCGGCCACACCGTCCAACTCGGCTTCCACCGACCCACCGTTCTTTCCGGCTCGGCACGACTCTCGTTCCAGAGCGACCACCGCCCCTCCCACAGCCTCGACGGTGTCGTCCTGGTCGCCGACACCTGCCTGCTGGGACCTGGTCGAGACTGCCACATCCGCTGTTCCGACTGGGAGGACTCGGTGATCCTGATCCATCGCGACCAGCAGTGGCTGGTCCGTTCGCCCCGCCTGGCACTCGAGGTCGACGGCCGCAGTCTGCGGGGCGAGTCGGAAATCGGTAACGGGCAGGTCGTCACCGGCCCGGACCTGCGGTTCCACATCGAACCGCTCAAGACGGATTCCTCGAATCGGGGAGCCATTCGATGAGTACGAAGAAATTCACCTTCCCGCCCGAATCCACGCCGCTGGCCGGCTACACGATCAAGCGCGGCATCCAGCGAGGTGGTTTCGGCGAGGTCTACTACGCACACAGCGACGGGGGCAAGGAAGTCGCCCTGAAACTGCTGCACAGCCACGCCGAAATCGAACTCCGCGGCACAGAGTTGTGCCTCAATCTCAAGCACCCCAACCTGATCAGCATCTTCGACATCAAGCGCGACGATGACGGTGACGTGTGGGTCGTGATGGAATACGTCAGTGGAGCCACGCTCGATCGCGTGCTCGCCGACGAGTTTCCCGACGGGATGCCGACCACCGTGGTCCGCGACTGGCTGGTCGGCCTGGCTGCGGGTGTCGATTACCTGCACGACCGTGGCATCGTTCACCGGGACCTCAAGCCGCAGAACCTCCACCGAGAGGCCGGACAGGTCAAGGTCGGGGACGTCGGGCTCTCCAAGATCATCACCCCCAGCCAGCGTGGAGCGCAGACCGAGAGCATCGGAACGATCTACTACATGGCACCGGAAATCTCCAGGGGCGAGTACGGACCCGAAATCGACGTCTACAGTTCCGCGGCCATCGTCTACGAACTGCTGACCGGCCGGGTCCCGTTCGACGGTGAGACCACTGCGGAAATCCTCAACCGGCACCTCACCGACCAACCCGATCTCCAACCGCTGCCTCCCCCGCTGCGTCCGGTGCTCGCCCACGCGCTGGCCAAGGACCCTGCCGATCGTACCGGCAGTCTCGGAGCCCTCCTCAGTGAATTCGATGCCGCCCTGGCCGGGGAGCCCGTCTCCACACCTCCGCAGCCTCCACCGCAGCAACCGATCGACGGTTCGGATCCAGCGAATCCGGCCAGCACCGACGAACCGAACAAGGTCACGCCGATCTCGGTCTCGCCCGTCGGGGCCACCTCACACACTCGTCCCGGACGGCCACCACAACCCACTTCGTACAATGCCAACCCGCTCGGACCGCTTTCACCACGCAGCATTCCCCTGTCCCGCCGCGGCCTGGAAGCAACCGCCGCGATGACCGCGGCGATCCTGTTCTCGGGCCTGTTGGCCGGTGGGGGATGGTGGATCGGCATGTTCGACGAGGGCACCCGGGCGACTCCACTGGCGGCCGTCGCCTACGGACTGACAACCCTGGTGGCGTCCTGGGCCCTGTTGATCGGGACCAAGGCCTGGGAGGGAACCGGTGCCGAGAGCCTGCACCTCCGCAGGCTCTCGCTCCTGTTGCTCGGTGGTGGAGTCGGAGCCGCCGGCTGGTGGTTGCACCGGGTGCTGTTGATCGACCTGCCTCCGTTGACGGAAAACCAGAACTCCGGGCTGGTCGACTCGATTGGATCCCTCGAACTGGTCCACAACTCCCAGCCCACCTTGACCGGTTACGTGATCTTCTTTGCGCTGCTTTTCGGCGTGAGACGATGGTGGTGGCACACCGACAGTTTCCGGCCGAAGCGACTTCGGGTCGCCTCGCTGTTGTTGACCTTGATCCTCTCGGGCCTGCTGGGACTCGTGTTGAGGTTCCCGCTGTCGGCGGCGATCGCGTGGGGCGTTGGCATCGCGGTCGTGGTGCAGTTGGCCGCACCGTGGGTGGCTCCGGAACACCGGGACGCGCGTCTCAACCAGCAAGGAGCCACAGATGAGTAGCCTGTTCCTTGCCTGGGTGATCGCCTCCGGCGACGACCACAACCTGATACTGGGCGGTGGCCTGATCGCCTTGGCCGCGGTGATTGCGATCCGCGTCACCTGGGCCGGCCGACGCGGAAACACCGACATGAAGACCATCGCCCGCAAGGCCCTCTCGGTTGCATGGGTCGCCCCGGCTCTGGCGATCGTCGCCGCCGTCGGTGCCCGGGTGAGTCCGGAACTGAACACCGCGGAACCGGGCGCCGCCGGCACCCTCTTCACCCAGATCGATACGCCGCAATGGACCGTCGAGGGACAACCCTGGACAACGACGTCACTGGTCAAACGGGATTCAGCCGACCGCCGGGTGGTGCTGACACCGATCGCCAGTGGACCGTGGTCGACTGCCGGAGAGGCCCGTCAAGACGCTCTCGAACGGGCTGCCAAGAGACTCAAGGTCGAGGTCGCACGAGTCTACGGGAAGTCTGCCGACTGGGACCTGCCGATCGACGTGGTCGAACAGTACGCGATCGTCGGACAGATCCAGACCACTCAACCTCACAATCTCAGCACGCTCGCTCCCTCCAGCGACATGCACTATTGCGTCGTCCAACTGGAGATCTCCGAAAAGACACACGGCCTGGCCATTAGTCACTGGAAGCGAGGTGTCGGGGGCAGCCGTCTGATCGGTGTGGGAACGATCGCCGGCCTGCTGTGCCTGTTGGTGATCACCGCCCATCTCTACCTTCGACTCGACATCGCCTCGGCCGGTGCACACCGTGGAAAACTGCAGCTGGCCGCCGTTTCGGCAATGACCGCCGCCGGCCTGATCGCCTCGACCATCCTCTCGGCCTGACTCGGAGATCGGCGCTTGGCCCCGGCGGCCACAACCGGCCATAATCCCCTCATGGTCGAAGCTACCGATCAACTGCTGGTCTCCCGTGTTCGCGATGGCGAACCCGAAGCGTGGGAGGAACTGATCGGCCGCTTCGAGGGGCGACTGCTGGCGTTCGTTCAGAGCCGGATCGGCAACCGCGCGACCAGTGAAGACGTCGTGCAGGAGACATTCCTGGGATTCCTGACCGGCCTGCCCAACTACGATTCGAAGCGGACCCGTCTCGAAAGTTGGCTGTTCACGATCGCCTCCCACAAGCTGACCGACGTACTCCGCCGGCAGGGACGCCGCCCCGCCCTGCCACTGCAGCCGCCCGGAGAAAGCGGTACCGGGATGGACCCGCCCGGACAGGCCCGGGCGGCTTCGAGCCTGATGCGGAGCCGCGAGGGGCGGGCTGCCGAAGCCGAGATGCTCGGCGACGTGCTGGGCGAGTTGATCAAAGAATGGTTGGCCGACGGGCAGTTGGAACGGCTCGAGTGCATCGAGCTCCTGCTGGTGCTCGGCTCGAAGAACAAGGACGTCGCCGCGGGGCTGGAGATCAGCGAACAGGCGGTGGCCAACCACAAGTCGTTCGTGCTCAGGAAACTCAAGGAGTCCGCCGAACGGTCCCGCCTGGGAGACATTGACCTGCTGGACTTCGGACTCGATGACTCGCCGCAGGAGAATTGAGCGAATTCTCCAACGGTCTTGCTGACACCGCCCGGCTTGACCTAAGGTCGGCGGCAGGTCGTGCTCATGACGTGCCAGCGAATCACTCTTGCCCTCACCGCAGCCCTCCTCGTCGGCACCTGGTCGCCGACGATCGCCGCCGACGGCGGGCTCTCGCGGAGCGACCGCTACTTCGAGGGTCTCAGGCAACGCGGCCTGTTCGGCCTGGCCGAAAGCGTCTGCCTCGAAGAACTCGCCCGAAAAGATCTGCCCCCGGCCACCAGGCTCGACACGACCCTGCAATTCTCCCGAACTCTCGTCGAACACGCCCAGGCCACCGGCGGCACCCAGCAGCAGGATCTCTGGAACCGCGCCCGCGAGGTTCTCGACCAGTTCAACACCCTGCACCCCAGGCACCCCGAGTCATTTCGGATCGGGATCCAGGCCGGATTGATCCCGCTGGCCCAAGGTGGTTACCTGGCCAGGCTGGCCGACCTGGCCCCGCTGGACCGGCGGCGCCGCGGCGAGGCGCTCGAGACGCTCCAGGAGGGCATCGACCGACTCAAGCCGCTACAACGGCGGCTCGAAAACCCCGGTCCCTTGGCCGACGGTCTACGACGGCAACTGTTGGCCACCTCCCGCTGGCGGCTCGCCCAGGCTCACCTCGACCGCGCCCGGATGATGTCACCGGGCACTCCCGACCGTGCCGCCGACCTGCTCGCCGCCGAATTGACTCTCAAGAAAATGTCACCGACGGCACTCGGTGACCGGTTGAAGACTGCTCGGAAGCGGCTCCAGGCCCAGGTCGCCCGGCGACAGATGGACTTCGCCGTCGCCCGCCGAATCCTCAACGCCGCCGGCTTCGAGGACGACGACGGGTTGCTGGCCGAACGTGTCTGGGTCGAACTCGACGACGACCAGCTGATCACGGCACGGACACTGATCGAGAAGCGGCTGGCGAGTTCGTCCCCCCCGTCCGACGAACTGCTCTTCCTGGCCCAGGCGTCCCTGGGCCGGCTATGGCAACAGGCCGCCGCGGGGAAATCTCCCGGAGCCGCCGGTGCGCTCTGGGATCGCTGGCAGTTGGAATCGGAGCGTGCGGGCAGCGTCTCGGGAGCCTATTGGCGAACCCGGGCCCGGCACGATGCCGAGCTGGTGTTGTCGATCAGGAGATTCGGGTCCAAGTTGGCTCGGGGTCGCCACCGCGCGATCTCGCTTTTTCAGGCCGGTCGGAGCGACGAGGCACTCACGGCGTTTGCCGAGGTCATCCAGGCTGCACGAACCGACGGCCAACCCGAACTGGCCGGAGAACTGGCCTTCACCCGTGGCTCTGTGCTGGTCCGCAGCGGGCAATTCGAGTTGGCGTCACGATCGTTCGAAAACGTGGCCAAACAGAAGCCGGCTCACCCCCGTGCCCCGTCGGCTCACCTGCTGTGGGCCTGGTGCTTGGGCCAGATCGACCGGCGGCAGAGCACTCCCGCCCGCCGCCAGGCCTACCGGGAGGCTCTGGTCGAGCACCGAAGCAGATTTCCCAAGGACGCGACGGCTGCCGAAGCCGCCTGGCTTTTGGCGTCGTTCGAACACAACCGGCAGCACCCCGGATTGGCCAGGGAACTGTGGCTGGCGATCCCCCCCGGTCATCAGCGGGCGGCCGCCGCGCGAAGACGGGTTGCCGCGAGCTACGAGGACGAACTCGAGAGCATGGATCGCGGCGATCCGGACCGACGCAAGAAGCTTGACCTGGCCATTCGCACCGTCGAGTCACTCGTGGCGAGACTGCCCGCCCCGCCCCGCGGCTGGACCGCCGACGAGGCCGGACTGGTGATCAGCCTCGCCCGCCTGGGCCTGAAACAAGTCCGGCCGGACTACCGTCGAATCGACCAACTGCTGGAGACAATCCTGGTACGGGGGCCGGCCGTCATCGCCGGCTCCGGCCGAAAACCCGACGCCGACGCGGTCGCCATCCGCGACAACACCCGACAACTCCGGGTTCTCTCGCTGGCCGGACAGGGACGGCTCGATCAAGCCAGGCAACTGGTCGCTTCGTTCGCGGGACGCCCCGACGACCTGCTCGCCCTGCTCGACGGACTCGACCAAGTCGCCGCCACCACGCGGCCAGCCGACCGACGGCGGCTGGGTGAACTGCAACTGCAGGCAGCCGAAAGCCTGGATGCGCAGCGGAACTCGCTTGATCCCGCCAACCGCCAACGCCTCGACCGCTGCCTGGCCCAGGCCTTTGTCGCCGCCGGCTTTCCACTCCGTGCCGTCGCGGTCTACGAACGTCTCGTCAAGGCGGCGCCCAGGGACTGGAAACCGAGAACCCGGCTGGCAGAGGTCCGATTGCTGATCGGGACCTCGACCCAAAAACAGGCTGCGATCACCGATTGGCGGGCTGCCGAACGGTTGCTTCGGCCCGGCACCAACAACTGGATGACCGTCCGGCTGGGAACATTGCGGGCACTGAAACAGGCCGGCCGGATTGCCGAGTGCCGCCAACTGCTCGGTGTCACACGGTTGCTGTATCCCGAAAAGGGAACACCCGCAGTGAGAGCTGACCTCGAACGCCTCGCAGCTTCGCTGACGCCGAAAGCCGACTCAGCCGGGAAATGACGTCCGGCCGAAAAAGGCGGCAGCAAACCCGGCACCCCCTAGCGGAAGATGGCCGGCGGCTGCTGCTGGGCCTGGGTGTTGGGAGCCGCCGGAGGACCCTCGATCATCCGTGCGGACGGAGGAGCCGGCCGGTTGTGCCACCGCGACGGTCGGGGAATCGGCGGGAGCATGCCCGCGCGAGATTGCCAACTGGGAACGTGCATGTAATAGAAACCCTGTTGACTGGTGTCAGTCGGCAGGGGAATGATCGAGTATCGACGGACCGGCCCCGGGGTCTTCGGGCCGTGCTGTCCGTAGAACTTCTTGGGGTACATCCTGGGAAAGATCACCGGGGACCGCTCCAGGTACCTGCTCTCCGGAGCCGTCCAGTCGCGTCGAGAAATTCTCGCGTACCCGGCGTCCTCATAGGTCTCCAAACCGACCACCGCAGTCGTTTCGATCACCGCTGTCGCTTCGGTCGCGGGCTCGTCAGCACGCAGGCCGAATCCGGTAAGCAGCAAAAGGCCACAAACACACGTTGTCAGCAGTTGAATCGATCGTCGCATCGGTTTTGCCTTGTGAGAGTCTGGCTTGGAGAGACTGGTGCCGCAGAATCCGGGGCTGGCCCGCCCCAACACCACAACCCCTCTTTAGCGAGGAACGGAAATCGGAGTCAGCCGGCTGGCGGGAAGTCCGCTGCCGTAGTTGTAACCCGAGCGAACCGTGGGAGCCAAAGGCACCACAATCGGAACACCTGCCCCCTGGGCACCGTAAACCCGCAAGTCACGCGGATCGATGTAGTCGGGGTTGACCGGGTAGATCATGTTGTAAGTGCCGATCGGGGCAGTGTGAACGACCGCCGGGGTGTAGAGCCCCATGCGGTCAAACATCCAGTTGGCCAACGACTCGCTCTGCTCCCGGTTGCGGGACAGGAACTCCACTGAATGCTCGTGCCACAGATCCGACAAGGTCACCGAGCCGGCATCCTCATCGAAGACCAACTCGATACCAACTGATTCGATCGCCGACTCAGTGGCAGTCAGCGGTATGAGCGCCGGAGTCTCGGTCAACTCCTTCGGTAACTCGTTAGCCAACTCCTCCGGCAACTCCTTCGCCGACTCTTCGATCAATTCGGCCGGCAATTTCGCGACGTCGGAGATCCGCACCACGCCCGGTTCGCCCGGTTCGGCAGCCGGTTGTTGGCTGGTCGCTGGTTCGACAGCGGTGTCCACCGGATCATCCTGTGCGGGCAGGACGATCGGCGTGACGACGCAGATCAGGATCAGAGAGAGGGGGAGCAGGCAGGCGGCCGCTCGGAAACAGATTTGTCTAGGTTTCATGGTCTGGTCTCAAGCTTGCGGGAAACGAGCCCTGGGGCCCGATCGGTCATGAATCTCGTCACAGGCATTGTGCGTGGAACGAAACGCTCTTTTCAGTCGATGAACGGGTCGATGAATGGGTCGGCGATCCTCTGCAGAAGGCTCGGCCGACTCTTGTACCGGACACGAACCTCGGTCCCTATCAGCTCCCACTTGTCGTGAGATTCGACTCCAAACGGCGTCCAGATCCACCAGCCTTTGACCCGGTAGTAAAACGGCGGGTACAGCGCACGGTACTCGTGCTCGTAGAGCATCTCGTGAGGTGCCAAGGCCGGATTGGTGATCACCACTCCACCAACCTGGTGAGGGATGTTCTGGACGGGAGCCGGATAGAGCGGAGCATTCAGACGTGCGAATCCGGCGGTTGTCGGAGGTGCCGACGGCGGTTGGTTGGCTGGCACCCGAGGCGCTTGAGCAACAACCTGGCGAATGGCCGGACGTGGAGCCCGTTGCGTTTTCGGGGTCGGGGAGAGGCGTGGGGTCGGGGTCGGGGAGAGGCGTGGGGTCGGGGTCGGGGTCGGCGACTTGCGGAGCACCGGAGCGGAAGTCGGGGTTTGACGGGCCAGCCGATTCGGGGTCTGCCTGGTTTTCGGAAGCGGCACCGGTTGCGTGACCACGGTGGGAACCTTGGCCGGAGCCGCCTGCCGAACAGCCGTTGCCGGCTTGGCCGCCGCCCTGCGGCGATTCATGTACATCCGCGTCTGATTGTGCCACCAACCCGACACCGCCGACCGACGTGGGGCCGGCTGGTCGGCCCGGGCCAGAGGATACGCGATTGAGGTAAGCACGACCGTGACAACAGCCACCAACACGGCTGTTGTCCGAATGCTGATCTTGCTGGTGAGGTTCGTCCTGGCTGGCATACCTTGGCTCCCTGGTCGCGACTTGCTGGTGCTGATTTTTTTGCGAGTCGTATCCGAGTGTGGGTCCATCCCGATGACATTCCGTGTGGCCAATGCCTCCTCGACGTCGTGGAGGATCGGCCGTTGTCACGGTTGGCTTCGGCCTATGCCGATTGATCGGATGACCGGATCTGGTTGTTTTGCACCGTTTCAACCGGTATGACGCAAGTCGTTTTACTCCAGACATTTGCACCGTCGGTATCAACTGCCCGAGTGTTACGATGTGAGCAACCGCTGCAATCGATTGGTCTTGTAAAATCGGTACAATCCCTACAATCTAACTCCGCCTCACCCCGGTCAGGTGCCCGCCAGAGACAGGGAACCGCGTTGACCGGGGGGGGATTGGCCGGAGCGGTGTCTCCGCCGCGGAATCAAGGACGAGCGAATCGAAGCCGAACGGGGCTCGATTCAAGGACGAAGGAGGCAGAATTGGCTCGCAAGCCGACCACGGGCAACGGACGATCCGGCAAAAGACGGTCGAAGACGGCTGCCTCGAGTCGGACCAGGTCCCGCTCGAAGTCCGCCGAATCTTCGTCGGGTGGGAGCAACGGCGAGGAAGGCTCGCGGATCGAATACGTCTCGATCAGCCAGGAAACCCGCCGCCGTTACCTCAACTACGCCCTCTCGGTGATTCAATCCCGGGCCCTGCCCGACGTCCGCGACGGGCTCAAGCCGGTCCAGCGCCGCATCCTCTACGCGATGCACCACGATCTGCATCTCACGGCTACGGCCAAGCCACGCAAGTCGATGAAGATCTGCGGCGACACGACCGGCAACTACCACCCTCACGGTGAAGTGGCCGTCTACGACGCGCTGGTGCGGATGGCCCAGGACTTCACGCTTCGTTATCCCCTGGTCAATGGACAGGGCAATTTCGGCTCGGTGATGGGCATGGGGGCAGCGGCAGCTCGCTACACGGAAGCCCGGCTGACGGCGATCGCCGAACAGCTGATGTCCGAACTCCGCTTTCGCACCGTCGACACCAGGCTCAACTACGACGCCACCCGCTCCGAACCGGTCGTGTTGCCGGCCCGTTTCCCCAACCTGCTGGTCAACGGCACACAGGGCATCGCCGTCGGCATGGCCACCAGCATCCCACCTCACAACCTCGGCGAGGTGATCAAGGCGTGCGTGCACCTGGTCGACAACCCCAAGGCGACTCCTGGCAAGCTGATGACCTACATCAAGGGGCCCGACTTCCCGCTGGGTGGCCGAATCGTCACCGACAACACGTCGCTTCGCACCGCCTACAGAACCGGCAAGGGCTCGATCAAGGTCCGAGGCGAATGGAAGTCCGAATCGGGTCGCCGAAAGAACTCACCCGGCCGACTGGTCATCCACTCGGTGCCCTACGGGGTCGCCACCGACACCTTGAAGACCGAAATCGGAGAACTGATCGCCGACCGCAAGCTGCCCCAGTTGACCGACCTGGTCGACGAGACCTCCAGCGAATCCGGGCTGCGGATCGTACTCGAGACCAAGTCCGACGCCGACCCCGAGGCGGTGATGGCCTACTTGTTCAAGCACACTCCGCTGGAACAAAACGTCTCGTACAACGCCACGGCCCTGGTCCCCGACGGCGACGGCGGGCTGGTGCCTCGCCGAGTTGGTCTCGGCGAGATGCTCAACCACTTCAACCAGTTCCGCTTCGCCACCACCCAAAGGCGTTACGAGTTCCAGCTCGAACAACTCCGCAAACGCATCCACATCCTCGAGGGTTTCGCGATCCTCTTCGACGGGATCGACAAGGCCCTGAAGCTGATCCGCGACAGCAACGGCAAGGCCGACGCGGCGAAGAAGCTGATGAGAGCTTTCCCGCTGGACGAGATCCAGACCAACGCGATTCTCGAACTGCAGCTCTACAGGATCAGCAAGCTGGAGATCGACGAGATCCGGGTGGAACTCGACGCAAAGCGAGACGAGGCCGGGCAGATCGAGGCTCTGCTCCGCTCCCCCAGGGAGCTCTGGGGCGTGGTCAAGAACGAACTCAAGCAGGTCGCTTCCGAGTTCGCCGACAAGCGGAAGACGTCGCTGGGTTCGATCGACGAGATTGTCGAGTTCGACGCTCAGACCTATATCGTGCGTGAGAACACCAACGTGGTGGTGACTCGTGACGGATGGATCAAGCGAGTGAGCCGACTGACGAAGATCGAGTCGACTCGGGTCCGCGAGGGCGACAGCGTGCTGTCGGTCGTGCCCGGCAGCACGGTTGACTCGACGGTCATCCTGGCCAGCGACGGCACTGCCTACACCCTGCCGATCGACGGGCTGCCCGTTTCGTCCGGTTACGGCGACCCGCTCTCCAAGCTGGTCAAGCTCGGAGACGGCGTGCAGGTGGTCACCGCAGTGGGGACCGATCCGAGGTTCGTGCCAACGGACGCTGCGGTCCGCGGCGAGGTGACCCATGGACCTTACCTGTTGATCGTCACCTCGGGCGGGCAGGTGCTCAGATACAGTTTCGGCGCGTTCCGGACTCCCTCGACCCGCAGCGGTCGCCGCTACTGCCGACTCAACTCCGGCGACCGCGTGGTTTACGCCGATCTGGTCACCAGCGGCCAAACGCTGTTCGTCGTCTCGCGCGACGCGAGACTGGTGCACTTCAAGATCGACGACGTGCCCGTGCTGGCCGGTCCTGGCAAGGGTGTCCGCGGCATCAGGCTCGATGCCGGAGACGAAGTGATCGGCGCGCGGCAACTCTCGCGGCCCAGCGACGCCCTGCGGGTCCGCAACACCAACGACAAGGTGGTCAGCTTCGGCCAGACCAAGTACACCATCACCACCCGTGGTGGACGCGGGGTCAAGACCTCCAAGCGAACCGGATTCACCGAGCTCATCACTCGGGAAATCGAGCTGGTCGACTGGAACAAGTATGAGGACCAATGAGGATGGCGACGGCAACCGGCAAAAAGGGCAGGACGGCCAAGAGGCGGAAAACGGCCAAGAGGCAGAAAACAGCCAAGACGGCAAAGGCTGAACCGAAGAGTTCCCGGAAAGACGGGGGCTCCTACCAGGCCAAGGACATCGAGGTCCTCGAGGGACTCGAGGCCGTCCGGCGTCGTCCGGCGATGTACATCGGCACCACCGACAGCCGGGGACTGCACCACCTGCTGTGGGAAATCGTCGACAACTCGGTTGACGAGTTCCTCGCCGGTGAGACCGACCAGATCAACTGCACGCTCCACAAGGACGGCAGTTCGATCACTGTCAGCGACAACGGACGGGGCATCCCCGTCGACAAGCATCCCAAGACCAAGAAGTCGGCACTCGAACTGATCCTGACCACGCTCCACGCAGGCGGGAAATTCTCGGACAAGAACTACGCTCGCAGCGGCGGACTCCACGGAGTCGGTGCGTCTGTCGTCAATGCGCTCTCGGTCGAGATGATCGCGACCGTGCGGCGGGACGGGCACGAGTGGATGCAGAGCTACACGCGGGGCCAGCCGACCGCCGAGGTCAAGAAGGTCCGCCGGATCCGCGGCCACGGCACCACCATCTTCTTTCGACCCGACGACTCGGTCTTCCGCCGAACCAAGTTCAATTCCGAGACCATCCGTCAGCACCTCGAGGACATCTCGTTCATCCACGGTGGTTTGAAGATTTTCTTTCACGACGAGACGAAGGGTGAGACGCACAAGCTCTGCCACCCCGAAGGGATTGCCGCCTATCTCGCGAAGATCACCTCCGACGGGCAGAAGAAGTCGATCCACGAGATACCGTTTTCGACCGAGAAGGACGATCAGGGGAACCGGTTCGAGGTCGTGCTGCACTGGACCGAGGCCACCGACGAGGAAGTTCGCAGCTACGTCAACGGCATCCGCACTCACGCCGGAGGAACGCACGAGAGCGGACTGCGGAGCGGAGTGGCCAAGGCGATCAAGAACTACATGGATGTCCACGGCATCAAGTCCAAGGGAGTGACGGTCACCAACGACGACATCCGTGAAGGCATCGTCACCGTCCTCTCTGTCTTCCTCAGCGACCCCATGTTTCAGGGTCAGACCAAGGAAAAACTCAACAACCCCGGGTTGTCCGGTCAGGTCGAAGGACTGATCCGTCCCGGCCTGGAGACCTGGCTCAACGCCAACCCGTCGATTGCCGATGCGATTCTCGGGCGGATCGTGCTCGCCGCACGAGCTCGCATGGCCAGTCGTGATGCGGCCAAGGAAATCCGCCGCAAGACACCGACCAGCCGACGCAGCACCCTGCCCGGCAAGCTCTACGACTGCCGGGCCGACAACCTCGAGGAAAGCGAGTTGTTCATCGTCGAAGGCGATTCGGCCGGCGGCACCGCGGCAATGGGACGCAACAGCCGTACCCAGGCCGTCCTGCCCCTCCGTGGCAAGGTACTCAACACCGAGTCCCTCTCGACCGCCAAGATCATGTCCAACCAGTCGATCCAGGACCTCGTCGAGACACTCGGCACCGGAATCGGCCCCGCCTGTGACATCCGCAAGCTCCGTTACGGCCGAGTGATCCTGCTGATGGATGCCGACAGCGACGGGTACCACATCAGCACACTGCTGCTGACGTTCTTCTTCCGTCACATGCGAGAGTTGATCCGCCAGGGCAAGCTCTTCATCGCCCAACCGCCGTTGTACCGGATCGAGATCGGCAACGAGACGTTCTACGCCCAGGACGACGCCGACAAGGAACAGGTGCTCGCCGCAGCCCCTTCGGGACGCAAGGTCGTCATCGATCGGTTCAAGGGCCTGGGCGAAATGAACGCCGACCAGTTGAAGGACACCACGCTCGATCCATCGA
>CAUZRQ010000102.1:0-19324 GCA_963582065.1 Planctomycetota bacterium | reverse complement strand
GTTCCGGCAAGCCATCCCGCAAACCCGGCTCGGCGGCGGCGTATCGCATTCCGGCCCTGGCGGTCTCCCGGAAAGGCACGATCCTCGCCTTCGCCGAAGCCCGCCGGCTGAACGGGCGTGACGTCGGTGACATCGACACGGTTCTCCGTCGCAGCGAGGATCACGGCAAGACGTGGGGCCCGAAGATCGTCGTCATGGACGACGGGAAACACTCGGTGAACAACCCCTCTCCGATCGTGGACCCGGATACGGGCCGGGTCTGGCTCTTCATGGGACGGATCGACATCGCAACGCTCACGCAGGGCTGGAACGCGCGTCGATTCGTTCGCCAGTTCGTGACCTTCAGCGACGACGACGGCAGGACCTGGGCCAAGCCCAGGGACGCCAGCAAGACCATCCGCGACCAGTTGAAGCCCGGCCGCGAGATCGTTCTGCCGGGTCCCGGTGCCGGCTTCGTGACCGGTCGTGGCAAAACGGCGGGGCGGCTGATCGTGCCGATGAACTACACCACCGGTTCTGCCCACTGGGTGGCGGGTGTCGTCTACAGCGACGACCACGGTGCGACCTGGAAGCCCGGCGGCGTCCTGCTCTCGGGCGGTGTCGCCCTGGGCGAAGCCAAGGGAGTGGAATTGACCGACGGATCCGTTCTCTTCAACGGCCGCACCCCGAACAAGCAGCGAGGACTGACGGTCATCCCCGACGGCGGCACAAAGGACACGACCAGGTTCAGGCATGCAAAGGACCTGCCCGATCCCTCATGCCAGGGGGCGGTGGTGCGTCACTCGTGGCCCAGGGACGGCCAGCCGGGCATGATCCTGTATTCCGGTCCTGGACTCGCCACCGGCCGCGTGCAGGGCACGCTCTGGGCCAGCTACGACGACGGCAAGACCTGGCCCTGGAAGCAGCAGTATTACCAGGGGCCTTCGGGCTACAGCGATGTCGGCGTCCTGCCCGACGGCCGTGTGATCGTGCTCTTCGAGAAGGACGGCAAGAGCGACCTGGGCTTCACGGTTCTTCCCGCGCCGCCGCCAGCAGAGTCGACAAGCTCCCGCGACCGTTGACCGCCAGGTTTCAGTCCGTCTCGGGATTCCCCGGCGCCCGGTCGAGTGGAACTCGCAAACCGATTGTGCGGAAATACGGGCGGTCCCGCTCGTCATTGGCTGGAGTTCATCATGGATCGTCGCGAGTTCTGCCAGGCCACGGCCGGAGCCGTGGCAACCACACTGGTTGGCCGGCAGGTCGTTGCAGCCGGAAAATCGACGACGATTCCTGCCCTGCTGCCCCGCGATCCGAGTGGGCACCGCTTCGTGCTCTACAGCGACTGTTGCAGCGGTCTGCCGGGAACCCCCCTGGAAGCGAACCTCCGATCGGTCAATCGAATGGTTGCCCGGATCCGGCCACAGCCGGAGTTCATCGCTTTTCCCGGTGACGCGGTCAGCGGGTACACGAAGGACTACGCGGAACTCCGACGCCAGTGGGACTACTGGCAGGGAACGGAGATGAAGTGGATTCGTGAACGCAAGTTGCCGCTGTATCAATCAACAAGCAACCACAACACTTACGATGACGGCAGTGCGGAGGTTTTCCGGTCGGTGCACTCCGACCTGCCCCAGAACGGCCCCGCGGGACAAAAGGGGCTCGCCTACTGGTTTCGCCGCGGCAACCTGCTCTACATCTCGACCCACCAACCCGACCGGCAGATGCCCATCGACCATGCCTGGCTGGACCGGGTGCTCATTGAAAACGCGGACGCGAAGTTCAAGTTCGTCGTCGGGCACTACCCGGTCTTTCCCGTCAACGGTTACATCGCCTGGCCACTCTGGTGCTTCCCACCCGCCCAGCGACGTCCTTTCTGGGACCTGCTCGTCAAGCACAACGTCGATGCCTACCTGGCAAGCCACATCATCGCCTTCGATGTACAGGCCCACGACGGCGTGCTGCAGATCCTCTCCGGTGGTGCCGGAACCGTGCACGGCCCCGGCGGTTTCATGCCGGGCAGTTCCGAGTACTTCCACGCCGTCCAGGTCGCGGTGGACAAACAGGGGCTGAGATACCAGGTCCACGATCCAACCGGCCGCGTGCGGGAACAGCTTCAATGGCCATTCGAGCTGCCCCCGTTCAAGCAGTGGCAACCCGTCACCGCCCAGAACACCGCGACACTGCTGGTGCCGCGGGATCCGCAGCGAGAGATCCTGGCCCTGCGGATCCGTGGCACAACGGCAAAGGCCGACCGCGACGGTTCTGACGGCCGCGATCAAACACTCGTCTGCGCCATCGATCCCAGCGAGGGTGTCGAGCCGATCTGGATCGGCATCGATGGCGACAGCGGCCGCCTGCTTGTCAGGATCGTCCCCCGTTCCGGGTACGGCCGACAGAGCTGGAAGGGACCACTGCTGGGAACCGACGCGACATTTGATCTCCAGCTTGTCCTGCATCCGCACATGGGCCCCGGCGGCGTGCTGTTGCGAGCCAACGACAGGTCCCCCTGGTCCACGTTGGCCTCGACGTCATCCCGCGGTGTCGAGATCCTCAAGCGACCCCGACGGTGGGCCATTGCTCACGGCCAGAGCGGGACCGCGGATCGACCGTTTTCCGGCCGGTCGTTGCAGGTGACGACCACCCGTGCATGATAGAATCGGTCCGAGGGCTGTGCCTGGCGGTTGTCCCATGTGCCTCGTGATCCCGCCGGAGCTGGAATCGAGAAATTGCGGGTGATGGTAACTCACATGACCAAGCTGTTTTCCCCTGCCGTCGTGGTTCTCAGCTTGTGTGCCATGTCGTTGCCGTCCCTGGCCCAGGAGAAAGGGGCTCCGTCTCAAGGAAACCCGGCAGCCAGGACCTTTTTCAACGAGAAGGTGCGGCCGATTTTTGAGCAACACTGTTACCAGTGCCACAGTCATCAGGCGAAAAAGGCGAAAGGTGGCCTGGTGCTCGACTCCCGGAGCGGTTGGAAAAAAGGAGGTCAATCCGGACCCGCACTGGTTCCCGGTCAGCCCGGCAAGAGTCTGCTGTTGAGCGCCGTTCGTTATGAAGACCTCGAGATGCCACCGAAGGGGAAGCTTTCGGGCAAGCTCATCAGGCTGCTGGAACGGTGGGTGGCTGACGGGGCTTACGATCCCCGTGTGACGAAATCCGCCCGCAAGAACAGGATCGACATCGAAGCGGGACGGCAACACTGGGCCTTTCAGCCGCTCAAGCGGGCGGCACCGCCTGGCGTCAAGAACACGCAGTGGCCGCAAAGCAAGGTGGACCGGTTCATCCTGGCCCGACTCGAAAAAGCCGGCCTGCGACCCGTAGCCGACGCTGACCGCTACACGTGGTTGCGTCGGGTGAGCTTTGACCTGGCTGGACTTCCACCGACGGTTACACAGGTTCACGAGTTCACCGGTGACCGGTCGCCACTGGCACGCGAAAAGGTGGTCGATCGGCTGCTGGCCTCACGCGCGTTTGGTGAACGCTGGGCGAGGCATTGGCTGGATCTCGTGGGATACGCAGACCAGGTCGGAACTTCGAACAGCGTCTTCGCCCGATACGCCTGGCGTTATCGTGATTACGTCATCGCCGCCTACAACAACGACAAGCCGTTCAACGAGTTCATTCGCGAGCAGATTGCAGGCGACCTGTTTGCAGCCGACATACGGGACGTTGAGCAGCGAGCCGCCAGCTTGACGGGGACCGGGTTCCTGGTCCTCGGCGATATCGAGATCGTCGAATCCGACAAGGCGAAGCTGCTGGTGGATATCGTTGACCAGCAACTCAACAAGGTCGGCAAGGCATTCCTGGGATTGACGCTCGAATGTGCAAGGTGTCACGACCACAAGTTCGATCCGATTTCTCAACGCGACTATTACGCCATGGCCGGGTTCTTTCACGGCACGTCGACCGTCTACAAGACCAAGCGGGGCGTGTGGAGCGATGTGAATGTCATCGAGCTGCCCGAAACGAAAACCCAGCAGACCGATCGTGCTCGACGGGAGACGGAGCACGCTGAAAAACTCACCCGCTGGAAGAGTGAACGAAAGCAGGCAGGGGACCGCCGGGCGGAACTGGACAAACTGCTCGAAAACAAGGACCTGTCGAAAGCCGAACGTGACAAGCTGTCCAAGGAACGCAAAGACCGATCGGATCGGGTCGGCCAGTTGGACAAGCTGATCCTTCACGCCGAGTTCTTTGTGCCCAGCGTGCCCAGGGTCCATGGTGTGAGGGACGTCGAGAATCCGACAGACATGCGGATTACCATTCGCGGCGATCCCCGTGCCCTGGGCAAACAGGTACCACGGGGCTTCCTGCAGGTGGCTTCCAAGGGTCAGCCCGACATTCCGGCTAAACAAAGCGGGCGGCGGCAACTGGCAGACTGGGTGGCCGGGAATCCACTGGCAGCGCGGGTCGCGGTGAATCGCGTCTGGCAGAAGCTGTTTGGCGAAGGCCTCGTTCGGTCGGTCGACTATTTTGGTTTGCCCGGCGACAGGCCCTCACACCCCGAGTTGCTCGACTTCCTGGCCCGGCAGTTCGTCCGCGACGGCTGGTCGCAGAAGAAGCTCATCCGCTCGCTGGTCCTCGGCCGCACGTACGGCCTGGCCAGCGCGCACGACGATCGCACCCACGCCGCGGACCCTGGCAACCGACTGCGGTGGCGGATGAACCGGACCCGGCTCGACGCCGAGGCGCTGCGTGACGCCATGATCATGGTCAGCGGCCGACTCAAGCCGTCCACCGGCGGTCCGGCCCTGCCATTGGAATTTCCTGAAAACGTCGGCGGCCTCGACCCGAAAGACGTGAACCCGCCGAATTTTCGGTTTTCGAAGTGGCGACCTGGACAGGAGTTCGAGCGGACGATCTACCTGCCGGTCATAAGGCACGGCGCCCAACCGGGACCGGCCATGCTCCGCAACGTATTTGATTTCGCACAGCCTTCGCAATTGACCGGAAAACGCCCGATAACAGCAGTCCCCACGCAGGCGCTGTTCCTGATGAACAGTCCCGTGGTCAAGAAGCACGCCGTCGCACTCGCCACGCGGATCGGCACCGAAGGCAACGAGTCCAAGCGGCTCGAACTTCTCTGGTTGACGTTGCTGAATCGTCCCATCACCGGGATGGAACGGCGTGAGGCAGTCGAGTTCTTGCGGGAGACCGGAGAACGTGGCTGGGCCGAATTGTGCCACGCGTTGTTGGCCTCGAATGAATTCCTGATCAGGATGTGAGCAACCCGTTCCGCTTCGTGCATTCCCGTGTACCGGCAACTGGAAGAACAGACGATGACCATGACGTTTAGTCGACGTGAGCTGCTGCGGGGAACGGCTTGCGGATTTGGCGGGCTGGCCTTGAGCGGGCTGATTGCCGACACCACCTCCGCGGCGAATCCACTTGCTGCCGGCGCTCCCCACGTTCCACCACGGGCCAGTCGGATCATCTTTGTTTTCCTGGCTGGCGGACCCTCGCAGGGCGATCTGTTTGCACCCAAGGCATACATCACGAGCAAGCATGGGCAGGCGATCAAGTCGCCGGTTGGCGACGACGGGCAGCTTCGCGTGGGCGTTGCCCGGTTCCTGCCCATGGCTCCGGTCAAGCCGGTGCGTCCCCGAGGGCAGTCGGGAATGATGATGTCCGATTTGCTGCCCAACCTGTCCGGCGTGGCGGATGAACTCTGCCTGCTGAGGGCCATGGTTGCCGACAACAAGGCCCACGCGCCGGCGGCACTGCAGTTTCACACCGGGCACATTGCCGAAGCGCGGCCGTCGATGGGCGCATGGCTCAGCTACGGCCTTGGCACCGAGAACCAGAACATGCCTGGTTTCATCACGATTCACCCACCCGGCGACGGGCGGACTTACGGCGCCGGATTCCTGCCGGCCATTCACCAGGGCACACCATTGCGCGTGCCTGGGAAAGACGGCGGAGTCGCCATCACCAACCTGCGCGACCCGGACACCAAGCCGGATCTGCAGCGGCGACGGCTGGACTTCCTGCAACGCATCAACCGACGCCTGTTGAATCGTGTCAAAACCGATTCGCAGATGGAGGGCATCATCGAGTCGTTTGAATTGGCCTTTCGCATGCAGGCGGAAACGCCGGGCCTGATCGATCTTTCACGGGAATCGAAACAGACCTTGGAAATGTACGGGATCGGCGGCGGTGCCAGCGACGCAAACGGTCGTGCCTGCCTGATGGCCCGGCGGCTCAGCGAAGCGGGTGTGCGGTTCGTGCAGGTGACGATCGGCGGCTGGGACCATCACGGCGACATCCGCAACGCCCTGCCCGGTTCCTGTGCCAAGGCAGACCAACCCATCGCCGGATTGATCCGGGACCTCAAGAGGCGCGGCCTCCTGGAGGACACGCTGCTGATGGTGTCCGGAGAGTTCGGCCGCACTTACTGGAGCCAGGATCTCTCCGGAACAAGTCCGATCGAAAAACACGGCCGCGAACATCAGCAGGAGAGCTTTTGCACGCTGTTGGCAGGCGGCGGCGTGAAGGCCGGCCTGGTGTATGGCGAGACGGACGATTTCGGTTATCGACCGGTCCAGGACCAGGTGCATCTGCACGACCTGCACGCCACGATTTTGCACCTGCTGGGCATCGACCACGAACGGCTGACCTACCCGCACCACGGCCGCGACTACCGACTGACAGACGTCTACGGCCGGGTGATTGATGACATCCTGAGCTAGGATCACCGGCAAGGGACTGTCGTCGAGCCCAGGCCGGGCGTTCAACCCGACAGATCCGAACCCGTCCCCGCAGCGTCGACCAGGGCCGTTGACCGCCAGATCCGAACCCCGCCGCTCGGCGTCGATCGATGGGGAGCAGGTCAGTCCCCCAAAACACCGAACGCTGTCACAGGACACCTCGTCATTATTTGTTCGATCCACTTGTAGGGGTTTTCATGTCCGAACAAGAGACCGAGGCACAACTTCCCGCAGGCCGTCCATTGGAGCCCGCTGACTATCCGTCGAGTTCCTCAGATGAGTTGCAGAAGACGCTAACAGCAACAGCGTCCGCAGACCCATCGCTATCGACCAACCAGCAATTCGTGTTAGCACTGGCGATCCGGGGTTACAACCAATTTGACACCACGGAGACCACGAGGTACCGGCTCGTCGTCAGTGGTGTGGTTTTTCTGTTGGCCGCAATAGCCACCTTTTATTTTTTGGTGCTCTTATTTGGCACGTTGCTTCCTTACGACTGGCTGATCGTCACGACGGCTATCACGGTTCATCTAGTTTTCGCAGCTGTCGTTGCCAAGAGCCGGTCCTCTCTGTTCGAGGAAGACAACATTTCCATCGTCACAGACAACCACCAACACTGGGACCACTTTGTGTTTGGCTCACTTGACGACGTGCTTGATTCCAACACGGTTCCCGTGTTCAGCATGTTTTTGGGTATATTGTTCGGCCTGCAGATCGCCGTCCTCGCTGCGACGACCTCACATATGGACGTGCCCGTTGCAGACAGTCACGTTGGTTCGCTTCTGGTTACCACGAACAACCTATTCCGCGGCGCGCTGTTGGACGTGATGGAGATATACCACCTGAACATTGGACCCGAGATGGGTGTACTGCCGTTCTGGACGGCCACCATGTTCCTTTTCTTTCGGATCACGTTTGATGGTCTGCTGATTCTCTTCGCCCTCAGCGTGTGGCGAGTCCACAAAGCGAGTCGTTTGTTCGTTTCATTTCCTGAAAAGAGGAATGCGGCGAAATTGAGTGAATGGATTCAGTTGGTCTCAAACCACGAGTCACGTTTTGACCGCTCGTTCTCCGACGAGATGATATTCAGTTTCATAATCAAGGAGTACATCCTTGGTCGCCATGATGTCGTGCTGGCGACCTGCAACCAGTTCCAGAACATTCCGGTCTCCGACGAGGTGCGTGCACTGTTTGTTGATGATTCTGGACGGCCGTTGTTTGCCCCAAGGCCACCCGGCACGGGTAGCGAACTCCTCCTCGAGGACGTTGGACCCGACGAGTAATGAGAGTCGCCGAGTGATGACGTATACCCCGGACCCGGCGGACGAGGTTGTCGAAGCCGCAAAGAGTCGTTGAGCTACAGGACCCGAACCACGGACCTGGGGCCGGGAGAGATGGGGCGAGATCACGCGAAGGCGGCGGGGCCGGGATGAGACGGCTGGAGCTACTTGGAGTCGGCCAACGGGCGGGCATCCCAGATCTTCAGGTTGTCGTCGGCGCTCCCGCTGACGATCCGCGTCCCGTCCGGACTGAAATGCACGCTCCAGACTGATTCCACATGGCCTCTGAGTGTGAGCATCTCCTGGCCACTTTCGGCGTCCCACACCTTCAAGGTCTTGTCCATGCTGCCACTGACAATCCGCTGCCCGTCCGGGCTGAAACTCACCCCACCGACAGTGACAGCGTGCCCCTTGAGTGTCCGCGTTTCCTGGCCGGTTTCCACATCCCACAGCTTCACCAATCCGTCCCACCCACCGCTGACCAATCGCTTTCCGTCCGGGCTGAAACGCACCTCGGCAACCCACCCGGAGTGTCCCTTGAATGTGAGAGTCTCCTTGCCCGTGGCGACATCCCACAACTTCAACGTGCGATCACGACTTCCACTGACGATCTGATTTCCGTCCGGACTGAAACACAGACTGTGGATTGCACCTGCGTGCCCCTCGAGCGTCCGGGTCTCCTGGCCGGTGGCGGCATCCCAGACCTTCATCGTTCCGTCGCGGCATCCACTGACAATCTGGCTGCCATCGGGGCTGAAACTCACAGCGTGGACGGCATCTCCGTGTCCCGTGAGCGCACGGACCTCCTGGCCTGTTCCGACATCCCACACCTTCAACGTACGGTCACGGCTTCCGCTGACAATCTGTCGGCCATCGGGACTGTAGTTCACGCACCACACCATTTCGGTGTGTCCTGCCAACGAGAGCGTCTCCCGGCCGGTCTTCACGTCCCATTCCTTCACCGTCCTGTCCGCACCAGCACTGACGATCCGTGTCCCATCCGGACTGAAAATGACGGCCATGACATCGCTCTTGTGCCCCGTCAACGTTGACGCCTCCTGGCGAATCTCCGCATGCCACACCTTCAGGGTCTTGTCCTGGCCGCCGGTGACAAACCGCTGTTCGTCTGCGGTGAGACTCACGCAGTTGACACCACGGGAATGGCCCTTGAGCGTACGCGTCGATCGGCCGGTTTTGACGTCCCACACGATCACCGTACCGTCCAGGCTCGAGCTGACGATCGACTTGCCGTCCCGACTGAAACTCACCGACTTGACGTAGGCTGAATGCCCATTGAGGCTGAATGCCCGCAGGCCGGTCTCGGCGTCCCACACGTTGACGACTCCGTCCGAGTGGCCGCTGACGATCTGCCTGCCATCCGGGCTGCAATTCACGCTCAGGACGTAGTCTTTGTGTGCCCTGGTTGTGAGGACCTTCTTGCCGGTCGCCACATCCCACACCTGCACTCTGCTGTCCCGGCCCCCACTGAGAAACTGCTTTCCGTCCGGACTGAAACGCACACAGTAGATCATGTCTCTGTGCGCCTTGACCGTGAACGTCGGCTTGCCGGTCTCCAGGTCCCACAAGTTGATTTCCCCGGGCTGCACCGCCCCCTCTCTGGTGGGGGTTACCACCCCGCCCCCGGTGACCATTTGTTTCCTGTCGCGACTGACATCCATGCAATAGAAGATGCTCCTGGGACCTTTCAGCTTGAGCGTCCGCTGTTTCTGGCCGGTGACCGCATCCCATGTGATGACCGTTCCATCTTCACTTCCGCTGATCACACGCTTTCCGTCCGCGGAAAAGCACACCGTGTTGATCAATGCGGGATGCCCCGTCATTACGAATCTCTGCCGACCCGTTTGTGCATCCCACAATCTCACCGTCCGGTCCAGGCTGCCGCTGGCAATCCACTTGCCCTCCGGTCCAAAACTGACGCTGGTGACACCGCCTGCATGTCCTTCCAGGGTGCGGAGATTGCTCTCGATCAGTCGATTCCAATAATCCCACTCAAAGCCTGTCGTCCGCTGACCGTCGCCCCTGTATCGATCCAGAAGCTGCCTGAGCCGACCGATGTTCGCGTCGTCCCAGTCCCGCTGCACGAGCAACATGTCGGATATGTAGGCCTGGCGTTTTGCCAGGGCTTCGCTCTGTTGAGCTCGCTGAGACTCGGTTTCTGCCTTCTCCCGGGCCAGGCCAGCTTTCTCGGCGGCCTTCACCGCCCTTTCTCTTTGTTCGTTCTCGTCCTTGCGAGCAGCGTTGGCCACCCGTGCCGCATTCGCTGCATCGAACGCGAAGTAGGTTGATACACCCGTCCCAACCACGAGAGCCAGCACCATCACCGCGTTCGCCGGCTTCCGCCTACACCACCGCCAACTCCGCTCCATCCACGTCACTGGCCGAGCCGAAATCGGCTCGCCGCCCATCCAGCGAACCAGGTCATCGGTGAGTTGTTGCGCCGTCCGGTATCGACGCGACGGGTCCTTCTGGAGGCACTTCAGCGTGATCGTCTCCAGGTCACGTGGAATCGTGCCGTTGAGTTTCCGCGGTGACGGTGGCTCCTCGTGGATCACCTGGTGCAGCAGCATTCGCTGGTTGCCCCGAAAGGGCAGGTCGCCGGTCAACAACTCAAACAGGATCACGCCCAGGGAATAGACATCGGCACGCCGATCGGCTTGATGAGCTTCGCCGCGAGCCTGTTCGGGCGACATGTAGGCCGGTGTCCCCAGCACCTTGCCCTCGACCGTCATCGTGATCTCACCCACCTCTCGCTTCGCCAGCCCGAAATCCATCACGTGGGGCTGCCACTCGGAATCCAGCATGATGTTCGACGGCTTCAGGTCCCGGTGCGTCACTCCTTGCTCGTGAGCATGGTGCAACGCTCCGGCAATCGTGACACACAGCTCGACCGCTTCCCGTGCCGTCAATTTCTGCCCGCTCAACCAGTCGGCCAGCGAGAGACCTTCAACGAAGTCGCTGACGATGTAGAGCGTGTCGTCCTGCCGACCCACCTCGTGCACACTGACAATATTGGGGTGTTTCAACTGTGCGGCGGCACGGGCTTCCCGCAGGAAATTCTCCGTCTGCGGTCCGTCCAACTGAGCCTGGCGGGGAATCTTGACTGCCACCGACCGGTCCAACTTGGTATCCCGCGCCCGATAGACCGTGCCGAAGGCACCCGTCCCGACCTGCTCGATCAGCTCAAAGTGGCCAACCGAGCGAGATACCGGTTCGTCCTGGCCAATCGTCTCGGCGTCACTGGCCAGGTTGAAACTGCTGCCGCACGACGGGCAGTCAAAGTCGAAGGACTCGTCGTCCCGGACCATCTCGATCGGATTCTGGCAGTGGGGGCAACGGATCTGCATGGAGCGAGCAGCTTGTGCGGCACACGAGGACGGGCGCTCATCGTGACCGCTGCCGGGTCGCCGTTCAAGCAGGAAGCCTCGCCGTTCAATCCGCCGGGTCCATCAGATTTCCGGGGTCTGAGATGCCACGTCTTCGGCAGCGGCATCAGAGCCAGGCGGACTGACGCCATCCCCTTCATGCTGCTCGGGGAAGATAGTCAGGACGGCCAACCCGATTATCCCCGCCACGCCAACCAAACCGAGCCACTTTGAGCGGCCCTTGCCTTCGGCGTAGTTCATACAGCCCCAGACGAACACCGGAACACTGACCAGCAATAGAAGTGGCACGACCAGGGGTGGGCCCGCTCCGACCCTGAACACAAGAACCCCTGTCAACTGAAGGATGACCCCGATTCCCACGCCGATATTGGTTTTCGTTTTCTTCTCCGGTGACATGGACTCCGTCGTCCTGCGTGCCACCATCACCAACAGCACGGTCCCGGCGATCGTGCATGCGAACCCGGAGACTCCCAGCAGCAGGGCCCGTCTATCCCCCTCGGGATTATTCAAGGCACCCGGCGGGTTGCTGAAGGCGGCCGAAACAAGCCCCCCACAGACCAGTATCAGACCTGCCAGAGCCATCCAGTTGTTCCTGCGCATTTTCAACACTTGTCACTCCCGTCGTCCGTGAACAGTGGCCCGCCCCCAGCCTCGGCATGCAACCCGCCGGAATCGAACCCGGTCCTCGGGATCGGGCGGTGGTCAGCTGATGATCTCTTCGACCACCCGTGACTTTTCCACGCCGGTCAGCTTTTGGTCGAGGCCTTGAAAAGCGAACGTCAGCCCGTGGTGGTCGATTCCAAGGAGATGCAGCATCGTCGCATGGAGATCTCGCACGTGGACGGGGTTTTCGACCACGTTGTAGCTGAAGTCATCGGTCTTGCCGTAGTGCATGCCGCCCTTGATCCCCCCGCCGGCGAGCCATCCCGAAAAGCAGCGGGGATGGTGGTCGCGGCCATAATTGTCGCGGGCAATATTGCCTTGGCCAAACACCGTCCGCCCGAATTCCCCGACAAAAATAACCAGGGTGTCGTTGAGAAGCCCACGCAACTTGAGGTCCTTGAGCAACGCGGCGGTCGGTTGATCGACGTCTCGGCACTGCCCTCTCATGTTGTCCGGCAGGTTAGTGTGGTGATCCCAGCCGCGATGGAAAAGTTGTACGAACCGCACGTCTCTCTCGACCATCCGCCGCGCGAGGAGGCAGTTTCTCGCATAAGATCCGAGCTTGTTGACCTCCGGACCATACATTTCCAGGACCTTTTTGGGCTCCTTGGAGATATCCGTCAGTTCCGGAACGGATGACTGCATGCGAAAGGCCATCTCTTGCTGGGCGATGGTTGTCTGGATCTCGGGATCACCGATTTCGGCAAGGTGCTTGCGGTTCAATTGGGCAAGCGAGTCCAGCATCCTGCGGCGAACCTTGCCGTCGATTCCCTTGGGATTGGAGAGAAACAACACGGGGTCGCCCACGGTCTGAAAGGACGTCCCCTGGTGCTTGGAGGGAAGAAACCCACTGCCCCACAGCCGGGAGTAGAGCGCCTGGACGTTCACCCGGCCACTCCAAAAGGCCGAGGGCATCACCACGAAGTCCGGGAGGTCCTTGTTCAATGATCCCAGGCCGTAGCTCAGCCAGGAACCCATGCTCGGCTTCCCGGGGATTTCCGACCCGGTGCAGAAAGAGGTCTTGCCCGGATCGTGATTGATGGCGTTGGTATTGAAGGAGTGAACCAGGCACAGGTCGTCAGCCAACGCCGAAAGGTGAGGCAGAAGTTCGCACATCCACACCCCGCTCCGTCCCTGCCGGGCGAACTTGAACGTCGACGGCGCGACAAGCTTCTGTTTGCCGCGGGTCATCGCCGTTACCCGCTGGCCTTTCCTGATGGATTGGGGCAACTCGGTTTTGAAGAGCTTGTGGAGGTCGGGCTTGTAGTCGAACAGGTCGACCTGGCTCGGAGCCCCGGCCATGAACAGAAAGATGATCCGTCTTGCCCTGGGCTTGGGGGCCAGATCGGGATTGGCAGCGACCGAATGCCCGGCGACAAGAGAAGCGTAGGCTGCAGCCCCGAGCCCCATGCGGGAGGCGCCCAGGAAGGACCGTCGCGATTGGAGGTCACCGTATTCTGAGACGGGATCTGTCATGCTACTCTCGGGTTTTGGTGATATCGAGGTTGTAGAGGGCATTGACCAGAACGGTCCATGCGGCAAGCTGCGCCCTTTTCCTGGCGGTTGGCAGGTTCAAACCACGGCAAATCTCACTCGCCAATGCGGGACGCTCGAGATAGCTCTGCTGGAGAGCCCTCAGGAGATCCGACAGGATCCGCTGCTCCTTCTCATCCGGCAGCTTGGAGGTGACTGTCTCGAAAGCAAAAGCCAATCGCCGCGCTGCTCTCTTCTCTTCAATGCCAAGGACTTTCCGGGCGAGTTCACGCGCCGCCCTCAGGTACTCGCTTTCGTTCAACAGCAACAGCGCTTGAGACGGTGTATTGGTGCGTTCGCGACGGGCGATGCATGCGTCCCTGATCGGGGCATTGAGGATGGTCATCTGAGGCGGCGGCATTCCGCGTTTCCAATAGGTGTAGAGACTGCGGCGATGGATGGCCTCCCCCGTATCGGCCTTGAATCGCTCGCCAATCATGGTGACGGACTTCCAGAGACCATCCGGCTGAGGCGGTTTGACGCTCTTGCCGTACATCGTGTTCACGAGCAGGCCGCTGGTGGCGAGAATCTGGTCCCGAATCATCTCGGCGTCCATCCTGAAGCGAGATCCCCGGGCCAGCATCCGGTTCTCGGGATCTGTGGCGAATTGTTCCGGGGTGGAAACAGATGACTGGCGATAGGTCCTGGAGGTCACGATCTGCCTGGCCAGGGCCTTGACGTTCCATCCTGATTCGATGAAGGACACCGCCAGATGATCGAGCAGTTCGGGATATATCGGCACCTCGCCCTGGGTCCCGATATCCTCGGAGGTCTTCACCAGGCCGGATCCGAAGAACTGCTGCCAGAAGCGATTGACCGCGACCCGAGCGGTGAGCGGATGGCCGGGATCGACGAACCACTCCGCGAGGTCCATTCGCGTCGCAGTCTTCCCGGATTTCTTCAAGGGGGGCAGGAACCCAGGAGTGTTCCGCTCAACCAATTCTCCAAGAACGTCGTATTGCCCCCTGATCCTGATATGGGTCGGGCGAACCTCCTTGCGTTCTCTCATCACCATCGCCCGCGGGATTTCCCGGTCAAGCCGATCACGCATTCCTTTCAGGGTGTCGTACCCGGCAGTGGTCGCCTTGAGTTCCTGGGCCAACGCTTTCTTTTTCTGCGGGTCCTTTTCTGCGGCCACTCTCGTCTTCAGAGCCTTCGAGGCCTTGAGACTCACGGCAATCTGCTTGTCCAACCGCTTCAGGTTTCTTTTCTGCCCGGGTGTTCCCAACGCCAGGAAAGGCGGCTGAAGACCGTCCTTTGGACGACCATTGGTTTCGGGCGCCGCATCGATGTTGTTGAAGAACGCGAAGAGCGAGTAGAAATCTTTCTGGGTGAGCGGGTCGTATTTGTGTTCATGGCAGGTCGCGCAATGGACGGTCATCCCCATGAAAGTTGTGCCAACGGCCGTGACCCGGTCGACCACGTTCTTGAAGAAGCTCTCCTCCGGCAACGCGGTGCCGCGGTCAATGATGAGGTGCAACCGGCTGAACCCGGTAGCAACGAGCTGGTCGTTGGTCGCATTGGGAAACAGGTCACCCGCCAACTGGTAGCGGACGAAATCGTCGTAGCCCAGGTTGTCGTTGAACGCCCTGATGACCCAGTCGCGGTAAGCGATGAAGTTCCGGTAAAAGTCCTTGTGCATGCCGTTGGTGTCCGCAAAGCGAACCAGGTCCAACCAGTATCGCGCCACATGCTCGCCATACTGTTTCCTGGCCAACAAGCGATCGACGAGGGCTTCGTAAGCCTTCGGCCGATCGTCTGCCAGGAACGCCTTTATTTCATCAAGGGTTGGCGGCAACCCCGTCAGGTCGAAGGTGACCCTCCGTATCAGCGTGCGCCGGTCCGCCTCCCTGGAAGGTCGGAGACCGAGGGATTCAAGCTTGGCCAGGACGTAATGATCGATCGGTTGCCGGCTCCACTTCCGGTCTTTCACCCTGGGAGTTTTCGATTTCCTGGCGGGCACAAATGCCCAGAACCGCTCATAAGGCGCGCCCGCTTCGATCCAACTCTTGATGATCGCCTGCTCCTTCTTGGAGAGCGGTTTCTTCCTCGCGTTCGGCGGGGGCATCACGTCGTCGACGTCGTCGGTGGTGATGCGGTACCAGAGTTGGCTTTCCTTGAGCGAACCTGGCTTGATCGCCGTCGAACCGTCGTGAGCCCGATACGCTCCGTCTACACCGTCCGCCCGATCCAGCCGGAGATTTGCCTTGCGCACCTTTGCGTCCGGGCCGTGGCACGTGAAGCATCGATCCGAGAGAATCGGAAAGACGTCCCGGTTGAAAGACACCTTCCCGACCGTCGGCGCAATCTCACTCGCCAGAACCTGGGTCGTGCGCACGACCGGCAGGGCAGCCAGGATCAACGTAAGAGTCAGCATTCGGTTCATTGTCTGGACTCCGCCCCGGTCTTCATGTTGCGGTACCCTGGTCCATCACTTCTCGGCCATCGGTGGTCTCGTGGGACCCACCCAGTCTCCCCATCCCAGCCCCGGCGTTCAACCCGCTGGATCCGGGCCTCGTCCGACGGGTGATCGACTGTTGGCGATTTGATTACAACCACGTCCGACGGAATGGTGCCATCGGCTACCAGACTCCGGCCGCGTTTGCGGACAGCTGAGTTCTGGAGGATTCCGCTACGCTCCATCCCCCAGAACTCAGCACTACCATGAAACCGAAACTCTCTCATTCGGAGTGGTACAACATTGGGGAGTCGGTCAGCAGAACGTGTTGGCAAACCGCACGCCGCGCCGGGCCAGCCGGTCGATGTTCGGCGACTTGATCAGCGGGTGGCCGCAGCAACCCACCAGGTCACGGTTCAGGTCATCGCAGATCAGGAACAGCACGTTCGGCCGCGGCGGCTCTGCAGCCTGGCAATGTCCGCTCGAATGGAGGACGGGGACGGATAACAGCAGGATCACCGGGAACAGGCGGAAAATTTCGGTATGCTCGAACGAGGCGGTGTTGCGATGAAACCGTTTTGTTGGCATTAGTGCCGCGGTTTGTCAAGCTGACGGATGACCTGTGTGGTTTTAGGCAGCAACAACATGCGGGAACCCGAAAAACCAAGAACGATGTACCTGAGACCCGGCGAGCCGGCACCGTGGTTTACGGCGCGGTCGACGCGAAACGAGCAGTTCAAGTTCGATACAGCCGCCGGTCGCTTCATCGTGCTGTGCATCTTCGGTTCGAGTTCGAGTCCGGCAAGCCGGCAGGTGCTGGAGGATTTCGAACGGAACCGAGCTTGCTTCACCGAAGAGAATATCCTGTTCTGCGGCGTGAGCACTGACCCGGACGACGAACACCGGGACCTGGTGCTACAACCAGGGCCGGGCATCCTGTACTTCTGGGATTTCGACCGGGAGATCAGCCGTCTGTACGGCGCGGTGGACGCTGCCGTGGACGGCATTTCGCGGGAAGACGATCGGCCGTGCAGCGTCGTGTTGGACATGAGCTTGCGCACGATGGCCGTGTACCCGTTCGGCGACACTCCCGAAGCGCACGTGCCCCGTGTGTTGCAACTGCTCGGCACGTTGCCGCCTTCTTCGAGTGTAGAAGGACACGCGCCGGTCTTGGTGCTCCCCCGCGTTTTTGAGCCGGAACTCTGCCACGAGTTGATTCAGCTGTTCGAACAGAATGAAACCTATGACTCGGGGTTCATGCGGGAGGAGAGCGGCAAGACCGTCGGGCAGATCGACCACAGCTTCAAGCAGCGGCGTGACCACGAGATCACCGATGAGCGGATTCGGGAGGCGACGGTTGTCCGCATCCACGATCGCCTGGTGCCGGAGATCAGCAAGGCCTTCAATTTCCATACCACCCGGATCGAGCGATATCTCGTGTGCTGTTACGAGGCCGCGACTGGTGACCATTTCCATCCACACCGGGACAACACCACCAAGGGCACGGCGCACAGACGGTTTGCCGTATCGATCTTCTTGAATTCGGGTGAGTACGAGGGGGGCGACGTTCGGTTCCCGGAATACGGCTCGAAGACCTACAGTGCACCGACAGGTGGGGCCGTGGTTTTCTCGTGTTCGCTGCTGCACGAAGCCGTACCGATCACCCGTGGACGGCGTTTTGTCTTCCTGCCCTTCCTCTACGACGACGTGGCCGCCGAATTGCGCGATACCAACCGTCAGTTCCTCGAGCAGTGAGGCCGCCACGATCATGGCCCGACGCTACAGCGTCGTCGGGGCCGAGGCCGGAACGGTGACGGGATTGATGAACACCCGGTGCCACATCTCGAAGCACAACAGTGACCACAGATCATCCACTGACCCGGGACAGCGCGCTGCAAAATGCGCTGCAGCCACCTGCCGCAGGGGATCGCAAGGCGTCGCAGCCGGAAATGGCTAATCCCACCAAACCTGCAGATTGCAAGGCTTTGCGGACGAGTGCGGCCCGGGGCGAGAGGGCCGTTTCGGGCTCAGTGGTCCCTACTGGATTTGAACCGGGTGACGTAACCCCCATCCAGTCCCAGGACTTACGTCAAACGCCCAATCAGCGCGCTGCAGAATGCGCTGCAGTTGGTGACGATTCACCGCCTATCGACCCCGAGTTGGTCCAGGTGATCGAGGCCTGGCCAACGCTGCCACCAGTGATCCGCGAGGCGATCCTGGCGATGCTCAGGGCAGCGGAGTGAGCCAGCCGGTGGCCCGTGCACTCTGGGGCCCCAGTTGCCCAGAAACCGAACCGACCCCCCCACCCCGTTGGGGAGGGACTCCCTGACTTATCCCGTGTTCGCCGCCAGAAGATGACCGCTACTTGATGATCCTGCAGTTGGGCAACGACTTCTTCAGGTCGGCGACGCCCGCGTCGGTGATCTGGTTGTCGGTGAGGTAGAGCGTATGCAGGTCGGTCATCCCCTTGAGGTGCATCAGCCCCGCATCGGTGATCTGGGTGCGGTTGAGGAAGAGCTCCAGCAGGTTGGTCATCCCCTTGAGATGCACCAGCCCCGTGCCGGTGATCTTGGTGAACGCGAGGGAGAGCGTCTGCAACTCGGTCAGCCCCTTGAGATGCACCAGCCCCGCGTCGGTGATCTTGGTCTCGCTGAGGTAGAGCGTCTGCAGCTTGGGCAACCCCTTGAAGTGCACCAGCCCAGCGTCGGCGACTTTGGTGCCTGAGACGTCGACTTCAACAACTTCGCCCTGTTCATTTTGTTTGATGATGGCGCCGACTTTCTCTGCGGCAGCCTTGGCAGCAGCTTTAGCATTCTCCGTTCCAGTTTCCACCGCCGTCGGCTCTTCCGAACCACACCCAGCGATCCCAACCAACAGCACCGCCAGCAGAACTCGCATCACATCTCCCCAGGCTCGGACACGGGACCCCAGTCTCCCCACCCCAGCCCCGGCGTTCAACCCGCGGGGCGATGCTCAGGGCAGCCGAGTGAGCCAGCCGGTGCCCCGTACACTCGTGGGGCCCCAGTCGCCCAGGAACCGAACCGACCCCCCCACCCCGTTTGGGAGGGACTCCTTGACTTATCCCGTGTTCGCCGCCGGGAGATGACGTCCACTTGGACGTGTCCAGCGACGAGATGTCCCAGACCTTCATCGTCTTGTCAGCGCTGCCGTCACCGTAAGCCGGAGGGCTATCACCAAACAAACTAACACCTTTTGAGCCAGAAAACGGTGCAAGATTTTCGCCATGAAGAAACGAAACTCACGGATAGACTGAAATGTCGTCATTGCAGTCGAGTTTAGGAAGTCACCGATTCGTAAGTGCCGTGACCCGCATACTTCAGCTTGCCTTGCCGGACCAGTTCT
>CAUZRQ010000101.1:0-19393 GCA_963582065.1 Planctomycetota bacterium | reverse complement strand
CACAACCGGGGCGAGGGCCAGTCGATCAACACCACCATCGGCTCCGCCGCCCTGCTGCCCGAATCCCTGGCCGGTTTTCGGCCGTTCCGTCACCCGCTGGACTTCCGGGGAAGTGGCCAGTCGATCTACTTCGGGATCGATTCGACCGACCCCTTCCATCCCGGCGACCTCGTGTCCAACAACCCCAACGCCGCGGCCACCTGGAAATGGCGCCCGGGCATGGCCGTCAACGTCGCGGTTCTCCCCCGCGTCCGTGTTGATCGCTGGCACCGGTACCTGGGCTACCAGGCATCCTTCAACTCCCAGAACCACGTCCGCTGGAATCGATACCTCAACGGCACACTGACCCCGGCACCGTTCATTAATTCGCTGCTCGACGACGAGGCGGAAACGGTGGTCGACTACCGGTACCGACAGTCGTCGGATGCCGTGTTTGCCGCCGACGAGAACTACTTCCTGCAGGCCAGCAATTCCGACGCCGAGTTGACCGCCGCCGACTCGCGGCTGGCGGCGTTGATGCCCTACAACCTTCGCACCAATCGCCGTTCCGAAACGATCCGGCACAACCTGACGACCGAGAGCTGGGACCTGAAGTCGTTTCGACGTGGCCAGTCGAGCCGCCGGAGCTGGGAATTCCCCGACGGACAACTCAATCCCTCGTTCGCTCTCAACAACAAGCTGCGTCCGGCGCTGTTCCGGTTGCTGAACCAGTCCGGCGAGATCCCCGGCTCGGTCTGGCCCATCCAGGTCCAGTCACTCGCAGTGCCGAACAACACGGCCGTCGTCAACTTCCGCACCGAGTACTACACCCGTCGCTACCGCCTCAGCCTCAACCACCTGTTGACGTGGAACAACGAGATCTTCGCCTCATCCCAGTTGGTCATGCGGCCATTGACACCACACCCGACGAGCCTGACGTCCAACGTGGTCCCGCTCCCGATCGCCGGCCAGAACTTCCCCCCGCAGAACGCCCTGCAGCAGGAAGCCTGGGCACGTTATGACCGGCAGCGAATGGCACGGGACATCTATTCGCTGCTGTACCTCTTCTGCGGCGGACACGACAGCATCGATCCGTCCCTCGTGCCCAACAACCCCCTCGCCGCAGCCCCGATCTACACCGAACCTCGGCTCCGCGAGATGGCCCAGTTCGCCGTGAACCTGGTCGACTCGATGGATCGCGACAACATCAACACCCTCTTCGAGTACGACAAGAACCTCTCCGACGGATGGTCCCTCAATGACATCCCCTACGGTGTCAACCAGGAACTGTCGCCGATCCGGGGGGTGGTGACCGGTGTCGAGGCCCAGGAACTGACCATCAGCGAGGCGTTCACCGTCGTCACCCACCTGGTGCAGGCCAACGGCGACCAGGTCAACATCGTGGAAACCCCCGACGACGACCGGAAGGCACGCGCCTACGGGTGGTTCGAAATCCGGAACTCCGGGAACGAGCCGGTCGACTTCAACAGCCGGGCCTGGAAACTGCAGTTGCAGGTCAACCCCGGAGAAGACACCAACGTCAACGGCATGATCGACCCGGGAGAGGACACCAACAACGACGGGATTCTCACACCCGGCTTCGGGACAACCTCGATCACTCCACGGGGCATCGGGATCGCCAACCAGACCGTTCTGCAGCCGGGAAGGGTGCTGGCAATCGGCACGGCGGCCGACCGGAACCACGTGATGATCCCGGATCCGGCCGACGCAGCCGCGGAGATTCCCGGCCCGGCACGAGCGTCCTTCCTGCGAGCCGACACCACCACCGGCGGAACCGCCTACAAGCACTTCGCGCCCGGAAACTCGACTCCGACCGGGCCTTACATCGACCTGATCACCAGCAACACCAGCCAGTTCGACCTGGTTTTCGAGAGGGGACAGGGCGGCCTCCCCCAGACGATCACCAAGACTCCGGGTCTCGCGGACAAGGACGACCCGTTCTATGGAATCCTGTTGAGAGGTCTGAAACAAACGGACACATCGATCCCGTCGCCGCCGGCGAACCCGCCTCAACCGAGCCAGCCGGCCGGTACCGGCCTCGCGGCCGCACTGGTGTATCAGCTCGAGCTGCTGGCCATCCTCAAGGACCAGCCGCTGTACATCCTGTTGAAGCGACGAATGCATCCCAACCGATTGCCACCGACCAACGCGGCCGAGGAGGCCGACAACCCCTGGGTCACCGTTGACCGGATGGTGATCCCCCGCGAATCCAACGGCCCCGGACCCGGCAGCTGGAAACGGGAACTGGAGCTGTCCAACCAGGACGCCGGGATCCAGAACAAGTTCAACCGGCTCCGCAGCCGCGAACGCAACCAGCCATTCGGCCGAGTGAACTCCGACATCAAGTTCAGCGACGGTGTCATCGCCACCGGAGCGTTCTGTGACCCGGTCCGGGCCCTGAACCTCTACGCCGACAGCGTCAGACGGGGCAACACGATCGGCAACACGATCTACGGACCCAACACCCCGATCGAAAACACGACCAGTTTCCGGCACCTTGTGCTCCCGCAACCCCCGCAACTCCCGCAACAACCCTTCACCCCCCAGCGATTTTCGGTCGCTCAACAGCATCTCGACCGCGACTTCGCCTCGCCGCTGGAACTGCTGAGGGTGCCGCTCTACGGCCCCGAAGAATCCACGAGACTGCTCAAGGACGCCAACCTCAAGCCGAAGGAGCAGTACCTCAAGTACAACGAATCCGACGTGAACTCGCCCAATGGACCGTTTTTCCCGCTGCCCCAGGGCCAGAAGCAGAGCAACCCCAGCCTTCCGCCGGTCACCGATGCGACGGTGGCCGCCGGACGGTTCCTGGCACCGGACCATCCCAACAACTCGGGAATGCAGCTCCAGGACGACGCCCGCGACAACCGCTGGCACCGGTTGCTGGAATTCGTCGAGGTGACGACGCGGATGGAGCGGTTCTCGAGTATCGTCAACGAGGACGCCAACCAGAACGGGCTGTTGGATACGGGTGAAGATCTTGACGGCGACAACGCGCTGGACCCCTACCTGCCGCAGAACCGGCGGCACCGTGTGCCCGGCCGGATCAACCTCAACACGATCCGCAACCCGGACGTGCTGGCCTCGCTGCTGGATGAACCGTTCGCGATTCACAGGAACCACAACCTCGGTGGATGGCCGGGCCGACACCTGTATGACAGGGCCGAACCTCTTCGTGACTGGTGGAAACAGTTCACGTGGTCACGCGACCAGATCGATCCGTTGACCGGATTCCTGCTGCCCGGCGTTCCCGGGTCCCGACCCTTCCGCAGCTTCGGCTTCGTGGCCGACAGGCAAAACAGCATCGAACACACCCTGCTGCGGTCGCTCCCGATGGATATCGCCTCGCAGGGCAACAACGACAGGCGGCGGCTGTTCTCGCTCGGGACACAGCAGCAATGGGAGACGAACGAGGACGCCCTGGCCGGTGGCGGCAACAGCCGGTTCAACAACACCTGGGACGTCATCAACGGTCAACCCGAGGGCAACCTCGACAACCGGTTCATCCTGCCCCTGGACCTGGCCACCCGGCAGCACCTCAATTCGAAGATCATCGGCAACAGCACTGTTCGCAGCCACGTGTTCCACGTGTTTCTGAAGGTCGAGTGGTTCGAGGCCTATCGAGGTCCACTCCCGGGTGACCCGACCAGGCAGGTGACCCGGATCGGTGCCCGGGCCACCGACGTGCCGTCACGTCGCGGCTTCTTCGTGATCGACCGCTCTCGCGCCGTCGAACAGGCCGTCTGGAAACAGGTGCTTCCACCCCCGATCGAAGACTCCAATCTGAACGGACAATTGGACGCCGGCGAGGACAACAACGAAGACACCAACGGCAACGGCCAGTTGGACCAGGGCGAGGACACCAACGGGGACGGATACCTCAACCTGGGCAACGGCGACGGAGTGCTAACCCCGTTGCCACGGCTGTTCAATTTCGCCGACGCCTACCAGCCGTTCGATGTGGCCCCACTGATCCTCTACGAGAGGATCATCGAGTGAACCCAAGCAGCGACACGATCAAACCCGGAGAGAGCCGGGATGCCGGAGAGGCCGAGTGGCTTTCACCGTTTTCCCCTGGTTCTCTCGGCCGGATTTTGAGTGACATTTTCCCGGGTCAATCAGCCATAATGGTGAAAGGAGGCAAGCCTCACGTCTGACACCGTGTCAACAGGCGGGCCTTTTCGTTTCCTCTCGTTTTTTCGAGCGTGTTTTCCACGCTTTCTTGCCGGAGGACTGACCCGGGCTAAACTTGTCCCGGTGAGCACCTTCGAAGACAACCAGACCAGGAGTCTTTCCACGATGACCAGAACCATGACACGACACATGCCCCGTGCCGTATCGCGGCGCCAGGGCTTTACCCTGATCGAACTGCTGGTGGTGATCTCGATCATCGCCGTGCTGGCATCCCTGATCATGCCGGCTATCATGAACGCGCGAGCCGCTGCTCGGCGGACCCAGTGTGTCAACGGCCTGAAGCAACTGGCCGCGGCGACCCAGAACTTCGCGGGTGCGGCCAACGGCAAGCTGCCGGCCGCCTACGACTGGTATCCGGTCCTGGACACCAGCACGAACCCGGCCACCCTCATCTCCAAGGCGAGAATTCGTCCGTGGCCGGTGGCGCTGTTGCCGTTCCTGGACCGGAACGACCTGCAACGAGTCATCGCCAACGGAACGCTGGGTGATCCCCTTGTCTCCAGCGGGGTTCCTCACGTCGAGGCATTCACCTGCGTGGTTGACGACAACAACTTCAACCGGAACGGCGGGCTCAGTTACGTCGGCAATGGCGGTTACATGGAAGCGGCCGCGTTCAACAACGCCAACCTGCAGAATGCGTTGTTGGGCACCAACTCGACGCCGACCGCACGAATCGCTCACGCATCGGGCGTGTTCTGGGCACCCGACGCCAGCCTGGCCAGCCTTGTGATCAATGGCGGGCCGCTTGTGGTTCCAGCCTCTCCGTCCTACGTCCCGGACCCGTTCCGGATGTCACTGGACTTCATCAGTGCCGGCGACGGCAACTCCAACACGATACTCATCGGCGAGAACATCCAGGGGGGAGACTGGGCCTGGCAGAACGCGCACAACCAGGGGGGATCGATCTTCGGTGTCCTCGTCCTGGCGGGACTCAACGTCAGTACGGGTAACAGCCTGAGATTGCCTTTGAACCCACCGACCGGAACGGGAGCCGCGGCTTTTGATGCCGCGGCCGTCGTCGCCGGACGACTCAACAAGAACCTCATCGCCACGCAATTCCTGGCACCTCGCCCGAGTTCCAACCACGGCGAACTGGTCAACTTCGCGTTCTGCGGTGGCAACGTCCGCAGCATCAACATGAACGTGGATCCCCGGGTCTTTGCCCGGTTGGTCACTCCCGACGGACAGCGTTTTCAACAGATTGTCGGCAGCGACGAATAACAAGGAGAGCGGACCAAGCCGATCGAGAGTGGCGCAGCCGTGGTGCCACAGGCAGTCTCGTCCTGCCTTGGTCTTCGCGGCGTTGCCACGGACGTGCTCACCACGCCCCGTTCTTCGTTTCATTGAATCGCAGAACGGGGTGACACGTCCCCCCAGACTGGCAACTCCTCGCCACAGCCCCTAGACTCGGGGACTCACTCGACTTCCACGACCACAAGCGGACAAGTCACCCGCATGCCCAACTCGGTTAGTGCCAAGAAATCGCATCGCCAGAGCCTGAGTCGGCGGGCCAGAAACCGTGGACAGCGATCGGCGCTTCGTACGGCTGTCAGGAAGGTCCGAGACGCCGTGGCCAGCGGAGAAATCGAACAGGCGACAACGCTGTTGATCGTTGCCACCAAACGGCTCGACCAGGCCGCGTCGAAGAACCTGATCCACGCCAACAAGGCCGCTCGGACCAAGAGCCGGTTGACCAAGCTGGTCAACAAGGGCGGCAGTTAGAGCGACGGGTGCTGCTGAAATCTGCGGACGTCTTCGGGTCCGCGTCCCCCCCGGTATCCCGAGTCCGGCAGCTTCAGCCAGGACCACCAAACCGGTTGCATCGGCCCTCGCGTTCCCCTGGTCCGCCCATTTCCGGTATACTGACGGTCCCCGGACGGCCGAAAAGTCTGACAGGGGCCTGCGCAAATCCACAACGGATCCAGCCGTCATGCTGACGATCTCCCACGGACACCGCCGCGGATTTCTCAAGATCGGCACCGCCGCCTTCGGCGGATTGACCCTGGCCAACCTGCTCGAAGCCAAGGCCGCCTCGGGCGGCTCGTTCCTCCGCGACCGCGCCGTCGTCGTCATGAACCTCCAGGGCGGGCCGACGCAGTTCGAGACCTTCGACCCGAACATGCAGGCGCCGCGCGAGATCCGCAGCATCACCGGCGAGATCCCCACCTCGCTGCCGGGGATCACCTTCGGTGGCACGCTGCCCAGGCTGGCCACCCTGGCCAACCGCATGGCTGTCATCCGCTCGTATCGCCACGGCATCTCCAGCCACGGCCCGGCCGCGATGCACGTGATGGCCGGCGGCAACCCGACCGGGGCCCAGATGGGCTCGATCTACTCGCGGATCGCCGGGCTGACCGAACCCCAAAGCGGCATGCCCCGCAACATGCTGGTCACCGCGCACGCCGTCGGTGAAGAGTTCAAGAAGAAGAAGCTCTACACCAATGTCGGACGACTCTCGCAGACCGGGACCCTGCCCGATGTCTACCGACCGTTCGATCCCAGTGCCGGCGGCGAAATCCTCGACAACATGAAGTTGCAGATCGCCCGCAACCGACTCGACGACCGTCGCGGCCTGCTGACCGGACTCGATTCGCTCCGTCGCCAGTACTCCGAAACGGGCCTGGCCGACGCCTCGGGCCGCTTCCAGCAGCAGGCCTTCGATGTGCTGCTCAAGGGAGTCGCCCGCGCCTTCGACATCTCGCGGGAACAACCCGAAACGCTGGCCCGCTACGACACGTCGATGATGGAAACCACCGACGCGGTCAAGAAACGCAATTCCTACGGGGCCATGTTCTCGCCCGTGGCACTCGGCCGCCAGATGCTGTTCGCCCGTCGACTGGTCGAGTCGGGTTGCGGCTTCGTCACCGTCGGCAACGGCGGCTGGGACATGCACGGCGGTGGCAAGGAGTTCCGCGTCGACGACGGCCTGGCCACGTTGCTGCCGGCCGTCGACAAGGCCGCATCGGCGTTCATCGAGGACATCCACCAGCGGGGTATCGCCGAGAAGGTGCTGCTGGTGATCACCGGCGAGTTCGGCCGGACGCCGCGGATCAACAAGAACGGCGGTCGCGACCACTGGGGCAACCTCTGCACGCTGGCGTTCGCCGGCGGCGGCCTGAAGACCGGCCAGGTCGTCGGTCGCTCGGACCGCACCGGCAGCCGACCCGCCTCTGAGCCGATCTCCAGCAGCCAGGTCATGGCCACCATCATGCACTCGCTGTTCGACATCGGCCAGCTCCGCGTCCAGGCCGACCTGCCCAAGGACCTCGAGCAGATCGTCGTCAACCGACAACCGATCCCCGAGTTGTTCTAGGCCCGGCTACTGGCCGCTCCAGTAGTCGAACACCAGCACGTCGGCCACCCGCGGACCGACCAGCTTGACGAACTCTTGGTGCGCCGGGTGCGGCAGGTAGATGTCGCGTCCCTTCTCGTCGCCGAAGGTCACCACGAACCCGTGGGTGAATCCCTTCTGCTTGTTCTCGACGCTGACATCGACCCCGTGTTCGAATCCGACGATCGCCTCGATCCGCTGCGGCAACGCCGCGAACGCCCGCACCACCTCCTCGACCTGCGGCTTGGTGACCTCGGGCTTGAACTTGAACAGCACCACGTGACGAAGCCGCCGTGAACCCGGACCACCGACGCCCAGGGCCTCGAGCATCCGGGCGGCGACGAAGCGGTTGCCGGCGGCACTCAGGTGAACCCCGTCTCCGGTCAGCACCTTGCTCTCGGCTTCCAGGGGATTGTGACGACCCAGGTAGGCGTGAAACTCCCGGTTCAGGTCCAGCAACTGCACGCCGGTTCGTGCGGCGACCCCTCGGGAGATGGCCGAGTACTCGGCCAGCATCTTGTCGAGCGGGTTCGATCCGGCCGGTTTCTCACCGATCACGCTCGGCGTACAGAGCACCACCCGGGCACCGGCCGTCTCGATCCGTTCGATCAACCGCCCCAGTCCCGCCTCGAAGTCCTTCTTCGACGTCCCCTTCCCCTGCAGCGAGTGCCACACGTCGTTGATGCCGATGTAGATCACCACCACGTTGGGCTTCCTGGCCAGGACGTCGCGATCGAGTCGTTTCTCCAGATCGGGCACCTTGTGGCCGCTGATCCCGGCTCCGACCACGTCGATCTTCATCTCGGCGTGCTTTGTCTTGAAGTACTTCCGGACCAGTTGAACATAGCCGTCGGGACGTTCGCCGAACTGGGTGATCGAATCGCCCAGGAAGACGATCCGGTCACCGGTCTTCAGCTTGCCGTCGGCGGCCGAGGCCGGGTTGACCACCAACGCCAGCGCCGACAGGGCAACGGCCAGGGACACGAAAGACGGAATCGTCTCACGGAGAAACACGGGACAGGTCAGCGACATCACGGTGTCCAATCTGATCGAGAGAACAAACGGGCCGCCGGGCTACTGGCCCAGCAACCAGGGAACGGCGGCCATCACCGCATCGGACTCGGTGCCCTTTTGCGAAACCACGTACTTGGGTCGTTTCATCGCCGTGTAGGCCACCTGCACCCGCTCGGGAACCCGGCCCTTCTCTCCGGCCAGCCACAGCGGCAGGGGCGCTGCCAGCGAGAGCAGTCCCGGCAGGTCACCGTACTTGACGGCTCCGGGCAGGAAACCGGGATCGCGGTAGTGCTTGACGTTGACGAACCGGAAGCCGCCGGTCCCGACGACCGCCTTGTCGACCAGGTCCTGGACCAGCACCCGCGCCGTGGCGGCCAGCGGACCGGCTCCCCCGGTCCCCACCAACGCCACCGCCCCGGCCTTGTCCTCCTCGTGACCCTTCACGAACGCCAGCAGGGTCAGGATGTCGTGGACCCGGCTGGCGAAGACCGTGTGGTTGTATCCGAAGGTGTAGGCGGCGAACTCGCGGTTGTTGCCCACCTTGGGAGTCACCTCCAGCGGCTTGCCGTCTGCCAGGAACTCGCCCTGGTACAACAGGTCCGCCCCCAGCACCGCGGCACCACCGTCGAGCAGTCTGCGGATGGCGGCGATCGGTCGCCCGTCCTCACCGTACAGCCCGGCCTTCCCACGGCCGTCGACCCACACGACGGCCAGGCCGCTGTACTTGGCTTTCTTCGGAAAGAACGACACCACCGGCAACGACTCGCCCTCGGACTTCAGCCTCAGGATGTCGGTGAACTCCAGGTAATCCTCCCGGTCGTGCTTGGCGACCTTGGTGCGTTCAATCTGGTTCGCCCGGGGCAACCCGCGGCCGATGATCGTCTCGATCGCCCCGCCGACGATGCCCCGGTACAGTGTCATGTCCTCCCGCTGCCGCGGGACCAGCGAGGCCAACTGGGCCTGGGACTGCTTCGAAAGGAACCCGGTGACGGCCTTCTCGTGGTCGTCACCCCCCTTGGGGGCCGGGTGGTCCTTGTCCCACACCGTGTACTCCTCGGACGTCAACGGCTCGTAGTCGGTCTCGACGACCGGCTCGTCGCCCAGCCCGAGGTGGCGACTGAACAGGTTGTACATGATCCCGCGACTGACGTAGTTGTAGTTGTGCGGGAAATGGACCAGCGAGCGACACAGCACGTGATCGCGTTTGCCGTAGAGTCCGTAGAGCTGCCTCAATTCGGGGTAACCCTTGGTCATCATCTCCTTGGTCCAGTCGTTGGCCGCGGTCATTCCCTGGGGCTTGGGAGCGAACAGCGCCGCCAGTTCGACGTTGCCGGTGCCGATTCTCAGCAGGCAGCAGTTCTCGCACGTGCACCCCCCCTGCATCGACGTCGAGACCATCCCGTTGGGGAAGGCGACGACCGGACGCGGGTCGATGGCGCACAACAGGATCGTCTGGGTGCCGCCGCCGCTGCCCCCGGTCACGCCGATCCGCTTCGGATCGACATCGGGCAGGCCGGCCAGGAAGTCGAGACCGCGGATCGAGTTCCAGGTCTGCAGACCCATGATGCTCTGCAGCCGCAGTTCGGCCTGGGTGCTGATGAAGCCCCAGCCGTCGGGGCTGTTCATGTGAGCCCGCTGTGTCCGCAACCGGTGGGCCACGCCCATGCCGATCTGCTGCGCGTCGGCGTAACCCTCCATGTCGAAGATGAAGGTCACGCAGCCCATCCGCGCCAGGGTGGCACAACGCGCCAGCTTGGGGAACCGGCCCGACTTGCTGAACTTCTCGGCCCCGCTCTTGATCAACGCCGCCATGCTGGCCGCGCCGTAGTCCTGCAACCGGCCACCGTGACCGTGAGGACACAGCACCGCCGGGTGTTTGCCTTCGGCCTTTTTGCCGGCGGGCCGAAACAGCAACCCGGTGACAAAGTGCCCCGGCACACTCTCGAAGTGGACCTTCTCGACGGTGAACCCCGGCCGGGTGGTCTTGCCGAAGATCACCGGCTTCAGCGGGGTTCTCTGGGGCATTGGCCACAGGCCGGTCGAGACCAGGATCCGCTGCTTCAATTCCCGCTTGCGGACTTCCCACGCCTCTCGTGTCTTGGGCACCAGGAACGGGAAATATCCGTTGAGATCCTTCTGAGGCTCCAGGCGGCTGTCGTCGGGACGCTTGCCCTCGGGAAACACCCGGGGGGTTGCGGCGTCGACCGTCGAGGGGGCCAGCAGGCAAAGGATGGTTGAGAGGACCAGCAGGTTGTCACGGATGCGCATCGAGATATCTCCGGGTGCGGACTTTCGCCGATCAGGTTACCCCGTGGGCGGGCCGGATCGCTACTTGACGCCCCACTTCTCGTCGAAGAAGTCCGCGTCGACAATCCGGCCCGGCCACTGGCTGCCCGGCGGAGTCGACAGGTCGACGATCGCCCAGTCGGGCAGCATCGGAACCTGGCGAGCGTTGTTCAGGTAGGCGTATTCGCGGTAGGTGAAGCTGCTGTTGAGCACCACGTATCGTTTCGGGTTCAACGGGTTCGGATAGATCATCACCGGCATGTGACCGTCGGCCGCAAAGGCCTTCCCGCCCATCGACAACTTCTCGTCGGTCCACGAAACCGGCAGGCTCTTCACTAGTTTCGCCAGCAAGCGGTTGCTCTTCGGATCGCCCCACAGCACCAGGTTCGACCCGGCAATGTCCTCGTCGGTCACCTGAGTGTCATCCTTCTGACGGGCGTAACCGCGGAACTGCTTCCGCCAGTGGATCCTGGCCCGGTCGAGTTCCGACCTGGCCCACGTGGCGGTCCGGGCGTGCATCGGTTGACCGGTGGGTCTCACGAACAGAAACGAGTCCATGAAGGCGTCGTCGATCGGCCCCTGCAGGTTGTGCCGCTTGCGGAGTTTCCCGCCGGGGCCTCCCACCCGACCGCCCACCCGCCAGCCGTCCGCCTGCCTGGTCAGCCGACAGTTCCAGGACCGGTCCGAACGGGGTCCGGGGGCCTCGATCTCGACACCATCGATCGACACCGTCACCGGGCTGCGGACGTCGAACGGAGCGAATCCCGGCGAGAACGACAACCGCAGGCCGGTGACGTTCCTGGTGGCCAGTTCCAGTCGGCTGCGACCGGCAACGTCGGCAGTGACCCGGGCGGCCTGCCAGTGCTCGCCCAGCCCGTCGATCGTCACCCAGTGCATGCGGTTGTACTTCAGGGTCCAGGTGGCCAGCACAACGTGCCGTGGATACCGGTCACCCCCGGCCCTCGCGATGCTCGACAGCCGCCGGTCGATCTCGACCTTCGCGTCCGGGTGAATGCTGTGCCTGGTGCCCGGACCGATCACGTGGACCAGGTCGATCCCCTCGTCGGCCAGGGCCTGCTCCATGATGTCGGCCGCCTGTTTCTGGATGTCCAGTTCGCCGCTGTAGGCCACCGTCGGACAGTGGGCCAGGTTGACGGCCCAGTCGGTGCAGTCGTACCAGTGCCACAGCCGCTTCTCGAACCAGGTCGGATTGAGCGTTTCCTTCTGGAAGAACTTCAGGAACTCGGGAGTCTCGGAGAACCCCGCACCCGGGTTCGCGGCGAACCAGCGGTCGGCGTAATGCACGGCGAACTGCCAGCAGGCGGCGCCGCCCATCGAGAAGCCTCGGACCGAGGTCCGGCGACCGTCGATGCGGTAGCGGCCGCGGGTGTCGGCCAGGGCCTCGAGCACATCGACCTCGCCGGCGAACTTGAAGGCGTTCGAGTACCGGCCGTAGGGATGCAGCACGATCGTGTTGGCCGGCGTGTAAGCCCCGGCACTGCGTTGCCGCTGGTGGATGAAGTTCACCTCGCTGAGCGTTTCGCCCCGACCGTGGAACCAGATGTCCAGCCGGTGACGCCGCGACGCGTCGAAATCGTACGACTCGGGGATCACCAGCCCGTAGGGCTGGACCGTGCGGTCGAGCTTCGAGACGAACCCACGGACGACCAGTCCCGTTTGGCGGGTCCAGGGAGCCTGTCCTGCGATCAACTGGTTGGCCCGCGCCGCACCGGCGGCGAGCAGTTCGTGAGCCTTCTTGACGTCGTTGGCCGAGAAGAACTCGTTGTAGGTCAACGCGTCGCTGACCGCCCGGTAGTAGATCTCGACGTCCGGGATCAACTCGCGAATCGCGGGGTCCTTGGACGAGGCCGCCCTGGTGATCCGGGCGCGGAGGTCCTTGAGCTTGTCGGGCAATTGCACGAAGCCGCTGCCGGCCGGCCGGACCCCGGGCCGTGGCACCGGCCGGACCGACTTCGGATCGTTGTCGCGGGGACCGTCGGCCCGGGCCACCGAAACCGTCAGCAGGACAAAGAACACGGTCGGCAGGATCTTGCGGCTCATGAAATCGCGTCCCGATTGGTGTTGTCAGCCGACCAGACTAACCGTCAACCGTCGGCAGGGCAAAGACGCGTCACCGCCGCGCCGGTGGCCACCAAACCCGTCTGGCCATGCAAGTCGCGACTCGACTACGATCCCGCGCCGTCGCCGGATCGATGTTCGTGCGATTGCTCATCCGGGGAAGCTCTCATGACCACACCGACACCCACACCCACTCCGATTCCGACTGGCCTCAGGATCCTGTTGACGCTGGCCTCGTTCATCGTGGTCGCGACCGGCATCTGGGCCGCCCAACCGATCCTGGTGCCCGTGCTGTTCGCCGCGTTCCTGGCAATCATTTCAGGACCGACAATGACCTGGCTGATCCAGCGACGTGTCCCCAGGCCGGCAGCCCTGCTGATGGTCGTCCTGGGAATGGCCACCATTGGCGTCACCGTGGTCATCGTCATCGGACAGTCGCTCTACAGCTTTCGGGACAACCTCGAGACCTACAAGGAACCCCTGCAACAGAAGGTGGCGGCCATCACCGACCGGCTGACCGAGGCCGGCATCGAGGTGTCCGAGAGCGCCCGGGCCGACAACCTCAACACCGACAACGCCGTCGACTACCTCAAGACGCTGCTTGGCGGTTTGACCAATCTCTTCGGCAAGGGCCTGTTCGTACTCTTCTCCTTCGTGTTCATCGTGCTCGAGGCGTCGGGTTTTCCCGCCAAGGTGGCCGCGATGCCCGGCGACACCTCGGCCCGGCTCGAACGCTGGAAGACGATCATCACCGAGACCCGACGCTACTTCGCGCTGAAGACCGTCATCAGCCTGGTCACCGGCATCACGATCGGCGTGCTGCTGGCGATGCTCAAGGTCCCCTACGCTCCGCTGTGGGCCCTGATGGCCTTCCTGTTCAACTTCATTCCCAACATCGGTTCGATCATCGCCGCGGTGCCGCCGATTGTCGTCACCTTCATCGTCCTCGACACCTCGACCCTGGTCTGGGTCATCGGGATCTACCTGGCCATCAACCTGCTGGTCGGGAACATGATCGAGCCGCGAATCATGGGCAAGGGCCTGGGACTTTCGACCCTGGTCGTCTTTCTCTCGTTGGTCTTCTGGGGATTCGTGCTGGGCCCGGTCGGCATGCTGCTGTCGGTCCCGCTGACGATGATCGTCAAGATCATCCTCTCCGCTTCCGACGACACTCGCTGGCTGAGCCTCCTGCTCAGCGACGAGGTGGCCGAGCCGGTCTGAAGTGGACAACCAATCCGCAACGACACCTGCCCGAAAAGACGATAGAATAAGTGGTGGTTGTTGGATCGCGGTGGCCCCGGTCTCCGCAACTCCGTCAGTCTCGATTGAAGTCGACCCCCCAGGGATCATGGTTATGTCGTCACGCGACCATTCGTGCGGATGTTCAAGCCACCGTCTCTCGCGACGCAGCCTGCTCCAGGCCGGATCGGCCGGCGTGGTGGGACTGGGTGCATCGCAGCTGGCGATGCCGACGGCCCAGGCCGCCAACCTGCCCAGGGCCAAGCGGGTGATTTTCGTCTTCCTGACCGGGGGAATCTCGCACCACGACACCTTCGATATGAAGCCGCACGCTCCGGCCAAGGTTCGCGGCAGCTTCGACCCGGTGTCGACCGATGTCGCCGGGCTCCAGATTTCCGAGCATCTCCCGCTGTTCACGCAACGGATGAAGCACTACGCGATGGTCCGCTCGATGGGCACCGGCAGCAACGGCCACGAGCAGGCCTGCCACATGATGCTGACCGGCCGGCTCGACTTCCCCGTCGGCTTCAGCACCGCCAAGGTGCCCAGCGCCAACGAGTGGCCGTCGATGCTCTCGGTTGTGACCTACGCCAAACGCAACGAAGCCCGCACCCTGCCCCCCGCGGCGGTGCTGCCCGAGCCGAGCGTGAACGAGGCGGCACGGGTTCGGCCCGGCCAGTACGCCGGACGGCTAGGGGGATCCTACGAAGCCTGGCACGTCAACGTCGCCGCACAGTGCCCGCTGGGCAACGGTGCCTGCCCCGACTGCTTCCGGTTCAACGAGGACAAGTTCGAACACGCGACCCGGAACATCTTCAACACCCCGGTGCTCACGCTTCCCAAGGGAGGGCGGAGACGACTGAAGGACCGCATCGGACTGCTAGGCACCGTGGAACAGCAGCGCGAGTTCCTCAAGGAACGCAGCTCCACCCGCAAGCTCGACCAGAACCGGCTCCAGGCACTCACCGTGCTGGCCGACCCGAAGACCAGCAAGGCGTTCGACGTCGAGAACGCCGATCCCAAGACACTGGCCCGCTACGGCAAGAACAAGTTCGGGCTTTCGGCCCTGATGGGTTACCGGCTGCTCGATGCCGGTGTCGATTTCGTTCAGATCAACCTCGGCAAGAACTCGTCCTGGGACACCCACGCCCGCAACTTCGTGAATCTCAAGCGGAACCTCCTGCCGCCGCTGGACCTGTCGATGAGCGCCCTGCTGGACGATCTCAACGACAGCGGGCTGATCGATGAGACGCTGTTCATCATCAGTGGAGAATTCGGTCGCACGCCGAACATCAACAAGAACTCGGGCCGGGACCACTGGGGCCCGGTCTTCACGGCATTGTTCGCCGGTGGCGGAGTGCAGGGCGGGCAGGTGATCGGGGCCTCCGACGACCTGGGAGCCTACGCGACCAGCCAGAGGTACATGCCCGAGAACTTCTCGGCGACGATCTACGAGGCCCTGGGCATCCCCCGCGACGCTCATTGGGTCGACTTCGACGGTCGTCCGCACGAGATCTACCGCGGACAGCCGATGTCGGTGCTGTACGGGTAGACCCCGGCCGCGCGAGTCACTTCACCGTGACTTCCGCCCGGACCCGCTTCACGTCGCCGAGTCCCCGGATCTCGTACACCCGCACGTGTTCGCCGAACTCGTGGCTCTGTCCGGCCAGGAAGTACCTCCCGGTTCGCGGCTGCCTGACGACATCCAGCGACCAGAATTCGCCGATCGTCACTTCCATCGGCAGCAGGTAGCCCCTCTGGCGAGCCTGCTCGCGTCGGTTGCCGACGTAGATGTTGTTCAACAGCGAGGCCACGTAGAGCCCGTCCCGGCTCCAGATGTGGACCATCCCCGCCTCGTCACCGACGAACACCCAGTCGCCCTCGTAGCGGATACAGCTTGGCTGGTGAATGCCCCCCGGCTCGGGCAGCCCCATCGCCTTGTGGCCGACCGACCAGATCTTCCGACCGGTCTTGTCGTAACAGCTCACGTCACAGCGGATCACTCGCCGCGGCCAGTGCCCGATTCCCGGCTGGCGCAAGGAGTCGTCCTTGTAGAACATGTCGAAGTAACGCCGCCCCTGCTCATCGGCCGCCACTCCCTCGAGCATCTTGTTCGCCAGCGGCTTGAAATCGGGTCCGACCACGCTGGCGGTCTTCCAGGTGTAGTGCGGGACACCCCGTTGGTCGATCTTCTCCAGCGGCAGAGCGAAGTTGCCCCAGTAGACCGTTCCGCGACGGTCCACCTCGGCGTCGTGGCTGAACCCGATGTGCGGCTCGACGGGGAACCGCCGGCCCTGGCCCACCTCCCCGAGCGGGACCTCCTCGACTTCCGCCTCGGTAGCCAACCCGTCTCCGTTCCGGTCGACCCACACCGGGAAGGCGGTCTTCGAAGACACCAGCTTCCCGTTCTTGTCGTAGAACCGCAGCCGGCTGCCCACCCGCGCGACCGGAACCAGCCGGTCACCGTCAATCCGGTAGATGCGGACCGTCTTGTGACAGGAAAACAGGTACCGGTGGCCACCTATGGTGTGAGTCTGCTGACCGTGGATCATGAAACCCCGCACCTCGCGGGTCGGATGCCGGTGCCCCAGCCACCACCACTTCTGCGGTGACCATCGGCCGGTGTCGAGATCCAGCTTGTACTCGTACAACGAGCCGATGCCGTATCCGTCCATTCCGTGGACCACCGTCGGGTCGTCGCTCAGCAACGAAGCGTTCTCCATGTACGCGCCGCCGTAGAGGGCCCAGGTCACCGCGTGGGACCTGTCGAGTTTCAGCAGCCGGTTCAGCAGGAATTCCGAGACATAGACCGAACCATCGGCGGCCGCCGCCACGCCGGTCGGCGCGTAGAGTCGATCGGTGCGGATCGTGCCCGGCAACTCTCCCGGTTGTCCGTACGATCGCACCAGCTTGCCCGCAGGGGTGTACTCGAGCACCCGGCACGGTTCCCCCATGTCGGAGACCAGCAGGTGGCCATCGGCAGCAATGGCCAGCGCAAACGGACGGCGGGCGACCCGGGAGATCAGCACCTGCCACGCCGATCCCTCACGAACCACCAGGTCCCGGCCACTGATGGCCAGCAACCGGCCGCGGCCGTCAACGGCCAGGCCGGCCGGGCGGGACAGCGGCAGAGTGGACAGGTGTTCCAGGCTCGAACGATGCAGCACCCGGACCTGGTCCTGTGCCCAGCACGACACGAACACCTCGTCTCCTCGCACCGCAACTCCGCGGGTCATCGTCCCGCCGAGCACGGTGCCATCGATCATCGCTTCGCGAACCCCGGCCAGTTCCGCGCGGGGCCGATCCGCGGCGACCGTCTTAGGATTCTCGCCCAGGAACGCCCGCCACCCGCCATCAGCCTGCCGGATCGTCTGCCCGGTCCGGGCATCGATGCGGTACAGGTGCTGGCCGGCCACGAACAGCGTCTCGCCGTCGATCGCGCACGCGGTGGGGACATCGCTGGAATCCAGCGGGGCGTGGGTCCAGAGCAGGTGGCCGTTGGCAGAATACTTCTGGGCGGCGACTCCGTGCCCCCGACCCAGCAGGTACACGTCACCCCGCCGGTCGACACTGACACCGCGTGGAGTCAGGCCGTGAACGCCGGCAACTTCATGGGGAACCGGGCGCTGGGGCACGCGGCCGTTGCCCGGGGTCGCGACGTAACGGGCTGTGACCCCGGCCGCCTGGAGGACCCGCAGCTCGTACCGACCCGGCGGCACCCGTTTTCCGGCATCGTTGCCGGTGTCCCATGTGATTGCGGCCTGCCCGGCCTTCATCGGCTTCGCCTCCCACAGCGTGCGGACCAGCCGCCCCGAGGCGTCGTAGACGACCACGCTGGTCGGAGCAGCGGCTGGCAGACCGACAACCGTCTTGACCCAGAATTTCCTGGGAATCATCGGCCTGGGTGTGGGCGGCTTCGGCTTGGCGGGCTTGACCAGGGCCATCACGTCTCCACCCGCAGCCGCCACGTCGGTCTCGTACCGCTCCCACACGGTGTCGTGATCCCAGGCGGTGTCGAACAGTTGCACCCGCGCGACGTACCCGGCCAGGTGCGCGTAGTTGCCCAGCTGGGCGCCGATCGCCAGCCGGTTGACCGGTGTCCCGAACGCGGCCCGCACCTTGTATCCACCCGGACCACCCCGGTCGTTCTGTACTCCGTCGATGAACGTCCGGCCCCGTCCGTCCTTCCAGGTCAGCACAGCCTGCGTCCAGTGATCGGCCCGGACCACCTGGGGTGTGCGGTTGCCCCCGATCGGCGAGTAGACATCCAGTCCGCCACCGTTGTGCGCGATGCTCAGGCTCAGCGACTGATCCGCCAGCTTGTAGTCCTGCCTCAGGATCATGGTGGACCCGTTGTGCACCGGGCTGCCGGTCCGCAGCCAGACCACCAGCGTGCCCTCGCTTTTCGGCCACTTCAGCGTCGCCGGAGCGAGCGTCAGCAGTTCGGCCGCACGACCGGCCGGGCCGCTGGTGGTCGGAATGTAACTGGTGGGGGCCTCGCACCCGTCCATCGGCCGGCGTTCGAGCTGGATCGCATCGACCAGCACCGTTCCGTTGACCCTGATCCCGCAGGACCACTGCTGGTTCTCGAACTGGGGAGTCACGTGTCCACCGATTCTCCACCACGGTCCCACCCGCACCGGGTCCTGGAACCGCAGTCGCGACGCGATCTCGTTCGCCCCACCCCGTTTCCGTACCGCGATGACCTGGACGGTACCATCCCCGGGAGGCTTGCCGTCGGGCGTGCGGACATAGGCGGTCAGGAAATGACCCCGGAAACCCGGAGCCGCGTAGCTGGGCAACTTGACCGGAGCGTACAGCCAGTCGCCTTCTCCGCTGAGTTGCAGGCAGGCCCTGCCGTGAATCCCGCCGGCACGCGCGGTCACCTTCAGGTTTCCGACGCTCGACCAGCTCTTCTGCAGGTCTTTCAAGGAAGCTTCGAATGACGAATGGGCCATGAGGTTCGTCGCGGCACTTTCGGAGAGGTATCCCACCATCGACATGCCGCCGGCATCGATCTTCCGCTGAAACCGCGGCGCGTTGGCGCCCACTCCGTGAATCCGGCCATCGGGTCCGATCATCGTGGCCAGGCTCGGACGACGGAACGCCGAGCCGGGCGGCAGCAACCTGGCCGACTCGAACCGCAGGTCCACCACCGGCGTGGTCGGCTCGGCCCCCTGGACCCACCCCGCACACACCACCAGCCACGCGGCCAGACCGCCGCTGAACCTGCCGAACAAGTTGTGCATT
>CAUZRQ010000100.1:0-19435 GCA_963582065.1 Planctomycetota bacterium | reverse complement strand
CATCAGTGCGAGAACTATGCCGGAATTCCGAGTTCGCTATCTGGATAAGACGGACCCACGCAACCCGCTGGCGTCACCTGTCTTTGGCGAGTACTGCGGTCTCCCGCCGCTGCTGATTCAGGTTGGTGAACATGAAATGCTCCGAGATGACAGCATCCGAGTGGCGAAGAAGGCTCGTTCGGACGGAATCCAAGTGAAGCTCGAAGTCTGGCCTGGAATGGTCCATGTATTCCAGATCAGGAGACTTCCAGAATCCCGCGAGGCCATCGAGCACATTGCCGAATTTATGCGCTCGCGCGTGCCTCGGTCGCGATAGAGGTCTCGGGGAAGGTCAGTAATGGGACAACAACTTGTCCCAGATAATCATTCGTAAATACAATAAATTTGGCCACGGCGGGAATCGAACCCGAGACTCGACACCAGATCAAGAATCCGATTCGAGGGAGAATCGCTAACGCCCGCTGACCGAACTGACATCCGCCACTGAAGTGCATAGTCGGCGGAGTATTTTGACCCAACGGGAGCTGGGCCCACTCAGATCTTTCCGTCCAAACCCATCTGATAATACTTGTGGGTGATCTTGTCCTGGTTTTCCAGAAGCCAGTCAATCGATGGTTCGTTGTGCATCGCTTTGTGAATTGCCTGAGCCATCGCCTTACGGTGGATGTCGAACAACGCTTTGTGATCAAGGTTGTCGTCGGTAATCACACCAGGGTTCAACCACACGCTGCAGATGATTCCCAGGTCGTTGACTTTTTCTTTGGGCAGATCACCAGCGCGAACCGCATCCAGCACACCATTGGCGATCGCAGCCTGGACAGTTCCCATCAGAATGTTGGTGTAATGGCTGTTCTTGACCGTCACCTTGCTAACGCACAACGTCACAGGACGAACTTGAATATCAGTATTCAGGATGGCAAACACCTTCGAGTGCCCCATCGATTGATTACCTGTCAAAGTCGCCAGCGCGATGCCAACTGGTCCATCGAGTTCTCCGATCACCACTTCCGGTTCTGCAGCGGTGAAGGGTGGACCACCGGCAACCAGAGCTTCGCCAGTGCGTAAAATGATGCGATCGGACATGGAGATAGAGCTTTCAAAACGGGTTCTGGAGAAGTCGCACAGCGATGGTTGCATGATCATCCAACGGGCGAACGAGCTAACTTACCGGCATGCAATTCGGCATGCAAGCCGCTGTCTCCACGCTCCACACGCCGTTAGGACCAAAACACGTCAGCCGAAGTCCAAACCGCTTTCGGTATTGGGATTCCGATCGCGTCACCGGGCCTGCTCAGTGTGATCAGATCCATGCGGCCGCTGCCGAACCAGTCGAAGACGTCACAGGCCATATAGTCTTCGCTCATGAAGTCCCGTCGCGGCCGAAAATTGACCATATAACCGTCGAGCGTGTGTTGCTGATCGACTCCACCGGTGGAGAGACGCAGGGGCACGTCGAATCTTGGCTGCTCGTTGGTGCCGATGTTCCGCCAGAAGAAGATGCCGGCCATGGGCATGCCCACATTGTTCGTGCCTCCACTTTTGGAGATGACGTCCACCACGCCATCCGCGTTCCAGTCAACGGAAATCGGATCGGGAAGGTAGCCGGGAACGCCGATGGGCTGCCAGCGGAAGCCGTTACGGCAAAGCTTGTCGCCGACTTCCACTGGCGACTGATATTGCGGTTCGGCCATGCGTCCGTCGGCCGCGCGCATGCCGAACCCGATCGTCCAGTTGCCTCCTTTCCGCGGTTCGTCGACCAGCCAGGCGATCCCAGCCCTGGTTTTTGTAGTACAGGTTTTCCGCGAACCGTGCGTTATACGTCCGCGTTTTGCCTCGCAAACGTCGCTTCACAACGATCGTGTGCGGGTCGATAAGCCCTGATACACCGCGAGGCAACAGCGCGTCGAAATCCACGTTCACCCTTACGGGTGTACTTTTCTCGGCCCGCTCATCGAATTCAATATCCAGTTCCACTCGCTGTTTACGTCCCGCGCGATGTTCCTCGCCGGACTCGGCGGCGAACCCCATGAAACGAGGAACCACTGCGAGGAGGCACACACACACCGGCAGCCTGAACGAGCTCGCCTCTGGATAGATCCATGAGATTCTCCACAGGTCACATGCCGCCAGGCTATCACTCACATCGGCCCAGACGCCCTAGCTGCGGCTTTCAAGCGCACTGACACTCAGGTCACTTGATTCTCTTGGCCCCATATCCCTTCCACACCCACTCGATAGCATGCGGTAAGAATTGGGCCTTGGCATTGCCGATGCCATGGGCGGAACCGCGACAGAACAGATACTGATACTCATAGCCCTTGGCTTTGAGCACTTTCGCCATCTGGTGGTTCGCTTTGACCCAGTCGTGCATGCCGTCGCGCATGACGTTTGGGTTGAGCAGATCGCGATCGCCCACGGAGATGAACAGGCGGATCGGCTTCTTCGGACTCTTGGGAATGATCGTTTTGTGGAAGCCCCAGGCACCATCAGGGAACCTGGGATCGAATGGCCACGCCTGGTTCACGAATGTTCCCGAGGTGGTGAGCACGCGCCGGTAAAGATCGGTGCGGAACCAGGCCATGATGAGTGCTGCCGAACCGCCGGAACTCGAGCCCATCGCAGCACGGCCTTCGGGATCTTTGGTCAGCTTCACCTTGCAGTGTTTCTCGACGCGGGGAAGCACCTCGGTTTCGATGTACTTGGCAAACAGTCCAGACATATTGTCGTACTCTTTGCCGCGCTGGTGTCCCTGGGCGTCACCGCCGCCGTTGGCGATCTGGATGAGAATGATCGGGGGAATCCGCTCCTGCGCAATCAGGTTGTCGAGAATCCGCGGCAGGCTCATGTTGGGCTTTCCCTTGGGGCCATCATGGCTGACCATAAACGGCGCTTCGCTGCCACGCTTGTGCTCTGCCGGAATGTAAACGGTGATCTGCCGCTTGTAGTCGATCTCGTGCGTGTCGACGATTAGCGTCTTGGGATTCTTGGGATCCACCGTGCCAAATTTCTTCCTGGCAATCCCCGGGTTGTAGATCTTGGTCTGTTTTGAGTCGATCGTGAACTGCTGCACCTTGCCCCGCGCAACGCCCTCGACCACCTTGCGTTCCGGAGCCCGCACATACTTCGGTCCAATCACGAAATTGTCATACGCGTCCAGCGGCGGACTCTCGCCGGGCTTCAGCACCTTGAAATGCGGAGCACCGGGGCCATCGAATTGGCGTACGGGCGGCGCCGCAAAGGCGGTTGCCAGAAACGCAAACGTGCAGACCAGGAACGTCACCAAAAACTTCGACATCACACCCACTCGCAAGACACAGGATTCCGTAATTGCCACACCGGAAGTCAATGCTCCGGCCGATCGTTACATCAGGATAGTGGGACGGTTCTTTTTGTGCGAACCGCGGCTTCCCACCACGGCGCGATCCACATCCGAAAACGCTGCCTGCACCCACATGGTGCCCGGGAAGCAGCCGACGTCGGAAGCCACGACTGTCAGTGCTGATGAACGTACCAGGTGACTTCTTTCGTGGGCGCCTTGTTCGCTTTCAGGTGGGCTCGCTGGTAGAGCGGATAAGCCATCTCCTTGTTCAAATCGGTGAACTTGCCGTCGTCAGAACTGATGCGTTTCAGGCTGAATTCTTCCGGGCGTGGTGAGATGTCGATCAGCGTGTTCCCTTTGAAGCGGCAGGTGTACGTCGTGTTGTAGGTGTGTTCGGTGTGCTTCTCGGTCGTTTCCACCATCGGGAACGTGATGTTGACCGTGTCACCTGATTGAAGGTCTTCGATCTGTAGTTGACGGCCCAACCAACGAAGCGGAACCTTTTGACCGTTCACTTCGCAACGCAACGCCTTCCTGTCGACCCACAACGGCATCCGCACGCTCATTCGCTCGGCTTGTTTGTTCCTGAGAACAACCTTGCCCTCGTACGGCAGGTGGCTGTCGATATCGACCCAGGGTGAAACGCGGTTGAGCAACAGGTTGACCTGGGCGAGTCCGTTGTCGAATCGCACAGTGGCATCCCACGCCTTGTGAATGGCGAGCATCATGTTGGCGTTGCAGCACATGGTCCACCACGCGTACATCTTCGTCGGCTCGGCACAGGACGCGAACGCACCGATGTTTCGTTCAATCACGTTCTCCGTGTTATTGATACCGGGCTGCATCTCGAACTTCGGCGAATGCGAGACAATGTGCTTGAGGCGTTTGCGGTCGAGCATTTGATGCTCGACGAGATGATTGCGGACCATCGAGTCAATGTCGTCCCAGTAGTCGCCAACTCCCGCTTCGGACAACATGAGGGCGATATCGAGCATGTCGACCAGGGCACAGCCTTCGTCGTTCTGCCCGGTTCCACCGTAGATCCTCTGGCTGGCACTCCGCCGCTGAGCCAGCGGTGAGACGACCGCGGGAAAGAACCCGATCCGCACGATGCCGAACTGCCGCGAATACTCGTAGTAAGATTTCAGGTACCGCAGCAACTGCACGTCGTTGGTCGTCGTCGCGAAGTCCGCCAGCCCAACCACGCCGGTGGCAAACCAATGAAAATGCCCCTGCCATCTTGCGTGCTCGTAGGGATCCGCCATGCTGGGCCCTTCGGCCGTGCTGCCCCAGAGTCCGCGTTTGCTCATGAAGCGGGCGACCTTTGCTGCGAGTTGTCGGGAGTTCTTGTCGCCGGTCTGTGCGTACCACTGCGAGAGAGCTCGTAGCGGATTCCCGTTGACCTGCATCTCCACGCCGCCTGGTTCGCCAGGGCGTGCCCCCTTACGAGCCGTTTGCCAGCCTTTGCCATCGCGAAGGTCGTATTCCCAGAGAACGCCGGAATCCCCTCCAAGCGTAATGCGAATGGCGTAGTTCGAATTCCGCCCGCCAATGTCGACGGGCACGCTGAAATCGCTCTTCATCGGATACAGGAGCCGTTTTTTCCCCGCGGACTGGTGAAACCCAAAGAGTGGCTTCGGGGTCTCGTGCCCTGGATACTTCTTGAACTTGGGAAGCAAACCGACGATGTAATGCGCGTTCGTGTTGCCTCGGATTTGCAGCGTCATCCGCAATCCATGGCCCTGAGCCACGGCAGGGAACGACTCGCGGCTGTGAACAATCTGTGTGTTCCATCGATAGCGGTCGACGGCCCGATTCTCAAACCGCAGCGAACCGTCTTTCTGCTGAATCGACGCGGCATCGTCGTTGATGATCGTGACCCAATTCGACTTCTTGATGTCGTCCGTGTTGAAATCGTCGTCGAGAGCAACTCTCTTGACGCCGGGATACTCCAGCGTGATGCGGTCGACGGACCAGCTGCCGCCACCCTTCTGTGGAGCGGCTTCCAGAAACAGCTGATACCGCATCGCGCTGCGATTGGATTTCTCATAGCTCTCAGCAAAACCCGCCAGTCCCAGATCAGGCGAACTGCTGTTCTGAAACCAGGCTCGCTGTTTGTTTTGTCCCGCGACCCGGTGGAGTCCCGTGACCAGCTTCTCGGTGATCGGCAGCCACTTCGGGTTGCGGTCGTAGTCGTGCCACGCCAGCAGGCCAACAATCAATCGACCTTGCGGAAACGGCCAGTACGTCTTCTCGCCGAACTGACGCCGCCACGGCCGCCCCTCCCCCTTGATCCACCAGAGCCCGTTTTCGTCGACATCCCGCAGCATGCTGTTGACGATCTTTCGATCGAAGTCTTCATTCTGTCGGCTGCCACTCATCCGTCTCATCCGCGGAATCACGTCGATCGCCTTCGACAGACACGGCCCCCCGTGGTTGTGGTTGAAGTTCGCCGGCTGCTGATCGCAGTGTCCGCACTGAAACACTTCGTAGTTGTTGTGCGGGTCGGCCGCTCCGGTAATCGCATTCACAGCCAGCCAAGCCCGTTCCGCCAGATCCAGGGTGTCCGGCACAACAGCCTTGTAGTAAGTGCCTTTGAGCGACGATTCCCGTTGTTCTGGAGCCTTGATGCCCTGGGCGCTCCCCACCGAACAGGACAGAACAACAGCCAGAAGGCATATTGTTGGAGGGGATCGATGCAACGTCACAAATCTCTCCAGTTTCATTTCGGAAGGCTATCCCCAACCCGCTGACAGCCAACTCCTGTGATCGCGCAATTGCCTTGTGACGCGTCACGAGGATCAATCTTCTCAGAATAATGCAGCCCGACAGAGACGTCGAGCAGGCGTCCGGGTTCTTTCCGACCTGCGTAGCGGTGCAGGGGGTTGCGGAGTGACTTCCCGACCATGCAGCCGGGCAAGACCTTTTGCCGTTTCGCGGCGCCCTCGTCGCTGACCGACGTGCCCATGAGGGAGTGCCGGTCAACTGGGTCCCACCGAAAGCCGTTTCCGCACTCGCCCCAAAGGGTGAACACTGGATCGCCCCCCAGGGCGAATACATGGGCTATAAAGGAGTGGCCATCGAAATCGCGAAGTTCTTCAAAACCGGCAAGCCACCCGTCAGCGCGTCCGAGACGATCGAGATCTCCGCCTTTCTCGAAGCCGCGCACGAAAGCAAACGGCAGGGGGGAGTTCCCGTGAACTTGCAGACTGTCATCGACCAGGCCCAGGCCACGAAATGACAGCGGCCACCTGTTCCGTGACGTCCAACATTACCGGTCCCCTATCCAGGTTGTCCCGCGCGTACGATCTGCCGATAATCGACCGTAGCGCATGAAGCCAACAACCGTCTTTCAGGTGCGGGCATGTTTCAGTTCACCAACGGACTCCGCGATTCACGGCGGGCCTTCCTGGCAGCTTCGGCTACGTCGATCGCCGGCCTACCGCTCGGGCTTTCGGTAGCGACCGCAGCAGAATCGGCACCGGGTCGTACCGGCCGCCAGGGGTCCGCGAAGTCGACAATCCTGTTCTTCCTGTGTGGCGGCGCTTCGCACCTGGATTCGTGGGACCTGAAACCGAAGGCTCCAGCCGAGTACCGCGGCCCCTTCGCGCCGATCGCAACATCGGCTCCGGGCGTGATGCTCAGCGAGCATCTGCCGCTGCTGGCGAAACAGGCACATCACCTGGCGGTGGTGAACTCCGTCGCCGGCACGGTCAACACGAACGACCATCACGCCGGGTACTATCACAACCTGACGGGACATGTTCCCGATCAGAGCTTCCGCACACTGGGCAACAACCGCACGCCATTCCCCGACGACTGGCCGTTCATGGGCACCGTCGTCGCGGCCAAGCGCGAACCGCACGCGTTCCTGCCGAATGCGATTTCCCTGCCACACAAACCGAGCGAGGCTCCGTACACGCGGCCGGGACAGTTCGCTGGGCGACTGGGCGTCGAGCACAACCCGCTGTACCTGCGAGGCAACCTCGAGAAACCACTGTCGTTCACCGCTCCCAGCCTCCAGCTTCAGGAAGGCATCGACGGCAGCCGACTGTTCGCACGACGCGAACTGCTTGGGGCGCTCGACGACTGTCGCCACGGCCTGGATCAGTTCGCAACGACCCAGGCCTGGAGCCGTCACCAGGAGCGGGCGATGTCGCTGCTGGCGTCATCGAATACGACACAGGCGTTCGATGTTTCGAAGGAGCCGGTGTCCGTTCGCCAGCGGTACGGCGACGACGTGAATGCGATGAGCCTGCTGCTGGCCCGGCGACTGGTCGAAGCGGAAGTCCCTTTCATTACGGTCTTCTGGAAAGAGAACAAGTCGAAGTTCGCGAAGAAATGCAATAGCGCCGGTGGCTGGGACACGCACGGCAACAACTTCAACTGTCTCAAGGATGATCTGCTGCCGACGTTTGATCGAGGATTTTCGGCACTGATCGAAGACCTGCATGAACGCGGGCTGCTGGACCAGACGCTGCTGATGGTCACCAGTGAAATGGGCCGCAAACCCGAGATCGGTGACCCGCGCTCCGGCGGCGTGAAAGGAGCCGGCCGCGATCACTGGACGCACTGCCTGACCGATCTCCTGGTCGGCGGCGGGATTCGCGGCGGACAGACGTACGGGTCGAGCGATCGGTTCGGCGGATATCCTTCGGACAAACCCGTGAAGCCGGCCGATGTCACGAAGACCGTTTATCACGCGATGGGCATTCACGACCTGGAGGCGTTCGATCGCAACGGGCGGCCGTACAATCTGCTGCCAGAGGGTTCGACGATTGCCGAACTGTTCTGAACGGTGTTTCGTCTGTGCGGGCCGCCCATGCGGGCAGCCTCATGATGCGTGACCATCTGCCCGAACACGGGCGATGTCGAGGAACTGTTTCGCATCACGCGCGAAACACTGCTCACTTCTTCGCCGTTCCGGTCAGCCATATTGTCTCGAAGGCGTTCCCGAACTTCACCGGCGTGCGTGCGGACCGTTGAAACTCGGCGGGCTCAGTGCATTTGCCAACGATGCGAATGGGACCAGAGAACGCTGTGCCGTCGGTCTTGATGGACAGTTTGACTTTCTTTGACGTGCCCCCGTCCGGCTTTGAAACGACGGGCGCCGACGTCATTCCTTTCGGCAGCCCGTCGACGACAATCGTAATCGGCCCCAGTTTTCCACCGGAGCTATTGCGCCGCGTGACAACGACGTCCACCTCCAAAGGCTTTTTGGGCGTGACGACCAGCATGTCGGCACTGATAGACAACTCAAAGTCCGTCTCTTCCGGAACGATCGTGACCTGGTAAAAGTGTCCGGGTCCATGATGCCGGTAGCGATCAAAGACCTGGACCTCGTGGGGTCCATCCACTTTCGGAGAGAATCGCAGGTGCGTCTCCTTGCCTGTTCCTGGATCCGAACTTTGAGCTGCCCGGGAACCGTCCGGAGCCATGATTCGCATCAGCGGAACCACCGGCAACTCGAACGTCGAGGATTCGGCAGACAACGAGTAGGCAGTCCCCTTCTTCAGCTGGAACACGTGCCGCGTGATTTGGTTGTGCGTGTCAAGACAACCGGTCACGGCAACCGGAGGGGCCAATGCCACCCCTGGACCACCGCCGGGACGTACGACCCCCACCGTTTTGAATGGGACCGTACGGATTCGAGCTCGTCCTGCGAACTCGCGACCCTGAACAAACCCGATCCCGCTGGCAGCCGGGATCTGTTTGGAAAACATGGACTCGACTTCTCGCAGCGATTCCGCCTCGCCTCGCACGGGGACCTCGGTCCCCTCCGGGATGTTCCAGCCGAAAATGGGCACGCTCTTCGTCCCCACTGTGACGGAAACCCGAGCGGCATTGGCAATGAATGGGCCCGTCGTAATGGTCAGTCGATAAACGTAGGTTGCCGCTCCCGAATAGGTGATGCTGGAATTGGGCTTCGACGGAAAACCGAACACACGTACGAGGTAGGTCCCCGTTTTGGTCGGTGTAAAGGCCAGTCGTGGATCGATCCCCACTCCATCGTGATTCTCGGCGACGACGAATCCATCCGGGGTAACGACCTGGAGGACCGAGTCGACCGGCGAATTCAACCTCGTGTTGGCCGCCATATCGGCCACCAACGTCGAGCCGGCTTTGACGTACACGGCAAATCCGTCAACATCGCCTGCCGACTGCAGGACGCCATTCGCCACACCGTGGGATCCGGGACGACTTCCTTTTTGACTTTTGTCCGGCGCATCGCCGCCCTTTGTTGCTCCCGGCAGCGGCTGGGCCTTTCCGAGTCGGTTGTTCGGTTCCTTCTCTCGAAATTCGGCCAAGTTGCTGAGCAGGAACGGCAACGCAGGTGACGCCCCCTCGGCATCGTACAACCGAATCCAGACCCGATCGGCCGCCAGGTCCGCCGGAATGGTCACTTGAATCTGCCCCGAGTCTTTCAGGGCGGCAACTTTCACACCGGGCGCCCAGATCTTGACGGGCCACTTGAACTTCCCCGTGCACTCGACCTTCACCGTCGTGCCCCGCTGCCCGCCCGCCGGAAACAGGCGTGTCAGGGTCGGGGCGGCGGCATGGCCGCTCGCCGGCCACAAAATCAAAACGACGAGCATCAGCCACAGGGGCGGCAACAGCGTACGACAACGCACGACGTTGGCGATCGCGCCGAGCCGAACCTTCGCCCTGGGACATTGACCAGGGCTCTCGTCTTCACATGCTGCGGGAACTGTGGTCGTCACCGGATGCTGGTCTCGGATCAAGTCAGAGCTGGACGTCTCTTGCAGCACGACGCAACGGCCAGGCCACTAACCCATCAACTCCTTGATCGGGCGATCGTCGCTTACCAGGTGAATGGGGCGTCCCACTCGGTTGTAGACGATCGTGTTGGGGTCGATGCCCAACTTCAGGTAGATACTCGACACCAGGTTCTCCGGACCGTAAATGCTCTCGACGGCCGTATAGCCGTTCTTGTCCGTCGCGCCGATAATCTGGCCGGGAGGCGTACCACAACCGGCGACAAGGATCGACATGGCACTTGACCAGTGGTCGCGGCCTGGAGTCTTCGAGCCGGGCAAAGTCGAGATCTTCGGTGTCCGTCCAAATTCGCCCATCACCACAACCAACGTGGTATCGAGCATCCCCCGTTCATCCAGGTCTTCGATCAGGGTCGCAACAACCGATTCGAGTTCGCGTCCCTGGGTTTTGAATTGCGGGAAGATGTTGGAGTGGTGATCCCAACCGCCGTTGTTGATCGTCACGAACGGGACACCCGCCTCGACGAGTCGGCGAGCCAGCAGGGCTCGTTGCCCCAGGGCGTTGCGCCCGAATCGTTCGCGTACCGCATCGGGTTCACGCCCGATCTCAAAGGCTTTTTGCGCCGTGGCGGATGTCACCAGGGACAACGCTTGCTGATAGTTCTCGTCCGCGCCCAAAACGGGATCTGCTGTCGCGCGATCCTGGAACCGACGCAGCGAATCCAGGTCGTCCCGGATCCGGCGGCGGCGTACCGCTCGTGCGTCGGTCAGGATGTTCGGGATCGTCACGTCACGAACCTGGAATGTCTTGGAGTTCGGGTCATCGGCCACAACAAACGGTGCATGCCGAGCCCCCAGGAAGTTGGGGCCTCCCGAACGAGTTTGCGACGGAAGCGAGAAATACGGCGGAAGACCGTTCTCTGCACCTCGCTGGGACGAAACGACCGAGCCCATGCTGGGATGGAAGCTGACGAACGCGCCGCAGCTGACCGGGATGCGGGTGGGGGAACCGGTCATCATGTAGTGGTTGCCCGCACCGTGGTTGTTCTGGTTGTGCTTGACCGAACGGACGACCGCGAACTTGTCTGCGATGGCCGACAGCCGCACCATGTTTTCCGAGAACACGGTACCGGGGACCTTGGATTGGATGGTCTGGAACTCGCCGCGAATCTCCGCCGGAGCATTCGGTTTGGGGTCGAACGTCTCGAAATGGCTCGGGCCTCCACTGAGCCAGATCAGGATGCACCCGGTGGGGTTTTTCCGGCCAGTGCCGGCCACGGCCCGCAACTCCAGCGCGCTGGCAAGGCTTCCTCCCATCAAGGCGCCCAAGCCCAGTTTCAAACAGTCTCGTCGCGGCACACCCTCGCAGTTTCGGTCGAGTGTCATGGCAGGTCCTTGGATGATCGCTTTTGTCGGTAGGTAGTCAGTCAATAAACGAAAATTCAGGCGTGTTCAACAGTGCCCAAAAAAAATCCTCCACCGACAGTCGCCGATCTTTCGAGGGCAAACTGGCGGCAGCCTTCTTTGATTCTTCGACTGTTGGACGCCGAGAGAACATCAGCAAGTACGCTTCGTCAATGATTTCCGCGTTGGCCATGTCACCGGCCGCCAGGCGAGCAACACGTCCGCTGTCACTCGCCAGTTTCTTGTTGAGCGCCGGCGAGTTCATCAGGTGCAGGATTTGAGGCGTTGTGGACTCCGATGACCGTTCACACGGCGGGTCCTGGTTCGGGTCCGGCCGCCCGAATGTGTCCAGAAACAGCGACGAGGAACGGTAAGTCCATAGTTGAGTCGCTCGAGATCCGGGCGGCATCGCGGCGAACGTCTCCTCGGTTTCCAGCACGTCATTCACGGCGTCCAACAAGACCTCCGCTCTCATTCGATGCCGGTAGGCCCGAGCGAAGTTTCGCTGATCACCCACGTTTCGCGAGACCGGCGTCGAACTCAACTCAAACACATGCGACTTCATAATGGTCGCGATCAGGTGTTTGACATCGTAGTCGTGCGACCGAAAATCCTCCGCCAGGTACTCGAGCAACTCTTCATTCGTTGATGGGTTGGTCGCGCGAATGTCGTCGACTGGCTCGACCAACCCGCGGCCCATGATCTCTGCCCAGACGCGGTTGGCCATGACCTTGGCAAAAAAAGGGTTCCCTGGCGACGTCATCCAGTCGGCGAGAACTTCTCGCGGGTCCTTATCTGGACCGATGGTCAACGGATCGCCCAGCAAGACCTGGGGCAACACGTTTGCCCCCGTCCGGCCATGTCGGAGCGACCCCGACGGTTTGGTGAAGATCAGTTCCTCACCGCCAGAAATGGGCGGCGACAGTCCACCGTTGTGCCCCACTCGGGCGAAGAATGCCGCAAATCCAAAGAAGTCGTCTTGGCTCCACACCTCAAACGGATGGTGGTGGCATTTGGCACATTCCAACCGCACGCCAAGGAACAACTGGCTCACCGAGGAACCGATCTCGACGATGAGCGGCCGATCGCGATGGATAACCGTCGCCCCATTTTTCCAGGTACTTCCCTTGGCCGTCACCAGTTCGCGAGCGAACTGGTCGTAGGGAACGTTTTTCCGGAACGACTTGCGCAGGTAGGCATCCAGCGTCCAGACCGCCTTGATGCCGACGCGATACGGGTTGGGGCGGAGCAAGTCGGCCCACTTATTGGCCCAGAAATCGCCGTATTCCGGTCTCTGCAGGAGCTTGTCAACCAACCTGGAGCGTTTGTCCGAACTGCTGTCCGCGAGAAAGGCTCGCACCTCCACCGGTTTGGGAAGTCGCCCAATCACTCGCAGGTAGGCTCGCCGGATGAACTTCGAATCACCGGCCACGCCCGACGGCAGCATGCCCAGGACCTTGAGTTTCTTCCACACCAACCGATCAATCTCGTTGTTGGTCGGCAGGTTCGCGTAAGTGTCGTCTGCGACTTCGCCCGGAATTGGCAGCGCGATGTGGCAGACGGCGATATTGTTCATGTACCGCGCCAGCACGGCGGTTTCGCCTGGGACCGGGCCAGCCCTGACCAACCCGTCGTCCGTCACGCTGGCAATCGTGCGGTCATTGGACTGGTAGGCAGCGCTTTCGGTCACGTCCCGACGACTGCCATCCGAGTATTCGGCGAACACCTGGAGATCCGTGGACTGTCCCGCAACAAGACTTTTCGTCGGCGGTTCCACCACGACTCGGACCAACTTGGGAGCGTCGGCGGGCGTTCGCGGATAGCCCCCTTCCAACCAGCGGACAAGCAACTGAAACTGCTTGGAGTCCACCGTAAAACGAGCCCCTCCCCCATGCGGCATGCGGCCGGTGGCCTTATCCAACAACAGGCTCGATGCGGGAGCAGACGTTGAGATTCTCCGCCCCCTGCCCTCTCGTGTGATCGCCGCGTAATCGAAGTCGGAATCAAACCCGAGCAACGACAAGGCGAAACCGTTCTGTCCACGCGACTTGCCGTGGCACGCTCCCGAGTTGCAACCGAACCGGGTCAGCAACGGTTGGATGTCGTGCTCAAAGGTAACGGGTCGCTCCCCGGCAGCGAGGTCGCCTATCGACGCACCGATGCTCATCGCGACGACCAACGCACGGACGCATTGGGGAAAGCGAAGCATGGAGGTGGCAACCTCTGGAGGGTGGACGACATAAACTAATCGGCAGACACGTTTTATCGCAATTGACAGCCAGAATCAATACGGCAATCTTCTCGTTGGTCACGGCAGTCGCCCGAAAAAAACGAACAGCAAGACCTCCCTGATCTGAAAGTCAAAATTGCCCCCGCTAAAACGAGTCCATGGTAGTGAACCGTGCGCGGCAAACCCTGTCATTTGCCGTCATCGCTGGCAACACGGTGACCATGGAACTGGCCACCGTTAATGACGAAAACCCCTGCGGTGACAGGGGTTCGGACGCCGTTTGCCCGCCCAGACCAAACGTGATCTGTCCCTCGCGTCCGGCTGATGCACGGCAGGCTCCAAGACGGCTCGGAGGTCCAGGGGGTTAGGTTAGAGAACCTGCTCGATCACCCGACCACGACTGATGGGCAGCGGACGGCCGGACGTGTCGTGCAATTCTGTGTCCGGAGAACAACCCAAACGATGAAAGACCGTCGCCATCAAGTCTCGAGGCTCCACCCTTCCAGAAATCGGATAGGCGGCACGGTCATCCGACTCGCCGTGAACAACGCCGCCCTGCACACCGCCCCCAGCCAGTGCGATCGAGAAACAGTGGCCCCAATGGTCCCGTCCGGCCCGAGCATTGAACTTGGGCGTGTGCCCAAATTCGCCAACCCACAAGACGAGCGTCTCGTCCAACAGCCCGCGGTCGGACAGATCGGTCAGCAAGGCCGAGTAGGCCTGGTCCATCCACGGCATCAAAAAACGCTTCAGCAAATCGTTGTGTCTGTCGTGAGTGTCCCAGCTTCCCCCGTTCGGTTCTTTGTCGACCTTGGCCCAGTTGATCTGCACGAGCGACACACCAGCCTCGACCAGCCGCCGCGCCAGCAGGACACTTTGTGCCCAACGCGTCCGACCGTAACGATCGCGAGTCGCATCCGACTCCTGCGACAGATCAAACACCGAGCCGGATTTCGAGCGGTTCAGCAGCCCAATCGCCTGCTTTGTCTGACGATTCAAACTGGACACGGCAGACGAGTCGGCGACGCGACCCGCACGGCGATTCACCTGTTTGAGCAAAGCGAGTCGCTTTTTGAGACGTCGCCCTGAGATCTCTTTCGGCAAAGCGAGATCCGGAATCTTGAAGTCCGCCTGCGACGGGTCGCAGGTCAGCAACCATGGATCGTATTGCGGCCCCAATACGCCGGCCGTTTGCCCCGGCCAGGGAATCACGCCCATGTTGGCGATGCGATTGGGAAGCGTGACCGCCTGTGGCAGAGCTCCGAAGTCCTGGTCGACATACTTGGCCATCGCCCCCCAGTGCGGGGACAGATTGGGCGGCTTCGAGGTGGCGCTTTCCGCATTCAGCGGAATGTGCGGCACACCGGTCATCATCTGGTAACCGCTTGACGAATGCGCGTTGTCATTGGTGACCATCGCTCGGAGCACGGCGATCTTGTCGGTCAACTGGGCCGTCCGCGGCATGAGTTCCCCGACGAACAACCCGGGCGTTTTGGTGGCAATCGCACCGAACGCACCACGAACCTCTTCCGGGGCTTGCGGCTTGGGATCCCAAGTCTCGTGCTGCGGCGGACCGCCCCCGAGAAACATCACGATCACCGACTTCGCTCGGCCGAGTGCCGTTCCCGAGGAGGTCACCGGCTGCCCGGCAGAGAGACCGCGCATGCCGATCGCTGCGCCTCCCAGCCCGGCCCCACCGAAGAGCCAATCTCGGCGCGTCCAATGGCCATCGTGAATCGACTGCGGGAATTCCCGTGCCCTCGACATGTCCGTCGCTCCGCCTACTGGCGATCGCCTCGCCGTATCCTTCCAATGCACACCAGCTTAGCGTTGGCCATTCTAGTTCTCCATCTCATTAACCAATACACCAAGGACTCGTGCGAGTCGATGAATTTCAAGAACCTCGCCGAGAACGGGAACCGTCGGCCGGTTTCGTGGTGGCATGCCGGAGATGTAGACTGGCGGGTAGCCAGAAGCCCTGCTTCGACCATATTGCGTGCTGATCGAAGGTTTTCGGGTGAGGTAATGCTCCGATCACTTCCGCCGTCAGCCGACTCACTCGACCTGCGAGCTTGTTCACGATGACCAATCAGGCAGACCCTGGATCGCCAACTCCTCTGCCAGAAAACGAAAACCGATCAGCCGAGCGCACGGAGAAGATGTCCGCCGCGGATCAGCCCGACAGTGAAAAAACGATTGTCGGACCCCATGCCGAGAGTGGAACCGCAGCGCCCGGTGATGACGGTCGCGCTGTCGCAGTGGACCCAGAGGCGACTGTGACGCCGGAGATGATGCTCGGTCAGGACGTCGGCACCATCCTTGAGGGCTTTGCTCAAACCCTTGTTCCCGAGTATCAGAGCCTGGATCAGACACTTGCTCACACCAGTCTGAAACCAGTCCAGACGGAGTATGCGGACGGGACAGCTTCACCGAAGTCGGTCACCCAGATGCAATCGCTTCGCCCGCGGAGCGTCCAGTCGGCAGATCAGACGACGGATCAGGCCGCCAGACCGCGACCCTCAGCGGACACACGAGCATTGTCTTTTGTGTGGCATTCGGTCCGAACGGCGACCGGCTCGCCTCGGCGAGCAATGACAACACGGTGAAGTTGTGGGATGTGGCCACGGGCCGGGAGACCGCCACCCTCACCGGGCACCAGGGGCCTGTCAGAACTGTGGCGTTCAGCCCGGACGGGGCGCGAGTCGCCTCGGGCGGCCTTGACGGTACCGTGAAGGTGTGGGACGCGCGTCCGTGGACGCCGGAGCTGAAGGTGCAGAACGAGACGCGAGGATACCTGGCATTCCACACGCCACGATTCTCCTCCGACGACGCTCTGCAGAAAGCGATCCAGGCAGACCGAACGATCAACGACCAGGTTCGCCGGCAGGCTCTCGACTGGTCCGAACTGTTCTGGAAAAACTACGCCGGACCGAAATCCTTTCGGCTGAACGCCCAAAGCTGGGAGATCGTCATACAGACAAAACTGCCCGCAGAGAAGCATCAGGCGGCACTGGAAATGGCACTCGAGGCCAACTCGCTGATTCCAGGCAGAGGCCCGATGCTGAATACACTGGGCGTCGCTCAATACCGTGCGCAGAAATATCAGGAAGCCCTGACAACTCTCACTCGCTCAGCAAAGCTCAACGCGCCTCTGTTCGGTGGTGAGTCACCGTATGACCTGGTGTTCCTGGCCATGACGCATTTCCATCTCAACTCGAAAGCCAAGGCGGCAAACCTGCTGAAAAAAGTCAAAAGCCTCACCGAAAAGGCAAAGCAAAAGGACACGGAACTGGACGCCTTCATCAAAGAAGCCGAATCGCTGATCCAGTCTCCGCCGCCAGAGAAAAAGTAGCCCAGATGATCACCGCCTCGCCCATGCTCTCGCCGGATCTCGGGCAGGCCATCCTGGCGATTGTTCGCTCGCCGGACGTGATGGCCGAAGCTTCGTGTGCCGCGAATGAGTGAGCACAAATTCCCAACACTCAAGTGGGCGGACGCTTCTGGAACATGCCACAGGACGTTTATCGCCTCTTGCTCTGTGACTTGCCGAGTGTGAATTGAAAACCGAACAACCGGGTATCGGACATTTCAATGCTGAGCCGCGTGGGTTTCGTTGCGCGAGCGCCAACGTCACTCCCTCCCTTCCACTCAACGGCTTTGCTCAGTGAGTCACCGGTAATGGGCACGCACTCACTCACAGAGAATTTCGGCAGTGGACGCCCCTCCGCATCGAGGAGACCGATTCGCTTGCGACCACCGCTGCGAACCCGGACATTCAGATTCAATTTGTTGCCAGTAAAACGCAACGGAGGGCTCGTGAAAGATCCGCCATCCGGTCCTGCCGTTGCGGCGACGAATCGGTCGAGCCGGGCAACGACGCGACTGTAGACCCTGGCGTTTTCCGGCTTCGTCAGGTTTTCGAGTTCTGCCTCCTGGTGACGCAGCGGCGATCCGGAATAATACAGCCACAGTTCTTCTCCAACCCGGATCATCCCTTGCCCCATGTAAAGGGAGCCGCTGTCGAACACGTTTCCCTTGCCCAGGGCAATGAACGCTGTCTTCCGATCCGGTCGCGACCAGCGAATGCCATCGCGGCTCACCGCCAGACGGATGTCCAGCGTATCCGGCCCGTGCTGGTACAGGCTGGGAAACATCAGGTAAACGTTCGGCGCATGGGCGTACTTGATAGCCGCCGAGTTATAAAGGTCGCTGTTTGGAGGATCGCGGTCGCTGGTTTGCGCGACGAGTTTCAATGGATCGAGGTGAGAGAAGTCGGCGCTTTCAGATCGGCCTAATGACCGTCCGCGACCGCCGACTCGGCCGAAAACCACGTACCGCTCACGCGACGCATCCCAAAAGCCCGAGTACTGGCTGTCGGCGAAGACGTCAATGATCGGCTTGGGCAACCGTGTCCATTTCAATCCATCCGCCGAGTACATGCCGGCGATGCGATGCGGTCGTTGACCTGGCCTGACGAAGAGCCCTTGACCAACAGCCTTGTAACGGGCTTTTGGCGACGCGTGAGTATCGATGAACACCCCCGTGCCGTGCACCCGCGATCGGTTGCCACGTACTTTCGAGCCGATCTGCCGAAACAGGATGTTGTTCCGGTCGCTGCCCTTGTACGTAAACATCTGCAAGACCGGCTTCGTCCAGCGCATTCCATCGCGCGATTCCGCATAACAGAATGACGTGTCATTGGCTGTCGGCCACCCGTCGACGTCGTACGCCTCATACCACATGCGATATTTTGCACGTCGGTCGATTCGTCCTTGATCCTCTACCACGTTGAACCAGTTGAGCGATGCGCTTTCCCACTCGTGTTCCCGTCTCAGGATTGCATCACCGGTCTTTCGCGGCGGATGAATCTTGAGACTCACGCCACGCGACTCTGCCAGGAACAATCCATCCAAAATCAGCTGCCTGTCGGAACCAACGTCGATTGGCTCAGCAGCCTGGATGCCATCGCCGCCAGTGACAAACAGGGCCGCGGCGATCACCAACACTTGCTGGATATACTTCATGGTGGCGAACTGGTCCATTTTGCTTCATGAGCATGCGACTTGACGTACTGGCAGGCCGTGGCAGACAAAGAAATGATGCCCGTCAACGACTGACACTAACCCGCCTTCCCATCTCTTGCCCCTGGGGAAACCGGCCCTGGTTCGTCGATACGCAACTCGTAGCTCATACTGGTAACAGATTGGACCGCGCCCAGCGACGTCGCACGTGCCAGCATCGAGCTGGGAAGCATGCATTCTCTGACCATTATCCCTGAGCATTCGGATGGAATCATGTACAAGCAGCATTTCACCAAATCCGCCATCGGTGCGATTCTGGTTTTGACGCTCGGCGTTCGGGCGGACGCTGCCGCCGAGCGGTTGAGCCTGGTGCAGGATGGCCGACCATCGGCAACCATTGTCTTGCCCAAAGCGCCGACGCAGATCGAGAAAACCGCAAGCGTCGACTTGCAACGCTGCTTGAGAAGAATGTCGGGCGCGGTGCTGCCCATCGTGGCCGAACCGGAACAGCCGCAGGGCATTCGGGTCGAGATCGGGGCGACAGAACACGGGCGTCGATTGCGCGAGGAACTTTCGCGGGCGAAACACCGCAGCGAGGAAGTCTGTGTCATCAAGGTGACGGACCAGGCCGTCGTTCTGGTCGGGCGGAACGACGCCGCGACGGGGCACGCGGTTTATTCGTTGCTGGAGCGACTGGGCGTCCGTTGGCTGCAGCCGTCACTCG
>CAUZRQ010000099.1:0-19496 GCA_963582065.1 Planctomycetota bacterium | reverse complement strand
GTCAGGCCGTAAACCCCTGCAAAACGGGGGGGCATGCGCGGGCAAACCGGTTTACGACCCCCTGCGAGGAAAAACGGCGGGTTGCTGCAGCGCATTTCACAGCGCTTTTGCGAAGTGATCTTCGGTCACCTGTCAGTCCTGCTTTGCCGCAATCGTTGTCGTGTAGCATGCGAGCCGGTTAGAGTCGTTGAACGATGTTCGAAGCGACGAGACCGCTGATTCTGCATTCCGCAATGGTCTTTCTGCTCTGTTGGTTTCTCAACGCGTCGTGCGTGCGAACAGTCGCCGCAGAACCGTCAACACCGATTGCGTTTCAACGCGATATCCAGCCGCTGTTGAAGGCCCATTGCATGAAGTGCCATGGGTTGGAAGACCGAGAGGCGAATCTGGACCTGCGCACCGTGGCGTTGATGCGACGAGGAGGAAAGAGTGGCCCAAGCATCGAAGCTGGTGCGGCCCAACGCAGCCTGCTGTACCGCAAGATCGCCAGTCGCGCGATGCCGCCGAAGGGCGAACTGCCGCTGACGGATGAGAAGCTTGAATTGATCCGCCGTTGGATTGACACCGATGCTTCTATAAACACGTCGGTAACGCCGGAAAAAGTCGAGGTTGACGACGACGACCGCCGGCATTGGGCTTTTCGCAAGGCGCACCGCCCCCGCGTTCCGACAGTCCAGCAACCCCAACTCGCTCGGACCTCGATCGATCGCTTTCTGCTTGCCAGGCTTGAGACAGAATCACTCACGTTTTCTCCGGAAGCGGATCGCAAGACGCTCGTCAGACGAATCTTTCTGGACCTGGTCGGCTTACCGCCGTCGCCCGAAGCGGCCGCAGCGTTTCTGTACGCCCCCTCTCAGCTGGCGTATGAACAGATGGTTGACCGGCTGCTGGCGTCACCGCACTTCGGCCAGCGCTGGGGCCGCCATTGGCTTGATGCGGCGGGCTATGTCGACACGATCGGCGACGACACGGATGCAACCATCGCCAAAGTGGCCAAAGGAAAATGGCGATATCGTGACTATGTCGTCGATTCATTGAACGCCGACAAGCCGTTCAACCGCTTCGTCATCGAGCAGATTGCCGGCGATGAACTCGTCGACTGGCGATCCGCGGAGCGGTTCACGCCTCGAATCCGTGAGTTGCTGATCGCGACGACCTTCCTGCGAAGCGCCGCGGACGAGACGTTGCAGAACGAACTGAACACGGCCGACATGCGCCACGAAGTCCTGCAACGGACGATGGAAGTCACAGTGAACAACCTGCTTGGTCTCACCATTCAATGTGCAAAATGTCACAACCACAAGTACGACCCACTGCCGCAAGAGGACTACTACCGGCTGCTCGCCTACTTCACTCCGGCATTCGATCCCCAGGCCTGGCTCCAGCCAGCGAAACGCGAACTCCTGGATATGTCGCCAAAAGAACGCGAACGCATCACAAAGCGGAACGCTGGAATCGATCAGGAAGTCGCCGGTCGAAACAAGCAGATTCAATCACTTCTCGAGCCGTATCGAGCCAGAGTCCTTGAGAAGAAGCTCGCGGCGTTGCCCGAAGCTCTCCGGGCCGACGCAAAACTCGCACTCCGAATTCCCAAGAAAGAACGCACGCCCGCGCAAGCCGAACTGGTTACGAAGTACGGGGCGGCACTGGCGGTCTCCGATGCGGAAGCGTCCGCGATCCAGGACGACAATGACCGGGGCAAAGTAAACACCCTGCGTCGCGAGATCAACCAACTCAATGCCCAACGACGGAGTTGGGGGACGATTCAAGCGGTCTACGATATCGGCCCGGCACCCGCCACATATCTACTCGCGCGCGGCAACCACGAACGGCCGAGCTACGAGGTTACAGCGGGATTCCCGCGCGTCCTGACTCATCGGGTGGCCAGGGTCGAACGTGGCAAGCCCCCAGTCACGCAACACGGAAAGCCGCTCTCGCTAAAACTCGCGGCACCGAATCACAGCACGGGGCGTCGGCTTGCACTCGCCAATTGGCTGACCGATCCCAACGAGCCAGCTGCGGCGTTGATGTCCCGCGTAATCGTAAACCGAATGTGGCAGCAGCTCTTTGGACGCGGCATCGTCGAGACGGCTGACAACTTCGGCTTCGCGGGGGCCTCACCCACCCATCCCGATCTGCTGGAATGGTTGGCGGCCGAGTTCATCGAAAGTGACTGGAGTTACAAACACCTCGTCAAACTGATCGTCACCTCGACGGCCTATCGCCAGGCATCAGCACGCTCAGCGATTGACCGCGTCGATCCGCAATCGGCCGATCCAGCGAACCTGTTGCTCTGGAAAAAGCCATTGCGGCAGTTGGAATCGGAGATCATTCGCGATTCGATCCTCGCTGCCAGCGGCCAACTCGACCGGACATTCGGCGGCCCTGCGATTATGACCGTCTCGCGAGGAGATGGATTCGTCGTCATCGACACTGCCAAACTGCCGACGCCACACAGCAAGTACCGTCGCAGCCTGTACGTCCTGGCACGACGGCGATACCACGAGTCGTTTCTGGAAGCGTTCGGTCAGCCGGAGTTGACAACGAACTGCACAACTCGAAAGCCGTCCGCGGTCGTCAACCAGTCTTTGTCGCTGATGAATGACACGTTGCTTTTCGAGCTTTCGTCCCGTTTCGCCGAGCGTGTGATCGCCGAAACCGAAGGTAAGTCGCAAAGTCGCCGGATCGTAACCGCGTTCAAGATCGCGTTGGCTCGGCCACCGTCGGATGATGAACACGCTTGGGCTCGGCAGTTCCTCGGCAAACAAACCGAGCGGTATCAACGGGATTCCAAGGCCGTTTCGGACGCAACCAAACATGCGCTGCGGCATCTGTGCCACATGTTGCTTTGCACCAATGAGTTCCTCTATGTCCCTTGAGGCCAAGCGACTGACCGCAGCATCCACCGTCGGCGAACACCCCGTGGTCGGTCGAGAACCAACGACCAGGGAGTGTCCCTCGACAGTCATCAGCCGGCGGCAACTGCTCAAATCGAGTGGGATGGGATTCGGCCTGTGCGCGCTGGATTGGCTTGCGAGTTGCGATGCAGCAGCCGCGCCTCAGGCTCGACCTTCATCGGCCTTCAACCCGCATTTTCCTGCGAGAGCGAAGTCCGTCATTTTCCTGATGCAACCGGGTGGCGTCAGCCCGATGGACGTCTTCGACCCCAAGCCCGAGCTGACAAAGTTCGGCGGGCTGGTTCATTCCGAAAAGGTCGAGATGTTTCAACCGGGAAGCGAGACGAACACGCTGCTGGCTTCTCCCTGGAAGTTTCACAAGCACGGCGAATGCGGCATGGACTTCTCGGAAGCCCTGCCCAACATGGCGACGCTGGCCGATGACCTGTGCATGGTTCGCTCGATGTACTCCGAGCACAACAACCACACGGAAGCCCTGGTCATGGTCACCAGCGGCAAGATCTTTCCGGGTCGCCCGACGCTTGGCTCGTGGATCAGTTACGGCCTGGGAACGGAGAACCAGAACCTCCCGGCGTACATCGTGCTGCGCGATCCGAAGGGCTATCCGGGAACCGGCTCAACGCTGTGGCAAAACGGATGGCTGCCGGCCGTGCATCGCGGGACGGAGTTCCGAGCCGAAGGCCAACCGATCTTGAACCTGCGGCCGGCAAAGAAGATGCCGACAGGCGCTCGCGACGAGGATCGCAGCTTCCTGGCGAAGCTGAACCAGCGGCATCGAGAGCGCTATCCGACCGAGTCGCTGCTCGACGCTCGCATCCGTAATTACGAACTGGCTGCCCGGATGCAACTGGAAGCCGTCGATGTCCTCGACCTGTCGCAAGAGACCCAGGCGACTCGCCGGATGTACGGATTGGACAATCCCGCGACGAAGAGTTACGGATCGCGGTTGCTGATGACTCGCCGCCTGATCGAGGCAGGAGTTCGCTTCGTGCAGGTCTTTCCCTCGACCGGCAACCCGTGGGACAGTCACAAGAACGTCAAGTCCGAGATCGCCGACATCGCCGCGAAGACCGACTTGCCCTCGACCGCGTTGATTCGGGACTTGAAACAGCGCGGCCTGCTCGACGACACGATCATCGTCTGGACGGGCGAGTTTGGCCGCCTTCCGGTGTCACAAAACGGTAAGGGCCGCGACCACAACCGAAACGGCTTTACGCTTCTCCTGGCCGGTGGAGGCTTCAGGCAGGGGCACATTCACGGCACGACAAACGAAGTCGGCTATCGGGCGGCCGAAGATCCGGTCAGCGTCCCCGATTTGTTCGCGACCGTTCTGCATCAACTCGGCGTGGATCACGACGCCCTGACGTACAACCATCACGGCCGCGACGAAACACTGACCGACTCACCGGTCAGCAACGCGCGTGTCGTTCGCGAGTTGCTTGACGCATGAGTGCAGCTTTCGTTGGCTGTCGGCGCAGAGGATTCTCCGTGTCTGATGCGCGGCCATGATGAGCCAGACGAGATGGACGATCGCATCCACTGATGAGAGCCCGAACTGTCACGAATCCGACTACCGATTTCACTAACCTCGAATCGCTCAGACGCCTGCCATGAATCGATTTCACATCCTCTCCGCCCTGACTGGTCTGTGTTTGCTGCTTGCGTTACCCGACGACATGCGAGCCGAAGCAACGAAACTTCCAGTACGCCTTGCCGTCAAGCCTTCGAAATCTGCCCGCAAGGACGTGCCGGTCTCCATTGCGCTGGACGGACTTTATGAACGCCGCGCAAAGCTCCAGTTGTCCGAGATCAGAGGCAATAAGAAGAAGGCGATTCCCTCGCAATGGGACGCAACCGGTCCGCACAAGTTGTGGTGGATCATGGACGGTAAAACGCCGGCCGGAGAAGAGCGACGCTACGTGCTGGAAACGGTCGCCGATCATGAGCCTGCCGTATCAACCATGAGTGTCGATCGGACGGATGCCTACCTGGAAATCCGGCGACGGGATACGAAGATCCTGCGCTACAACACGAATGTCACTCCGCTGCCGCCGGGCGCGGACCCGAAGTACAAACGCAGCGGCTACATCAACCCCGTTTGGACGCCCTCAGGCCAGGTCGTCACCGATCGAGCCAAGAACTACCTCCATCAGTTGGGTGTGTGGCTTGCGTATGTCGGAACGTCATTTGAAGGCCGTGCCCCCAACTTCTGGGATTTGCTCAACGGCCGCGCCACGGTTCGCTTTTCCGGAATGCAACATAAAGCAGGTGGCCCGGTGTTCGCGGAATTTCGCGTCGTTCAGGACCACATCGATCTGGCGGACCCTGGCTCCCCGAAGGTCGCCCTGAAGGAGACCTGGAACGTTCGAGCCTGGAATGTGGGAACGAGTGAAGGCTATTCGCTTTACGACATCGCAACCACAATCAGCTGTGCGGGCCCCAGCCACGTTACGGTGAAGAAACATGCATGGGGCGGCATGGCCATTCGCGGCGCCCCCGAATGGTATGGCGAGAAGTGCAAGTTCCTGACATCCGCAGGCAAGACCCGCAGCAAGGCGAATCACACACGAGTCCGCTGGTGCAACATCTCGGGATCAACCAAGGGCGTGTGGTCCGGCATGACGGTGATGAGCCACCCAGACAATCTCCGACATCCGGAACCCGTTCGCGTCAACGAAACGATTCCGTACTTCTGCTTCACCGGTTCGTATCTCGGTGACTTTGACATCACGCCCGACAAGCCCCTGGTCCTGCGTTACAGGTTCCTTGTTCATGACGGCGAAGTCCGCGCCGATAGCGCAGATCGGCTGTGGAAAGACTTCGCCACTCCACCCGCAGCTGCGATCGTCGCCGAATAACGACTCATTGAAATCGCAGCTGCCTTCGCCGGGGTGCGGAACGCCCGCGTTCTGGCGAGCGCGGCTACCAAAACATCAGATCTGTGGGGGAATCCATGAAGGCCACCGCTGTTGCATTCCTGCTGATCGCGACGACGTGCACGACCCCGGCTGCAGCCGCTGATGCTGCGATCAAGGTCACAACGGTCATGATGCCAACTCGAGACGGCACACGGTTGCAGACCAACATCTATCGCGCTGGAGAGTCAACGAAGCCGCTTCCCGTTTTGTTGCTCAAGACGGCATATGACACGAAGAATTTTGATGCTCAAGCGCGTCGTGTTGCGTCGCGGGGCTTTATCGCAGTCACCCAGGACAGCAGCGGCCGGTTCGGTTCAGGAGGCGAGTTCAATCTCTATTGGGGCGAGCCACCCGACGGATTCGACACCGTCATGTGGATCAAGGAGCAATCCTGGTGTGATGGCCACGTGGGCATGTGGGGCCATTCCTACATGGGTTCGGTTCAATGGCTGACGGCGAGTACCGGCGCGTCCGTTGATGCGCTCGCCCCGTCCGCATCAGTCGCCTATTTCTACGACAACATTTATCGCGGTGGAGCTTACATCCTCGCGCTGGGACGAGCCGGTTTCGGAGCCAACGTTTATGGCCCGCCGCCATCCGCCGGATCATCGCCGGAATGGTCGAAGTGGTATCTCACGTTGCCGTTGATGAACCTGGATGACGTTGTCGGACACGAAGCGCCGCTTCAGATGAGCATGATCAAACACACCACTCCGAACGGATTCTGGCGAGGCACCGACGCGCGGAACTTTGAAGACATGGACTTCCCGGCACAACACATCGTCGGTTACTACGACTTCATGTGCCCCGGGGCCGTCAGCGCGTGGCACGGTATGCGGACTCGATCTGCCTCGAAACATTCACGCAACAACCAGCAACTCATCCTTGGTCCCTGGGATCACGCAACCGGCAGCACTCGCGCGGGAGACGTTGATTTTGGGAAAGCCGCAAACCTGGACATGCTGGCAGAAAATCTGGTCTGGTATGACCGTTGGTTCAAGCAAATCCATCGCGACAAACCTTATCCACGAGTTCGCTATTTCGTGATGGGCGATAACACCTGGCGCGAAGCCAGCGACTGGCCTCCACGGCAAGCCAGACCCACACGCTTTTTCCTGGACTCGGGTGGACAGGCCAATACTCGACATGGAAACGGGCAACTCAAACGGTCGGCTCCGAATACCAAACAACCGGCTGACAAGTTCGTCGCCGATCCGGCCAACCCGGTTCCGAATGCTCCGGCCCATGGCCGGAAGTATGTCGATGGATTCGGACCTTACGACCAGCAGACCGCGCAGGACCGGAAAGACGTACTCGTATATCGCATGCCGCCCCATTCAAAACCACTCACCTTTGCCGGACGCTTGACCGCCGAATTATTCGTCTCCGCCAACACCCCCGACGCGGACTTTGTCGTCACAGTTGTGGACGTGCATCCGGATGGTTTCTGCCATCCGCTGGCGACGGGAATCCAGCGCGCGTCAGCTCGCGAATCGCTGGCAGATCGGAAATCGTTGCGGCCAGATAAGACGTATCGACTGACCATCGACATCGGCCACTGTGCCGCGACGATTCGACCCGGTCATCAACTCTGTGTGCAAATCCAGGCAAGTCATTTCCCCGTCTACGCTCGAAACACCAACACTGGCGAAGGTCCCTTCAGTGCAAAAACGCTTGTTGCAACACAAAGGGTCTACCACGATGTGGAGCGAGCGTCGCATGTTCTGCTGCCAATCCTGGACCGGCGTTAGGGCCTCTGCCGTTGTTGTAGCGGTGACGGCAATTCCAACAACAGGCTCCTCGTAATCGACCATCGCCCCGCCCAACCAGTCGTCGGCATCCGTGCCAATCAGGAGATCGTCGACCTGGCCCGACACATCGGCGATGGTGCGAGCGGGCCTCAGGATCCGGTCGTGAGTCCGCGCCGAGAGACCCATCTGTTTCATCGCCAGCTTCAGCAGTTGCTCGGCCTCTCCCTGCAACCGGCAATGATGTCGGATCTTCGGCGGGCTCATGTTCGCGCCGTGAGTTCCTCAATCGGCCTTCCCTGACCGAGGATTGGAACTGGACGCCCGGCCAGGTCGTGGAACTCGACACCGTCCACGGCAACTCCAAGGTGGCGGTACACTGTGGCCAGGAATTCGTGGATGCCGGCGAACCGCTCAATGACGTCTGTTCGGCCAGCGTTTTGCTACCGCCCCACACCGCCTTCATGTAATCACTGTCAACGCCAAACGGGACGGTCAGCGGCGCTTCGGGACCTCCCACCCGACGCTTTCGAGATAAGCCAGAGCAGACGCGTTTTCGGCGTCCACCTCAGCCTCTTCCCGGTAGTTCTTGTACTCGGTCTCCAGTGTCACGTTGCCACGGTAGTCGTGCTTGTCCAGGGTTCGCCCGAGCAGACCGAAGTCCACCTCGCCTTTGCCCGGTGTGGCTTCGAGCAGGAAGTCCCCCCCGGGTGAGTCCTTGCCCGCCGCGTCGCGCAGATGCACATTCCACAGGCGATCCCCCAGGAAACTCACGTAGTCGTCGAGGTCGTACCCGCTTGTGTGCCAGTGGGTCGCATCCAGCACCACGCCCACGTTGTCGGATTTCACGAGGGACAGCATCTGTCGGGACCGGTCCACGTCGTAGTAGAGCTGCCACACGTGGGGCAGCTCCAGGACCACCCGGATGCCTCGTCTTCGGGCGTCCTCGGCGACCTCGTCGATCACCGCTGCGGCCGCCTGCAACTCCCCATCAGGGTCCTTCATCTGTGCCCGGCGGCCGACGTTGAGACAGACCATCGGCACGCCGACGGCGGACAGGTTGTCGAGATGTGCGCGTGCCTGGGCCTTGTACGCCTCGGCCTGCCGTGGCTCGTGCAGCTTGTAGAAGACGACGTTCTCCTTGGCGTTCCGCACGTCCTCTCGCTCCGCAGCTGACTGCCTCGGCGCGGCCACCTTCTCGTAGCCAAGCCCCTCCTCGTAGATCGTGGCCAGCACGCAGTTGGCGGCGATCGCGGTGAGTCCGTTTCGCTTCAGAAGTTCTCGAACCGCGACCGGATCGACCGTTCGGGAACTGTGGGCCGAGAAGTGCTTCGTGTGAGTGAGCATGTCCGCGATCTCGACTCGGTCGAATCCGTAGCGGGCGATGTGCTCGAGGGCCGTCTGAAGCGAAGAGAGGGCGAAGGTCAACGTGGAGCAGGCGGTGACGCGGGCCATGGTGTTTTTCCTGTGTCCATCGTGTTGGTGATCCGGCCGCGGGTCAACCTTCCCCAGTGGCCTCGACGATGGCCAGGATCGCCGTGCGGGTGTCCGGCGGCAGCGAGTCCCAGGCGTCGACCACGCCGGCCAGGTCGGGGGTGATCGTTCCGTTGTCCGTTTCAGGAAGAGCGAATCGACAGGGGCATCAACGGGGGGATGGCTTCTCGATCACGACGAATGCGACGCCTCCGAGAATTGCCGCCGAAGCGATCACAAGGCGTGCCGAGATGGTTTCACCGAGAAAGATGATTCCGCCGGCTGCCGCAATGACCGGTACGCTCAATTGGACCGTTGCCGCATGAGTCGCTTTGAGTCCCCGAAGCGCCGAATACCAGATCGCGTATCCGATTCCGGATGTTACCGCTCCTGACGCCATCGCGCACGCGATGCCGAGAGCTGCCGGCTGGCTCGCGGGGAGCATTGCCAGGTTCAGGCCCACCGCCAACGGGGTCGCCCGCAGGAAGTTCCCGGCCGTTGTAGAGGTCGCATCTCCCGCGGCCTTGCCGCGAATGGAGTAGATACCCCAGGCGACTCCGGCTCCGAGCATCAACGCGGCACCCCCGGGGGGTGGTGCAGACAGACCGGGTAGCAGCAGGCACACCAGACCACCGAATGCCAGGACCAGGCCGGCCGACTGTCGAAGTGCCAGGCGCTCTCCTGTGGAGAGCCCGTAGCCGATCATCGTGACTTGTACCGCTCCAAAAAGGAGCAAGGCGCCGATCGCCGCGGGCAAGTCGATATAGGCATACGAGAACCCAGCGGCGTAGCCAAAGAGTGCCAGTGCCGACGGCCAATCTCCGGAACTGCGAGTTGCTTCACGACGTGTCCGGACAATCAGGTACAGCACCAGTGCACCGGAGATGATGCGGATCGACGTGAAACTCGCAGCGTCGATCTGAGAGTCCTTGAGTGCCAACCGGCACAGCAACGAATTCCCCGCGAAGGCAACCATCGCGAACGATGTCATAACGAATACACGCGTCAACGACATCCTGGCTCCATCTCCCGGTGGTTTTTCCGATCAGCCCCAAAGAGGGCGTGTCGGCAGTCCGCATTCTGCAACTTCCAGGGGCGGCACAACAGCCTGCCGTAGACCTTGAGTTTCAAGCAAGAGTGATCGCAGCCCCGGGTCCGAACTGCAACGTCACTCATCACGCCCTGGTCGCTCCGTTGCCTGCTCGTGTCCGGGGTGTTTGACTGAGCCTGCAGGATCCGGTTGGGCGAGCACTTGCGCTGCGGATCGGCCCACCATGGGCGAGAAGATCTGAGGCCGAACCGGCAACCTCGACGTCACACGTTCTGGATCCGGCACAGCCTGTGGAACACATCGAAAGGGCCGACCGCGCTCGTGACAAAACTGGACCTTGGGATCATCGGCGCCTACCTGGTGGTGATGTTGGCGATTGCCCTTTACTACCGGCGATACGCGACAAGGGGGCTGGAGCACTTCTTTCTCGCAGGGCGTCGGGTGCCCGGCTGGCTCAATGGTGTCTCCTACGCGGCGGCGATGGTCAGTGCGGATGCCGCGACGGCTTACGGCGGTCTCGCGGCGGTGACCGGTATCTTCATCTGCTGGTGGTACCTGAGTCGATTTGCCCTGGCATTCTTCATCGCGGCGGTGCTGTTCGCCGTGTTCTGGAGACGTCTGGATCTGTTTACCAGCATGGAGTTCTATGAACTGCGATTCGCGGGCCGACCCGCACGGTTGATGCGACTTTGGGTCGGCGCTCGCACGTCCCTGGTGGCGATGCCCGCCTGGACCGGAATCACGCTCCTGGCGGCCGCCAAACTGCTCGAGGCGACGCTGGGCCTGAGTAAGACGGAGAGCATGCTGCTGGTGGTGCCGGTTTCCTTCGCGTTCGTATTCCTTTCGGGATACAAGGGCGTGGTCGTCTCGAACTTCGTGCAGATGACTGTCTTTTTCGTCGGTGCGTTGCTGCTGGCGGTTTTGACGCTCGTCCATTTCGGTGGACCGCAGGGATTTGCCGATGCCGTTCGGACCGGCCCCTCGGGCGAAACGGCGTTGAGCGCCGTGCCGCCGACGGATCACGCCGTGTTCCCGTTGATCGCCGCAGTCGCTTGGTTGATCGGACAGACGATCGGCTACGGTGGCGATGCGGCGCCGATGGGTGGAGCCATGGAAGGTCAGCGGATCCTGTCTTCGAAGACCCCGCGAGAAGCGGTGTTGATGTTTGTCGTCACGGCGTTCGTGACGTTCACGATGGTACTGCTGGTGTCGCTGCCGTGCGTCGCAGCGCCGATCTTGTGGCCGGAGTTGCTGCAGCCCGATTACGACCGCGAGTTGGCCTACGGTCTGCTGATGAAGGAACTGTTGCCGCCGGGGGCACTCGGTTTGGTCGCGGCCGCGATGCTGGCCGGTGTGATGTCGACCGTTGCCGACAATTTGAATTTTGGCGGCCAGGTTCTCGTCAACGACGTGTATCGCCGCTGGATCGTGCGCGACGCATCCGAGCGTCACTACGTGATCGCCGGCAAACTGGGGATGCTGCTGATCCTCGGCCTGGCGCTGAGTGTCGTTTACACGACGAACTTCCTCTACGACGTCGCCGTCTTCATGTTGCAGATGAGCGCCGCGGAGTTGCCGGCCAATTGGGCACAATGGTGGTGGTGGCGTTTCAACGGCAAGGCTCGCATCGCGGCGTCCTTTGGCGGCGGTGCCATCTTCATCCTGGTCGTGCTGGTGCCGAAGCTCTTGATTGAACTGGGCATCGAACAGGCCGAGGTCGTGTTGCTTCCGTGGTGGTGGCAGACGTTCGTCGTGATGGTCGCGACCACTATCCTGTGGGTCACCGTGGCACTCCTGACCAAACCCGATCCGATCGAAGGCCTGAGGAGATTCTACGGGCGAGCACGACCGTTTGGATCGTGGGCACCTGTGCTGGCAAGCGTCGATTCCCTGGAGAACCACGATTCCGACGACGGTCTGGCTGGGGAACGCGACTGGAAGATGATCGGCAAAGGATTCGCGCTTTCCGCCTTGGGAACCGCCAGTGTTGTCCTGTATATCCTCGGGCTCACACACTTGTTTGTCGGTTTGACTCTGCAAGCGGCGGTCGAGTTGGTCTTGGCCATTGTTCTGCTCACGTTGTTTTGCAGGTGGCTCGGCAAGTATGTCGATGCCTTCGAAACGCGAAGTTCAGTGGATAGAGGCCCGACCTAGCGTGGCCGTGGGTCAGCGATCAGACAGCCTGGAACGTTCCAGGATGCTCGGCGTCGCAAATCGACGCCGGGCGCGGCGTGGTTCGGATCCGACGGGTTGAACGCCGACGCTGGTGTGAGGAGACTGGGGCGGTTGGGAGTCTCACCAGGGACGATTGATCATCAAGACAGCCTTGCCGACTGCATTTAGCCTGGCCTGATCCAACGTAGTCGCGACATTCGCTTTCAGGAGATCCACCGTGTTCCGTTTTTGCCTGTTCACCGTCACGCTCGCGCTCCTTGTCTTCTGGCAGCAAGCCCCCGCTGCTCCGGTGAAGGTGCCGGCCGGGCTCTTCAAGGACGTCAACGACACCACGATCGGCAAGGCCCGGCTGGTCCGTGGAACACAGTTGTTCATCGATGACTGGCTGATCGAGTCTCTCGAGGGAGTCCGGCGGAAGTTGAACCAGCCGGTCAAGCACAAGCGAAACCCCGTGCTGGTCAAGGACAAGCCCTGGGAACAGGGCGGGCCGGGCTACGGAACCGTGCATTACGACCCCGAGGCCAAGCTGTTCAGGATGTGGTATCAGACCTGGAAGAAAGTCCCCAAGGGGGCCGTCTCGGAAGGCAACCTCTGGCTGGCGACCTCCCGCGACGGCGTCACCTGGTGCAAGCCGGTCATCAACAAGAAGACTGGTACTAATAGGGTCCAGGCCCCCAAGGTGCCGGGTTTCCAGTGTGCGGGAATCTTCCGCGACCCCGCCGAGAAAGACCCGTCCCGCCGTTACAAGATGCTCTTCAGCTGTGCCCCCGACGGCACCGACAAGACCTGGATGACCAGTGTCGGGTACTCGCCCGACGGCATCCACTGGACTGCTGCGAAGACGCTTCCCCTGATCCCCTTCAGCGACACGCAGATCTGTCCGTTCTGGGACTACCGCAGTCGCCGGTACATCGCGATCCTCCGTTTCGGTCCGCCCAACACCCGGCTGGTCAGCCGGATCGAGAGCGAGGATTTCCTGCACTGGTCACCGAAGATCACCGTGATCCGCCGGACGAAGATGGACGCGCCGCAACAGACGCAGTTCTACCAGATGGCTCCGATGCCATACGGTGATGTCTACATCGGGTTGGTCGCCGCCTACCACACCGAGACGCTCAAACCGATCCCCCCCGGGCGGCCCTGGACCGACCGCAAGAATCTCCAACTGGTGTACAGCCGCAACAGCATCGCCTGGTCACGCGTCGGCCGTGACGGGGCCATTCCGCACAGCAAATTGAACCAGCCGGCCGATTGGGCGAGGGTCGCCCGCGAAGCCGCGTTCCTGCCGTACGGGAAGAAGGACCGAGATTGGGACTGGGGCACCGTTTCGCCCTACTTCACGCCCGAGCCGATCGTGATCAAGGACAGAATTCACTTCTACTATATCGGTCAGAACGGACGAAACTGGTGGAACTACACCGGCGACCCGCCGCGCAAGGACCCGGACGCACGTGAACCGGACAAGGGTGTCGGCCTGGCGACGCTGCGGGTTGACGGGTTCGTGTCGATCGAGGCTGGGTCCAAGGGCGGGACGATGACCACCCGGCCGTTCCTGTTTCTCGGTGATGGATTGATCCTCAACGCCGATGCCCGGGGCGGACAGATCACCGTCGAAGCACTCGATGCCGCCGGCAAACCGCTCGAGGGCTTCGGCCTGGCCACAAGCCGACCGTTGACCAGTGACAACGTCCGCCACGCCCTGTCCTGGAAAGGTCACAAGGACCTGCACCAGTTGCAGGGCAAGCCGATCCGGTTGCGATTTCACCTGAAGAACGCCCGGATGTTCTCGCTGACTCCCCGCACACAGAAGGTGCACTACATTCGCTCCTACAACTGATCGACGGCAGCTGATTTTGCCTTCCGCGAAAGCCCGGGCGATGAACACTTCACGACGCAACGTCCGCGCCACCGTGTCGTCTCGTGGTCATGTTCACGAGGCCCACCTGGCGGCCGGGGGGCGTGACTTGGTTCCGGTGGGTTGAATGCCGGGGCTGGGCTGTCGAGAAGTCGGATGGAAAATGTCAGAATGCGGTGACAGGCGTCATGGTTAATCTCAGGAGGTTTCTGGTGTCCAGGATCACATCTCTTGTAGTCGTTCGCGCAACGCTGGTATGGGCGGTGGTCTGTGGCGGGATGGTCGTTGCCGCTGAAACACCGGCAGCCATAACGGCGACTTCGAGCCAGCGGGTGCATCCGGTGCTCATTCGCAACGAGCACAATCCATTGATCCAGGTCGTCGTGGTTGCAACGCAACCTGGGATGCACGCGACCCGGTTCACCTTTTCCCTTCGTGAGACCGACGACCTGAACGACATCGACTCGCTGCGGCTCTACTACTCGGGCGACAAACGGCCTGAGGGACTCGACCAGATTCGCAGCGGAATCAACTTCCTTGGGGATCGGCAGGCGGTATTGGCGGGGCTGGCCGGCAAGTCGTTCGGTCGGCTGGCCAAGCCGAGGAGGAAACTGACGTTTGATGGCGACCAGGTGTTGAGCAAGGGGGCAAATGTCTTTTGGCTGTCCTGTACGCTGCGAGCCGGTGCCAGTTTGTCTCACAAGGTGGACGCCCGTTGCACGGCGATTGCAACCAGCGAAGGCAAAGTCACTCCGCGCGACGCGACTCCCGAAATCCGAAAGCGAATCGGATTCTCACTCCGCAAGCACTATGACGACGGGGTGCACACCTCGCGGATCCCGGTCCTGGCCACGACCCCGAAGGGGACGTTGTTGTGCGTGTACGACATGAGGCGGCGGAAGCGCCGCGACCTCCAAGAGCACATCGACATCGGCCTGAATCGCAGCACCGACGGCGGTCAAACCTGGGAGCCGGTCCGTGTCATCATGGACATGGGAGAATATGGCGGCCTGCCACAGGAGCAAAACGGGTGCAGCGATCCGGGAATCGTGGTGGATCAAAAGACCGGTGAGATATTCTGTGCCGGCGTCTGGATGTGGGGCAAACCGGGGAAACACCAGTGGACCAAAGACGGATCCGAACCCGGATTTGAGATTGGAAAGACGGCCCAATTCCTGATGGTGCGTTCCAAGGATGATGGCCTCACCTGGTCAAAGCCGGAGAACATGACGCGGAAGTTGAAGAAACGCGAATGGATTCTTCTGGCACCGGTCCCACAACAGGGGATCACGTTGCGCGATGGCACGCTGGTGATGCTTGGCGAGGGACGGGACGAAAAAGACCGGATGTTTTCGACATTGATCGTGAGCCGTGATCACGGAGCGACCTGGACCGTTGGTTCCACGGCCGCTTCCGGCAACGGGGAATGCCAGGCCGTGCAACTGGACAATGGCTCGATTCTGCTCAACGCCCGCACGGCCCGACCCACCAAGTTTCGATCAGTCTGGTTGACCGATGACCTGGGTCAGACGTGGCGTCCGCACGAGACGCACCGGAAGACAATGATCGAACCCAACTGCAACGGTTCGCTGTGCCGATTCGACTACGAAGAGGACGGGAAGCGAAAGCACGTTCTGTTGTTCGCCAACCCCCATTCACAGACAGGACGAGACCATCACACGATCCAAGTCAGCTTTGACGACGGCCGCAGTTGGCCGAAAAAATACCGCTTGCTGTTGGATGTGGGTCGCGGGAATGGCTACCCCAGCATGACCCGTGTCGACGACGCACATGTCGGCATCGTTTACGAAGGGAGCCAGGCGCACCTTGTTTTCGAGAGACTGTCGCTGGATGAACTGTTGAAACGCCGCCGATGACCGAACGCGTCGCGCGGTGCGGATCGTCGTCGGCACCGCTGACTCGCCGGTGACGGTCTGGTCCGTCGCTGACCAGGTGCCCGCGCAAAGCGGCGCCGGGGGGCGTGGTTCCCTCGATCAATGATTGTGCGAAGCGGAATTCGCTCCGGAATTCCGTCATGACCATCTGTCCCGGTTGTTCAGCTGACATTTCCGGCGACGCCAGGTTCTGCGCGAACTGTGGGGCACCGGTGCCCCACCCGGTTCCTGCCGACTCGGAAACCGCGGTCACCGTCGTTCCCGAGACCGAGCCGTTCGCCCGTCGATTCTGGCCCCAGTACCTGATTTCGAGCACTCGCCTGCTGAAGGGCGAATTTCGCGATGCGGCCGTCGGCCGGGACATTGTCATTGGGATCCACCTGTCGATCACTCTGTTCCTGGTCAAACAGGCCCTGGTGCTGGGCGTTGTTCCCGGCGCCATCGTCAAACCGTTGATCGCATCATCGATCGAAATCCAGGCACGTGCCATTTACTTCCTGGCGTACCTGCTTGATGCGGCCATGAGTGCGTTCACCTTCACCGTTCTGATGCTCACAACAATCATGGTGTTGATCAAAATCCTGTTGAAAAGGGGCCTGATCGTGTGGCTGGTGTTGGTCCTGTTGCTGAACGTTTTCAGTGTTCGCAGTGACATGGCCGTGCTGGAGTTGGTTGTTCACGTCCTGTTGGTCGGCGGCATTGCCTATTGCGTCCTTCGTTTTGGTGCGCTCCTGATTACGACCATGGCGTTCTGCAGCACCGTGTTGAATGTCGTGGCCACCGCGAACACCGAGCACTGGTATTCCATGACCGGTTATCTCGGAGTTGCCGCAATCGTCCTGCTGTATTGCTTTGCCGTGAGAGCGGCTTTGGCCGGCAGAAGTCTTGTTTCGCTTGACCGTTTGGCGGAACAGGCCCCGGCAACCAGGTGATGCGTTTCCCGCTCCTTCCTGGGATCCTCGCAAGCGACGGTCTCGCGATCCGGTCAGCACAAGCCCGTTGACGTCTCGGGCCGGTCGGTGACGGTGCCCTGTCAAATCGCCGGGAATCCGCGACCCAAATTGGGGGCTTGAACGCAGCGGCTGGCACGGGGAGACTGGTCTGGTTCGTTGGGCCCGATCCTGAGGAGATGCGATGAGAGTTCTGCTGTCAGGTTTGCTGCTGGTCGGGATCGCGGGGTTTGGAAGCGGTGTTTTGTCGCTGGGCCTGGTCAGCCCCTTGCCGGGACAGGAAGACAATCGTCTCGTTGCCACATCCCTCGAGGAACCTGCGAACCAGGGCAAAGCAAAATCGACACCCAGCCCTCGCGGACACAATCGCATCCTGTTTGTCAGCGATCCGTCCAGCGTCGCGATCGGGTTGCTGCCCGATCCGGTCGAAGAACAGCACCTGCGACGCTGGGTGAACATGCTCGCCGACAGCGGGGTGGATTTGTTCAACCAGGAGATCTACTCGCAGGGCTGGACGGAATACTGGAAGTCCAGGTCTTTCGATTACGACCAGCGCACCCAGCATCGTCGTTTCCTGCCGATGATCGAATCCGGCACGCAGCCGGTGGAGGTGCTGATTGATCAGAGCCACAAGCGAGGGATGACCTTCATTGCCGGGTTCCGTGTCAATGACAATCACGCTTACCTGGCGAAGAAGCAGGGCGTGCGTCTGGCCAAGTTCATCGAAGAGCACCCCGAGTGGCGTCTGAAAGGGTTTCCCGACGAAGCGTACTACAGGCTGAGCGCGCCGCTCGATTTCTCGTTTCAGGGGCCGCGAGACTTTTTTCACTCGGTGATCGAGGAGGTCGTGACGCGGTTTGATGTGGACGGGATCGAGCTCTGTTTTCGGGACCACGGCTATTTCAAGCACGGCACCGGACGTTCGCGGAAGAAGCTGATGACCGGGCTGGTCCGACGAATTCGCGCGACGGTGAACAAGGCCGGCGAGTCCAAGGGCAAGCGGCTGCTGATCGGGGCGCGAGTATTTCCCACGCTCGAAGAGTGCTTGTTCCTGGGGTTGGACGTCGCCACCTGGATCTCCGAGGGACTGCTGGATTATGTCAGTCCCCAGGACGTCATGTACGCCGACTTCAACGTGCCCTTCGAGGAGTTTGCGGCACTGACCCGCGACTCGAAGTGCATGCTCTACCCGGCGATGTTGCCGTGGAGCAGTTTGCGGGCGCGTATCCGTTTGAACCAGCAGCCTCTTACCCAGTCCAACCAGCGGGCGCTGGCGGCCACGATGTACGGGGCCGGTGCCGACGGAGTTGCGATCTACAATCACTTCACCACGATGTGGCACCCACCGTTCTATCCCCAGTCCCTGAGATTCTTCCGCGAACTCCGTGACCCGAAGCGGATTGCGGCTGGCACGCGACACTACATCTTCGAACCGACGTGGGCCGACTCCGAGGGGTTCGGACTGGACAAGCCGTCGACTGGTTTCGTTAAGGCGCAACGGGTTGTCCTGGATCGGAAGAAATCGAAAGCCCGGGGAACCTACGAGTTTCGACTGTTCGACGACCTGTCGGACTGCCAGGCGACGCTGACGTTTCGGGGATTCCATCTGACGGCCAACGACAAAGTTGCCGTGACCCTCAATGGCCACGCCGTCGGCGACAAGGCGATTGGCCGAACGGCTTCGACCGGCGCGTCTCGCGATCAGCGGAGTGTCAGCAGTGACGGCAGGACGTACGGGTTGGCTCCCGAAGAGGGGCGAATCGAGTTCCGGAGAGCATCCAAGGGAGCGTTGATCAACCGTCCCGATCCGGTGTTTTCCACCAGGTGGTTCGATCTGAAGGGACTGCCGATTCGACGAGGGGTCAACCGTCTTTCGATCACGTTGACCCGCAGCGACCCGATGGTCAACGCATCGATTGTGATCGACGAAGTCGAGATCTGGGTCCAGCCGTGAGTGCGAGTTGACCGCCAGGGCTGAATCACACCTGCTCGTCATCTGCCGGTTGATTGGCAGCCGGGTCCTGTCCGGAAAACTGCGGTCGAGTCACTTCGTCCTGCAAGTTGCGATGCGAGTGCTGCAACTTCGACACCAGTTCGACGGCATGTGCGAGTTCGGTTTTGGCAGATGCCCTGTTGAAAACGATTGCCCCGGCAAGGACACACGCGGCCGCGGCGACATCCTGTCCCAAGTCGTCTTTGTCGTAGTCGATGGTTGCACAGCAAAGAATCATGCCGACAGCACTCAGAACGAACCCGGTGATCTGGCTGAACATCCGTTAGCTCCGGTTGGAGGACTTGCTGAGCCGATGCCGGTATTGGCTCACCGGGAGCATTCTAGAGCAAGATCCAATCCGCGAGAAACGTCAGCTGCAACGGGCCGGGATGGCGATCTGCACAACGAGATCGACGTTGGATATCATTGACCAGCGAAGCAACCAGTTGAAGAACAGACCATCCGCAACCAACCGGCGACGCACCATGCTTTTTCGATTAGCCTGCCTCTCTTCACTCGT
>CAUZRQ010000098.1:0-19700 GCA_963582065.1 Planctomycetota bacterium | reverse complement strand
GCTGGGCCGAACGTAGCCGCTGTTGACCAGCGCACGCTCGATCCGATGAGTGCTCTCGCGAACCGCAGCCTCGGCCAACCCGACCAGGATCGTTCGAGGCAGGCTGCCCGAGGAAATGTCGACCTCGACCTCGACAGCCCGTGCCTCGATCCCGAACAACGAATACGTGAACAACTTCGCCAGCATGGCAAACACCTCGGGCCCGCGGATTCAAAGGAAACCATCCGCAACGGCTGCCGGAGGGCGGAGTCCTTTCCGCACGAACAGTGGCAGCCGCCCGAGGCGAGCGGTTCACCGGAGACGATTCTGTGGCGCGGCGATGAGGATCCGCAAGAGGAATTTCGCTCCGGCCGTACCCGGTGCCGCCACGGGTCATGTTCAACTTGTCGCCGGATGTTCCAATCCGTTAGCCTGATCCCATGGACATCACCCGCTCCCACACCGGTCCGCCGATCAAGCGACGCGACCTGCTCCAAGTCGGCTCGCTCGGCCTGCTGGGCCTGACCGTGCCCTCGCTGATCCGCCAGGCGTCCGCCGGCGGATTGCGGCCGGGTGCGGCCAAGTCGTGCCTGCTGTTCTTCCTGGACGGAGGCCCTGGCCAGCACGACATGTGGGACATGAAGCCGGACGCACCCGCGGAAGTCCGCGGCGAGTTCAAGCCGATCCGGACCACCGTGCCGGACATCCACGTCTGCGAGGGCCTGCCGGGACTCTCCAGGCAGATGCATCACCTGTCGCTGATCCGCTCGGTGACCCACGACGTGATGGTCCACAGTGCCGCCACCTACTACATGCTGACCGGGCGGCACCCGCTGCCGGCCGGCAAACTGATCATCAAGGAAGAGCCGGACAACTTCCCACCGATCGGCTCGGTCCTGGCCCAGCAGCGACCGCTGAAGGACATACCCGAATACGTGCACCTGCCGGACATCATGTGGGACGCCGGCCACGACCTGCCGGGCCAGCGGGCCGGTTTTCTGGGTCCCGGTTTCGACCCGCTGGTCGTCGGTGATCCCAGCGTCAAGAACTACAGTGTGCCGGGACTCGCGCTTCCGGCCGAGGTGCCCCGCACCCGGCTGAATCGGCGGCAGACCCTGCTGGGACTGCTCGACCGGGCCCCGCACAGGCGGATTCCCGAACCGGCCTGGAACGCTATGGACGATCACACCCGCAAGGCCTTCTCGCTGCTCTCGTCGGTCAAGACCCGCGACGCGTTCGACTTGGGGCGCGAACCGGCGGCGATCCGCGAGAAATACGGTCTGCCCGACCGCGTGGAACGCAACAAGGGGGCCCGCAACTTCGGTGGTCTGCCGCACCTGGGACAGTGCCTGCTGCTGGCTCGCCGGTTGATCGAGGCGGGCGTGCCGCTGGTGACCGTCTGCAGCGGCCGACGCCGCGATTCGGCCTGGGACGGGCACCTCCGCCACTTCCCCATCCTCCGCAAGTCACTGCTGCCCTACTTCGACAAGGCCTTCCCCGCCCTGCTCGAAGACATGCACGATCGCGGCCTGCTCGACGAGACGCTGATCGTGGCGATGGGCGAATTCGGACGAACGCCCAAGATGGGCCAGGTCACCGTCGGTGCCGCGACCACGCCCGGGGGCCGGGACCACTGGTCTCACTGCTACACGATCCTGATGGGCGGAGCCGGTATCCAACCGGGCACCGTTTTCGGGTCCTCCGATGCTCACGCCGGCTACCCCGCCAACAACCCGGTGACCCCCGAGGACGTCGCAGCGACGATCTACTACGCCATGGGGCTGGATCCCCAACTGCGGATCACCGATCCCCAGGGACAGCCGCACCCGATCGCACTCGGCGAACCGATCCACGGCGTGCTGGCGTAAGAGACAACCGCTTCCGCCGCCTGAATTGATTCGCTAGTCTGGAGTGGCACCCGGTTCTGCCGCCCAGGAGTTGTCCGATGAATACGCTACGGTCTTGCCTGCTGATTCTCGTCGCCGTTTCACTGGTTTCGGCCGCCGCGCCCAAGGCCGACAAGCCCGCAGCTGCACCACTGCTCAACGACGCCAGCCACGGGTCGGTCTCGGGCCAGTTCCTGCTCGAGGGTGCCGTTCCCGCCCCCAAGATCCTGTTCAAGAAGGGCGATCCGACGGCCAAGGACGGCACTGTCTGTGCCGCCGTTGACCTGGTCAGTGACGAGCTGGTCGTCGATCCCCAGACCAAGGGCATCCGGCACATCTTCGTCTACATCCGCAAGGTCGACAAAACGAAGATCCACCCCAAGCTGAAATCCAGCGCCAAGAAGGAAGTCGTCTTCGACCAGAAGGGCTGCCGTTTCACGCCTCACACACTGCTGCTTCGTACCGACCAGTCGGTGCTCGTCAAGTCCGACGACAACTGTGCTCACAACACGCACACCTACCCGATCCGCAACAAGGCCGACAACTTCATCATCAACGCGAACAACCGCACCGGGCTCAAGTTCAAGTACCCCGTCCCGGAGTTCCTACCCACCACGGTCAAGTGCGACATCCACCCGTGGATGCGAGGCTACTGGCTGATCCTCGATCACCCCTACATGGCCGTCACCGACGCACAGGGCCACTTCACCGTCACCGGCCTGCCGCCGGGCACATACGATTTCCGCTGCTGGCACGAACTGGTCGGCTACGTTGCCGCCGGAAGCAAGCGCGGCTTCAGCGTGACGATCAAGGCCAACCAGACCACCAAGCTGCCGGCCGTCAAGGTGCCGGTGGCCAAGTTCTCCGAGTAGGCAGGCCAGGCCGACCGACCCGGGCCACACACACGAGGATGCCGCGATGCGACAGCAGATCGGCTTCCTGATGCAACTGGTCGTCCTGACCCTGTTGCCGTTTTTGATCATCTGGCAACTCAACTTCGGGATGCCGCTGATCTGGATGCCGATCCTGACACTGACCGGCATCGTCCTGTTCACCCTGGGCACCAGGCTGCGGGGCGGCCGGACGTGAGCCGAACCGTCAGGATCTTGCTGTTCGGCCTGCTGGCAGTTCCAGCCCCCGGTGTTCCTGCACAGGATCCGGCCGCCACGACCGTTACCGTTGAAACCAGCACCGCGGCTCGCCGCAAGATCCGGCTGGCCCAGGAGTACCTCAAGCGGGAAGACTGGTCCGACGCCGTCTCGCTGTTGCGACGAACTCTCGACGACCACGCCGGAGATCTCGTCCAGGTCGGCCCCGGCCGCTTCCTCGAAACTTCCTCCCGGATCAACCGCCTGCTGGTCCGGATGCCGCCGGCCGCGCTGGTCGTCTACCGCGAACAGGTCGACCCGCAGGCCAGGCGGTGGTTCGAGTCCGGACGGTCCGAAAACGACACGGCGGCCGTCTCGCGGATCCTCGCCGAAGCCTACCCCAGCCGCTGGGCCGATGACGCCCTGTGGTGGCTCGGCGAACGGGCCTGGCAGGCCAACCGGCCACGACGCGCCGCACGCTACTGGCAGCAACTCCTCCCGCCGATCAAGCCAACCAAACCGACGGCTCCACCGCGTTGGCTCGAACCCGGTGGCCGACTCGGATTCCCCGACAGTCGACATCCCGAGGCCGACGTGCGGGTGCGACTGGTGCTTTGTCATTGCCTGGCAGGACGAATTGACCTCGCCAGGATCGAGTGGACCCGGCTGAAACGGCGACTCCCCGATGCCCGTGGCACGCTCGCCGGACGGCGGGGAAACCTCGTTGCACTGTTGGCTGACTGGATCGCTCGACCCGAACTCTGGAACAACGTCTCACCCCCCGACCCGCATATCACCTTCGGCGTCACGATCGACAGAAACGGCAACGATGCCGACCCGGTTGATCCCGGAGCCCCGCTCTGGCACGCCGGCATCGACCAATCCCTCGCCGCCGGTCCCGCTCACTTGACCGACCGACACCCCGTCGTCGTCGACGACCTCCTGTTTGTCGCCAACTCGTTCGGCATCTACGCCTGGAACCTCAAGACCGGCCGGCCCGCCTGGCCGGCTAACACCGCAACCGATGCCGAGGCATCACCTCACCTGGTCTATCCCCCTGCTCCCGCCGGACCCCCCGTCCGCGCTGCCAGGCGACGAACCGGGCGAATCGTCACCAGCCTCGCCGTCGCCGGTGGTCGCCTTTATGCTCGAATCGGCTCACCGGTCACCGCCCGGGCTGCGCGTGAGCCACGCCCGCTGGACCACGAACTGGTCGCGCTGGACGTCTCCGGCGGCGAGGGCCGGGTGGTGCTGCAGGTCAATCCCACGGTGATTCCCGTCAACGACTCTCGTGGCCGGTGGTCCTTCGACGGAGCACCGCTGGTCGTCGAAGATCGGCTGTTCATCACCACCCGCCGCGGTCATCCGCAGGCGGAGATGGGAATCGCCTGCCTGGACACCGACTCGGGACAACTGGTCTGGCACCGGCGGCTGGCCGCCGCGGTCACCGCCGCTGACCAGGCAACCAACATCGTCACTCACAACCTGCTGGCATCCAGCAACGGCCAGCTGATCTACAGCGGCGACACCGGTGTCGTAGCTCGACTCGACCCCGCAACCGGATCGGTCGCGTGGATCACCGCGGTCGATCCCCCCGCCGGACCCGGACCCTTCTGCAGTCTTCCCGATCCCGATTCGAATCTCGTCCTGGTCCGTTCCGCACACGACGGCCTGGCCGCGTTGGACATCGAAGACGGTCGCACCGCGTGGACCCGGCGATTGCCGGGACGAATCGACCACCTGTTGGCTGTCCGAAACGGTCGAGCCATCATCTCGGGTCACTCGCTCTGGGCACTCGACATCACCAGCGGCCGGATCGCCTGGCAACGATTGGCGCGAGAGCAACACCAGCACGGCCACGGCCGCGGACTTGTCGCCTCCCGGATCGTCTACTGGCCCACCCGCGAACGCCTGCACATCCTCGATCTCGCCTCAGGCCACCCGCTCAGGCAACCCGTCCGGCTTGATGTCCGCGGCTGCCGGGGTGGCAACCTGTTGATGTCGCCACGGGGGCTGGTCATCTGCGGCGATGGCCAGGTCACCGTCCTGGGCCTCTACGGCGGCCTGTTGCCCAACCACCAGTTTGACAAGCTGACCGGCCCCCCTCGAAGATAGAGACCAACTCTCTCCCTCTCTCGTTCCCGTCACACGAGTCGCTCACGGTGACCAGCGACAAGCCCACACCGCAGCCCGCACCGGACCACGAGGCGATCGAAAAACTGTCGGTTGCCGTGGAGCAGATCAACCGTGAACTGGGTCGCGTGATCGTTGGCCAGGCATCGGTGGTCGAGGACCTGTTGCTGGCGATGCTGGCCGGTGGTCACGCTCTGCTGGTCGGCGTACCCGGCCTGGCCAAGACCCTGATGGTTCGCACCCTGGCCGATACCCTTGGCCTGTCATTCTCGCGGATCCAGTTCACGCCCGACCTGATGCCGGCCGATATCACCGGAACCGAGGTGATCCAAGAGGACCGGGGGACGGGGACCCGCGAGTTCCGTTTCCTGTCCGGGCCGGTCTTCGCCAACGTCGTGCTTGCCGACGAGATCAATCGCACGCCGCCGAAGACCCAGGCGGCGTTGCTCGAGGCGATGGAGGAGCACCAGGTCACCGCCGGGGGGCGACGGCACCAGCTCCCCGAGCCGTTCTTCGTCCTGGCCACTCAGAACCCGATCGAGCAGGAGGGCACCTACACGCTGCCCGAGGCTCAACTCGACCGCTTCATGTTCCAGGTGATGGTCGACTACCCGAGCGAGGACGAGGAATTCGAGATCATCCGGCGGACGACCGCCGACGAGACACCCCGTGCCGGAATGGTGCTCGACCACGAGGATGTCGTGGCGCTGCAGCAACTGGTCCGACAGATTCCCGTCGCCGACCACGTCGTCCGCTACGCAATCAACCTCTGCCGGCTCTCGCGTCCGGCCCGCAACGCCGACGACGACAGCAACGATTTCATCGACCGGTACGTGCAATGGGGAGCCGGACCCCGAGCCGGGCAGTCGCTCGTGCTGGGTGCCAAGGCCCGGGCGGTGCTGGGCGGTCGGTCGTTCGTCGGCATCGAGGACATCCGCGCGGTCGTCTTCCCGGTGCTGCGTCACAGGATCATCACCAGTTTCGACGCCGAAGCCGACCGGGTCGTTTCCGACGACGTCGTCGACTGGCTGCTCAACAAGACCCCTGCCGGAGCACCGATCGACAACCCGGCCGTGGCGCGGATCTTCCGGAGTGCCGACCAGTGACCGGCGACAACGACCCGGCACCGCAGGTGGCTCGAACCCCCGCCACCAGCCTGCTCGACTCGACGCTCCAATCCCGCCTCGCCGGCCTCCCGTTCCAGGCCCGCCGCCCACTCGAGGGCCCGGTCGCCGGCCGGCACCGCAGTCGCCTGAGGGGATTTTCGGCCGAGTTTGCCGAACACCGCGAATACGTCCCCGGTGACGACGTGCGGTATGTCGACTGGAAGGTCTACGGCCGCAGCGACCGGTACTACCTGAAGGAGTTCGAAGACGAGACCAACTTCACGTGCTGGCTGGTGCTGGATACCAGCGAGTCCATGTCGTATCACTCGGCGGCCGCCACCGAATCGAAACTCGACCATGCCCGTCGAGCCGCGGCCGCCCTGGCCTGGTTGATTCTCCGTCGGGCCGACGCCGTGGGCCTGGTCACCATCGCCGGAAAACTCGGACGCCTGATTCCCCCCTCCTCTCAGCCCTCGCACCTCAACCAGCTCACCCGCGCATTGCTCGACGCCACGCCGACCGGACCCACTCGACTGGGAGCGGCCCTCCGCGAGCTGGCCACCCGGCTGACCCGCCCGGCGGTGATCATCTGCTTCAGCGACCTCTTCGATGACCTCGACGAAACCGCCGCCGGACTCGAGCAGCTAGCCTGGCGAGGCCACGACGTGGCGGTGCTGCAGGTCATCGATCCCGCCGAGGAGGACTTCCCCTTCGAGGAACCGACCCGGTTCCTGGGGATGGAGGGTGAAGCCGACCAGGTGGTGGAACCGCGGGCGTTGGCCGACGCCTACCGTGCCGAATTCCGCCGGTTCCTCGACGACATTTCCTCCCGTTGCCGATCGATGCGGATGGACCACTTGCTGCTGCGGTCGGATGTGCCCCTGGTCATATCGCTTCCCCGGTTTCTCGAAGCCCGGCTGCAGCGCCGCGGCCGGGGGTCGGCACCGTGACCGTCAGCGTCGGATCCCTGCTCGCACTCGGCTTCGGCAGCCCCTGGCTGCTGCTGGGTGCCGCCCTGGCGGCGATTCCGGCGATCCTGCACCTGTTGTTTCGACGTGAACATCGGGCCGAACCGTTTGCCGCCAACCGGTTCCTGGCCGAGGCCACCCGCAAGCATTCGCGACGACTCCGGTTTCAGCACTGGCTGTTGCTGGTCGTCCGCATGACGATCCTGCTGCTGGTGGCGATCGCCCTGGCCCGCCCCTTCCTCGACAGCTCCGACGCCGACAACTCCACCGACCACACCAGCGTCCATCACCTGTTCATCCTCGACGCCACGCTCAGCATGCGGCACAGTAACCGGGGACAGCGTCGCTTCGATCGTGGTCGGGCAATTCTCCAGCGCACCGTCGAAGCCTCTCACGACGGCGACACGTTCCGGTTGCTGGTCATCCGTGGTACGGGACCGCCGGTGGTGATCGCCCAGGCCGCCGGTCGACGTCCCGATGTCCTGGGTGAGCTCGATCGCCTCGAACCGACCTGGGAAACCGGCCGCGAGGTCGAGACTCTCCAGGCAGCCCTGGCACTGCTCAACACGCCCACCCGCTCTGGCCGTGCACGTGTCTCGCTCGTCACCGACCTCCAACGCTCCGCCTGGACCCCCGGCGATCCGGACCGTCGAGTTCGACTCCGGGAACTGCTTTCCTCGATCCGCAAGCAGTCCGAGCTGGTCATCTATGACGTCGGCGGACCGGCCGCCTCCAACGCGGCAGTCGTCGGACTGACATCCGAGACACCGGTGGCGATCGCTGGCGAACCGGTGACGCTGCGGGCCACCGTCTCGCACTTCGGCCCGGGCGATCCACTGCAACGACAGGTCGAGTGGCACGTCGACGACCGGCTGGTATCCCGCCGAGCCCTCGTGTTGGCAGCCGGAAGCACAACCACCCTCGACTGGACACACCGGTTTGCGCTGGCCGGCGAGCACCACGTGGAGGTTCGCCTGAGTGGTGACGGTCTCCCCGATGACGACCGTCGCCACCTGGCCCTGCCGGTCCGCGATCAACTGCAGGTGCTGCTGGTCGGAAACCGAACCGGCGGACGGCCCGACGACATCTCCACCTTCTATGTCGCCGCTGCCCTCGATCCCGGACACGGCACACCGGCACCGACCTCCCCGCCCGACTCCTCCGGATCATCCCGAATCGTGACGACCTCGATACACGGCCGCCGGCTGGCGGACAAGGACCTGGAACAGCCGGATTGCGTGGTCCTGTGTGATGTCCCTCGCCTGGATCGACTCGAGGCATCTCGGCTGGCACGATTCGTCGCCGGAGGCGGCGGCCTGGTGATTGGACTCGGCAACTCGATCGACGCCGAGGCGTGGAACCGATTGCTGGGTAACGGGGGGGCCGACCTGTTGCCGGGCCGAATCGGGAGCCTGGTCGCAGCCGGCGAGTCGACTCAAGCCGCCGTCGTCTTCGACCCGGCCGGGTACGCTCACCCACTGCTGGCCGTTTTCCGGGGTCTCGACGGCAACGGCCTGACCACCACCGTCACGCTGAAGTATCTCCGCACGCAACCGCGACCGGCCTCCCGGGTGGCTCTTGCCTTCGATTCCGGTGACCCGGCCATCCTCTGTCGGAGGTTCGGTCACGGCCACGTGGTGCTGGTCACCACGTCGCTGGATGCCCGCTGGACCACCTGGCCGGTGCTCTCGGCCAGCTTCCCGCCGATGGTCCACGAACTGGTTCGCTTCGCGACATCGAGCCGCTGGGCGGCTCGAAACCACCTGGTCGGACAACCGATCACTCGACCGGCCGGCTCCTCGGCAACAGCAGGCACCCTGCTGACCCCCGACGGCAGCAAGCTGCCGATCCGGGACTTCGTGGCCAGGGATCCGGCGGGAAACTCAGAACAGGGCGACGAGGGGAACAGCCGGGTGGTGAGCGACCAGACGCTGGAACCGGGAATCTATCGGCTGTCGCTGGAGAGACCATCGGTGACAACCGAATCGTACGGGATCAACGTCGACACATCCGAAAGCGACCTGGCAGCGACCGATGGCCGGACGCCTCGGACCGAACTGCTTGGCATCGACTCTCCGATCTACACCCGCTGGCACGATGCGGATGCGCCCGCGCTGTTCGACCAGCCCGGGCGGCCACTGGGTCGAATGCTGCTGGGCGTGCTGCTGGGCCTGCTGATGGTCGAAGCGACGATGGCCTGGCGGTTCCTTGCCGGTGCGACAGCGCTGGGGATGCTGGCGGCGGCGGTGACCGTGGGTTGGTGGGGTGGAACCCTGGCCGCGGCGACCGCCGGACTGGCCGTTGGGGCATCGATCGCGTGGTGGGAACGGCGCAACCGTTACGGCCGTCACAGGCGGTGGTCCACAGCCGGCGACGGCGCCTGAACTGCCCTCGCCCGCCACCGCCACACCGCTTACACTGAACCCAGCTTTGCCGCGCACGCATGCGCGAACGGAATCGCCGGCTGGCAGGCTGATTCCGCCTATCGCGGCGACCGGATCGGGTCGCTCCGGGGCAACCAGTTGATCGAGACCGATTTCGTGTCGACCACCCAAGATCGCCGTTCGTCCGCCCAGGGCACACAGGGCCTCTCCGGCGCCGACATTCTCGTTGAAGCACTCATCCAACAGGGTGTCGACCACATCTTCGCCTACCCCGGCGGAGCCAGCATGCCGCTGCACCAGGCGTTGATCCGCAACGAGGACCGGTTGCGGACGATCCTGCCGCGACACGAACAGGGGGGTGGCTTCGCCGCCCAGGGATTCGCTCGCAGTACCGGCCGGGTCGGGGTCTGCATGGCCACCAGCGGACCGGGAGCCACCAACCTCGTCACCACGCTCGCCGATGCCAAGATGGACAGTGTTCCGATAGTGGCGATCACCGGCCAGGTGTCCAAGCAGGTCATCGGCACCGATGCGTTCCAGGAAACACCGATCGTCGAGGTCTGCCGTGCTGTCACCAAGCACCACTACCTGATCACCGAAATCCAGGACGTGGCCAGGGTGGTCAAGGAGGCCTTCTACGTGGCTCGCACCGGTCGACCCGGCCCGGTGCTGATCGACTTCCCCAAGGACGTCCAGCTGCTGACCCTCGATCAACCCCCCGACTACGATCCCCCGACTTCCCTGCCGGGCTATCGTCCCGAAGCCAGGATGTCGCATCCCGAGCAAATCGGGCAGGTGATCGCTGCCATCCGCCGATCGCGGCGGCCGATCCTCTACATCGGCGGTGGGATCATCAACGGCGGAGCCTCCGAACAACTTGCCACCTTCGCCCGCCGGACCGGTATCCCGGTGGCCAACACGCTGATGGGACTTGGGGCCTTCCCCTCTGACGACCCGCAGGCGCTGGGCATGCTCGGAATGCACGGCACCGTCTGCTCGAATTACGCCATCAACGAAGCCGACCTGCTGCTGGCCCTCGGGGTTCGCTTCGACGACCGGGTGACGGGGAAGCTCGAGGAATTCGCGCGGCACGGCAAGATCGTCCACGTCGACATCGATCCGTCGGAAATCCACAAGAACAAGGAAGCGCACATCCCGATCGTCGCCGACGTCGCCGGTGTGCTCGACGAGCTCAACCGACAGCTCACAGATGACGACATTCCCCAGATCGACGACTGGCTGGACCAGGTCGCCGAGTGGAAACGGGACAACCCGCTGGTCTGCCCCGACGACGAACGGCTGATCTTCCCCCAGACCGCAATTCGAGAACTGGCCCGCCAGACCGCCGACCGCAACACGTTTGTCAGCGTGGGGGTCGGGCAGCACCAGATGTGGTCGGCCCAGCACTTCTCGGTCGGCCTGCCGCGGCGGTGGATGAGCAGCTCGGGACTGGGCACGATGGGCTTCGGCCTGCCCGCAGCCATGGGGGCCCAGGCCGCCAACCCCGATGCCCTGTGCATCGACATCGATGGCGACGGGTCGTTCCAGATGAACATCCAGGAACTGGCCACCCTGCACTGCGAGAAGTTGCCGGTGAAAATCCTGCTGCTCAACAACCAGCACCTGGGCATGGTCATGCAGTGGGAAGACCGGTTCTTCGAGGGACGTCGAGCTCACACGTGGCTGGGACCGGTCGATGCTCCCGAGTACACGGGTTCCGGAGACGGGAACCTCGGCGAAACCTACCCCGACTTCGTCTCGATTGCCCGGGGTTACAACGTCGAAGCGGCCCAGGTCCGCGACCGCAGCGAATTGTCCGACGCCCAGGCGACCATGCTCGCCTGCGACGGACCGTACCTGCTGGATGTCATCTGTCCGTACCAGGAACACGTGCTGCCGATGATCCCCAGCGGCCATTCGGTGCGGGACATCATCACCGAGTAGCCTGTCGGGTCCGACAGTGGCCGTGTAACATGGCGAGTCCGCGTTCCGTTCAATTCGTGCCCGACCATCGAAGTCATCGCGATGGCAAATTACAAGAAGTTTGATCCGCGGCTCGAATCGCTGGTCATCGAAACACGGACGGTGTTCGATCCGGAAGTCGAATCCGAAATCCGGCAGTTCGACGAACAGCTCGATTCCAAGATCGGCCACGATGTCGACACGCACCGGAACCTCTCGGCGCTGATTCACTCGCAGCCCCAACTGGCCACCCAGATCCTCTACGAGCGGGCTCATACCGGATTCACCCGCGAAATCACCGTGACGCGGGAGGATGTCGAGCGGCTGTTCTCCGAGTTGACCTCGGCCTCGCGCTGATGGCCGAACATGTCGAGATCGGCGGCGTCCGTCTGCACCTTTCGTCGGCCGACCCGTCGCGTGGCGATTGGATCGGGCAGGGCGAAGTGCTCCGGCAACTCCTGGCCTGCTGGCTGACCATCGATGACCTCGATCTGCCACTGGCTCCGCGGCTGACCGGTGCCCCGGGCATCGGCAAAACCACGCTGGCGATGGCCGCAGCCCGCGCCCGGAAACTGGATCTCTACGTCTACCAGTGCACCGCCGACACGCGGCCCGAAGACCTGCTGGTGACTCCGGTGCTCGCCGAATCCGGCAAGATCCAGTACCACGCCAGCCCCCTGGTGACGGCGATGCTCACCGGGGGCGTCTGCGTGCTGGATGAAGGCAACCGGATGAACGAAAAGTCGTGGGCCAGCCTCGCCCCGTTGCTCGACCACCGCCGCTACGTCGAGTCGATCGTCGCCGGCATCACCATCTCGGCCCATTCCGACTTCCGTTGCGTGGTGACGATGAACGAGGACGAGTCGACCTTCGAGATCCCCGATTACATCCTCAGTCGACTCCAACCCACCCTCGTGCTCGAACACCCCGCACGGGAGGACGAGCGGGCAATCCTCGAGTACCACCTGCCGTTCGCCGACGTCGAGATGCTGAACCTGACCGTCGAATTTCTTCAACAGGCCCACGGACTCAAGCTCGACTTCTCGACCCGCGACGGCATCAACGTGCTCCGCTACGCGCTCAAGCGGCTGGCCTCCGACCCCGAACATCCGCTCTCGAAGGACCGGGCGTGGTCCGAATCGATCACCGCCTGCCTGGGTGACGACGCGCTGGATCTCCAGTCCCTGGCAGCCCGCAGGCAACAGTCACTCGGCGGGAACATCGTCCCGCTGGGACTCGGTGACTTCTTCTTCTCCGGTGACGACCCCCTGCATCCCGACGCCGACCACGAGGACGGTGAATTGGATGAAGGCGAACTCGAACCATGACCGCCGGACCCCTGGCGATCAGTGAGAAGACGCTGGCGGTGCCGGTGATCCACGGCAGCGGCGACTTCGCCGTCGCCGTCCGCCGCGTGATGCTCGAGCGGACCTTCGACTGCCTGGCCGTTCCGCTGCCGCCCTCGTTCCAGGCCGACACCGAGGCCGCGCTGCAGCACCTGCCGGGAGCCACCATGGTGCTCCAGCACGAGTCGCCCCGGTTCGAACCGGGTGGTTGGACACCCGAACCTGAAAACGAACTCGACGAGTCCGATCCGGAGTCCGACCGGCGAGCCAGCTACGTGCCGATCGACCCGTGCCAGCCGGTGATCGCCGCCCTGAGAACCGCGGTGGGCGAACACATTCCGCGGGCGTTCGTCGATCCGGAAACGAATCCGTGGGAACCAATGGCCGCGGTGCTGCCCGACGCGTACGCACTCAAGCATGTCTCCATCGAACAATTCGCCTCGGCCATCCTGCCCGCGCTGCCTCGCCCCCCGGAGGGCCAGCCGGCCGACCGGGTCGCCCACATCGCCGCCCGGCTCCACGAACTCGAACAACGACACGATTCGATCCTGTTGGTCTGCAGCATGCTCGACTGGCCATGGATCCGCGAGGCGTACCATCTCGGAGGGCAGCAGTGCGAGGAACCCGGCGTCGAGGAAACCCGGACGCTGGCCATCGATCCCCGCACGCTGGCCTTCACGCTCGGTGAACTCCCCTTCATCACCGGGCTCTATGAGACCGCCCGAGCACGTCTCGACGACGACGAGAACCTCTCGGTCGACGGACTCAAGGAACTGCTGCTGGAAACCCGCGACCGGTACCTGTCCGAGTGGAAATCGCGGGCACGGCGAATCACGCCGCAGCTGCTTTCGACCTTTTTCCGTTACGTCCGCAACCTCTCGCTGATCGAACGCCGACTGACTCCCGACCTCTACACCCTGGTCACCGCCGCCAAGCAGGTGGCCGGCGACGAATTTGCGATCACCCTGGCCGAAACCGCCCGCGACTACGCCTACTCGCTGCCGCTGCCGCTGGAGGAAGTCCGCGTGGGCATCGACCGGGGCGAGTTGCCCGGCGGTGAACGGGTTGAACTGGTCAGCCGCCTGCCGGGTCCGCCGGTCACCTGGCGGACTCTCAAGCTGAAACCCAGGCCCCCGCAGTTGCAACAGGACGAATGGCAGATGCAGTGGGATCCGCATCGCCAGTGCAGCTGGCCGCCCGAGGACAACGCGATCGAACGGTTCCGGACCCACGTCAAGGACACGGCGATGTCGATGCTGGGAGCCGACCTGGCGAGGTCCGAGAAGTTCACCACCAGTCTCCGCGACGGTCTCGACATCCGCGAAACGCTCAGGAACTGGCACACCGGCGACCTGTTCGTCAAGGTTCTGCCCCCCACCCGAGGCACTCTCGACTGCGTCCTGATGTTCTTCGATTCGCCGGCCGACCCGCGGGACTATCCATGGCGGATCACGTGGATGGCTGAGCACCACGACGAGTCGACCCTGGCCCTGTTCGCCACCGACTTTCGAACCGAACTCGCCGGGCCGGGAATCGGACTGGCCAACTACGGCGGAGCGATGTTCCTGTTCCCACCCCGGCCGGTTCCCGAAGTCTGGGCCGATCCGCGGTTCGACTGGGCCGACACCCTCGAGGAACGGCTGCTGGCCGCGGCCTGCCATTACAGCCGGGAACGCCACATCGCCGTGCTCAGCAACGCGGCTCCCGGAGCCGCCTGGCGGAGGCTCGCCCGGCAGCACGGCCGCAAGCTGATCCACGTGCCGCTGGGCCGCTTCAGCCAGGAAACCGTCTCACGGCTCCGCCAGGTCCACGTGCTCAACGGGCAGGACGTCCGCAGCTACGCCGCGCACTTCATTCGCAAGGCGTAGCCGAACGCACCCGCCGCAACATCAACAGCCGAAATTCCATCGCCTGCGAACCCGGAATCTCCTTCGCCTCCAGGACCAACTCACCCCGTCCCCTGGGCAACTCGATCACCCCCATCGTCAACGGCCGGAAGTCCTTGACGTATGACTCCCTCCGCGGCACCCGGTCGTGTTCACGACCCCGCTCGGGCGGCTCGTGCGAGGTGGTGATCTTCGCCCCCAGCCGTGCCGCTCCCAGCCTCAATTCGATCGTCGCCCCCACGTCGGCTTTCGGCACGGCGTAGTAGAGCGTCACCTCGAAGCGACCCCCGGCAAGGACGTCGACCGGCCAGGTGACCCGGTCGTCGGTCCTGGTCCAGTTGGTGAAGTACGAGCAGTTGGGAAAACGATTGGATCGCTTGATCGTCCCCACGGCCCGTCCGTCCCGGGCCGGCAGCTGGGTCCACTCCGCATCGGGGAATCCCACCGAAAACGGCCGGGTGGACTTCGAGTCGAGTTCGCCCAGCACGTCGCGTTTCCACCGGGTCACCTCGTCGTGAAGCCGGCGGGTCACCCGTGGAATCTGCTTGCTGATGTCACGACGCTGGCCGGGATCGGCCTGCATGTCGTAGAGCCGCCCCTGGTGATCCAGCCGATGGGCCTGGGTGCGAACACTGACCCGGCCCCGCCAGTGCGAGAAGATCGACCGATCCGGCCACGGCTTCGAAGCGGATGTCCGGCTGCCCAGCAACAGGGGCCCGAGACTGCGACCGTCGAGTGGCTTCCGGCTGTTGGCGGAGACGGGAATCCGGGCACACTCGGCCAGTGTCGGCAACAGATCGATCGCCCCGGCGATCCGATCGACCACCAGCCCGCCGGGAATCCGACGCGGCCAGCGAACCAGCAACGGGGAACGAACACCGCCCTCGTCGGTCGAACCCTTGCGTCCGCGCATGTCACCGTTCCATCGCACACCGTTGGGGCCGTTGTCGTGGAAGTAGACCACGATCGTCTCGTCGGAGATCTCGAGCCGATCGAGCGTGGCCAGCAACCGGCCGACGTTCCAGTCGATGTTCTCGCACATCGCCAACGCGCAACGGATATGACCGACGTTCTCGCGGCGGTTGGTTTTCAGCTTCGTGTTTTTCGCGTCTCGATGGTGCATCGACAGGGTCTTGTCGCGGAACCGCTTCCACCACCGATCGGGCACCTGCATCGGCGAGTGCGGGGTGTTGAACGGCAGGTAAACGAAAAACGGTTTTTTGTCCCGATCGGCCCGTTCGATTGCCGAGATCGCCCGGTCGGTGAAGTCGTCAATACAGAAGCCGTTGCCACGAACCAGGCGGCCGTTGTGTTCCAGCGGCGGGCTGAAGTAATTGCCCCAGTGCCCCGAACAGAACCCGTAGAACTCGGCAAAGCCCCGGCTGTTGGGGTGGTAGGGAGGCTGCATCCCGTTGTGCCACTTGCCGAACGCCGCGGTGGCGTAGCCGGCACGGCGAAACACGTCACCGATGGTCTGTTCGTCCAAGTCCAGCCGCTCGCCTCCGGCCGAAGTGCTGTAGACACCACCGCGGGGATGGTACCGTCCGGTCAGAAACTCGGCACGCGTCGGTGAACAGACCGGGCAAACATAGAAACGGCTGAAGCGGGCGCCGTCGCGAGCCAGCGAATCGATGTGAGGAGTGCTGAGATTGCGGTTGCCGTTGAGACCGAGGTCTCCCCAGCCCTGGTCATCGGTCAGGATGACCAGCACGTTGGGCCGAGCGGCCGCAGAGACCGCGGCGGGGAAGACCGCCAGCCCGAAGGTCAACAGGACGGCGGGAGCCAGCCCCCGGATCACTTCTTCTTCGCCTTCTTCCCGGTCAACTCGGCGAAGACGTGCTCGATGTTCTCCTCCCGCGTCTTCACGTCCACGCCGGTCCATTTCTTGTACCACGGCAGATCGATCGAGGTCTTGATCTCCGCCAGCGTCTTGCCGTCATCGACGGCTTTCTGGATCGCCTGCCGCAATTCGACGAAGTAACGCTTCTGCGTGGCGATCAACGCCTTGCTCGAGGTCTCACCATGGCCGGGAGCGATCATCTTGATCGGCAGCTTCGCCAGCTCGGTCAGCACCCCGATCCAGGTCTCCGTGTTGCTGTCGCCGGTGTAGTTGAACGCCCCGTTGACGCACGAATCTCCGGTGAAGGCGATTCGCTGCTTGGGCAGCCAGGCAATGGCGTCACCGGCAGTGTGAGCGTGGCCGAAGTGAATCAACTCGACCCGCATCGTCCCGTCATCGATGACCAGCTTGCGGGGGAAGTACAGCGACGGCTTGTCGTAACCCAGCGAGCCGTACTCTTTCTTCTTCTCCTTCTGGGACTTCTGGAAACCGGCGATGCCCTTGGTGTCGAACAGTGCCCGGCTGTTTTCCGAGGCGATCGCCACCGCGCCCAGCTTGGTGTATTTCGCGTTGCCATCGGCGTGATCACCGTGGTAGTGCGTGTCGAAGACGTACCGGATCGGCTTGTTGGTCGTCTTGCGGATCAGCTTGATGACCTCGTCAGCCTGGTTCGGGAAGTTGGCGTCGATGACCAGCACGAAGTCACGGAAGACGACCCAGCCCTGGTTGCATCCGATGAATTCGGGCTTGGTCTGCGTCTTGCGGAAGAAGACGCCCGGAGACAATTCGGTGACGGTCGTCTCTGTCGGAATGAACCAGCCCGAGGCCCAGCTCGAGAGTCCCAGGACCAGGGCGACCGAAAGGGTGCCGATTCCAAGTCGTTTTCCAGGCGTCATGTCTCGGACCTCGACAATGTGAGTTGGAGTTGTTGAGTGAAAGGCCGTGCAGGTGCGTCCATGGAGTGATGATCACGCCCAGACATCGTCCCCGTCAAGCGTCCCGAGCGAGCGATTCGATCCGTCTCCGCCCTCATCCACCGCCGTCGCCTCCTCGTGATCGTCACCCCAGATACGGCGAAGTTCCTGCAACTTCGCCTCCTCGCCAAGGTGTTCGTAGCAGTCAAACAACCGGGAATAGGCCGGCGCGTAGTTGGCACAATCCTCGAAGGCCAGCTCCAGCGTCTCGGCGGCTCGCTCGATCTCGTTCTGCTCGGTCAACGCCAGGGCCAGGTTGTACTTCACGCCCGCGGCGAAGGGGACCTGTTCGAGCACCTTCTGGTATCCCTGCAGGGCCCCCAGCATGTCACCCTTACGGGCTCGCAGGTTGGCGGCATCCAGCTCGGCCACGACGTTGCCCGTGATCTTGCCGCCATAACAACGGAACAACTGGACGATGGCCACGGGAATTCCCAGCAGAAACAGCAGGTTGCCGAACAGCATCTTCCACGCTTCGCCCCGCATGCAGGCCGGACAGCGATACGTCACCCGCGAGCTGAATCCCCAGATGACAAGCAGGAAGTAGAAGTAGAAGATCGTGAACCGCTTGGGCTTCGAGTACATCTGGCACTCCTCGCACAGCCCGAACTCGTGTTCATTGGGCAATCCACCCTGTCCGGTGGTCGTCAGCGAATCACAGAAATGGCAATAGACCTGGGGAGTCTCGGGCATGTCCGAGACATCCAGCGTTGCGGTGCATTGCCGACAGGTCTCGGTACGAAATGACCCACCACGTCCCTGCTCGACCATTTTCTCGCGAGTCATCTCGGCCCACGTCGCGCTGCGGACGACATCGACCGCGCGTTTCAGGTCGGCAGCCCGGACCTTGTAGACGCGGAACATAGCAGTATCACCCATGTCGCCAACGGTGAACGCCACCGCCAGCCGCTCCTCGTAGACCTCCATCGAGATGATATTGGCAGCCGGAATTTCGATGTCGTCCAGGACCAGTTCCTGCCCATCGAAGGATCCCTTCTTATTCGAAAAGAACCCGGTTTCGTTGCCGTCATCGTCGACCCAGCGGAACTTGAAGCGAATCGGGAGTTCGGGCATCACGATGTCTCGTCGTGGCTGCGGAAAACGGGCAGAGAACGCCTTGGGAATCAGCCGATCGACTGCGTACGGCCCGTCTCCTGTGCCCGGTAGAGTCCGTAAACGGTCTGCAACACTCTGAGGCTCTCGTGAGATGAAACAGGCGGTTCGGCTAGGCCGGCAGCTGCCCGGACCGCGGCCTGGACAAAGGGGGTGTAGCCCCGCGGCTCGGTCTTGCCCTCCCAGGTCTGAACGCCCTTCGGAGCCCCGGCTTTCCAGCTCTCCCAGGTCAATGGCTTGCCGCCGTACCGGTTCAGGTGCAGCCACCCCTGTGAGCCCCAGATCTTGATGTGGGTGTGATAACTGCGATCCAGGTAATAACCGGAGGTCAACGTGCCCAGAGTGCCGTTGGCGTATCTCAAGGCCACCACAGCCGAATCTTCGACATCCAGCGGCTGGCCTCCGACGTTGGCCGCGAACCCCGTCACGTGCGTCACGTGCGTATCGGTCAGGTACGTCGCCAGGTCCAGCCAGTGAATGCCCAACCACGCCAGGTGCCCACCACCCGCACGGGCCTTCTGGGCATACCATCTCTTGTGATAGGCCGGACTGGTCAACCGGGTCTGGTCGGCGATGATGTGCAGTTCGATGCCGTACACCTTGCCGATCTTCCCGCCGGAAACCAGTTTCCTGGCCGCCTGGGTCTCGGGATTGGTCCGATTGGCCAGGGCCAGCATCAGGTGCAGGTGCTTGGTGTCGGCCAGCTTCACGAGCTTGGCGAATTCCTCGGCGTTCAGGCATGCCGGCTTCTCGGCAAACACGTGGCATCCAGCGTCCAGGGCCTGGCGAATCACCTTGGGGGCCACCCGGGATTCCAGCGACACCAGCGCCATTTCGGGCTTTTCGGCCGCCAGCAACTCGCCGTGATTCCGATAGACCTTGGCCAGTTTCTTGCCCAGCCCCCGCCTGGCACCGGCCACCGCCTGTCCACTGGGATCTCCCAACACGACCCGTCCCGCCTCGGGACTGGCCGCCAGGGCCGGAAAGTAGGCGCCCAGGTGTGCACCGGTTTCATTGGTCAGAACCGCAGCGGTG
>CAUZRQ010000097.1:0-20025 GCA_963582065.1 Planctomycetota bacterium | reverse complement strand
TCGCCGGAAGCCATGGGGATCCCTGCGGGATGAGAGGAGAAAAGGAGTCGTGAGGGGTGGTGACGAACGATGTTGCGGAGGGGAGGCAATTCTGCGAGTCGATTCCGGTGGTGTCAACCGCGGCTCCGCTGCGACGAAGCCCCAGGTGGGTGCGAGCCTGGAGATGAGGATTCCGCGGTTTGAGCGGTTGAGCCGAGACGACTAGAATCGACGGACACAGCGAGAGTGGCGGAATTGGCAGACGCGCCAGATTTAGGATCTGGTTCCCGATTGGGATTGGGGGTTCGAGTCCCCCCTCTCGCACTTTGTTCTCATCGCCGCTCGCAGGGTCACACGAGTAGGCTGTGAGTGAGCCTGAGATGGCCTTTGGGAATGAATCTGGAGAGAGCTGTGATGTTGCATCGATCACCTTCAGCAATATGCCTCCTGGCTATTGCTCTATCCTGTTCGATGGTGACTGCCCAGGGCATCAACGCTCCAGAACAACGGGAGTCGTCGCTTAAAGGCACTTACTACAAGGCCGTTGTGCCGGACACGCTGGACCTGTCAGAACGGGCCCGGCTGGCTGTGAATGCGATTACAGGAGCTGCCGACCCTCACAACAACTACGAAGTGTTTCAATGTGGACACTGCGATCAGCAGCCGGCGAACTTCAACCACAACCACGGGGGGCCGTGTCTGTCGAAGGCGATCGACGTGATTCCGCGGATGAGACGCATGAGCGGCAGCCGACAGAATGAAGACTTCGACCGGAAGATCGTCAACAGCATGCTGAGGGATGTCGACGAAAACGGGCTCTGGTGGATCAAGGGGGAGGGGCGGCCGTGGCGGCATCAGTTCGGCGAGAAGACGTACTGGCCGTTTCCGCAGGGGCGATTGATTGTTGGCCTGCTGGCGTGGCACGACTACGACCGCAATCCGAATTGGCTGCCGATTGCCGAGAAACTGGTCATGGGACTCCACCGGGTCACGGGACAAAACAAACAGCGAGCCTGGTTCCAGAACAGCAGCGAGCCAGACCTGGGACTGGCGGGTTTTGCGGAGAGCTACGAGAAATCAAAACGCAGCACGATGCGATACCAGCTGTTCCTGGAAGCCGCTCCACAGAAGGGCGGTGGCAGTTGGTCCGTCGATCGCGTCACGCTGGAGTATCCGGGAACCAAGAGAGTTGCTCTCGACGACGACTTCAGTTCGGCAAACATCAAGAAGTCGAATTGGGTCACCATCGTCAATGACGATGGTGCGTCGATTCTGCAGAAAGCCGGCGCGCTGCGGTTCGAGAATCGGACCGTGAACCGCTATCGCTGGAACACGCAGATTGTTCACACTCGCAGTTCGTTCCCCGTAGTGGAAAAGGGTCACGGATTGCGGGTGACCCTACACATCAAAGGCAACCGGAACGCACATTACATCGTTGGTCTGCTTCCGGAATTCAAGAAGTATCCAGGGCGTGAGACGCCGAAGCCCCCTTTCGGATTTCACCAGTCTGCGGGGGACAAGCGACTGCTGTATCCGATGAGGTCCGACTTCAACGTGCCCGTCGACATTGGCGGTCGGAATTCGAACTACGCCATTCGCATCACGCTCGGCGGGGAGTCCGGTGTTCTCTGGGAATACGACCTTCGCGATAGCAACGGTTGGCAAACGGCTCGCAAGGGGCAAAGTTCGGCTGGTGAACCAGGCGCCGTGGAGATGCAAGTCAACGGGAATCCACTACGAGCGCTCTCGCAGTGGTACGCACAGACCGGCGACAAGGACTCCCGACAACTCGCGGCAAAGGTCGCCCACTTCATGACCAAGCGCGGACTCTGGGGCAGCACGGCCGAAGGTCCCAGCATGGCCGAGCCTTACGAGCACGCGAGATGGCAGGGCCATTTCCATTGGTTTGCGACGGGGGTGGTTGGTCTGGCCGACTACGCTACGACGACCAACGACGTGCAATTGCTACGGTACTTGAAATCGTACTACGAGTATTCGCGACAGTTCGGCATCGTACGGATCGGGTTCTTTCCCGCGGTCGTCTCACCGTTGGCTCAGCGGCGGAGTGCCAGCCAGCGGATCTACGGCGGAACCGGACAGAATGACGAAGGTTGTGCCCTGGCGGACATGATCGACATTGCCATCATGCTGTCCGAGGCGGGAGTGGGTGACTACTGGGACGACATTGATTCGATGGTCCGCAATCACCTCGTCGAGCATCAGTTGCTTGACCGGCAACGGTTGAAGCACATTGTCTCGCATTCTCCGAAATTCAAGATGCTACCCCGCATCAACAACACCGAGAACGTGATCGAACGAAACATCGGCGCGTTCGCGTCCTGCGCCGAACCGACGAAGATGTACGCGTGGTGGACCATGTGTTGCAACGCCAACATGATGCTCGCCATGCACAAGGCGTGGGACGGCATTGTGCGATTCGACAACGGTCTGGCGCAGGTGAACCTGCTGCTCAACCGCGCTTCACCCTGGGTCGACATCGACAGCCACCTGCCGTACGAGGGCAAAGTTGTCCTCAGGAACAAAACAGCTGAGCGAATGAGCGTACGAATGCCGTTGTGGGTCGACCGGAAAGCGTTGCGTTGCGAAGTGAACGGACAAAAGGTTCCGCTGCGTTGGCTGGGCCGTCAACTACAGATAGAAGCCCTTCGACCCAAAGACACGATCACCGTCACGTTTCCGATGGTGAAAACAATCGAAAAGCACACCGAACGCACCTACAACACGACCTATACCTGCCGCTTCAAAGGGAACACGCTGATCGACATCTCACCACGCCCGCAAGAATTCAGCCTGAAACGCATCAGTTCGGACGATGGCAGGTTCACCGAATTGAACAAAGAGATGGCTTATCCGCTCTACCAGCGAGCCCACCTGAAAGCGAACACGGCGCCCACGAAAGAAGTCACACGGTACGTCCATCAACACTGACAGTCGTGGCTTCCCATTTCCGGTCCCTCCGGCTCGACGACCAGCACGTCCTTGGCCGGTCAGGATCTGCTCAGGATCCTGTCGATCGGATTCCCGCCCAAGACAACCGGCCGGGGCCGATCGAGACGGTCGTAGACCATTGTGTTCTCACTGATGCCCATCGCCTTCAAGACCGTCGCACAGACATCGCGGGGATGGACCGGGTTGCTTTTGACATACGCAGCATTCTGGTCCGAGGCACCGTACTCCGAGCCACCCTGGATCCCGGCGCCAAACAGCAGATTGCTGTAGCAGTGTGTCCAGTGATCCCGTCCCGATTTCTGGTTGATATTGGGTGTTCTGCCAAAGTCGCTGGTGATCAGGAGGAGCGTCTCTTGGAGCAGGCCGTGGCGTTCCAGGTCCGTCAGCAGGGCGTGGACCGCACGGTCCAGGCCAGGCAGGTTCCGTTCGCGGAGCACCTCGAAGTTGTAACCGTGGGTGTCCCATCCGTAGTCGTAGCTGCCCGGACGGACCGAGTAGTTGTCCCAGAACACGTTAACGAACTGCATGCCGGCCTGGACCAGGCGCCGGGCGACCAGGCAACTGTTGCCGAACAGACTGGAGCCGTAAAGGTCCCGCGTCTTGCCGGACTCGCCAGCCAGGTCAAATGCGTCGCGTACTCGGTTGGTTGTGAGCAGGCCAAACGCTTGCTGGTGGCGTCGATCGAACTTGGCGACACTCGAATCGTCATCAATGACCGCCCGAGTCCTCGATCCAGAGCCTGCCTGAGATCCCACCGCTGATTCAGTCGACCGCTCACGGACTTTTCGTTGGTTAACTGGGGATAGCCCATCGTCGTGGGGATATTCTGCCAATCCCGCAACACGGCTCCCTTTTCGTACCAGGCCACCGGTTCGCTGCACAACGGATCGAATTGCTTGCCGAGCCAGCCGGAATAGATTCCCGGTCGTCGCCAATTCTCACCCCACCCCAGATGATGCGGCAGGCAGAAGTAAGTTGGCAGCACGCTGCGGCCACGGTGTTCCGGCTTGTTCTGGTGAAAATACTCGACGATCGACCCCATGCTCGGGGGATGGTTGATGTCCTCGACCAACTGGTTCGGCACAAGGCCCTCGTGGCCCGAGAACGCTGGCACGGAATTGTGGCATCCGCTCTGATGACTCACGCTGCGGATGACTGCCGACTTGTGCATCCACTTGCTCATCAAAGGCAAGTGTTCACACACGTGGGTCCCGGGTGTCGAAGTTGAAATCACACCGAATTCGCTGCGGCTGGTGCTCGGCCCCTGGGGTTTCATGTCGTACATGTCCTGCGTCGCAGCACCACCGTGCAGGTACAGCAGGATCACGTGCTTGGCCGGCCCCGAGCCGAGACCGGAAATCACTTTGCCATTGGGAGCAGCCGCGACATTTTTCGCCAGGCCACCGATCGAGCCCGCCACCCCGGTCGCCATCAAGTGACGGCGGGTGAGCTTGCTGTTCGTTGAGAGGAACTGCTGTGTCACGGATTCGAACTGACAAACATCCCAAAACCCCGTCCAGAACAAACAACGTCCAAGACACTGACCCGAGCATAGCCGTCGAGGGACAAAATCAACAAAGCCAATCGGGCGGATTTGCAGCAAGTCAACGCAAGAAATCGAGGCAAACCACCTCCGCTTTCTGTCATCTCCGTATGGATCGGTCTGATCCTGAGACTCAAGTGGCGAGAACCCAACCCTTGTCGAAATTCAAACAGCGACAAGTCAAAAACAAAGCATCTTGAGTGATCCGGAAGGGGACGTTCCAGCTCGGAGTAGCAAACCGCACGGTTTCGACATCTGTCGGTCAGTTTACAAGTACGTCACAAGGCCATTGCCGGTTGCATGCCACCGTACTTCTGACGCCAGCGATAGGAGGTCTGCACGGTGATTTCCAGGGCCCGGCAGGCTTCTTCGACGGTCTTGCCCTGGCCCAGTTCCACATTGGCCTGACGCAGCTTGCCGATGATCTGGTCCACGCTGTGACCTTTTCTGGACATCTCGAGAATCTCCTTTCCGGATCACTCAGATCCGGGTGATCCTCTCATTTCCACTGGTACAACGGGAGGAGGTAAGGTCAGCGGATCTTCTGGCCACGCTCACCTCGAGCAGCTGGACCCAGCAAACCGATGCTCCGCGTTCACTCTCCTCAATTTTTACGCAACTAGTGCTCCGTAACCGAGAAAATACAGATATGGCCTGCCGGTTGTCGCCAGAACGCGCGCCGGCTCACCACATCTCGTAGGCATCCTGCCCAGAACGACACTCTGACCACAGCATTCCCAGGAAAACTCAACCATGGCCATTCTGAAACTCGGAAGCAGAGGCGACGAAGTCATGCGTCTGCACACGGCACTGCACGCCAGCCTTCCCGGGTAGACCAGGTACTTCATGATCGATGTGTTCAACTCGACGACGCTCGACGCTGTCAAGTTGTTCCAGAAACAGGCATGTATCCAGGTCGATGGACTTGTAGGGCCAGAGACAACATCCGCCCTGGCCATGTCCATCACCGATAGTCCTTATACACCTCGTGTCCGGGGAATCGCTGAACCTATCCCCTGCCGATGCGGCGAAGTTTCAGACCATCAATGGTTCATGCGAATGGACCATCACGTCGGGAGAGTATGTGGAGTTGCAGCGGTTCGGAACTTCAGCGGCCAACAACGATATCGTTGTCTACTACGTCGACCGGTTTTCGGAGAATATCAACGGGTGCGGAGGACACCTGCGAGCTCGACCCGCATGCGTTGTTGCGAAAGCCGGAACACGGTGGTGCACCGCGCACGAGGTGTGCCATGGGCTCCTGGACTCCACGTTCAATCCGGTCCACATGGCGCCAACAACCAACCTGATGCACCCCGTCGACATTCAACGATCGACACCGACCTTGACCGCTGCCCAGCTAACGGGGATCAAGGCATCACACCTGTGCCGAACAATCTGACAGCCTGCTCAAACACCCGCTTCTCCTCTTGAATTACCTGACGCACCGATTCCCGCTGCCGACGGCGTGGTGGGCATCACCTCGACCACAACCCGGAGATCCACACCACCATGAAACAAAAACCGCCACCAAAGACCGTGCCAAGGAAGATCGCGATCAAGAAGAGCAAGACGGCTCAGATGGATATCTTGATCGAAGCCCAGGTTGTGGCTGACAAACCCAATCCGGGAATCAAAGGCGCCGCAACATCCTCAACACAAGTCGGTAGGATCCCCCAGCGGGGCGGCACTCCCGCGGTCTGGGCTTCACCGTCGTATTCCTGGGCAAGCAAGAACGGGAAGAAGACAGTCACGAAGATCGACACCCCTGCGACACTGCATTTCACACTAGAGATCCAGACCTTCTACGGCCCCAACGCAAGTCCGACACAGACGTCCGTCTACGGAAGGGGGACAACGACGCAGGATGAAGCCACTGGCAACACCAGCCTCGGGTTTCACGAATCCTGTCACCAGAACGACATGATTGAATACCTGAAGCAGACCAGTGTGCCAACCTTCAAAGGAAGGACGAATATGTCGACGCTGCAGTTCGACCAGGCCCGCACAGTCTGGGGCGCAGCCATCGCCAAGTACTTCGACGGGATCGAAAAGTACACAACTCGCAAAACCGACGAGGTCGGATACAAGAAGTCGGTGTACAAGCAGAAAGGGCAACGTCCCGCACAGCCCTAGCCGAGCCCGCACCAGGAGGACAACAGCCGATCTCAGTGATTGAACAGGAACTCGCGGCTGTTCAATAACGCCCACAGAAGATCTTCCAGGCCTTCGCGGGGGGTCGGGGCACGGGTGATTACCGCCCGGCACTTGATGAGTTCATCAGCGGTGGGCGATCGGCTGAAGGTGGACAGGTAGAGCTGTTCGATGGCCTGCTCGGCACCGTCGCTCTTTTCCAGGTTCTTGTCCTTGACCAGCTGTGAGATCCGGCCCTTCTTGTCAGCCAGCTTGCGACCGAGCAATTCGCCGTTGGCGATGTGCAAGACCTGGGCAAGGTTCGGTTCGGCCGTCCGTTCACACTCACACACGATCGCCCGCTGCGGTCGGCCAAGAGTGTCCAGGAAGTAGGACTCGAAATTCGGGTCGGGAAGCTCGATGGCCCGGGTGCCCAGGGGCACACCGGTGAAGGGTTCATGCGTCCCACACGCAGAATCAATGGCGTCCAGCAGGACCTCGGCCGGCAGACGCTTGATGTTGTAGTGAGGATAGAAGCGACGATCATCGACGTTGGCCGGGAGCACGTTGGAACTGAGCTGGTAGACACGGGACGTCATGATGGTCCGCATCAGCCGTCGGAGGTCGTACTTGATTTCGACAAGATGCTGACCCAGGGCGTCGAGCAGCTCGGGATTCGAAGCCGGGTTGGTCGCCCGCATGTCGTCGACCGGTTCGACCAGCCCCGAACCCATGTAGTACGACCAGATGCGGTTGACGATATTGTGTGAAAATAGCTTGTTCTCACGATCCGTCAGCCAATCGGCCAGGGGCCGCCGCAGATCACGCACTCCCTCGGTGTCGATCGGCTCACCGCCCAGCGGCGTCGGCGACATCGTCTTGCCCAGCCGTGGATGAGAAATCGAGCCGGAGCTGTTGAGGATCACGATCGATTCGCCGCCCAGAACATCGAACTTGCTCTGGTTCTTGATACCGACCCGGGTGAAGAACGCCGCCAGCCCGTAGTAGTCCGACTGGCTATACTTCTCGTACGGATGATGGTGGCACCGTGCACATTGGATCCGAACCCCGAGAAAGACCTGGGCCGTGGTCTCGGCAAGATCGGTCGGCTTGCGGGCAATGCGATAGTAATTGGCCGGCCCGCTTTTCAGCGTCGATCCCCGGGCCGTGATGATCTCACGGACAAACCGGTCCACCGGCATGTTCTCTCTCAACGACCGCCTCATCCAGTTCGACAGGCTCCACATGCCGCCGACACCGGTCTGCTTGCGATTGTTTCGCAGCAAGTCGCCCCACTTCAACGCCCAGTAGGCGCTCCAGGAATTGACGTACACGTCGCGTTTCGGATCGCCGGTCAGACCCAGGAGCTCATCAACCAGCTCGTCACGCTTGTTGGGATTCTTCGAAGCCAGGAAGGCCCTGACTCTCTTGGGCGTGGGAAGCGTGCCGATGGAATCGAGCGCCGCACGCCGAATGAACTCGGCGTCCGTGCAAAGCGGTGACGGCTCGGTGCCCAGCCGCTTCCAGCGGGCCTTGATGTGTTCGTCGACAAAGTTCTTCGGCTGAAACCCGGCCAGGTCGACGCGCTCCTTGAAAGGCGACATCACGAGCGAGACTTTCGCCTGGCCGCGGTACCGAACCATGACCGCCGCCTGGCCTCTTCCCACCGCGGTGATGTAACCACCCGCCGTGACCGTGGCGATGCCCTCGTTGAGCGGGTCGTAGCGTGCGGTGAGCGTGACGTCGCGGGTGGTCTTGTCGCTGTAATGTGCAATCACCCTCAGCTGTTGGCCCTCTTCGACACGGTAGGTGCGTTCCGCAGGCAAAAGTGTCACGTCGACCACCTCGGGTTCCTTCGTTTCCGGAGCCGCGGCTCCGGTCTCCAGCCAGGCCGTCAGGACCTGGTGGTCAAAGGAGTCCCGCCGGAATCGACGGCCGCCGCCATGGCCAATTTCGAGAAGTGCCTTGCGGAGAATCAGGCTATCGTCGGACTTCAGCAATGACACCCGACGACTCTGGTGCTCGCGGACCAGGGGTGCGTGATCTCGTTCCGGGGCAAAACCGAGCAGCGAGAGCTTCATGCCTCCCTTGCCGAACTGGGCACCATGACAGGCTCCCTGGTTGCAACCCGCCCGACTCAGGACCGGCATCACATCTCGTCTGAAGCTGACCTTCGGCTGAGGCAGGAATTCGGTGATCACAATCGGAACCTCAACCGACTGCCCGCCATGCTGCACTCGGATCTTCCCGGTACCCGATGCCAACGGAACCACGGCACCGGTCTTCGAGACCGACGCAATGCCGGGGTTGATGACCGTGTACGAAGCGGCACGGGTCAGATCGAATTGCCGACCCCGGCCGTCGGTTCCCGTCACCTGCAGCTGCAATCGAGCCAGGTAACCGGCAAGTGTCACCTTCTGCGGACTCACCCCCAGGGACACCGACCCCTCGGCCGCCTGAACCGCTGACCCGCCAACGAACGAGATCACCAACCAAGCCACGCTGACCAGCAGCCCCCGGTTCCGATGCGAAGCAGCCTGAGTCATGAAATCTCCTTCGGGCGAGAATCGACCCTGAAGTAAGAGCCTATTCCTCGATGAGCCGGGTGTGAGACACGCGCCACGTGGCGATTTCGCCCTCAACCAACCCACCATACCGGAAATTTGAGTGTATCGGCTCAAAAGATCCCCTTCAACACAATCCGCCGACGGGCCAGAAAAGCACCCTCCAGGACCGCTTTCTGGCGTGAACCAGCCGTCGATACGAACACGACAGGATGGAATTCAGCCGATTTCAGTATCCAGTAAGCCGATGATTGGTAGAATGGTGCAGCGTTTGCGCCACTGATCCAACGATCATCACGTGAACTTCGACAAGAGGTGCTTGACGGTGTTGAATCTCTTTGCTGAGCGAACGGTCGACTGCGAAGCGACACGACGAAACTTCATGCTGCAGGTCGGTTCACTGGGTGGACTGGGGCTGTCGCTGGAGATGTTGTTGCGTGCCGAGGGCCGCGCCGCTTCGAAGACCGATTCGAAAGCCGGCGACGTCAACTGCATCCTGATCTGGACCCGTGGCGGCACCAGTCACCACGACAGCACCGACCCCAAGCCCGAGGCGAAGGCGGAGGTGCGCGGTGAGTTTGGCGCGATTGACACCGCCTTGCCGGGCATCCAGTTCACCGACATGATGCCCCACTTCGCAAAACACCTGAAGCAGTTTGCGGTGATGCGGAACCTCAATCCGCAAAACGCCGGCCACGGCATCGCCGACGCCATCATGATGTCGGGCAAGAAAATGAACCCCTCGATCACCTATCCCTGCTTTGGCTCGGTGGTGGCCAAGGAGAAGGGGCCCCGGAGCAAGTTGCCGCCGTTTATCCAGATCGGGACACAGGTCGATCGAGTCTTCGGCGGCGGCACCGCCGGATACCTCGGGATCCGTTACAACCCGTTCGAGTTGCCCGGCGACCCGAACAAGAAGGACTTCAAGGTTCGTGACGTGACCCTGCCCGGAGGGGTCAGCCTGGCACGAGTCGGCCGCAGGCGTCAGGCGTTGCAGGCCATCGACCGGCTGCAACGCGGTACCCAGCAACAGCCTAGTGCACTCAAGGCAATCGACGGCTACTACGAAAACGCCTTCAGCATGATCACCTCACCCGCCACCCAAAAGGCGTTCGACCTCGACAAGGAGAAGTCCGAGACGCGAGACGCTTACGGTCGGACCAATCTTGGCCAGAGCTGCTTGCTGGCCCGGAGACTGATCGAAGCGGGCTCGCGGTTCGTCACCGTCTCAAGCCCCAGCTGGGACACTCACGTCAACAACTTCTCGGCACTTAGAGGACTGCTGCCGCCCCTGGACCAAGCATTTCCAGCCCTGGTTGCTGATCTGAAGCAGCGAGGTTTGCTCGAATCGACGCTCGTGGTCTGGATGACCGACTTTGGCCGGACGCCGCTGATCAACTCGGCCGCCGGTCGCGACCACTGGGCCACCGCGGGACCGATCTGCTTCGCCGGGGCCGGGACGCCTCCCGGACAGGTGATCGGCAAGACCGACGCAACCGGCGCGCGGCCGGTCGACAAGGAGTACTACTCCAACGACATCGCCGCGACCATTTACACCAAGCTCGGCATCCCGCTCGATACTCTGCACGTCACAGGCGACGGTCGCCCGGTGCACGTCTGCGACGGTGAGGTCATCAAGGAACTGATGAGCTAGCGGCTTCCTGGCTCTGAACGGTGCGCCATGACACTCGGCCGGATCCCCGCTGCTGTTGCCGTCCTCTGCATCCTGTCGGTATCGCTCCAGGCGGAAACGAAGATCGGCTTCCGGCAACTCTGTTCCACGACACCCGTCGTTGTTCAGCGGGGCACGACGACAACAATCAGCGTCCGTTCCAACTACACGCTCGACGGCAGCTACAAGGTGTTCTTCGACCGACCCGGCATCGAGATGAAGCTCATCGAGACGAAGCCGATCCCCGCGACTCACCAGGGCCGAGGAAGTCCGGGCACGCCGTTTCGATTCGAAGCCAGGGTCCCCGCACAGCAGCCCGTGGGTATCTACGAGTTCCGCGTGGCGACACCGATAGCCGTCTCGAGCGTCTCGCACCTGCTGGTCACCGACTTCCCGGTGGTTAACGAAGCGAAAGCCGAGAACGGCATGCCGGCAACAGCCCAGCAGGTCTCAATGCCCGTGGCCATCTCGGGCATGGTCGAACGATCCGAGGACGTCGATTACTACCAGTTCAGCGGAACGGCCGGGCAGGTCGTCAACGTGAACCTCTACGCTCAACGTGTGACCCGGGCCGTTCACAGCATGCAGTCCGGCGGCAGCGGCGCGAGCGTGATGTACCTGATGGATTCGATCCTGACACTGCGAAGTGCCAATGGGCAGGTGCTGGCAGAGAACGACAACTTCATCGGCGGCGACTCGTTCCTGACCTGCAAGCTCCCCCAAGACGGTCGCTATTTCCTCGAAGTCCGTGATACCCGCTACATCGGTAACCCGAAATACGTGTATTGCGTCGAGATTTCCGACAAGCCGTTCGCTCATGCCTTCTTCCCAATGGCCGTTCAGCAGGGTCATACGACCGAGGCCACGGTCATCGGAAACAACCTGGGCGGCCTGAAGACGACCACGCTGAGTGCCAAAGCTGGGGAATCGAGTGGCTGGAAAACCGTCTCGGTCAAGACTCCACGCGGCCAAACGAACCCGGTGCGGATGCTGGTTACGTCCTATCCTCAGCTGCTCGCCGTCGATGGAAATCATTCGAAGGCCAAGGCGATGCCGCTATTGCTGCCGGTGGGGGTCAACGGACGGCTTTCCCAGCCCGACGAGGTGCATTACTACTCGTTCGAGGCAAAGAAGGACCGGTACTACCTGCTGGAAATCGAGGCCGAACGACGCGACCTGCCTTTGGACAGCGTGATCGACGTCTTCGATTCGAAGGGCAAACGACTGACCGGAGCCGACGACGGCTACTACACCAAGGACGCCACGCTTCAATTCAAGGCACCCTCGGACGGCCGCTTTGTGGTTTCAGTGAGCGACCTGCACAACCGGGGCGGCGAGCGGTTCATTTACAACCTGAAGGCCGAACCGAGCGGTCCCGATTTCGAGATTCACGGTAAGTACTACTATGCACAACTGGCACCCGGCACACGCATGATCTGGTTCACCCGGCTCAGCCGGCAGAACGGGTTCAATGGGCCAGTCGAATTGACTGTGGAAGGGCTCCCCGAAGGGGTCAGCTACACTCCGGTCACCATCCCCTCGGGCCTCGATCAAGCCGCCGTGATCCTCTCGGCCCGGCCCGACGCCAAGGTGGACGCCCGCCTGGTTCGCCTCCTCGGCAAGGCCGTCCTGCCCGATGCCGACGGCAAGCCTCACGAGGTGATCCGCCACGCTCACGTGACCTGCGAATTGCAGGCATCGGGAGGATCCCAGGCCCGCTGTCCGATCAACACGCAACTCGTCGGTGTCACCAATCCACTCGACTTGCTGAAGATCGAAGCCACGCCCAGCGAGATCACGCTTCGGCCCGGGGAGAAGGTTGAGATCAAGGTCCGGGTCGAGCGAAACAAGGCGTACACCGGGCCGATCACGCTGGGAATGCCCTTCCTTTATGGAAACTCGATCATCGCCGACCAGCTGCCACCCGGGGTGACCATGTCGGCCTCGAGCAAGGCACGCCTGACCAACAACGCGGTTGAAGGCACGGTGATCCTGGAAGCAGCCAAGGGGAAGGACGCCCCGAAGCCCCTGAAGCGATTCCCGATTGCCGTGATGGGCCGGATCTCGATGTCGTTTTCGATCAGCACGAATTACGCATCCAACCCGATCCACCTGACCATTCCCGCAGCCGCAGCCGCCACCGGGACAGCCGACCGCTGATCACGGGTGCCGGGTTTGGCGGGTTCGACACCCGGGCTTGGCCGGGGAGATGCGATGAGAGTCCTGCTGCTGTCATTGCTGTTGTTGGGGATTGCCGGCTGTGGCGACGGATCCTCGCGAAAGGTTTCCCTGAAGTCCGAGGCTGATCCGATCGCAGGACTGGAACAGCTGGGTGCCACGATCGGGCGAAATGAACAGGGCGAGGTCATCAAGGTCGGCCTCGACAGCACCGAAGTCTCCGACGCGGGCGTTTCCTGGGAACATCACCTGCTCAAGACTGACGGCACAGCGGTCGCCGACGCGGGCCGCGAACACTTCGCCTGGGCACATCACGTGTTCACCACTCACGGCACAAGAGTGATCAATGCGAGCCTGAGGCGGCTGAAGGGGATGGCCCATCTCAAGACTCTCGAACTGGGCAATACCGGCATCTCGGATTCCGGTCTGTTGCACCTCAGGGGACTGACCAGTCTCCGGACTCTTCGCCTCATGGGCTGCGACAACATGACGGGGAAGGGATTGGTGCATCTCGGGGGGATGACCAGGCTGGAGACTCTTGATCTGGGCGGCACCCGGATCACCGATCAGGGCCTGGTCCATCTCAAGGAAATGACCCAGTTGCGGCGACTCGGCATTCGCAGTGGCGAGTTCTGGGGTGGCAGGGGCCAGATTACCGATGCGGGCATGGCACACCTCGAGAAGTTGACCAACCTGCAGATGCTGTTCCTCGTGGAGTTCAACGGCAAGATCACCGATGCAGGGCTTGTGCACCTCCGCGGGATGACCCGACTGCAGTCACTCAGCCTCCACATCACACATCTCACCGATGCCGGACTCGTGCATATCAAGCAGATGGTCAACCTGGAACTCCTCGTCCTGGACAGCACGCAACTCACCGACGCCGCGCTCGTGCACATCAACGAGATGACCAAGCTTCAGGTGCTCGTCCTGGGTCTCACCCAGCTCACCGACGCGGGCCTGGCCCACCTCCAGCAGATGACCAGGCTGCAGGTCCTCGTCCTGGGCGGTACCCGGGTCACCGACGAGGGGCTGGTCCACCTGCAGGGGCTGACCAACCTGCACCACCTCCGACTCGACGACGCACACGTCAGCGGCACCGGGTTGAGACACCTCACAGGACTCACCAATCTGAAACACCTTCGCCTCGACGGCACCCAACTCACCGACGATGGGCTGGAACATCTCAAGGAAATGACCCGGCTGGAGACGCTTGACCTGCACGGCACCGGTATTACCGACGCCGGACTGGGGCCGATCCAGCAGCTGACCGCACTGCAGACGCTCATCCTGACCGACACGGAGATCACCGACGCGGGCGTGGCAGAACTGCAGCAGGCGTTGCCCAACTGCAAGATCACAAAGTAGCCCACAGCCCCACGCCGGGTGCGGGAGTGAGGTCACGGCCCCTGTGTCACTTTCGCCCGTTGTTACACGCCCAGCCTGCTGCTGATCTTTAGCAAGCAGCGCCCCGCAAGTCAGCAAGGCCCTGGGTGTCGCGTCCGCTTTATAGAAAGCTGTAAATGACAATGGCTCGCCGGACGCAATAACTCACTCCACATCGAATTCGACGATGAGTTTCGGTGGGAACTTGCCTTTGTCACCGTCCGCTTTCCAATGGAAATTCTTGTCCCCGTGGATCGTTTTCAGGAGCAGTCCATGATTCGTCTTGGGATGCTCTAGCCACTTCTGAACGACGGACGTATTAATAAAGACATGATGGCTACCGCGCGTGCTGACCCTTCCTCTCAGTACAGCTGTTTCAGCAGTACATCCGGCTTTCGTGCCACCACGGCCCCAATTATACCACCAGGTTTTCCCGTCGGTCCAGGATTTGAGTACCTCATAGCTTTCCATGACATTGGCGCCCCCAACACCCCATGGCGAGTAAAGCCCAAGCACGGCCCTTGTCACCCTGGCCCCTTTGGGCAGTTGGCCTTCAAGGTCAAAGCGGATCAGAGCACGGGCATAGCGTGGTTCGTCTTTGTTGTCGTAAAGAAACAGATCATCGCCACCGTGCGAATCGCACCCAAGTTCGCCGCCCCATTGGCCTGTCGTCATCTGTTCGTTCGTTTGCCCGTGGTAACCTTTCTTTCCGTTCTGAAAGGTAAGAACGTTCTGGCCCACCTTGGTCTTTATGGCCAGTGAGGCTGTCGGTTTACCTGGCTGCGTGGGGAGCCACGACGGGACAGGCGTAATCTTGTAGACAAACGCATGGTCGCACGGGACGTCCGGCTGTTTCCCTTTGGTAATATCTTGCGGTGGAAGATCGACAACAAGGCCCTCGCCGGTTTGTCTCCAGGGAATGCTGGGAGCTTGAATACCAAGCATGCGAACCTTCGTACCTTGAGCGGCACGAAGGTTCGGGAAGCAGGGTTTCTGTCGTGGATACTCGAAGAGAATCGCGTACAGTGAATTACGTTTCGTCGTGTACCGGACGTGAATACCTCGCCGCGTTTGACTCTGTGGCTTACCTTCGTACCACGGACGCGTGTCGTAGATTGCCTCACGATTGACCTCCAGCCATATCCCCAGCTGCCGCAGGGCTCGCTTCTCCAAAGCCAAGACCGGCGGCGGTCCAAGAAAAATCGCAAGTTCAAGATTGCCATTCTTCGCCGTACAGTCGGCCAGCCATTCGACCAGGTTGTTCGCCACACCTCGCGGTTTTTCCACCGGAGACGAGTTCAACCCAAAGAACAACTCGCGGTACCGCACGTAGTAGCCGTCCGAGATGTCGTCGTGCGGGGGCGACTCTTCTTTACGGTACCAGTCGCCATGTGCCAGGCCGCGACCCCATGTGGCAGATTTGTAGGAGCCCATCGCGTCTTCAATCGCGACGTCCCCCTGGTTCCTGGAGTGATTGTAATAGTAAGCCGCCAACTCGCGGCTCTTGAGTTCGTCCGCCGCATAGCGCAGCTTGTCGCCATCGAACCAGAGCGTCGACGGCTGGTAGCGGTCGATGGCTTCCCGGACCGTATCAATCCAGTTCGGAACAAGCCGTGGGTTCATGTAGTTTGTGTACAACCCGAAACGCAGTTTACGAGCGCGGACGGCTGTGGCAATCTCGGCAACATAGTCGCGACCCTTTGGGCCCATGCGCATGAACATGCTGCCGTCGACGTCGTTATGCTTGCTCGGATGATCAAGGATTAACGAGGAGCGTCCGAATACGACATATCTGGCACCGGCGTCCTCGGCCAGCCGAGCGAGACCGTCCGGGTCCCAGGGAACCTTGTCCCAGGCCCGCTCAGCGTAATGCTGCTTATACTTTGCCCCGATATGGCGGGCGACGCCGCGCTTTCCCCCATACTGCGCGTTGTACCGTTCCCATTCTTCCTTGGTACAGCCTGGTCCGTAAATGAATAGTCCCAGCTTGGCGTCCATGAACCACTTTGGAGTCGGATGCTGATCGAGCGACTCCCATGTCGGTTTGTACACCTTTCGCTGCTGCGCAAGCGTGCTACCAGAAAAGATCAGGCAGATAACAAGTGTTCGAATAATCTCGCGGTTTGTCATGGTGAACCTTCAACGTATCGATCAACTCCTAACCTCAGTCTATTTGTCGGCTTCGTATAATCAACCATTGGTCAGCATCAGGATCACCGACGCGGGCGTCGGCCAACTGCAAGATCCGGAAGTAGCCCAGCCAGGACCACTCGTCGCTCCATCGAGCGACGACGCGGGGGGCAATGGGCTCAGTCGATCCAGAAACTGAAGAGTCGCGATCGGGTCAGCTTGAATTTCAGGCGCGGCCGGGTCGCTTTGGGGAGCCTGGGCTGACCCGTCCACAGGACGGCCAAGTCGATCCCGTCGCCCGTGAGCGGCCGGCAGTCTTCAAATCCGAATCCGGGGATTGGGCGATTGTCGTCAGTCACCACCGCCACCTGCAGTCGCCCGCCCTTCTCAATTTCCGCGTTGATGTGCAACCGGTTGCCCTGGAACGTCAATGGCCGAGTCGTCAGCTCGCCCGGCTTCTCGCCTCCGTTGATCGAAACGAACCGGTCGCGCTTCAACGTCGCCAGCCCCAGCGCGTAGTCGGTGCGATGCGAATCGGGTAACGCCCTGTTCTTCGACTCGATCTCGGTCGGGGCTCCGAAGTAGTAGACCCATACCTCGTCACCCACCTCGAGCACCGAGACCGGTCGCATGATACTGGCGTCCCACGTGTCGTGGTTGTCGTTGAAACCCAGGAACGGTTGTCCGGCACCCACTCGAGTCCATGTCGTGCCGTCTCGACTGCAGTCCAACTCGACATATGTGGCGTGCCTCTTGCTGCGGGCCGGCACGAACACCCACCTCAGGCCCAGGTACTGTCCCTGGTAGACAAATCCCCAGTGTCCATAGATCTGGGTTTCGGGTCGCCGGGCCATCATCGTCGGAGTCGCCCGGGTCCAGTGCACCAGGTCGTCACTGGACATCACTCCACGGCAGCGTTCGGTGCCCGGTGACACGACGAACTTCACGTCGCCGACGTACCGCTTCCGCAGCGAATCCCACCAGAACCGGGTCGTATCACCGATCCCGTTCTGAGGCACCCCGTAGCCACTGGCCAGGCTCTGGATCACCGGCCGGCGCAGGTCGCCGGTCCACTTCACACCGTCGGCCGAGTAGTGCAGGTAGTAGCCCTCGCGAACCGCCGGGTTCTTTCTCTCGACCAACACCAGCGACTGAAACCTCTTCCTGGGATCCGGCTCGTCGGGCCGATGAAACACCCCCTGCATCTGCCCATAGGGAATCACGACATTGTTGGGCCCGACCAGTCCCTTGACCGTGTGCATTCCCAACTCGGGCCGCCGCCAGTTCACCCCGTCATCGCTGACCGCGTAGCTGTTGGCGAACCGGATCAGCTGTCCCGAGTCCAGGGTCTGCCAGTCGTCCCACGAGACGTACCAGGCACGAAACCGGGGCGAGGTGTCAAACTGCAGCACGGTCTCGATGACCGCCTGGTTCCGATCGGCCCGAGCCGCCTTGAACACCGGATTCTTCGGATGCCGTCTGGGTTGATGAACCTGGCGGGTGACATTGTCGGCCCGGGCCAGCAGCATGTTGTCGACGAACAACTGCCGCTGGGGTCCGATCCGCACGGCGATGTGCTGCATGTCCAGCGGGAACCTCACCCGCTCGTTACCCATCGCCCGCCACGCCGCCTTCAACCTGGTGATCTCCACCGGTTCATTCAGCGAACTGTCCAGGTAGTCGGCTCCTATGGAAACCAGCGGCACCGTGGCCAACAGCATCGCCGGCACCATCACGCCAAGACGGATTCGGTTCATGGCTTTTTCACCTTGTCGTTTCGTCCCGTGAAAGAGGTGAGCACTGCATCCCAGGCCAGTCGGGTCGCCAGGTCGACAACCGCACGGGTTCCCTTGCGATCGCCGGCATCCCCCACCTCGCTGGTCGTCACCGCGTAAAGCACGTCGCCATCGACCAAGGCATGAAAGGGCTGGATGGCACGTGCCATCGACGTGTGGACCTGGCGAGAGAGCTGGCTCAGCTCCCAATCGCCGAGTTTCTGGTTGGTCACGACCACCGTCAGGGTCGTGTTCCCCCTGGGTGTCGACTCGCCGGCATTGGGAGTCGACTCGTTGTACATGCGACGCCGGCCGGTCTTCGGATCAAGATGACCACGAACAACCTGTCCGTTCCGATCGACGATCGCACCGACGGAGTTGACCACCGTGAAGACACCAACCCGGATCGGACCGCGTCGCCCGAAAGCCCCCCCCTGTCCGGCCAGTTCCCGCTTCACCGCCGGTTCGAGCCATTTCCCGCAACTGGCCGAGGCACCGGCACCGCGGGCGCCCAGGGAAAAGCGGCCCGGGCGGGCCGCCTCGAGAGCAGCCTGCCCGAGTTCCCGGTCGGGATGGATCGAGTTGGAGCGGACACCGAAGTCGTAGATGACCGCGCCCGAGACCAAGGCGATGCGTTCCCAGTGGGCCGAATACTCCTTCCGTTTCAGCAACCCGGTCGCGACTCCACCAACGGCCTCCAGCCCGTAGATCGACCCGCCGGTCAGGCAGATGGCATCAACCGGAGCCGCACCACGTCGCATCGCGTCGGTCCAGAACGTTGCCGGCGAGCCGCCCCGGATATCGACCACGCCCTTGGCCCGCCCGGGGAAATGAAACACCGTGCACCCGGTCGGCCCATCGGGGTAGACGGCCGATCCGATCCGCACTCCCGGCAGGTCGAATTCCAGCACGTGATCACCCGGCAACGTGTCAATCCCTGGTCGCGAGGGAGCCCCGGTTGCCTCGACAGCCGTGCCGGCGACCACCATCCCGGCTCCACCAGTCCCGGCCACCTTCAGCAGGTCACGTCGAGACATCCCTGAGAATTGCGGAGATGCGGTTGTCATCGAAAACTCCTACTCGTGTTCTTGCGTCGCCTGCCTGTAGCGATCGCACCAGGGTCTCCCGGGAAACCAGGCCGTGTCCTGCTCGGCCAACGGTTCCGGGCTCAGGCCAGCAGCTCGTGCACAACCCGCGCCTCAAAGACCGACGTCAGCTTTTCTTCCAACCCGTTGTGATCGAAGAACAATTCCTCGTGATGCATCCCCAACAGGTGCAGCAACGTTGCGTGGAAGTCGGTGACACTCACACGGTCCTCCACCGCCTCGTACCCCAGTTCATCGGTCGCCCCGTACACACTGCCGGCCTTCACTCCACCCCCGGCCAGCCATACGCAGAAGCCTCGTGGATTGTGATCTCGTCCGGCCGTCGAGAGGTTTTTCTTGTCGGGCAGTTGGGCGATCGGCATCCGCCCGAATTCTCCGCCCCACACCACCAGGGTGTCCTCGAGCAGCCCCCGTTGCTTCAAGTCCTTCAGCAAAGCGGCGATCGGCTGGTCGGTTCGCCCGCAGCACTTCTTCAGACCGGCCACGATGCCGCTGTGGTTGTCCCAGATCTGGCGTTCCGTGCAGACTTGGACAAACCGCACGCCCCGCTCGACCAGCCGACGTGCCATCACGCAGCGACGAGCGTAGT
>CAUZRQ010000096.1:0-20068 GCA_963582065.1 Planctomycetota bacterium | reverse complement strand
GCAACGGGCCGGGATGGTGATCTGCACAACGAGATCGACGTTGGATATCATTGACCAGCGAAGCAACCAGTTGAAGAACAGACCATCCGCAACCAACCGGCGACGCACCATGCTTTTTCGATTAGCCTGCCTCTCTTCACTCGTGATCGGCTTGTGCTGTGTTCCGGCGCAGGCCCAGGCCCGCAAGGCGCCGCCCGGTACGTTCAAGGATCTCGACGACGAGATTCTCGGCGACGCGCTGATTGTTCGCGGCAAGCAGTTGTTCATTGATGACCATGTGATTGCCGAGATGCAGGGCGTTCGCAAGCAACTCAATCAACCGGTCAAGTACGGGAAAAATCCCGTGCTGAAACGAGACAAGCCGTGGGAAGCGTCAGGACCCGGTTATGGGACGATTATCTACGATGCGGAAGAGAAACTGTTCAAGGCCTGGTACGAGAACTGGAATCAGGATGAAGAATCCAGCTTCTCTCTGCTGTACGCGACGTCGCTGAATGGTGTCGATTGGCGGAAAGAACTCATCGACAAGGAGAAGCGGACAAACCTGGTTGCGCATCCGAAAATTCATGGCATCCAGGCCGAAGGCATCATGAAAGACCACCTCGAAGTGGACCCGGCCAAACGCTACAAGATGCTGTTCAGCTGCCTGCCCGATGGGACGCCAAAATCGTTGATGACCAGCGCGGCTTACTCCGCAGACGGGATTCACTGGAAGGCTTACCCCAAGTTGCCGATCATCCCGTTCAGCGACACCCAGGCCTGTCCGTTCTGGGACGCCAAGCATCAGCGTTATGTGGCGATTCTTCGCTTCGGCCCGCCGAACACGCGAATGGTCAGCCGCATCGAGAGCGAGGATTTTCTCACCTGGTCGCCCAAGGTCACCATCGTGCGGAAGTCCAAGATGGACGTCCCACTGAACACCCAGTTCTACCAGACCGCTCCCTTCGCCTACGGCAATTATTACTTCGGCCTCATGGTCGCCTACCACAACGAATCACTGAAACTGATCACCAAAGAGGCTCCTTGGACCGACCGCAAGAACCTGCACCTCATCTACAGTCGCAACGGTCTCACCTGGTCGCGCGTGGGGAAAAACGGTGCCATCCCGGCTCGTGAATTGAACAAGGACAAGGACTGGAAACAGATCGCGTTGGACGCGGTGTTTCTCCCTTACGGCAAAAGAGACAAGCAATGGGACTGGGGAACGGTCTCACCGATCTTCACGCCCGAGCCGATTGTCGTGAACGACGAAATCTGGTTCTACTACGTCGGGATTGACGCGAAAAACTGGTGGACGTGGTCTGGAGATCCACCCAAGCGTGACCCGAATCCGAAACAACCGAACGCCGGGATCGGCCTCGCCAAGTTGCGAGTCGATGGTTTCGTCTCGATCGATGCCGGGAGTGACGCGGGGACGCTTACGACCAAACCGCTGGTGTTCCTGGGTGATACGCTCGTCGTGAATGCCAACGCCAAGGGCGGGTCGCTGGTCGTGGAAGCTCTCGATGTGAAGGGAAAAGTCATCGCGGGATTCGCCGCGAGCGACTGCAAGCCAATCACCACCGACAGTGTCCGGCACATCGTGACCTGGAAGGGCAATCCTGACTGCCACCTTCTGCAAGCCCGGCCGATCCAGCTGCGATTTCATATCAAGAAGGCGAAGCTGTACGCTTTTGAGCCGAAGATCCGGCGGAACATCTACCTGCAGTCCTACGACTGATTTGAACGCTCGCCTCAAAATCTGTCGTGCGGTGGAGACGGGCGGCCGCGACAGCGATTTCTACGATGGTGGGTTCGGCGAGCCGGTGCTGGACTGAAAAGGACTCTCTCCAGACCAGCCGGGATGATCCCGGCATCCGGGAGGGGGCGGTTGAACTCTGGACGGCCGTCGTCAATGACTCCGGGAAATCCCTGGTTGACACGGTCGGGTGAAGATTCAGACAATGCACCGGTCCGAGCCAAACTATCACCCGATCGGGGCGCTGCCGTGCTCTCGTTCGAAATGAATCCAGCCCGATTGTGCGAAGGCGTCACTCGACGGGAGTGGTTGCGGGCCGGCGGGCTGTCCTCGATGGGACTGATGCTTCCGGACCTGCTCAGGGCTGAACAGGCTGAACAGGCCAACAGGGAATCGTCGAGCACATTCGGTCGGGCGAAGTCCTGCATCTTCTGTTTCATGTTCGGGGCCCCGGCGCACCAGGACATCTGGGACCTGAAACCCGATGCCGGTGCGGAGATTCGCGGACCGTTCAACCCGATCAGCACCAGCGTTCCGGGAACGCAATTCGGTGAGCACATCCCGAAAACAGCCGAGATGGCCGACCGGTTTGCGTTGATCCGCAGCGTCACGCATCCCGACAGCACCCACACCGTTGCGATGCACTACATGCAGACGGGCGTGAGACACCGGCGGCCCAACACCAACCCAATGAACCTGCCGGACGATTTCCCCTGTTTCGGTGCGACGATGAACCTGATTCATCGTCAGTCCTCCGTGTTGCCGGCAGGCATCAGCCTCAACGCCCCCGGCAACGAGATCCCTCTTGGTCATATCTTCCCGGGGTTCTTCGCGGGATTCATCGGAAATCATCTCGATCCGATGTTTGTGACCGACGATCCCTCACAGCCGGATTTCAACCCGTTCCCCACCGGTGGCACCAACGTCGGCAGACGTTTTGATGAACGGACGGCGTTGCTGGGCCGACTGGACCAGTTGCGTCGTCGGCTCGATCACGTTCAGTCTGTGCGGAGCGTGACCAGTTTCCAGGACAAGGCGATCCAGGTGGTCAACTCGCCGGAGGCGTTGAGTGCCTTCGAGTTGACCCGCGAGAACACCACGTTGCGCGAACGGTACGGCATGACACCCTTCGGCCAGGGCTGTCTGCTTGCCCGCCGCCTGGTGGAATCCGGCGTCCGGTTGGTGACGGTCAACTGGGCTCGTGACTACGAGCCGCGAGTGGCTGACCATTGGGACACGCACCAGGACAACTTCGGTAAACACAAGAAACTGTTGCCCGTGTTCGACCAGGGCTACACGGCGTTGCTCGATGACCTGGAGTCGCGAGGACTGCTGGACGAGACACTGGTCGTGGTGATCGGAGAATTCGGCCGGACACCCAAGATCAACAAGAACGCCGGTCGCGACCACTGGCCCGGCTGTTTCTCGATCACGCTGGCGGGGGCCGGGATTCGGGGCGGGCTGGTCCACGGGGCTTCGGACAGCATGGCGGCCTACCCCATCCGCGACGCCGTGAGCCCCGAAGAAGTGGCGGCTACGATTTATCACGCGCTGGGTGTCCCGACCGCTTTCGAGTTGGTCGACCAGTTGGGGAGGCCCTTCCCGTTGACAACCGCTCGCCCCCTGCTGGGGCTCTTTGGATGACCACTGGCCACGGGTCATGTTCGCCACGTTGGCCGGCGGGGGACTCAGGATGGGCCAGGTCGTCGGGAAGTCCCCGGCGAAGGGCGAGTTTCTCGTGCCGTCGGCATTTCATGCCCAGGACTTGCTGGCCATGCGGTATCACGTCCTGGGGGTCGACCTGCGGCTGCAGTTCGCCGACAACGGCGGCACGGCCCGTGCCGATCATCAGCGATGGCCGTCCGATCGCCGACCTGCTGTGACGTCTGCGGACGGTGACGTAGGAGACCACGGTGTGCCACATCGGGCGTCCCCGGGGACGTTGCTCAGAGTTGCTCCATGGCGCCGGTGCCGAACGGGTTCTCGGGTCCGGAGAGGCGATATCCCATGCACGGTGGAATGCGGGTCTTGCCGTCCAGTCCGCGTTTTCCCCAGACACGGTGAAATTGTCTCACGATCTTGTTCCCGAAGATCGTCGGAGCCATGAACTGACGTTTGCCGGTGTCCATCAGGTTGAAGTGAATGTGCGTGTTCTGAGCGAATTCCCGCCGCGGAGGAATGTACATCCGGGCGATGACGTCCCCTTTCTTCACCCGCTGCCCCCGCTTGACGAGGATGAACGGTTTGTAGAAATCGGGATCACCGGGGTCGATCATCGGTTCGATGCTGTAGTGGAAATTGACCGCCGCCCCGTCCTTGCGGGCGATGGCGAGTGTCACTCCGTAGCGGTGATTGGCGATCCGCTTTCCCAGGGCCCGATTGAAGATCGGCCGCAGCTTGAAGTACTCGTCGATTCGAGAGACGAAACCGTCGGCTACCGCATAGATTGCCGGGAACGCCCGGACATTGCCGGCCGGAATCGGCTTGTCGGGAATCCGGAAATAGACGTGTGCGCCGGTATGCGGCCGCTTGGCGTCGGTTCCCTTGTACGGGTGACCGGTCCTGACAATGTCCAGATCGACGATGAATCGGTCTGACTTGTTCCTGGCCAAACTGGAGATGTCCGGCAGAGGCGACGGTCGGTTGGACGCTCTGGCTTGTGCCTGCAGAAGACCAGGTAGTCCCAGCCCGAACATTCCGAAGCCCAACCCACTCATCATTCGTCGCCGCGACAGATCGGTCGACCGAGATCGGCCGTCCCTGCAACCGCGATCAGCATCGGGCCCGGTCGCCGTGTGGGGGCGGCCAGGGCGGCGCTGTTCAGCGTCCGTCCGTGTTTCGCTCATCGGCGTGATCGACATCCAGCTGGATCAATTGGCCCTCATCAGCGCCGTTCCTAGCGTAACGCAATTGGAAGAGTGAAACAAAAGGAATCACACGCCACGATGACCGAGTCGATCGCTGCCCGGCGACTGATCACACGCTCGGGCTGAGCGACACTCTTGAGATCCGGTTGCGAAGCGGAAACGCTCTCGTGCTTCGATTCTTTGTGGGCAGTTGGCCGGAACTGTCAAACCGTTGATCACAGAGATGCGATGCGGCCATGAACCACGTTGGCCGTCGTTGCCGAATGCTGACTTCGTTGTGCTAGTTCTTCCTGCGGCCGAGGCAGTGAAGTCTTCCATCGGAAGTCGCCACGAGGATTTCCGGCTTTCCATCGCCGTCAAGATCCGCAATCACCGGTGACAGGACCCGTGTGCCGAGTTCAAGGGACCACAGAATCCTGCACTTATTGCCGGTCTCCTTGAGTGCATACAACTTGCCGTCTCCTGATCCGCAGAGGAGTTCGGTTCGTCCGTCGCCATCGACGTCCAGTGTCGCGAAGTCGCTCAGGGGAGGTCGGAGTCGAAACGTCCAGCGAACGTGACCACCGTGGTTGGCGTCGGTGAGTTTCTGGCCGGCGGGACAGTGCGGACACTTTTCGTGGCCTGGAGAAGAACTGAAGGCGCGGAGCAGTCCGTCTTTCTGTGACGTCACCACCTCGATCTTCTTGTCCCCATCCAGGTCGGCCAGGCCGGATTTGCTGGCGTGGGTGGAATCGCGAGTCAGTCCATAGTGCCAGATCGGAGCGCCGTCGAGTCGGGTCAGCAGCGTCAACGCGTAGGCGTTGTTATGGAACACGCACGGCGTTCCGTTCCCGAAAGGGTCGAAAACGATCGGCGTCGCGTACGCGCCCCAGTGACCGGGCACCGCGGCCGTAATTGCGCGGTTGGGGGCCAGCGTGCGATTGTCTTTCACGCTGATCACCTCGTACCAGTTCTCCGATGACGCGATCAGGTCGTCGGCACCGTCACCATCCATATCGTGAACTGCCGTCGGCAGGTGAAGGACAAAGCTGGTGGCCGGTGTGCGGTTCGGTCCCAGGAAATCGCGGTTCCAGATCGGCTTTCCCGTCCTGCCGTCATAGGCGACGACCCGCGTGTTCGCCGAACGAACCCGGTAACGGACCACGAACCAGCGTCCTTGCCCCTTGCCAAGCCGACCGGTCGGGCCCAGCGAGGCCTCGGTCGTCCCGGGTGGACTTGTGAGTTGCAGTCGCCGGCGTCCCGAGGCGTCGACGGCGACGACAACAGGTGGGCCGTTCTCGGTGATCACCAGGGTGAGTAACTCGTTCTGTCCATCGCCATCAAGATCCACGAGGCATCCGCCCTTTGCGGACGGAGTGTTTTTGACCAGCACATGGCGGCCTGTCCCGTCGTGTTCCAGCCGGATGAAGTTCCCCTGGAAATCTCGCACAACCACACGGCGGTTTTTACCGAGGTGTCCGGCCAGCGGCGGCTCCGACAGGTACGACGCACGGCGAGGAACGCGAAAGGTGACGACACGCCGGCCGTCTTTCTTGACCGAGAGCGTGTTGCCATCCCAGTTGTAGCCCTTGTCGGATGAAACGGTCGCGTTGCCCAGTGCCGCGTGTGTCTTGATTTTTTGGATGCGTTCGATTGACGAGTCGGCCAATCGGCAACTGTACACGCCATCCGAAAAACGCAGCAGGAACCGCTTCGAACCCTTCATGTCTCGCCAGAGCGGCATGTTTCGTCCGGTGTTCCTTGCTCCGACGGCACGGGCAAGATGTCCTTCCGGAGGTGCAGGCCGGATCAACGGCTCGACATCCGTCTCTTGGCAGCAGTCGACGAATTGCCGGCCATTCCAGTGGCAGATCCGCAGGGTATTCTTTCCTTCTCGCAACAGCACTTCGATCGGCGGCTTGTCGTCGAGTTGGTCGACGGTCAGGACCACCTGGTCCGGCACGTCATACAGTCGCTGGCCGTCGTCCGCAGCAAAGATCACCAGGTTGGTTCGCTCGTCACCGTGCTCGTTCGTGACCGCTGCCAGGATTTCCAGCTTTCCGTCCCCATCCAGATCGACGAACGGGTCCGGAGCGCCCCTGGTGATCTTCACCTTGTTCTGGTACTGGTCCTCGACACGGCCGACAACCCGCTTCCACTTGCGGAGCGTCTTCGTGCCGTCCTGGGTGACCACCTGCACGCCGGGGATCATTGGGTTGATCATCAGCAACGACGGGGGTTCGCCTTTCTTCAGCGGCTCGGCTGCGGTTGCTGCCCAGTAGGTGCGGATGCGAGGTCCCCAGTGCGATTGCATTGTCTTTCGGCCGGTTTCCAGGTCGAACACCCAGACCTTTTCGTGTGAGATCATGACCATGTCACGACGACCGTCTCCATTCATGTCCGCAAAGAGATGGAGCGGGGCGTAGATCATGCCCGTTTCTTTGGCCTGGAAGCGGAGTCGCGGTTTTTCGAGACCGTCCTCGAAACTCCAGAGGTACCCTTCGCACCGCGTCGAACCGCCTCCGAATCGAGCGATCGGATCACCGCTCCACCAGGCGCAGAGTTGCTCGCCGGCCACGTTCTCGAGGATCTTGCCGAAGCGTTCGTAACGTCCGAACACGTTGCGGCTCGAATAAAGTAGCGACGCGTGTCCCGTCACGCCACTGACCATGTACCGCCGGTGTTCGACACCCGTATTGACATCGACGAGCAGGCCGCGGGTCCCGTCCCCGGCAAAGTCGCGGATCTGGGTCACCCGTGGTCGTGACAGAACCGATGTCTCCCACAACCGTTTTCCCTGGACGCTTTGGCAGAGAATCCGATCCGGCAGGACCCTGAGAAGTTCGTCTCGGCCGTCACCATCGACATCGGCCAATCGAACCGTTTCCACATTGGTCATCCGCCCGCCCAGGTCGGCTGTCCAGAGTTGTTGAGGCGGTTTTGCGAGGCTTCCGACCAGTGGCGAGAATCCCGTCAGTCCACCGTCTCGGCCATACGCCGGCCAGTCACCAGCGGCGGCGACGCCAGAAACACGCTCGGACCGGAGCTCTGCGGAGATCACCTCTGCCTGCTGCCAGGCAAACGTGGTGATCAACAGTACCTGGAGTAGTACGAGGGTTCGCAACGTCGGTCCCTGCCGGAAAAAGCGTCGGAGTCTCAAGCCACCATAACAGAAGCGACCTTTCGGTCGGGCGGATCACCGGCATCACGTGATGTACGGCTCATCCTCCAGTGATCCGCCTGAAAAGCGGCCGCCGCTCAGTGCTTCCCGTAGGTTCCGTCATCCTTGTCCTGCGCCATGGGCGGAAACGTGGCGTAGTCCTCGGGCGTCGTGTGGTACCGGACTTTCAGGACATCGAAGAGTGTCTCCAGGCGGTCGCTCTTGTCCCGGCTGACCTGCAGCGGGTCGTTTTCACGGAAGTACTTGCTGATCGCCGCCACGGCCGCGTCGATTTCCTTGGCGGTGCGAGGGAAGAAGTCCGGCCGGACGGTCCCGGCGGCAGGCTCAGGGATTGCTGCCGCCGCACCGCGTGTCTTGGGAAGTTCCAGTTTGCCGGTCCAGGTCTTGCCACTGAGCAGGAAGTGCTGGTTGTCGGGCACGCCGAGAATCCTCGCGTCGTACTGCAGATAGATCTTCTCGACTGTTCGCTTGGACCGAATCGGTGGGTAGCCGACCTGCCAGATCGGGTGCGGTGAACCGAACACGAGATGATCGAACCGTCGCAGCCGGGCCGGCAGCCAGCCGTTGAATCCCACGATGGCCTTGTCACCACCGCCGACGTTCCCACGTGGCCGCCAGAACACGTTGTGGTGGCACGAGTGGTTGGGGCCCTGCAAGACGATGCTCCAGTAGCTTCCCGAGCTGAAATTGCCGGCGATTGTGGCACTGACCGGCGAATGCCAGCAGTGAAACGCATAACCTTCGCCGGCCACCAACGTGTTGCCCAGCACCCGCAGGTTGCGACTGTTCCACGGCAGGTCGTGGCGTATGCCACCGGCCATGTACATGCTGTGCCCGTGAGTGCCCTTTCCCTGGTGGATCATGCGGTTGTCCTGGAACAGCCAGTTGTAGGCCGGTCCCCCGGCGAATCCCACCGCGTTGAAGAACGTGCAGCCGATGATCTCGCTGTTGCGCGAACTGTAGCTGCCGCCGCCCTTCTTGTGAGCGTTCGCAAAACTTCCGCCGATCCACAGTCCCTGGATGCTGAGGTTGTCCGACAAACTCCAGTTGGGGCTGGCAAAGGTCTTGTCGGCCGAAATCACCACCCGTCCGCTGCGGAATGAGGGGTCGGCCGCGCGATAGAGTGTCTTCTTGTCCTCGTTGGGTCCGGCCGGGCCAAATCCGCCGTTGAACAGGTAGAGCCCCGGGCGGATGTTGACCACGTCGCCACCCTGGATCGTCTTGGCAGCGTGTCCGAGAGTTTTCCAGGGAGCCTCCATGGTTCCCGGGCCGGCATCGTCGCCGTTGGTGGCCACCCAGTGCTGTTTGCCCGGTTTCTGGAACGGATGTTCGAGTTGTTGATAGCCGGGATAAAAGAACCCCCGCCTGGTGGCCTGACGATCAACTTCTCCGGCCGGGGAGATCGACTGGATTCCAATTGCGGTCAACACGGACAGCATGACGATGCGCATGGTTCTATCCTTCAAACACTGCGGAGATCTGTTGAACGTTCCTGCCCTGTCGCGGCTTTGTGTTTTGCGGCGACTTGAACGAGTGGGCGGGTGTCCGGGGTGCATCCTGATGGGAACGGTCGATTCAAAGCAATCTACTCAGGCCTGCCAGTTGGCGACAACGGCGTGAAGTCGCGGTTGTTCTGATACCACGGCCGTGATGTGCCCGTGCAGGCGTTGCTGACGGCGTTGTAGACCAGGTAGAGGATGGCTCGCCGCCACGGCGAGATGTTGTCGGCCGATCCATGAACCAGGTTACAGTGAATCAGGGCGACCGATCCGGCCGGCCCGACGAGGGGTTCGATGCCGTGTTCGGCGGCCAGTCGCTCGACGTCCGTGGAGGTGATTCGGTGAAGGTCGTATCCGTGATTGGACGAGTCGGTCAGCGGTTGTGATTCCAGTAGGCCGTGATGGTGTGACCCGGGAATCAGCAGCAACGGGGAATTGACCGGGGTGCAGTCGTCCAGGAAGACGGCGGCCACGATGCAGCGAGGTTGAGGCATCCCGTCGATGGTCTTCCAGGGAGGATAGTCCTGGTGCCAGGTCCAGGCCCCCCCCTGCCCCATTCCCATCTTGGGGTTGATGCGGCTCTGGTGCAGGTAGATCTCGTCGTCGAGAAGCTGGCAAACGGGCAGAACGAGATCCGGCAACACCGACAGGCGGCCGAAGGGCTCGGAATACCGGTGGGCGCCGAACACCAATCGTGCTGCCGGTCCGCCGGATTCCTCGCGGATGACTTCCGGGCCCTGATGCTCGAGCACCGAAATGAGTGACTCCTGGAGTTCGCAGGTTTGTTTTGCGTCGAGAAAATCCGGGAAGAACAGAAATCCACGGTCGTGGAACTCGTCCAGTTGTGACTCTGTCAGTGGCATGCCTGGTCGCCGCGTCAGCCAGAGAGAGGTAGTGGTGTCAGTTCGACAGGCTGCTGGGTCTGGATCGATTCGAGCACGGCGTGGGCGACGGCGAGGGTTCGGGTCGCATCGTGGGCGTCGACGAGCGGTTGGTCGACACCCCGGATGACGTCACAGAAGTGCTCTAGTTGTGTGTCGAGTGGATCGCCCGGGGCAGCGGCCCGGGAGTGCCGAGTCAGGGGATGCTGCCAGCCGATGGCGTTCGGATCGTCGTGCCGCCAGATGTCCATCCGCGGAAAGGCCAGCCCGCCCTCGGTCCCCAGGAAGAAATAGCAGTTTTCCGGAGACTCGAAGTAGAGCGGGTTTTCGTGGGTGGTGGCTTCGTAGGACCACGGGGCCGGCGTGGTGTCACAGGCCAAAAGTGTGGCGATCGCGCCGGATTGGAGTGAAAGCGAGATGCTGACCGAGTCTTCAACATCAAGCTGTCGCGTCCGTGAACTGGCCTGGGCGTAGACCCGGTGGATCTCGCCGCAGAGAAAACGAAGCGTGTCGAGTTCATGGATCAGGTTGATCAGCACCGGGCCGCCGCCCGGCCGGTGAGAGCGCCAGTCGACTTCGAAGTACTCGTCGGGTTTCTTCAAGGCCCACAGCAGCGAGACGGCGATCAGGTCACCGATGGCGCGATCATTCAGCAACTGCTGCGCCTGGCGGATCGCTGTGCTGTGTCGACGATGGTGTCCAACCAGGACCGGAACCCCCGTCTTTTCGGCGGCTTTGGCGATGGCGTGAGCCCCGTCGAGCGTGTCGGAAATCGGCTTCTCGATCAGGACGGGCACTCCGCGAGCCAGGCAAGCCGATGCCAGTTTGCCGTGAGAAGCGTTCGGAGTGGCGATGATCACACCGTCCAGTTCCTGTTGCTGGAGCAGGTTTTCGGTGTCGGTGTAGAAGCAGCTGTTGAATTCGGTTGCCACGTCCTGGCATTTCCGGTCGCTGTCACAGATGGCGACCAGCGAGCAGAACGGTGCTGCGACGATCCTCTGTGCATGGGATCGCCCGACCACTCCCGCGCCAATCACAGCCAATCGCAGGGCGGACATTGGGGTGCCTTGGTGCGAGGGAAATGGACGTCAGGAAGGTGAACCGGGTTTGATCATCGCTCAACGGAAGCCGGATGTCACGGACGTCAAGCGGTCGGTGGCTCGTGTCACTGGATGCCGTTCGCGATACTGTGGACGGTCCGCAACCGGGTGGCCACCAAGACCTCGGATGTCACGCTCAATGAACCGAACGCTCCTGTCTCTGGTTGTCGTGTTTGCCGGGTTGTGCGCGGGCTTTGCGATTTCTGTCGGGCCTGTGGCCCCACGGGGCGGCACCGCGGCTTTGCTGCAGCCGGCCACTGCCGCCGACCCTCGCCCGGCTCAGCAACGTCCGTCCGACTGGCGATGGGATGTGAAGTCATGCCGCTCGGGACACGGCTACACCGCGTGGTGGGGTATCAAGAACCCGAAAGAGATGGCCGCGGCCATTGAATCCGAGGCGGAAGCGTGCGTGTCGAAGGGCATCAACACGATCATTCTGGAGACCAGGTACATCCTTGGGGAACCGGGCGATCGAGACTTCTGGGCATGTCCTCCGCTTGGCGAGATGATTCCCAGGATCCGGAAGTACGTCGACATCGTCCACCGCCACGGACTGAAAGTCATCAGTCATCTCACCGTGTACATCGCCTCTGATGACTACGCGGCGAGACACCCCGACCAAAGGCAATGGAATGTCGTCACAGGCAAGCCGGCCGCCGGCTATCCAGACACCGGCTTCTGGAAGAACGCGGCTACCGTCTGTTACAACAACCCGGATTTTCAGGACGCGTACCGGAAGTCCCTGAAGCGACTCCTGGCGCAAACCGGCGTCGACGGCTTCATGGTCGACGAGGTGCAGTTCATCTCCAGCGCGGTCGATCGCTGGACCTGCGGGTGCACGCATTGCCGGGCTGAGTTCACGAGAGATTCCGGGTATGTCCTGCCCGGTGGGGTGGCGGCGAATGCCATCCTCGGGGACCGCAACAACGCGATTTTCAGGGCTTGGTTCAAGTGGAGGATCAAGCAAAACGGAGACTTCTATGCGCTGTTGAGACGGGTGCTGGATGAACACGGAGGCCGGGACAAGATCCTGTTCGGGTGCTTTTCCATGCCGTCGCAGTTCGGCAACGACCTGGAACTGGAGTCCATGTCTCGGAGCTGGAACCTGATGTTTACCGAGAGCCAGCCCGGATCTCCGCACATGCTCTACTTCTACAATTACCTGTCGGTCATAGCCGACATGAAGTACGCGTTGGCTGCCGCGGGACACCAGGACACCAGCTTCTTCACGCTGTTCTACAACCAGTCTCCTGACGCCGAGGCCTTCACCTGGCTGCTGGGGATGTCCCAAGGGAGCGGCTACTTCTACCAGATGGGCGTGGACCGCTTCAGTCCCCAGCTGACGGCACTCTCCCTGTGGGAAAAGAAACTGGGTGACCTGCGCACTGGCCTGAAGCCACTGGCAAACGTGGGAATCCTGTATCCCTCAACGACCCGAACCGTGAGCAATTCGCAGGTGTACATGAATTACTTCGGGTGGTGCAATGCGCTGACCGACGGACAGATCTCCTACAACGTACTCATGGAGAGAGATCTCACTCCGGAGCGGCTTGCGGGATATGACGTCCTGGTGCTGCCCAATACCGGCGCATTGTCCAACGCCCAGACTCGCCAGATCAGGCGGTTCGTGAATGCCGGTGGAACACTCATTGCCACTGGCCAGACGTCGCTTTATGACGAAACCGGAGCAAGGCGGTCTGACTTCGGTCTCTCAGAAACTCTCGGCGTCAGGTACGTGAGTGATGTGTCTTCACCCAATACGATCGTGAGTCCTGCCAAGAGCCGTGTTGGGCAGAGTTTGGGCGAGTCGTTCGTGAATGAAACCAGGCACGTTAAGGTTCGGGCCACTTCCGGGTCGCTCCGAGTGCTGGCACAGGTTCGAGACGCTGCGGGGAATCTCAGTCCAAGCGTTACCGTCAATCACCATGGACGCGGTCGCGCGATTTATATCGGTTTCCAGCCCGACGTGAAGTCGGCAGTCAGCAGCGTCGGCGGAGGGGCTCATCCGGGAAAGGCATTCACGGATCCGCGGGTTCCCGAGTGTTCACGATTGCTGACGGACCTGGTGAAAAGTGAGTGCGACAGCCTGGCAATCGTGGCCGAGAACATTCCTCCAGGTGTCGTGGTGCAGGGTTACACCCATTCTGCGGGAACTCAGCCAGGGACATTCGTGACCCTGATGAACTGCATCGGTGGGCGTCTGACACGGGCGCGTACCGAGATACCCGCTGATTACAGCACGTCCTATCCATCGGTTCTGGACCGCGTGGCAAAAGGCCAGGAGATGCGGCTGCGAGTGAAGGCCGACAATGTCAACGCGGTGTACCTTGTCTCGCCGGACTTCGACGAAGCGGTCCAGTTGGATTTCAACAGGAAGCCGGGTGGCCATGTTGTCGTCAGGATTCCCGGCCTGGCGAGATTTGAGATTCTCTACCTGAACCGCGGTCGCCGCGACATCATCAGGGAGAAGTACAAGTCCGTGGTGAGATCATTCCCCAAGGTGAGATGAAGATGGGCGGACCAAGGCGCCGGATCCTGATTTTCTCCTGCATGCAGGAAGTGTCGTCGTTCAATCCTGTCCCCAGCACGATTGAGGATTTCAACATTGGCCGCGGTCAGCAGTGGCTCGATGACCGACGGTCAATCAACGATGAGATTGGCGGGGCACTCTCGGTCCTGGAGGCCGAGGAGGATGTCGAGATAGTGCCCACGATGGGTGCCAAGGCGATCACCTCCGGCGGCACACTGCGGGCCGCTGACTGGGAATCGCTGCGAGATGATCTGATCGAGTCTCTAGAGGCCAACTCGCAGGTCGCCGCCGCCTATTTCTGTCTCCACGGAGCCATGTCGGCCGAGGGGGAACCGGACCCGGAAGGCCACTTGCTTGAAGAGGCCAGGCGGATTCTCGGCGATGACATCCCGCTGGTCGTTTCTCTCGACCTCCATGGCATCCTGACCGATCGCATGATCACCCACAGCGACGCCATCGTGCTCTACCACACGTACCCACACGTCGACATGGGTTCCACCGGCAAGCGTGCCACCCGCCTGTTGCTGCAGATTCTTCGTGACGAGGTGAACCCGGTGACGGCCCGCATCAAGATACCGGCCCTGGTGCGCGGAGATGAGTTGATCACTGAATCCGGACTGTTCGGCGAATGCATCCGTGTCTGCCAGGAGATCGAATCGTCTCCAGCGGGCCTGGCCGCCGGAATGATGATCGGCAATCCCTTCACGGATGTGCCCGACCTGAGAACCAACAGTCTCGTTGTCACCGACGGTGACGCGGAAATGGCCGAGAAACTGGCCCGCGAGCTGGCCGAATTGTTCTGGCAGCATCATGAGACGATGCAGGTTCCGTTGCTGTCGCTGGATGAATCGGTCCGGCAGGCCATCGGAGCCGATGGCACCGTCATCATGACCGATGCGGCCGACGCGACGAGTTCAGGAGCCTCCGGCGACAGCAACGCCATCGTGGCCGCGCTGCTGGCAGCCGGTTACACGGGAACCGTGCTGACACCGGTCGTCGATCCCCCTGCCGTCCAGGCCGCCCGGTCAGCCGGAATCGGCGGTGTCATCGACATCACGCTGGGAGGGAACCAGGACGCCGATCGGTTTACGCCGCTGGCAGTCAACGGCACCGTTCGCATGCTCTCCGACGGCAACTTCCGCAGCGAGACGTTCGGTCAGCATTGGCGTGCCGGTGATTCGGCCGTCATCGAGTCGGGCAATGTCACCTGGATCGTCACCACGCGGCCGGTCAGCCTGTTTGACCGGTCGCTGTTTTATGCCCATGGTTGTGATCCCCGGCGATTTGATGCGGTGGTTGTCAAATCACCGCACTGCGAACCCCACATGTTTGCTGACTGGTGCGGCCTGCTGTTGAACGTGGATGCGCCCGGAGCGACCAGTGCCAACCTGAGCAGTCTCGGCCACACCCTGGCTCCGCGACCGATGTTTCCGCTCGACGGCGAGGTTCGGTTTGAACCTCGAACTGAGATCTACCCGGTGAACTGAATTCCCTGTCCGCAGCATGGCGGGCTGGATGTCAACAAACCTGCTGGTGTCGATGCCGAAGCGTGTTATCGTCACGGCGCGCCTGTGGAATCAATGCACGGAGAACGCGGAATGGACGCACACGACTATGGCCCCGAAATGGGGGCAGAGTGGCGGGGACAGCTGCGGACCATGCAGATCATTGCCGGTGCGCTTGTTGTCGGACCTGCGACGTATGCGGCGATCACCGTGCTGTCCTTCGAGGGTGCCAACGACTCCCTGGGCCAGACGGGGATGATGGCCATTGGCTTTGCGGCCGTTACGATCGTGGTGAGCTTCATCGTCCCGGGGACGATCGGCAAGGTGAGTGAGGGCGGTTCGCCAACCGCACTCATGGCGGTTTGCCAGACACGTCTGATAGTCAAGCTCGCGTTGCTTGAAGCCGCCGCCTTCTTCAACATCATTGCGTTACACATGGAGCACAACTGGTGGTCGCTGGCAGCCGCCATTCTCCTGATGATCTTGATGCTTGCCAGCTTCCCGACCCGATCAAAGATCGCGTTTTGGGTCCAGACACAAAAGGAAATGTCGTCGCTGGACTGAGCGGGACAAGATCATCGGCAGCGAAAGCCAAACAGCCTGCAGTCTTCTGCCAGGTGGAATCGCAGTCGGACCCGCTGGCCGGCCAGTTGCTTCAGTTTCTGCCGGCGCCACCGCACTCGCCGGTGTCGTGAGTCGCTCGAGATGGTCCGACACGCGCCGGCGTCGAAGCCCGGGACGACCTGCCCGGCCTCGTCAAGGACTTCCACGTTCAGGCGGCCATCGTCGGCATCGACGTTGACCTCGAGTCGTTCTCCCTGGAATCTCATCAAGCGGGTTGTCAGCGTGCCCCGTGTGGACTCGGGTTCGATCGAGACGATCCGATCCAGCGGCAGCGTTGCCAATCCGATTCCGGCCGGGTTGTCGTTGACTCCGTGGGTGAATTTCCATCCCGAGTAGTAGAAGTGCATCCGCCGGCCGACGATCACTTCGGGGGCGACGTAATTCATGCCGGCCTCCCACGATCCGGCCGGGCCAAGCGGAAGAAAGCGTCGCCGGCGATCGACTCGTGTCCAGTGGACCGTGTCACGACTGCTCATCAGCGACGTGTCGACGGTTCCCTCCAGCCGGACACCATCGGGCCGGACGCCCTTGGTCGGGCTCGAGTGAAAGAGGTACAGGTAACCCAGGTGCATGCCCCGGTAGGTCTTCGCCCCAAGAAAGTGAGAGCAGGCGTGGTAGAACTCCAGGTTGGGGTCGTCGTCGGCCAGCCGCTCGATCACCAGTCGGCCACCGGTCCACGTCTTCATGTCTCGGCTTTCCGTCCTCCAGATGGCCCGGTAACGGTGCCCGTCTCCGGGGTCCCTGCCCCACTGCTGTTCGATCAGGAAAAACGGCGGGTTCTTACTCGTGTGGCCGCCACGCACGTGCCGCAGGTCGCCGATTTTCTTCTCGGTCGTCCAGTGCAGGCCATCCGGGGATGATGCGGCAAATTCTGTCAGTCCAGGCACGTTGTCGATGTAGAGCGCCAGGAACCGCCGCTGGGGGTCATCGGTCCGGGGGTTGAGCACCACGTAACGCGTGCGTGCCACTTTGCCGGTCCCGCGAAGAACGATGTTGTTCTGTTTCGATCCACCTGGTCCGGCGTGCAGTCCCAGGATTGGCTTCTTCCAGCTGGTACCATCCTTCGACCGTGCGTAGCAGGTGTAGATGTCGTCCTTGCCGGCAGCCCAGTAATACATGTGGAAGATCTTCTGCAGCGGATCCCAGAGCACGCAGGGCATCTGCAGAGCCCGTCCTTCCCACGGGTGTTCGGCCGTGAGAATCGGGTGGCGAGAAACGCGGCGTGGTTGTTGAACGACCCGTTTCAATCCGTCCAGTGTTTCGATCAGGTAGTTGTCCACGAACAACTCGGGAGTCGTTCCCACCGTGACAGTCTCGGCCGCCTGAACAGCAGCACTCGTCACGATTCCGGCCGAGAGTGCCAGGAGAGAGGTTGTCAGTCGCCGGCGTTTCATGTCATGTCTCGTCGAGGGGCGGTACCAGTGGCCCTGAGCACCGCCGGCTCGGCATGAGCCGTTCGGAATTCTCGCAGCCGTGGTGGGTCACTCTCGTGTTGCTGCGGTGGAGACGGTGTCATTCAGCGTGTCAGTTTCCAACCCGTCGGACTGACTTCCAGTCCGGTGTGGCCGGCATAGCGGTCGTAGACCTTCTCCATTTCGGCGATGGAGTCGAAATAGCCGACGATGAATGCCGCCTGGAAATGTCCGCCGGCCTTGACCGGGCGTCCGCCGAATTCGTGGATCATGCAGACGTAGTTTCTCTGGTGGCACCATGCCTCGTGGACGACCGAAGGATCAAGCGTCATCCCTGCCAGCCAGGGGCCGGGTTTGCCGGTCGAACGGTCGCGGAGACGGTAGGCCCGGATGAATCGCTTTGGCGGTTTGTTCTTGTCGCGTCGGTAGTTGAATTTTTCGTCGGGTGCGAAGTTCCGGAAGAACTCCCGAGCGGGGATGCGACCGTGATAACTGAGATAGATCTCGCTGAACGAGTCGCCCTTGTTGTGGTTGATGTGTCCGGGCATGTCGAGCCGCAGGAACATTGCGTCACTGGAGTTCACTGCATCGATGCGGTCCATCGAAACGAAGTACCGCGTGTCGGCGGGAAAGACAATCCGTTGAGTCCACAGTGACCCGGTCTTTCTGCCCGGCGCGGCGGTCCTGTAACGGAACGTCTGCTCGATCGCCACGAAGTCCTTGCCACGAATCACACGCGGGTCGAGCGTCTTCGCCTGGGTGCAGATCTGTGGTCCCTCGATGCTCCGCTTGGGAGTTTTCCCGTGGTAGGAGTTCTCGAAGCGGTAAATGAGTTCCTTGTCGAGCCGGTCCCGGTAGGCCTTGTCGCTGCCGGGTTCCATGATCCAGTCGGCAATGTCCAGCCCGTATCCCGCGTCACGGAATCCGGTTTTTCGGTCAAGGAACGTCTGCCGGTAGACCCCGCTGACGTACCCCGTCTTGCGGATCGCCGCTTCGAGATGCGGTGTGGTGATGGTGATCTGCTGCGGACCGTCTTTGACCGTGTAGTCGGCCGCCGATGCGACAGCTTGTGACAGGATGGCAGTGGCCAGGATGATGAAGAATTTCATGTGGCGATTCCGGAAAACGAGATCCTGTCTCCACTGGAACGGTACCAGTGGAAATGAGGGGGCCAGCCGGGTCAACCGTTCCGGCCGGAAGATTCTCGCGACGGCAGGATCGGGGACGAGACGGCCGGTGTGTCTGCAGATGAACCGATTCAGTGGACATCTTCCGGCGGACCGGACAGGATCATCCGTGTCATCCTGATTGCATCAACCTCGGAGAACGCAGATGTCGGTCTCGCGGTTCACATTGTCGGTACTCCTGGCCTGGGCCCTCTGGATCTGTGCAACCGGAGATCTGCTTCGGGCCGCCGACAAACCGACCTGGCCGCAATGGCGTGGTCCCGAGCGAAACGGACACGTGAGCACTGGAACGTGGCCGTCGAGCCTGAAAGAACCGCACCTGTCCCAGCGGTGGCGGGTCGAAATGCCCCCCAGCTACTCAGGTCCGGTTGTTTCAGCCGACAGGGTGTTCGTCACGTATTCCCGGGGCAAGGAACACGAGGGTGTTCGCGCCCTGGATCGGCAGACCGGCAGGGAGGCCTGGCAGGCCGAGTGGAAGGGGGCCATGACGGTTGCCGGGTTGGGCACCAGCATGGGGAGCTGGATTCGCGCCACGCCTGCCCTGGACGACAAGCGGCTGTACGTCGCCGGAATGCCGGACCTCCTGGTCTGTCTCGACCCCAAATCGGGGACCGAGCGATGGCGTGCCGATTTTCGCGCCCGGTACGGGACTCTCCTGCCCGAATTGGGGTTCGTCAGTTCCCCACTGGTTGTCGAGGACGCGGTCTACTCACAGACCGCCGACTCGTTCGTCAAGGTCGACAAGAAGACCGGAAAGAGCCTGTGGCGATGCCTGGTCCGCAAGGGAAAAGGGAGCAAGAAGATGGGCCAGGGGTCGTACTCGTCTCCCGACTTTGCCGTGATCCACGGGCGGCCACAGCTGCTGGTCGCCAACATCGATGCCATCGCGGGAGTCGACCCCGCCAGGGGGAAGGTGCTCTGGCAGCGAGTGCTCGACAGCTACGACCAGGGGTGCATCCTGGCCCCCATCGTTTACGGCGGCGGAATTTTTACGAGTACGCGGGCCAGTCGGACCGGTCACTACCCGCTGACCTACCGCAAGAAGCAGTTCAGCATTTCGGATGGGTGGAAAAACAAGCTGGTCATCTACATGTCCTCGCCGGTGGTTGTCGGAGACTTCGTCTACGCCCACTTGAAGAACGGTCGGTTCGCGTGCGTCGATCTGAGAAACGGCAAGATTAACTGGATCTCCAACCGGACGTTCGGCAAGTACTGCAGCATGGTCTGGCGGAAGGACCGCATCCTGGCGCTGACCAACGACGGCCAATTGTTGTTGATTCACGCCGATCCGAAACGATTCGTACTCGCCGATTCCCGAAAGATCTCGACGGCGGAAACCTGGGGCCATCTCGCCATCGCCGGGCAGCACGTCTACATCCGCGAGCGAAACGCCATCGCCGCCTACCAGTGGAAATGACGGGCCAGTCGAAACGCTGGTGTCGATCGGTTTGGTCAGGCCACCTTCTCCATACAGATCCGTTACCCTCACGGCCTTCGGCACCAACTGGTTGTTCCTGGGCTGGGGAGTGTGCCCGATGATCGTGACGAAGAGAGCGAGGATCCTG
>CAUZRQ010000095.1:0-20112 GCA_963582065.1 Planctomycetota bacterium | reverse complement strand
CCTCGTCATCGAACTGCTCATCGCGCCGCAACGGGTTGGCGGACTTGCCGAGCAGAATCTCGACGGCGACCAGGCCGGCGGCGAACAGGTCGGCCTGGTTGGTAGGCTGTCCCGGACGCCCCTTCCATTCCGGGGGGTAGTAGAAGCGGGCGTTCTCGTCCAGCAGTCCGTTTTCGGAAAGCGATGTCAACGAGCCGACGTCGGCGTCGACCAGCCAGGCGGTCTCCCCTTTGGAATCCGGTGACACCAGGTGGAGCTTGCGGAGTCTCACGTCGCCGTGGGGCAGTCGGTTGTCGTGCAGGCCGGCCAGCGCCCTCAGCAGGTGTTCGATGATCCGTTTCGCGCGAGATAGCTCGAGGCCCGTGTCCTGTTGGACCTCGTCCCAGAGTCTCCTGGGGAACCGATGGGAGACGACGTAGACATGATCGTCGTCGCTGGTTCCCGTCTCCAGGGGGACTGAGAGGTGGGGGATCGATTCGCTGTTCAACCGGTGAAGCCGGTCCAGTAACGCGGGTCGCCAGCCGGCGTCACCTGGGCAGGGGATCAACCGCACGATCCGCTCGGCGGCGCGACCTTCGAGTCGCTGGTCTTGGAGATTCCAGATCTTGCCGAACACACCTTCACCCGGCAGTTGTTCGCCGAACGAATAGCCGGGAAGCGGGTCGGGGTGGTCGGGACTGGCGTTCATTGTCGGTTCTCACAGATCAGCAGCCAGGCCTGACAGGTTGTTGGCAACAGGCAGTGGAGTCGGAGACTTTGTGGAAGAGGAGAGAGTCGGCCATGCTACCTTCGGGTGGTAGTCCCAGACAAACGAGGCCGATTCGACAAGCTTGATGATCACCATTGGACCATTGAGAATCTGCTTGCCGGGCCGGGACGTTGTTGCGGGAGCCCCGGGGAATGTCGTAGTTTCATGGGTCCGAAAACCTTGAGGATTTAGGCCGATGAAGACCTGGCTCGGAATCGTCATCTGTGTTCTTTGGGGCGGACTGGGCGTCGTGCAGGCCGAGGACGAGAAGCCCCTGACCTGGGCCGATTTCCACGTCGGGCTCTCCAAGACCTTTGCCCGGCGGCCGGTGCCGTGGAAATGCCAGGCGGTCGGGACGCGGTTTCCCGCGGCGCAACCGGTTGTGGTTCGCACCCCCAAGGGTGAACTGATCGCCAACTCGGGAAGCACGCTGGTGCATTCCACCGACGGGGGTCGCACCTGGCGGCGGTTGGGCGAGATTCCCGTCGATCGCGGGGTGCCCGCGGGCTTCAAACTGCTTGCGGTCAACCTGGACGGCTGTGGTGTGACGGAAAAGGGCACGATCCTGTTCCACTACACCAGGCAGTTCAATCGCGGGACACCCTACGACAGCTTTGCGGAAGCGTTTCACGCCGAGTGTTACATCCTGCGATCGACCGACCGCGGCAGGACCTGGGAACCGGCTCGCAGGCTCGCCAGCAAGGGATTCAATTGTGTCGGGACCGGCAGGGCGAGGTTCGTTCGCCTGGCCGGCGGAGTGATCGCGCTGCCAATGGAGACGTGGAATGCCGCACGGGACGGAAGCCCTGTCCTCGACTCGCAGAAGTGGTTCCAGGCGTTCCTGTACATTTCGTCTGACGACGGCCGGAGCTGGAAACGGTCGGGATCGCTCGGCCCGCACAGCTGCGAAGCCGACGTGCTGGCGCTGCCCGGCGGTCGGCTGCTGGCCAGCGTGAGATACCAGCGGAAGAAGCTCCCGGCAGATCCCAAGCGGTTGGCTGCCCCGGTGTGGTTCGATCCGGAACACAACCGGGACAACTGCGCGGAGTGTCGGAAATACGGCGCGTTCGGTGTCGGGGGCCACAGTGTCTTCAAGCAGACGGCACTGGTCGCCTCCGATGACGGGGGCCGTACCTGGAGCCGGCCCAGGCTGCTGACCGGCTGGCTGCAACAGACCGGTTGCCTGGTCCGCCTGTCCGACGGGACCATCGTGCTGCCGTTCGGACACAAGACGACGGCAGGCGGGAAGCGGTTCGGCCAGAGATTCCTTGTCAGCTACGACGAGGGCAGGAGCTGGAGCCGGACGGTGTACGAACTGCATCACGGCGGGCTGTATGCCAATTCGGTGGCTCTTGACGACGACACGATCGTCACGGTTCACGACAACCGGGACGCGGGCGAGCGGGGACTGAACGTGCTCCGCTGGAAACCGCCGCCGCGGGCCGAGGTCTCCCGGGGCGGATTCTTCAAACCGCGGCTCGTCGAGGCGGGTCGCTGAGGGGCTTCCGGAGAGCAGTACCGACGGCGAGTCACCGCAATGCGGGTGACTCAGTCGGTCATCGCCGCGACCGCTGCCTGAAAGTCCGCGGGATGGTGGGTCTTCAGACAGGCTGCTTCAACGTAGTTGTACGCGGTCGCGTAGCAGTGGGCCTTGCACACGGTGTGTGGGCCGCGGTCGCGGATCAAGGCGAACATCTCTTCAGTCCATTGATCAGCAGCGGGTGGAGACGCCTGGCTGACGAATCGCCTGTGGCCCTCATCGATCCGGTCCTGTTTTCCGGTGATGATGGCGCGGATCAACTCGTAGGCCTCGCGAAGTGTGAACGCCGCGATGTGAGCGAGAATCGTCATCAGGTCTTCCTGGTACAACACCAGGTTTCGAGTTGGCTGGAGCACCTTGGTGATGGACTCGGATTCCAGACATGGGACGTCACCGTCACCGGCAACAAAACGGTCGAACAACCGCTGGCGGGGCTCGCTCGGCCGTCCGGCGAGGGCGATCGTGGCCGCCAGGTCGTCGAGTGATTGCGGAGTCACGGCTCTCAGGGCGTCCTGCATGGCGGGATGTTCCAGTCCCGAGATACCGCCCGTGTCACCATCGCCCAGCCGCTCAAATACGGCCTGGTCCTGCAGCCAGTCCGAAGCACGTTCCCGGGCAGAGATGGCAGTGATCAGCGAAACGATGGATGGGCCGTTGACGTGAAGCTGCAGGTGCGGAATGTCGGGTTCAGTATCCGGCCGCACAGCGTGGATGCTCTGCGCGGCCCACTGTTCACCGCCGGTGTCCCCCCCGTGGTCAACGACGCGAAAGTCGTATCCCCGATGTCCGAGCAGTCGCAAAGTGTCGGCGCCGTGCTGGCTGGCAACACAACTCGGGTGCAACTCCTCTCCCGGAGACATCGGTGTCACCGGATCCGGGTCCAGAAATCGTTCGAAGAGCAAGCCGTGTCGGAGAGGACAGAGTTTCACCACACCGATGGTATGTAGAACGAGTGAGCCGGCCGCTGCACCCTCTAAGCGGAACTCGTGTCCCAACCTGGCCGCGTCGTCGGCGATGGCCGCCAATTCCAGAATCTGGCCACTGATCCCGTGTCGATCAAGGGACCGCAGTTCGGTGCGGAGTCGCTCGTCGAAAACCGTGGCCAGTTCCCCGTCGTGCGATTCCTCGAGCAAGCGGCGGCATGTCGAGCCAAGTCGGTCGGTCGCTTCCGCATTGCTGAAAGCCGGGCTGGAGATGTGAACTGCAATCTGCGGCACGCTGGGAAGATTCCTGTTGTTGAGTGTCGGTCGGGCAGGGGAAGCCGCAGCGGTGGGCAACCGCACGGACTCGCCTGCCTGGTCACTGGGGTTCCGGAGGATGAAAGTCAGACGGTTGCAGTCCGTACATTATCGATTCGCGGACCAATACGAGTCAGAAATCTCGTTCAATGACCGTGACTCGCAGTTCGAGATGGTCTTCGAGACTTTGTTTCCAGACCCGACCCCACTCCCGAACATCACGCGAGACCGTGAGGCCGAGTTGCCTGAGTCCCAGTTTGACGAACTCGTGTTCCCACGAATCGGGATATTTCGTTTCGAGCTTCGAGCACATTCTGACCAGGTTGACGGATTCCCAATCGTAAAGCCGACGCACAACATCCAGGGACTGTGACGTCTTTTCACAGACCCAGAGAATGCTCCTGCCAACCGTGATCGTCCGCCAGTGCCGATTCAACAGGAAAGACCGAAGGTCCTCGGGAGACGGCACGTCGGGTTCGGCGTTCTGGATCTTTGTCGGGTGGCTGTGAAACGTGCAGGCCTTCGACTTGGGCATCCAGGCATGACGCGGATTGCAGGCGACGAAACGGATCCGGGTTTTTGTCAGGTAGCCGCCGAACTCGATATCGAGATCAGATGGCAGACGACGATACACCTCTTCAGCCGATGCCCCACCGGGAATCCGGATTTCCTTCCACGGTGAATAATCGGCTTCCGTGTAGTCTCCGAAGCGACCCCGTTGTCGGTAGAAAGAGTCGTACGCCTCCTGGTCAGGCCAGGGCTGCGGCAGGTGGGGCGGGCTGTCGGATTTCGTCCGGCTCGTTCTCGCCGACATCATGGGCTCCGCAGGATTCCGTACTCGATGTGGCCGATCGCCGTGTCTGCCAGTTTGTTGCCGATCGCGCGGTCGAGAACAACGTCGGTCCGGTTGGGCCGGGCCAGTCTCTCGCGACCGGTTCCGAGCGGCAAGCCTGTTGCGCGGAATTTCCCGGCACCCATCACGTACCGGTTTGTGGTGGGGGAACCGGGTTGTGGGACGTGGGGTGACCTAAGGTGAGCCCGGCTGCCGGGTCCGCGTGTCTTGTGATTGCCGTTGAGTTGAGATCTGATGATGCCGACTTTGAAGCGGCGACTGAGCCAGTGACTGGCCGGCTTGGCGACGGAACCAGCGACGAGGAGCGGATTGATGGAATTGACCATTCACCGTGGGACCCACGAGGTGGGCGGAACCTGCATCGAAGTGGTGGCCGGCTCGAGTCGCCTGATCCTGGATATCGGTCTGCCGCTGTTCGGCCCTGGCCGCGAAGCGCTCGACACGTGGACCCTCCGCCGCAAGACCAAGCCCGAGTTGGCTGCCGACGGGATCCTGCCACCGATTCCCGGTGTCTTCACCGATGGTCCCGCGGTCGATGCGATCCTGTTGTCCCATGCTCACATGGATCACACCGGCCTGCTGGAATTCACCGACGAGAGCCTGCCGATTTATGCGAGTGCCGGGACAAGCAAGATGATGCTCGCCGGCGGCATCTTCGCTGCCCAGATCGAATTGCCGAAGGAACGGTACCACGAACTTGTCGCCACCAGGCCGGTCCGGATCGGTGATTTCGTGGTCACACCCTTCGATGTGGACCATTCCATCTACGGAGCGATGGCCCTGTTGATCGAAGCCGAGGGCAAGAGCCTGCTGTACTCCGGAGACCTGCGGTTGCACGGCCGTAGGCCGGGCAAGGCCGAGTTGTTGCTGAAAAGTCTCGAATCCAGATCGGTCGATGTCCTGTTGATGGAGGGGACACATTTCGGATTGCCGACCGAGAATCCCACCGATGAATTCGAGTTGGAGGATGATCTGGTCACTGAAATCGAAAGGACTTCCGGGTTGGCCCTCGCCTCGTTTTCACCACAGAACGTCGATCGTCTCATCGGTTTCATCAACGCGGCTAGGCGAACGGGGCGGCTGTTCGTCGCCGACGTCTACACGGCCTTCGTGATGTACTTGATCTCAAGCCAGACAGATGTTCCTGACCCGGTCCGAGACGAAAACATTCGCGTGTTCTACCCGCATGCGTTTCGCAGGTCCTACGAACGCCGCAACCGTGTGAAGATCCACGACCAGTTTCTTCCCAGCCAAATCGGCCTCGACGAACTCAGGGCGGATCCCGCCCGTTACGTGATGCTGTTTCGGCCGTCGATGCTCGACGACGATTTCGGCGGCACGTTGCCGGACCGATGCAGGTGCCTCTATTCGTACTGGTCCGGATACCTGGATAAGCCGGATTGGCAGAGAATGAAGCGGGCTCTGAAGAAGGTCGATGGTGACGTGGTGAAAGTCCACGCGACCGGGCACATCCTGGAGGATGATATCGTGAGGTTTGTCGACGCGGTGGCTCCTGGGGAACTGATACCAGTGCACACGTTTGAACCCCAGAGGTTTGAAGATCATTTCCCCAACACACGCGTGTTGGAAGATGGTGTGCCGTGGAAGCTTGGCTGACGGACTGCCACTAGAAGTAGTGACAGTCCGGGATACAAGCAAGCTTAAACCTATCGCGGCTGGGTTCCCTAAAAACCGAATCCTCGTCTGGCAATTGTATTGGCTCTTTATCGCGATCAGATAATAACTTCGTGAGGTCGCACCAGTAAGACACAGTGATTCGTTTGTTGTCGGTGAAGTGATCCCTGAAACACTTAAAGTCGTTTTTTTCGTATTTGGGTTTCTTCTCTTTCAAGTAATCTTCGTAATTGTCAAGGGCGGTCTTCACGCATGGATTCTTCTTGTCTGTGAGGATATGGCTGTAGTGAGTGGCTTTATACTCCATGGCGTTCTTGGGGCAGATGAATACGTATTCAAAGGTCCATCCAGAGAAGAGACTTCCGTCACAATTGGTTAGCCAGTATCCAGCCTCAAGATTGCGGATGATCTGGTTTACGTACGGGTGGTTGGTTGTGCCTATAGAGATGTCGCTGCTGAGTTTTGCTTCAATCCCGATAACGCGCTTCTCTTCAGGTACCAACAGCATTGCATCGAATTGAGACCACGCGTCGCTGGTCTCGTTGATGAAGGATGACTTAATTGGCTTCTTGTCCTTTGTCCGAAAAGCGATGTTGGGGACCCCAATCTCAAACAAGAGTCGTGACTTGGGGTCGGAGTCGGAGTCAACGACGATGTGTTCGAGGAACGTTTTATTGTTTTCTTTGTTTTCGTCGCTGCCTTTGCAGCCGCACAACTCTTGGAAGAAACTCCCGTTTAGGCGGTTATTTTTTGTTCGAGGCAATTTTTTGTCTGAAATTCTCTTCGGTTGAGTCCACTTGTTCAGGTGGCCCAGTAAGAAGATTGTCAGCGCGGTCTCGGAGTTAGGGTTCCTCAAGCTTCCGGAATTCTCGGGTGGTCCGAACAATGCCATGGCGCGATTCTCGGTAAGCCCGTACGAGAGGTGCCAGTCCTTCTCGTACGGGCAAATGTGTTTGGGCGCCAGGAACTTCCACACATCTTCGAGATTGCAGTGCTGATCTTCGGTCATCGCGGGAATGCTCCGTTTGTCGAGTGAATCATGGACGGTGGAGGTTGCTGGCGATTCCATAAACATGGCTCTTGGTCCGTAGGATCAGCATTCCGTCGGTGACGGCCGGCGAGGCCATGAAACTGGCGTCGAGCGTGTTGGTGGCCAGTTTGCGGTAACGCTTCGGGTCGGCGGCGAACACGTGACAGAGTCCCTTCTCCTGCTCGAAACAAAACACCCTCTCGCCGACCAGGATCGGCGAGGCGCAGTACTTGCCGGTCAGTCGCCTGGCCCAGCGGGTGCGGCCGGTTGCGGTGTCGACGCACGAAGCGATGCCGTCGTTGTTGACCATGTAGATCGAATCTCCGGACAGCAGCACCGACGGGCGGGAGGGAACACCCCGCATCGTTGACCACTTGACGTGGGTCGCGGTGACATCGCCGTGGCCGTCGGGCCGGACGGCCATCAGCCGGTTGGTGACGTCGCCGCTGTTGAAGAACAGTACGCCGTTGTGGAACAGGGCCGGGCAGGCGGTGTTCGCTCCGCCGTGCATGATGCGCCAGAGTTCCCGCCCGGTGGCTGGGTCGTAAGACATCGTGGCCAGCGCGGCGGGGACGATGACCTGCGTGCGGCCGTTGTGAGTGATCACGCGGGCTGTGCAGAAGGCCTTCCTGTGGGCCCCGCCCAAACCACCGAAATCGACGTTGCGGTCGGTTCGCCAGAGTGTTTTCCCGGTCCGCTTGTCGAGTGCGACGACGTACTGGAGGTCCGATCCGTCGAACGGCAGGAACATCAGGTTGCCGTGGATCGAGACACTGCTGGCGGCACCGCGGAAGTGATTGCAGGGCAGGTCGTTTCGCTTCCAGAGAACCTTGCACGTTTCGGTGTCCAGGCAAGCGGTGCCCAGGCTGCCGAAATGGATGTAGACGCGGCCCGCCTCGACCCACGATGTGGATGAGGCGTAGCTGTTGAACGGATCGCCGTACTGGGGTTTGACCGGCTTGAAGACGGTCCTGTCGTGGAGGATCTTCCCGGTCTTGCTGTCCAGGCAGAGCACGGCCAGCCGGTGACCGTCGGCGGTCGCCGTCGTCAGCCAGATCCGGTTCTTCCACACGACCGGCGACGACCAGGCCTTGCCCCAGATCGCCGTCTTCCAGGCCACGTTCTTCGTCTCGCTCCACGTCGTGGGAATGCCGCTCGCCTGTGACGAACCGTCTCCACGACCTCCGCGAAACTGGTTCCATTCCGGTTCGGCGGCGGAAGCCGGGGCAGTCAGGACGCCCAGCAGCAACAGCGGCAACAGGTGTTTCATCGGTCGGTCCGGTGACAGGCGGATCGCGACGGTCGTCGACGGACCTGCGATCGGTCGCTGTGGGTTTTCAATCGGTGTCTTCACGAATCTGCTGCCGACGATTGACCAGTTCGCGGATGTGGTCCAGATCGTCGCGGGGCGTCGCGGCGATCAACTCGCGGGTGTAGTCCTCACTCGGGTTGCGGTATATCGCCTCCGACGGACCGAACTCCACGATCTTGCCGTCCTTCATCACTGCCATCATGTCGGCCATGAACTTGACGACCGCCAAGTCGTGGCTGATGAAGATGTAGGTCAGGCCACGTCGTTCCTGCAGGTCGTTGAGCAGGTTCAGGACCTGGGCCTGGATCGACACATCCAGTGCCGAGACCGATTCGTCGCAGACGATGAACTCGGGCTCGACGGCCAGGACCCGGGCGATGCAGATTCGCTGGCGTTGGCCGCCGGAGAACTCGTGGGGGTAGCGGCCCAGGTGCTCGCTCAGCAGCCCGACTTCCTCCAGCAGGCTGGCCGCCCGGTCTATGCGATCACGGCGCGAGTTGCCGATGCCGTGCAGGGCCATCGGTTCGGACAGGGCCGCCTGCACGGTCATCCTGGGGTTCATCGATCCGTACGGGTCCTGGAAGATGATCTGCATCCGGTTCCGCAGTTGCCGGAGTTGTTTCCGGCTCAGCGAGTCGATGTCCATTCCGTCAAAGTGCATCGTTCCGGAGGTGGGGCGGACGAGCTTCAGCAGTGCTCGTCCGGTGGTGGTCTTGCCACAGCCACTTTCCCCGACCAGTCCCAGTGTCTGTCCCCGGTAGATGTCGAACGTGATGCCATCGACCGCCTTGACGAATCCTGCGGTCCTCATCAACACGCCCTTGCGAACGGGAAAATGGACCTCCAGGTCGCGGACGCTCACCAGCGGAGCCTGCTCGGCCTCGACCGACACGGCCTCTCGGCCGTAAGAGCCCGGGTCGTTTTCGAAACCAAGTTCGTGCAACTGGGCCTCGGGGTGCAGCAGTCGTCCGCGACCGTGGTTCCTGAAGAAATCCACGCGGTCATCGGTCATCGTCTTTTCGGTGATCTCGAGTTCACCATCGGGCTGCTCGACCGTGTCCATGTAGTCCGAGACGGTCGGCAACCGTTTGTAGGGCGAGTCGAGACGCGGTCGACAGGCCAGCAGGCCCTTGGTGTAGGGATGCCGGGGATTCTCATAGAGATCCAGCACGTTGCCCTGTTCCACCACCTTGCCGTGGTACATCACGATCACGTGGTCGGCGATTTCGGCGATCACTCCCAGGTCGTGAGTGATGAACAGCACCGCCATCTGCCGCTGGTCGCGCAATTCGCGGATCAGGTCGAGGATCTGTTTCTGGATCGTGACATCCAGTGCCGTGGTCGGCTCGTCGGCAATCAGCAGGCTGGGATTGCAGGACAGGGCCATGGCGATCATCACCCGCTGTTTCTGGCCACCGGACATCTGGTGGGGGTAGTAGTCCAGCCGCGACTCGGGATCGGGGATCCCCACTTCCTCGAACAACCGGATCGTGCGTTGCCGGGCCTCGGACTTGCTGACTCGCTGGTGCTGGATGATGGCCTCCATCACCTGGTGGCCGACCTTGTGCACCGGGTTCAGCGACGACATCGGCTCCTGGAAGATCATGCTGATTTCGGCACCCCGGATCTTCCGCATCTCTTTTTCCGGCAGGCCGACCAGGTCCTGGCCCAGGAACGAGATGCTGCCCGAGTGCACCCGGGCCGTTGCGGCCAGCAGCCGCATGATCGTCAGCGACGTGACCGACTTCCCCGATCCCGATTCTCCGACGACGCCCAGGGTGTGCCCGGGATCGATCTGGAACGAGACGTCATCGACCGCCTTGACCACACCGCGATCGATGTGGAAGTAGGTCTGCAGGTTCTGGACGTCGATGACGGCTGTCATGGCGGGCTAGTTTCTCGGGTCGGCGAGGCGAGGATCGGTGGCTTCCTGGATTCCCTCACCGATCAGGTTGTAGGCCAAGACGGTCAGGAAGATACCCATTCCGGGGAAGACCAACTGCCACCAGTATCCCGACTGCAGCGTTTCGCGGCCGGAGTTGAGGATCGTGCCCCAGCTGGGGTTCGGTGGCGGTGCGCCGAAGCCCAGCAGGCTCAGGGCGGCTTCGACCTGGATACCCGCGGCGATTCCGAAGGCGATCGGGACCATCACCGGTGCCAGGGCATTGGGCAGCACGTGTCGGAACATGATGCGGACGCGGCTGGCTCCCAGGCAACGTGCCGCCGCCACGAACTCGGTTTCCCGCAGCTTGAGGAATTCGCCGCGTGTCAGGCGGGCCATGCTGGTCCACCCGGTCAGGCCCAGCAACATCATGATGTTCCAGATGCTGACCTCCTCGATCACCGCCTGCAGGGACAGGATCAGCACCAGCGCCGGTACGCACATCACCACCTCGATCACGCGACTGATCACCAGGTCGACGATGCCGCCCATGTAGCCGGCGATGGCTCCCAGCGTGATGCCGATTGTCGCGGCGATGCCGGTGGAGACGAACCCCACCAGCAGGGCGATCCGCGTGCCGTGCACCATGCTGGCAAAGACATCGAACCCGGTCTTGTAGGTCCCGAACCAGTTCTTGCCGGTGGGCCGCCCCTGGGCTCCGTACGGGTTGCCCTCCAGGCCCTCCCACTCGCCCCGGCGGACCGGGCGGTGGGGGTCCTGGTAGACCAGGGGCCAGATGGCCCAGCTCTGGGGGTCCTTCCGCTTGAGGTTTCTGGGGTAGATCCGGCGGAACCGGTCCTTCTGGAAAATCGGGTTCTCCCACGTGCGGTTGTAGTAGCCCATGCAGGGGAAGTAGATGCTGCCCTTGTAGCGGCAGACGATCGGTTTGGTGCCGGCGATCATCGGCGAGAAGACCGCGATCACCGACAGCACGCCGATGAAATACAGGGCGAGCATGCCGAGCCTGCGTCGCCGGAAGCGGTGCCACGACTGCTGCCAGAAGCCGGCCGACACCACCACGTTGTCACGGTCTTTTTTGTTCATGGTTTCAGCTGTACCTGATCCGTGGATCGACGAAGGCGTAGAGCATGTCGGCCAGGAGCTGCCCCGACAGGGTCAGGATCGAAAACATCAGTGTCAGGCTCATGATCGTGGGGTAGTCACGGCCCAGGATCGAGGTGAAGAACAGCAGGCCCATGCCCGGCCAGTTGAAGATGCCCTCGAGGATGATCGCACCTCCGAGCAGGCCGGGCAGTGTCAGTCCCATCAGGGTCACGAAGGGGATCAGCGTGTTGCGGAAGGCGTGGTGGATCAGGACCCGGATCGGTCCCAGGCCCTTGGCCCGGGCCGTGCGGATGTAGTCCTGGCGGATCACCTCCTCCATGTTGGCTTTCACGAACCGGCAGTAGTACGCCAGGCTGCCGTAGGTGAAGCAGGTGACCGGCAGGATCATGTGCTGGAACGAGTCCCAGGCCTGGGCCATGTCACCCAGGTCCTCGTATCCGCTGCTGTGATTCCCCATCAGCGGAAGTTCAAACCACGTTCCGTCCAGCTTCACGGCGAACAGTAGTTGCAGGAACAGCGCGGCGACGAACGACGGAAACGAGTACAGCGTGTAGAGCACGAAGCTCAGGCCCCGCTCGTCGGGCCGACCACTGCGGACGGTCGCATACAGCCCCATCGGAACGGCCAGCAGGTAGCTCAGCAGCAGTGACGTCACCGAGAGTTGCAGCGTGGGGCCGACCCGGTCGGCGATCAATTCCGCCACCGGCTTCTTCTGCGAGTAGCTGGTGCCCAGGTTCAGCGTTGCCGCGTTCTTCAGCCACTGCCAGTAGGCCTCGTGCAATGGCTTGTCCAGGCCATAAATCGACCGCATCCGCTCGATGTCGGCCTTGCTGGGCATCTTGCTCGGATCCATCATCGCCGGATCGGTGTCCAGCGGACTGCCCGGCATCGAGCGGATCAGGCCGTAGATCATGCAGGTGATCAGCCCAAGCGTCAGCAGCCCGACCAGCAGGCGACGAACCAGGTAGCTGACCATTTGCGTAACCCGTAACCAGGCAACGCCGTCACCAGCGTCGCATCCGTGCTCACAGTGTCACGACCCTGTCCCCCAGGGCCTCACGTTTTCTCGGCCATTATTTCAGGGCCGGCGCCTTGAAGATCGTGCTTTCGCCCGGCCCGTAGCTGTACGGACCTCGCGGGCTGAAGTTGTAGCCGCGCAGCGACTTGTTGAAGGCAAAATACGCGTTCCGGAAAAAGAGCCACGTGTAGGGCTGATCCTTGTACAGCTTCATGTGGATCTTCCGGTAGATCTCGCGGCGTTTCCCCAGGTCGAGCTCGTACTTCCCGTCCTGGAACAACTTGTCGACTTCCGGATTGCTGTAGGCCACGTAGTTCCGTCCGCTGTCGATGGCCTTGGTGGTCCACAGGTTCTCGCTCGTGTCGGGGTCGGTGCCGGTTCCCCAGCCGGCGAACTGGGCGTGGAACTTGTGGTCGCGGGCCATCTGCTGCAGCACCGTGAACTCCACGGGCCGGACCTTGCAGACGACGCCGATCTGGTCGAGGTTCTCCCGGAGCAGTTCGCACAGGGCAATTCGATCGGGCCGGTTGCTGACGGCGATCGTGAACTCGAACGGCATCCGTGTCACTTCTTCGAGTTGCCCGTCGAATTCCGGATCGAGGAAGACCATGCCGTCCAGGACACCGTCGTTGTCGGTGTCCGCCCAGCCGGCCGACTGCAACAGGTCGTCGGCTGCATCGAGATCCTGCTTGTAGGCGGCAGGCAGTTTCTCCGGGGACCAGGGGCTGGTCCGATGGAAGATGCCCTGCGACTGTTCGTCCATGCCCTTGCGATGGCGTTCCATCATCTCGGCATGATCAAAGGCCAGGCTCATGGCCCGGCGGACCCGCGCGTCGCGGAAGAACGGCGATCGCGAGTTCCAGCCGAAGTAGAAATAGACCCACTCGATGTCATAGACCTTGGTGTTCTTGCCGTAGAAGTCCCCGTCGTTGGTCTGTTCCTTCCACTGCTCGGGGGTCAGCTGCATCTCCTCGATGTCGCCCTTTTTCATCGACAGCAGCGCGGTGCTGGGGTCCTGGATGACGGCGAACCGGATCTGCTTGAAGTGCGGAATGTCGCGGACCTGCTTGCCGTTGACGGTGTGGTAGCTGTCGCGTCGCTCGAGCACGATCTCCTGTCCGCGGACTCGCTTGGTGATCACGTACGATCCGCCCGTCACGGGGTTTTCGTCCTTGGAGACGTGGTATTTGCTGGCGGACAGCGTCGGGTCGTCGGCGACCGAATTCTCGTAGACATGCTTGGGCAGCACCGGGAAGTTGATGTTCCAGACGTTGGTCGCCAGGGGGTCCGGGTGGAAATACACCACGGTCTGATCGTCGTAGGCCTTCACGCCCTGCAACTGGTCGGTTCCGCTGCGGACGGCCGGAACCGGGACCTTCGACGACATGATCACGCGATACGAGAATTCGACATCGTGAGCGGTGATCTTCTTGCCGTCTGACCAGACCAGGTCGTCCCGCATCACGACCTTGTCGTACAGGCCGTTCTCGCTGCTCTGCCAGGACACCACCGTGTCCTTGCTGGCAAACGGTGTGAAGGTCCAGTCGAATCCCATCAGCCCGAAGCTGGTCAGTCCGGACACGTCGAATTCGGCGCTGGAACTGATCATGATCGGGTTGGTGCTCTTGACGTCACCGGAGGTGTGCCGGTTCCACGTGCCGTTGAAGTCGATCGACTTGTCGTTGGCGGCCAGCCGTCCCATGGCCGAGCGGATCTTCAGGTTGATGTCGTTGGATGAGTTCTTCAGGCTCAGCGCCTCCTGGACCGACGCCAGGGCCTTTTCCTTCTCCTGGCGCTGTTTCATCAGCTCGGTGGAATCCACGACAGGCTTGTCGATCCACGTGTTGTCCTTGAGCAGCTTGGCCAGCTCGGGGTAGTCCTTGTCGGCCATGGGAATCAGGTCGCCGAGTCGGAACGGGACGTTCTCGTCACCACCGCTCTCGACGGATTCCTCGGTCGTCTTGGTCTTGGCCTGGCCGGAGTTGGATCGCTCGACGTGCGTTTTCTTGAGCTGTTCGTTGAGCGTGGCCAGCTTCTGCTGGTCCTGCCCGATGTACTCGGCCAGCAGGTTGGGCACCGACTCGAACAGTGGCACCATGTCGCCGCCGTTGGACTCCAGTTCCGAGGCCACCTGTTCGAGCGTCGTGATCGAGGGGTCGTCGGCCGTGATCGGGGGGCCGTCGGTGGTTTCCTGGTTGGTCGTCGAACCGCTGTCAGCCCCGCCGTCGGTGTCGCCCTGGTGGCTGGTGCAACCTGAGGCCAAAAGGGAGAGCGTGACGAACAGGACGAACAGCGAATATCGATGGCATGTGGTCATGGGTGCCGGATTCCCGGGTGCGTGATGGAAAGGGCGGTTTCGGTGCATGGACATTCTAACGGAACGGTCGCCGATGTCTTGCCGTTGGTCGAACGGATCCCGTCGGCGAATCTACCGATCTTGGAGTTCAGTTCAAAGTGTGTCGGCCGGGGCGACGTGCCGGTGGCGTCGAGTCGATCGCCCGCTTGCCGAAATGTAACCGATGAATCGAACATCGCCGCAGGTGATGGTGGTGAGCCAAGGTGGCAGCCTGCGCTGTGCCGGAGGTCTAATGGGCGGTTGTCCGGAACAACCGGGCCACTTCCAGCAGTGCGGCGGGTTCAGCCAGGAGACCGGAAATGCGTTGTCGAGTGCGGTTGTTGGTTGCTGTGGGTCTGCTCGCCGGCGGATGGGGCGAGGGTGTCTGCGACGAACCGAAGATCCCGGGCACAATCACCGTGGCTGCTGCCGACAGTCGCGATCGCCAACGGGCCGACCTGGTCGCTGACGGTCACGACGATGCTGCTCAACTGCGAGAGGCGATGGCGAGGCTGGGCAAAAACGGCGGGGTGGTCCGGCTGCTGCCGGGGCACTACCGCCTGGATTCGGCGGGTTCCTTTGTCGATGTGCCATCCGGCACGACGCTCGACGGCGGCGGGTCAGCGGTACTGGAGTGCCTGGTCAGCGGCCAGCAGGGCGCCCTGCGGTTCTCCGATGTCCACGACGTGGTGGTACGCGGCGTGCGGTTCACTTCCAGTGGAGACGACAAGGCGGCGATGTTCGCGATGATGAACGTGGGGACCGGCAAGAGCCGCGACGTGACGGTTCGTGACTGCCGGTTCAGCGGGTTCCGCAGCTACGCGCTCCGGATGAACATGCCGGGCACCCGGTTTCGTTTCATCCACAACCACCTGGAGGGGATGGGCCTGGTCGGCAAGGGCGGCAGCGCGATCAACGGTGCCCGGATGATCGATTCGCTGATCGCCTGGAACACGATCCGGCGGTGCGGTGTCGATGCCGGCGACTGGGCGATTTACGTCAGCGGCGGAGGGGCCCGGAACCTGCAGGTCGTGGGGAACACGATCCGCAACTGCTCGGCGGGCATCAAGGACCTTGGCGACGGGTCGGACCGCAAGATCCTGATCGCACGCAACGTGATCGAGGGAATCACCAAGGGCCGCAGCATCGCCCTGGGGGGGTGCCGCGACGTGCTGGTGACCGGCAACATGATCACGATGGGCAACGGCGGAGCCGGGATCGGCACAGAAACGTCGGTTCACCACGTCGTGATTTCCAACAACATCATCGATATGGATGGCCGGGGGCGGCAGGGAGGATCCGGGATCGGCATCGCGTCGGACGATTCCAGTTTTGTCAGCATCACCGGCAACCAGGTCTTCGGCGGGCATCCGACTTCGGTCTGCCTCGACGTGGCAACGGTTCAGCACGGAGTCGTCTCGAACAACCTGTTGCGAGTCAGCAAGGGCAAGGTCAACGGCAGTGATTTTGGTGGCTGTGGAATCCGCATCGGTCGTGCCTCGTCGCCGCACGACTGGCACCTGCTGGTTTCCGGCAACCGGATCCACTCGCCGATTACCCGCAACGTGGGCATTCACCTGGTTGCCGGCGGAGCCGATTCGGTGAAATCGCACATCCAGCTGCTGAACAACACGATCGACGGATTCCAGTTTGCGATCAGCATGGATCGACAGAGTGGGGGGCGATACAGCGATGTGGCGATTCGTGGCAACACCAGCACCCGGTCTCCGTTGGTCGGGAAGCAGAGCAGTGCCGATCGGCGGGTCGTGATCGAAGGCAACTCCGAACCGGTTCGATAGTCGATCAACCCGGTCGATTCCGGTGAACGTCGTTTTGGTGAGCACAGCGAAGAAAGCGTGGAAGGGCCATGAAGCAATTGTCTTTACTTGTGTGTCTGTTGGTGACTCCCGCCGTTGGACGGGCCGACACTGTTGCCTTCTGGCGGTTCGGTGAGAAGCCGGCCGGGCAGGCGGCCGAGGTCCGGGGACCGATCCGGGATGTGAGCGGGTTCGGCAATCACGGGCGCCTGCTCGGCCCGGCGAAGTACGTCCGTGGCTCGGGGTCCGACGGGGCTGCGATCCAATGGGACGGGTCGGGCACAATGGAAGTGCCCGACGCCCATGTCTTCGATTTCCGGGGCGATTTCACCATCGAGGCGATGGTGCGGACCGCGGAACAGGGCAGCCAGTACATCTTCATTCGCAGCGGGCCGGGCGGGGAAATCTGGATTCGCCAACACGTCAAGGGCGGCCAGGCTGCGGCGGTTGCCGCACTGGTCCGGTCCGAGAAGGGAACCGATCTGATCGTCTCGGGTCCGCGCGCCGTCTCCGACGGACGCTTTCATCACGTGGCGCTGGTGCGACGGGCGAAGGGAGCCGGGGGCACGGGGGAGCTCGTGCTGTACGTCGATGGCAAGCCGGTGGCGAGCAGGCAGAAGCCGGTGAATCTCGGCCCGACGAAGATCTCGTCTCTCACCTCGATCGGCGGTCTGCGAAAGAGTGGCAACGCGGACTCACCCGAGATCACCCGGGGCTGGATCGGTGCGATCGATTTCGTACGGGTCAGCGACGCCGCCCTGGATGTCCCACAGTTCCTCGGGCCGGACGGGACAACAGCCGAAAAGATCCTGGCGGCGAACCGGGCTCCGGCCGTGCTGGCCAGGATCGGGGCGGTGCGTCCCAAGACTCCGCCTCGGCCGGTTCGGCCCCCGTTCAACATGGAACCCGTCGGCGACCTGGGCCGCTTTCCCCGTGATTTCGAGCCGCACGTCCAGTTGTTCGTGCCGGACGACCAACTGGGCGCGATCGATCCATCGCCCTACAAGAACCTCTTCCCGGATGCCCTGATCCACGACTTTGATGGAGACGGACACAAGGACATCTGGACCGAGAAGCGGTTCTACCGCAACACGGGCCAGTACCCCAACGGTGTGCCGGTCTTCGCCAGGTTCCAGGAGAAGCCGGCACCGGTGCTGGGGCGAGTGATCGGGGACTTCGACGGCGACGGAGTGCTCGAGGTGATCTCGGCACGTGACAAGCCGCCGATGACCATGAGCCGGCACGAACTGGTTCCGCCGTCGGCAACCGCAAAGTCGTGGTCGGCCAGGAGCCTCGGGAAACTCAAGGTGGTGTCGCTGTCGGACCCCAGCGACACGCCGCTGGAAGCCCTGACCAGGACGTGGCCCTACGAGACGATCGACGTCGTCGACTGGGACGGTGACGGCCGGCAGGACCTGCTGGTAGCCGGGCACCCTGCGCCCCGCGGATTTGACGTCGGCTGGATGCCCTTCCTGGGCTGGGGATTCAAGCGATCGTTCCGGCCCCGCAACGATCCGCAGGGGATGCTGCTGGCCAGCCAGATCTACGGCACCGTCTGGTGGCACCGGAACCTGGGCACCCGGGAGAACCCGGTCTTTCATCCCGGCCGGATCGTCACGGCCGGACGGGACGATCGGTTGCTGATGCACTGGGGCGGCGTCAGTTCGACGGTCACCGATTTCGACGAGGATGGTGATCCCGACCTGCTGGTCCACAATTCGCTGGGGCTGTTCCTGTACCGCAACCTCGGTCGGCCAGTCGACCAGCGGGTCTACGACAACCGTCGCGCCCGGCTGTCCGAGCCCGAGCAGATCCTGTTCAGCGGGCACGACGAGCCGTTGGCCGACCCCGGGATGCTCGAGGTCGTCGACTGGTCGAAGGAGCATCGCAAGTGCCTGGTGTTTCGCGAGCAGGGATACGGGCTGATGTACTTTGCTCCCAACCGCGGGACTCTCAAGAAGCCTGTCTACGAGGACATCACTCCGTGGGTAACGCACGGTGGTCCGCTGACCACCGGGATCTTCACGATTCCCAAGGTGGCCGACTGGGATGGTGACGGGCTGGCGGACTTGGTCCTGGGATCCCAGGCCGGCTACGTTCACTTCTGCCGGAATCTTGGCCGCAAGGGTGAGGTTCCGCAGTTCGCCACGCCGGTGATGCTCAAGGCGGCCGGCCGCCTGATCCAGCCGCGGACGATGTCGGGAATGACCGACGTCACCTTCGGCGTGCACTTCTGCTACACGAACCCCGAGGTCGTCGACTGGGACGGGGACGGGGACCTGGACCTGTTGCTGGGCTGGCAGGGGGCCACGTTGGCCTTCTACGAAAACGTCGGCAGCCGGACGAAACCGAAGCTTGCGCGGGCCGTCGAAGTCCGGCGAAAGGGCAAGCCGATTTTTGCCGGAGCACGTTCTCGTCCCGCGGCTGTGGATTTGGATGGTGACGGGCTGATCGACCTGGTCGTCCCCGACATCGAGGGCTACCTGGTTCTGCACCGCCGTGACCGCAGGCGGGGGCGGCTGGTTCTGGACGAGCCGGTGCGACTGAGCCTGGAGAACGGCAACAAGATCTTCGCCTCAGGTTACACCGGCGACCAGGACGACGGCAGTTACGGCCAGCGGCTCAACGCGAGGATCAAGCTGAGCGTCTTCGACTGGGACGCCGACGGTGACCTCGACCTGGCCGTCGGCAACCGGGGTCACGGGCTCCGGCTGTTCGAGAACATTGGCACTCGCCGGAAACCGCTGTTCCGCTTTACCGGAAGTCCCGGCTTCCTGACCAACCACCCCGGCGGTCATTACCGCATGGCCGAGCCGTGTGACTTCGACGGCGACGGGCGATTCGAGGTGATCACCGGCGCCGATTTCGGACCGGTGTTTTACTTCCGCCGTTCGGCCAAAGGCCAATGATCGTCTGGCTCGTTGGGGGGGGGCTTCGGCCGTGCCCGTGTAAACGAACGGTGTCAAAACGGGAGTCAAGACGATAAAAGAGGCCAGGTTGGTGGTGTGGTTCACGACTGCCACCCGATTGCCCCCGTAGCTCAGGGGATAGAGCGACGGTTTCCTAATTGGTCCCAGGGGACTTGGTGGCCGGGCTAAAAAGCCGCAGAAACAACGGTGTGACAGCGACTTATGACAACACCGACGTGCCGGGCGAAACCCCTGAAAAGCCCTACTAGACCTCGCTTGCGGGTGTCATGACACCCGGGGTTAGAATGACGGTTCAATGGTCCGTTGCCATCCAGAAACTGACCACTCGACCCCGAGCTGGCCCAGGTGATCGAGGCTTGGCCAACGCTACCCCCAGCGATCCGCGAGGCGATCCTGGCCATGCTCAGGGCGGCTGAGTGAGCCAGCCGGTGGCCCGTGCACTCGTGGGGCCCCAGTCGCCCAGAAACCGAACCGACCCCCCCACCCCTCTCGGAGTGGTGTCCCTTGGTTATCCCGCGTTCACCCAGTGGGTCATCCGGCGTTCAACCCGCTGGATCCGAACCACGCCCCCCGGCGTCGCTCGGCGGGGCCGTCAGCGTTATCGCGTGGTCGCCAGCGGACTTGATGCAGTAAATGGACCCAACCAGCA
>CAUZRQ010000094.1:0-20176 GCA_963582065.1 Planctomycetota bacterium | reverse complement strand
TAACTCGAAACCCACTCCGGGCCATTCGGCCTGCTCCTCGTGCAAACCGAATCCGGCGTGAACCGCAGTCACGGCGTCTTCGCAACGGTCACGATCGACAAGCACCGAGATCTTGATCTCGCTGGTACTGATCATGTGCAGGTTGACTCCAACCTCAGCCAGGCTACGAAACATATGCGCCGCGACCCCCGTATGAGACCGCATGCCTCGTCCGATCGAGGACACCTTACTGACTCCCGTGCCCTGTTCGATGCTTCCCTGTCCGAGGTCCTTCAAGGCCGCTCCGCCGGCCTCCAGCGCATCGGCGAGACTCCGTTCCGGAACCGTGAATGACACCTCGGCCAATCCGCCCTGCCCAACGTCCTGAACGATCATGTCGACCGGGAGCGATCGTTCGGCCAGCCGCAGGAATATTTCGCTCATGACCCCGGGACGATCTGGCAGGCCCACCAAACCCACACGTGCCTCCTCGCGGACGACTGCCAACCCGGTCACCAGCCGCGCCGTTTCGTCGGCCACGTCGGCAATCAGCGTGCCCTCTCCGTCACCGTGCGCCGAACGCACGCGGACGGGAACCCGATACTTCTTGGCGAACTCGATCGATCTCGAGTGCATCACTCCGGCCCCGAGGCTGGCCAGTTCGAGCATCTCGTCGTAGGAGATCCATCTGAGCAGTCTGGCTGATGGGACCAGCCGCGGATCGGTCGACAGCACCCCCTCCACGTCGGTGTAGATTTCGCACTCGTCCGCCTGTAACACCGCCGCCAATGCCGTCGCCGTCGTATCGCTGCCGCCTCGTCCCAGCGTGGTGATATTCCGATCGTCGTCGATCCCCTGAAAACCGGCTGCGATCACAATCCGTCCGGCCTGCAACGCCTCCCGCATTCGGAGTGTCGAGATGTCGATGATCCTGGCCTGGGTATGAGTGGAATCGGTGTGAATGCCGATCTGGCCGCCGGTCATGCTGATCGCCTCGGCTCCCTCGGCCGCGACCGCCATCGCCATCAACGCCACAGATTCCTGTTCGCCAGTCGACAGCAACATGTCCATTTCACGGGCCGAGGGCGAATCGGTGATTTCGGATGCCAGCTCGACCAGTTCGTCGGTCTTCGATCCCCTCGCACTCACCACCATCACCACCTGGTGACCGGCCCGCTGCGACGCCACTGCCCGCCGCGCCGCTCCCCGAATCCGCCCGGCGTCGGCGACACTCATCCCACCAAATTTCTGCACGATCAACGACACGACCGAACCTGTTTTCCTGCAAGCCAACCGACTGGTTGTCCCGCCGGCCCATCAGCCGGGCCGGCGGTTCGAGCATAGTGAGTCGCCGCCCGACTGGGCAGGTCTTCGCCAGTCGACCCATCGGGCTGGCGGCGGCCCGGTCCCCCCCCCAATCAGGAGACCGCGGGCCGCCTACCGGGCACGGCTGCCCGCCTCAGGCTGCCTTTCGCTTGAAAGGAAGCACTGCCGGAGTTCCCATCGCGGCGTCCAGGAAAGCCCCGAACACCTGAATGTCCAGCGCACTTGCGGTCGTGTTTTCGGGATGCCACTGCATGCCCAGGCAGAACCACTTCTGGTCGTCGGCTTCGATGGCCTCGATCACTCCGTCAGGCGTCCGAGCCGACACCACGAATCCTTCGGCCGCCGAGTCAATCGCCATGTGATGTTGGCTGTTGACACGAATTTCACCCGGACCATAAATCGCGTTCACCCGTGTGCCGGGGACAATCTCCAGAACATGCCGCAACGTCGACTCGACAGAATCTCGATGCAAGATCGACTTCGGCACGTCCTCGGGCACGTGCGCAAACAGGCTGCCGCCACAAACGACATTCAGGATCTGCATGCCCGACCCGATTGCCAGAATCGGTATCCTCATGTCGACCGCCACCTGGCACAACCTGCGATCAAAATCCTCGCGTCGCAGTGGCATCGGCCGCGAGGTGGGATGTGGCTGAATTCCCAGTCGCACGGGATCCATGTCGAAAGTGCAGCCGGCCAACACCAGGCCGTCGAGTTTCTTGAGCAACTGCTTCAGGTCGTCATCTTCAGCCAGTGGCGGAATCAGCACCGGCAGGCCACCGCACGCGGCCACGCTGTCGTAGTAGCCGGTGTTGAACCAGCTCAACGCTCCCGAATCCTGCTTCGCCGCACGAAAATCGCCGTTGATTCCCACCCATGGTTTTCCACTCATCGTCCAGGTTCCTTCCTGTTTCGGTGCACGTCCGTGTGCACTCCCAATCGTCACCGCTCGGCGTCCAACGCCAAGTGGCCTCTACACAACCCCAACCCATCCTGGTCCGGGGAACACGTCTCGTAAACTGTTTCATCGCACTCGGTCCGTGAAACGCGGAAGAGCAGGACGTGTCAACCACACGGAGTGACAATCGGCACAACAACGGCAGCGGCCGCCGGGCACTGGCTGGCATTCCCTTGCTCCTGCTCCAAAGTCGCGTCATTCGCGTCCCGAACACTGTCGGACGGCCTCCGGCCGCCCAGCCAACCACATCCCTGTGACTGACAATGGGGATGATGCTACCGTCACCATTTCGATTGTCAAGAACCTGTTTTCGATTTTTCGTCGTCGGCGAGACCGGGCAGACTCGGCACTCGCGATGACCCGTCCGTGGCATCCCCTTCACCATTGTCCGGGTCCGGAAGAAACAGAGCCGCCAATCCTGCGATCCCCACAAACGGCAGGAACGCCCAAACGGCCAATTGCGGACGTCCGATGTCGTGGCAGTAGGTCGTGAACGGCGCTTCAATCAACCCGCCGACACCCCAGGCCACTCCCATCGTGATGGCTGAGGCCACCCCCGCACCACGGGGAAAGATCTGTTGTGCGTAGGACACCATCGTCGGAGTGGTGCCCCACAGAACCAACCCGGTAGGAATCAATGCAGAAATCAGCAGCCAGGTCGGGCAGCCCTCCCAACCCCACACGGCCAACAACGGAACACCCATCAATGGGCAGGCCACCATGAACCGACGTTCCCAGCCGCCGGGGAACAGCATCGCCAGCAACGACATCCCCACGCTCGCCGAGGCCAGGAACAGCGACTGGACACCGCCGATCGCCTGTTCATCGAAACCGCGAGTTGACAACGTGAAGGCGATCACCTTGCTCATCCCCATGTTGGGAACCAGTCGACACGAACAGACCAACAACATGAACACCGCCAGGCCCGTACGGCCGTCTAACATCTCTTTCAGACTCACTCGTCGACCTGTCGCCGCCGCTTTCTCCCGGGCACTTCCCTTTGCACCCCAGAACAGAAACGGGATCAACAGCAGCATCCCTGGCAACAGGTACACCAGGCCGACAAGATCCCACCGACCCACGACAAAACCGCTCAGCAACGGCCCCATTGACAGTCCCAACGACCCGCCCAGCATGAAGATCGCCAGGCCCCGCGTCCGATTGCCGGGAAGCAGCGTCCCGGCTCGCACTGCCGCTTCCGGATGAAATGCTCCGACGGCGACCCCGCCGACAATGAACAACCCGCACAACACCGCCACTCGTCCCGGTGCGGCTGCGAAACCGATTGCCGTGAGACATACGGCTGCCACCACGGGCCCCACCAACAGCAACCACCCCATCCGAAACCGCTCGCGAAGAAAACCGAAGACCCCCTGTGCCAACGAGGTCGGCAGCGAGTGAGCCAGCATCACCGCCAACAGGCTTGCTCCGATCAACCCGCATTCGACGGTCAACCTGTTCCACAACGGCGAGACCAGCAACGCGGTGGTGTCAACGACTGTGTGCAACAGCGCCAGGCAGACCAGCGGCAGGTACCGACGCATTCAGTCGGCCCGCCCGGGGATGCCAGACTGCCCCGCCTCCGGATCGAGCGGATAGATCGGCCGGCGGACGTGCTGGTAGTCGAAGCACGAGAAATCGGGGCGATGGATTCCGGGCGTGTCGGCATCGAAGATCGTCGACGCCCATGGACCGACGTCGGCTCGAAAATGCACGGCGCTCTTGACCACCAGCAACCGCTTCTCGGACAGTTCCACGCCGACAATCCTCAGCATCTCGGTATCCAGCAGTTGCATCCTGCGGCTGCCCACGACCACTTCGACCCCACCGATCAACAGCACCGCCATCGCTCCCAGGTCGCCGGGACACCCCCGTCTCATCGGGCCGCCGAAGGTGAACTGACCATCACCCAATTGCTTCACTTGAGCTTTGACCACCACCGGACTGCCGTGAAACGTATCGGTTTTTCCACCGATCTGGAACTCCGCCTCGGCCCCCACTCCCAACTCGTGTGCCCGCGCCGCCGTTTCGGGGTCGTACAACACACCGACCACCCCGGACCGGAAATCGGCTGCAATCATCGCGGCCAACGCAACTGTCCCGTCACACGGAGCTCCACCCCCGGGGTTGTCCGACCCGTCGGCAAGAATCACGAGTCCATCGGCCTGCTCATCGGCAAAACGCATGGCCTCCTCGATCGTCGTCAATTCCGGTTGAAGATCGTCACGTAACGCCCACACGCGTTGTGCCAACTCGTCACCCCGGACTTCGGCAAGCTCCGGATCTCCGTTGGTCGTCACCAACACCGTCACGCCCGCATCGGTGATGTCCGCGAACGGAAACCCCATCGCGATCGTTGCCGTCACCACCGCCGAGTCTTCCTCCAGAACGTGCAGTTCTTCGATCAATCCCTGCATCGGTTGCCTCAGGGTGCATTGCATGGGGGGCATCGTCATCAGCGGCAACTGACGAAATGCCTGGCACGGTTTCACCTGGCCAGAGATGATCTGTTGGAGGACGGAAATCGCCTCCCGTCCACGCTCGTTCATGTCGACGTGGGGGTAGGTGTCGTAGCCGATCAGGCAATCGGCCTTCTCGGCCATTTCTCGCGTGATGTTGGCGTGCAGATCAAGTGTCACCACGAGAGGCATCCCCGGGCCGACGAGATTCCGCACGCGGTCGATGATCGCCCCCTCCGCGTCTTCTTCGTTGTCGGTGACCATGGCTCCGTGCAGGTCCAGAAGCACGCCATCGCAGGGCCCCGCAGCATCGATGCGATCCAGCAACAACCCCAACAAGTGCTCAAACGCATCCTGTTGAACACGGCCAGCCGGCTGGGCCCGCACGTTGATCACCGGCTCGATCTCGATTCCTCTCGCTGCCGCCTCGTCGAGATAGCCACCGTGAACCGTTCCGGTGCCAAGGTACATCTCCCGGAGCAGGCCCCCCCCTTGCAGTTCGTCGCCGCAGTCACTGTCCCGTTGAAAATCAGCCAACGTCGTCGGCACGGTGGCGAATGTGTTCGTCTCATGTTGGATTCCACCGCTGACGATTCTCATCTCAGCCTCCTCCTACCACACCACGTCTTCACGAACTCGACACAAACGGGCGAACCGGCCATCCGCCGCGACCAGTTCTTCGTACGATCCCGACTCGACAACCCGCCCATGGTCGATCACCACAATGCGGTCGGCCGCCGTGATCGTCGACAGGCGATGCGCAACCACCAGCACCGTGCGACCGGCAGTCGCCTGCCGCACCGCGTCCTTGATCCGTGATTCTGTCGCTCCATCAACGGCACTGGTGGCCTCGTCGAGAATCAGAACCGGCGCGTCCTTGACGAGGGCACGGGCCAGCGCGATTCGCTGCTTCTGCCCACCAGAGAGGCGGATACCCCGTTCACCAACAATCGTCTCGAGTCCCTTCGGAAGTGAATCAACGAACTCGTCGGAACCGGAAACCCGTACCGCCTCTTTGACCTGTTCGTCGCTGACATCTTCACGACCCAGCAGCAGGTTCTCTCGAATCGTGCCGGCCAGAAGAAACACGTCCTGGGAGACCAGCGCCACTTGCTCGCGAAGCCATGACAACGGCAATTCGGCCACATCGAATCCGCCCAGTCGTACAACACCCGAAGCGGGCTCGTAGAACCTCGACAGCAGGTGACAGGCCGTCGTCTTGCCAGCACCGGTGGCCCCCACCAGGGCTACCGTTTCCCCCTCATCAACCCGAAAAGACAACTTCTCGAGCACCGGCAGTTCGTCCGTGTAACGGAACGTCACGTCCTCGAACGCAACCGTCCACTCCCGGCAGTCCGGTACCACCGCATCCGGTCGGTCGACGATCTCCGCAGGCGTGTCGAGCAATTCGAACACGCGTTCGGCACTGGCTGATGCCTTCTGCAGATTGTCGGTCAGATTGGCCAGTCGCAGGAATGGCAGCACGATCTGGCCGAGGTACATCAGGAATACCACCAGGTCGGCGAAGTCGACATGAAGCCCGGTCGTGGACGCCGGGTCGGTCGTGATCCAGCCGCCGGCCCAGATGATCAACACCAACCCGGCACCGCTGGCGGACTCAATCACCCCCGACGGGACAAGCGACCAGCGATTCGCGTAAATGATCCTGTCACGATAGTCCAGGCTCTCGGCCTCGACCCGCCTGGCCATCGCCGCCTCAGCACCGAAGGACTGGATCACCGCAAGCCCACCCAGGTGATCCTGAATCCGCCCGCTGACCTCCGCGAACCGACTGCGGACTCCCCGCCACATGTTCCGGGTCCGCCGCGCTATCACGTAGACCAGCGTGGCGATCACCGGCAACGGGGCCAGCGCAACCAGGGCCAATTGCCAGTTGATCACCAGCAGCACGACACTCATCGTCACCGGAATCACGATCGCCAGCAACGTCTCGGGGATTCCATGAGCGATGTAGTCCTCGATCGCCGCCACGTCTCCCATTGTCCGCGCGACCAGGTTCCCCGAGTGGCGCCGATTGAGATATGCAGGAGACATCTTCTGCAGGTGCCGGTAAACCGACAGCGACAGTCGGTGCAACGCCCGGTAGGCGGCAATGTGCGAATTCAAGCCGTAGAGATAACGTGTTATTCCTCGCAACAGGTACACGACACCCACGGCCCCACCCAAGAGCCAGAAACTGCCCGCGATCGTCGGATCGCGCAGCCACAACAGCATTTCCCTCACCAGTAAAGGGGGAACGATGCCCAGGGCGGTGAACGCCAGGCCGTAGGCCACCGAGCAAAGCATCAAGCGGCGGTCGCCGGCCAGGGCCTGCCAGATCCGAGAGACGAACTGCACGTTGGTGAGACTCCTTCCTTGTCGAGTCTGCCAGATTGCCTGGTTCTCATCAACGAACCCCGGTGCTCTTTTCACGCGTTGCATTCCCGTAGCCGGACCCCCATCCTGTTGCTTTCCTGCCACTTCTCTCACAGCGTGACCGAAGCGAATCCCGCGTGACCTCCCTGAAGTTCGATTCCCTGTCAGAAGCCGACACCCGGCGTCTGGGATTCTCCCTGGGCCGGTCGGCCTCACCCGGAACCGTCGTGGCACTCTTCGGAGAGATGGGAACCGGCAAGACGCACTTTGTCCGCGCCGTCGTCGAAGGTCTCGATGGGTCACCGACAGATGTCAGCAGCCCCACTTTCGTGCTGGTGCAACAATACGCCGCCCGCCTGCACGTCCATCACGCCGATGCCTACCGGCTGGACTCCGAGGCTGACTTCCTGGACCTCGGTCCCGAGGAATGGCTCACCGGCTCCGGAGTGGTTCTGATCGAATGGGCCGATCGAATCAGCAACTGCCTGCCCGCCGACCGGATCGACGTGTCGATCACCGCCACGGGCGAGACGTCCAGGCAGTTCGAGATCACCGCATCGGGGCCACTGTCCCGGGAACTCCTGGACCACCTTCACGACGTGTGAGCGCCTCTCCGCACGCTGACCGGGGCCCGCCCGCGGCCGTCTACTGGTGCACTTGCCCGTCTTCGGTTTCCGGTTCGGTTGCCGGAACCGGGCAACACCGTCGGCAACAGCCGGTCAACTGAACCGCGCCGCAGACAAACATCACGCTGAACAACGCTGTCACGTAGACCATCTTCTCGATGTAGCCATTGACCTCGAGATTGAGCACGACCTCGGCCTCGGGCACGATCTGCTGCCAGACCACCACCATCACCACGCCAACCAGCACCACGCCCAACCAGCCTCCCTTGAGGATGATCTGCCGCAGACGCGTCCAGTCGACGGCAAACAGCCAGAACAGGGCCCAGACCAACACGGGCAGCACAGGTGCGGTGAAAATCACCGACGCGACAACCGTCAGAATCTGCTTGAAGCCAAGCAGGATCTGCCCCAGTGCATCAACGACGTTCTCCAGCGGCCCCAGTTCGGTCACACCCGCCTCAACCATTCCCACCATGTCGACTGCTTCCTGTCGGTTCGACGTCCAGACGTCTATTCAAACCGCCCGTGTCTCTCCCCCCAAGTAACACATCACCGACATCCCCGCCAGCGATGTGGCCGCTCACACTCCCTCCAGCGACACCTCCAGCCGCTCAGCGAGTTCGCTGATCTGGCGCCAGGTTTCTTCGGGCACATCGACCCCGTCGGCCACCCGTTGATCGCGTCGTCGCAATTCGATCTCTCCAGGCATCAGGATCTCGTCGACTCCCGGTTGTTTCCGGGCTGACTTGATGTGAGCGATGTACTTCGAGACAAGCGCCTGGTACTCGTCCAATTCGGTGAACGCCGAGATATCGACCAGGTACATCCACACGCCGTTGGTTCCCGGCGGCAGATCGGTGCGGCAGATGCCGAATCCCGAGAGCATTCCACCGAAGACATCGATCATCACGCTGAGTCCGTAACCCTTGAACCCCAGGTTGCCGCCCAGCGGAAGAATCGATCCCCCCGGGTCGGCGTAGTATGTCGACGGATCGGTGGTTGGTTGCCCCTGGGCATCGATCAACTGACCCTCGGGGACCGACTCACCCTTCTGGAATGCCACACGCACCTTGCCCTCGGCTGTCGCGCTGGAGGTCATGTCGAGCACCATGGCGTCATCGCCCCATGGAGCAGCAATCGTGATCGGGTTGGTCCCCATCCGCCCCTCGACAGCTCCGTAAGGAGCCACGCCCCCGCTGGCCGGGCCGTTGACAACCATCATCGCGGCGAACTTCTCGAAGGCCGCCTGCTGCGTGTAGGACCCCAGCCGCCCCACGTGGTTGCAGTTTCTGATGAAAATCGTCGCTGTCCCCGCCTGGCGGGCCTTTTCCATTCCCAATTTCAGCGCCTGCGAGGCGATCACCTGTCCGAAATTGAAGTGTCCGTCAATCAACAGGAACGCGGCCCCTTCCTTGAGAATTTCCGACTGCTCACCCGGTCGGATCACCTCCTTCTCGATGTAATCCACGTACTGCATCAACCTCATTACTCCATGGCTGTCATGGCCGACGAGGTTGGCCCCCTGGAGTTCACGCGCTACCACCGACGCCTCCTGCTCGCTTGCACCGGCCCCTTGCAGCACCCGCCTGGCAACCTCTCCCAACTGCTCTGCACGAAACGTCGGCATCTTCACTTTGCCCTCGCGGTGACCTTCGGACGACCGTCTTACCCGGACACCCGGCGACAATCGATGGCGGCGACAGGATAGCACCTGCGGCCAGGACCGTCGATTCACCGGTTGATCACGGCCACGGCTGGGGTTACAGTCCCGCCACGATGCAGAGGAATGTCTACCGAGTCGAGTTGGACCTGTTCTCCGGACCGCTCGACCTTTTGCTCTACCTGGTTCGCCGCAACGAACTCGACGTGCGCAACCTGTTGGTCTCCCGCGTCGTCGAACAATTCCTGGAATACCTCGAAATTCTCAAGGCCATCGACCTCGACATCCTGGGGGACTTCATCGTGATGGCCGGTGCGCTGACCGAGTACAAAAGCCGCCTCGTCCTTCCCCAGCACTCCGAGGACCCCGAGCCGGAACTCGACGACGAAACCGGGATTGATCTGATTCCGCAGATCCTTGACTACCGCAAGTTCAAGGACGCAGCACGCGTGCTGGAAGAACGGGCTGCGGAGTGGCAGGAACGATCGCCCCGCCTGACCGACGACCGGCCAAACACCGGTCGGGACCCGTCGCAGGACACGATCAAGGACGTCGGACTCTGGGACCTTGTCAGTGCCCTCATCCGTGTGCTGAAACTTCAGGACGCACAGGAACAGTCCCACATTCGCTATGACGACACCCCTATCCGGGTTTACACCGACCGCATCGGACAACGTGTCCGTTCCGAGCAGAAGGTGGCCTTCACATCTCTGTTCGACAAGGAGCCTCTGAGGAGCAAGATCATCGGAATGTTCCTCGCCATCCTCGAGCTTCTCCGGCATCACGGTTTTCGCGCCATCCAGGACTCCGAATACGGCGAAATCTGGATCCTCCCGCCGATCCCACCCGCTGCCGACTAGCCAGGTGCAGACGGTGCACCGGGGGGTCGCGAAGCGACCGCAATCGATTAACGCTCCGACGGTTGAACGGGCCGACGACCGCCCGGGAACGCTTCATGCCCGATTTTCAGCTCGTCAGCGATTTTGCTCCGGCCGGTGACCAACCGCATGCCATTGATGCGTTGTTCGAAGGAATCACCAACGGCCGGCGGGAACAGGTGCTGATGGGGGTCACCGGATCGGGCAAGACATTCACGATGGCCAACGTCATCGCCCGCCTCAATCGCCCGGCCCTGATCCTCTCACACAACAAAACACTCGCCGCACAACTCTACAGCGAGTTCCGCGAGTTCTTCCCACACAATGCGGTCTCCTACTTCGTCAGCTACTACGACTACTACCAGCCCGAGGCCTATATTCCGCAACGCGACATCTACATCGAGAAGGACGCTTCGATCAACGACGAAATCGACCGTCTCAGGCTCAAGGCGACCAGTGCCCTGGTCAGCCGACGCGATGTCGTCGTCGTTTCGAGCGTCAGTTGTATCTACGGCCTCGGCTCGCCCAAGGACTACCTGGAGATGATGGTCCCGCTGGCCGTCGGCGGCACGATCGACCGTGACGAGATGCTGCTCAAACTCGTCGATATCCAGTACAACCGAAACGACATCGAACTCGCTCGAGGCAAATTCCGAGTGCGAGGCGACGTCGTGGAATGCTGGCCGGCGTACGAGGAATTCGCCTACCGCATCGAGCTTTGGGGGGATGAGATCGAGACGCTCTCGTGGATTGACCCCCTGACGGGCGAGGAACTTCGACGAGAAGAGGAGATGTACATCTATCCCGCCAAGCACTTCGTGCTGCCGCCGGAACGGATCGATGCAGCGGTGGAGGAAATTCAATCCGAGTTGGACACTCGACTCGAGGAACTCAAGGGCGAGGGCAAACTGCTCGAGGCTCAGAGGTTGTCCGCCCGGACCCGCTACGACATCGAGTTGATCCGCGAAACGGGTTTCTGTTCCGGGATCGAAAACTACAGTCGCGCATTGGACGGACGAAGCCCGGGCCAACCACCCCACACCCTGCTCGACTTCTTCCCGGACGATTTCCTGCTGTTTGTCGACGAATCACACGTCACGATCCCCCAGGTTCGCGGGATGTTTGCCGGAGACCACTCGCGGAAAACCACACTGGTCGAGCACGGGTTCCGGCTGCCCATGGCGCTCGACAACCGGCCACTCAATTTCGACGAATTCGACAATCGTCGCGGACAGTCCATTTTCGTTTCCGCCACTCCCGCCGACTGGGAACTCGAACAAACCGCCGGTGAAATCGTGCAGCAGGTGATCCGTCCCACGGGACTTGTGGACCCCACGCTGCACGTCGTGCCGGCGCGAGGACAGGTCGTTCACCTGGTCGAACAAATCCGCGAACGCGCCGATCGTGACGAACGAGTTCTCGTCACCACTCTCACCAAGCGACTTTCAGAAGACCTCGCCCGGTATCTCAAGGACGAGGGCATCCGCGCCGCGTGGTTGCATTCAGATTTGGACGCCATCGAGCGTGTCACCATCCTGCGGGAGCTTCGCGAAAAGACGCACGACGTGGTCGTCGGCGTCAACCTTCTGCGAGAAGGCCTCGATCTTCCGGAGGTCTCGCTGGTGGCCATCCTCGACGCCGACAAGGAGGGGTTTCTGCGAAGCGCCACCAGCCTGATCCAGACCATCGGACGGTCGGCGCGCCACGTCAACGCCGAGGTGATCCTCTACGCCGACTTTGTCACCAACAGCATGCAGCAGGCCATCGACGAGACGAACCGACGGCGGGACCGTCAGCTCGCCTACAACGCCGAACACGGCATCACACCCACTTCGATCAAAAAGGCCATCCGCAAGGGGATCGAGGAAGAGGTCGAAGCCAGGCAATTGGTACAGAAGACTTCGGGAACCCCCAGCGAAGAGGCCTTTGTCTCACAGGAGATGCTCAAGGATCTCGAAACCGAGATGCTCGCCGCGGCCGAAGCGTTGGAATTCGAGCGAGCTGCTGAAATCCGGGACCGAATCGTGGCAATCCACGAGGGGCGGTCCGGTTCAAAGACTGACCGCGATTCCTCATCACGGGGCCGTCGTCGGGGTCGCGGTGGCCGCGTTCCCAAACCCAAACGCCCCTGACAAGGTCGCGTGTCAGGAACCGGTCGTGTCGGCCGCCGTGCTCTGCCGGTACCACTCCATGGTTCGCTCCATTCCCTCGGCGAAATCCACCGCTGGTTCGTAGCCCAGCTCTCGGCGTGCTTTCCCGATGTCGAAGTCGAGGTTCAATCCGAGGAACTTGATGCGGGCGCCCGAGAGCAGGGGCGCCTCCTGCTTGCCCAGCAACTTCCAGGTGCCCTCCATCAATGTTGCCAGCACCTTGGCCACGCCCAGTGGCACCGATTTGGTCGGCTCGTCAAGACCCGCTCCGCGGGCAATGGTCCCGATGAATTCTCGCTTCGACACAAGCCGGTCATCGGTGATGTTGAACACCTCGCCCAGGACGTCATCCCGCGAAATCGCCAGGAAGACCGCATCGACCAGGTTGTCGATGTAGACATTGTTGAGCAGTTGTTCGCCCGAACCGAGATATTTGAAACCGCCGGATGCCAGCCGTTCGACCAACCGTGGAAGCACAGTCCGGTCCCTGGCCCCGTAGACAAATCCCGGCCGCAAGACGACCAGCGGAAACGACCCGGCATTGAACCGTTCCCGAGCCAGGTCCTCGCTCTCGACCTTCGTCAGTGTGTACCCGTCAATGCCCACTCGATCCGGAGGCTCGGATTCGTCGGTTCCGTGGTGGTCGCGGGCTGCATAGACGCCCAGGGAACTGATGTGGACAAATCGTTTCAGGCTCCCATTGCCGCACGCCGCGTCAATCAGCGCCTCGAGGCCCTTTACGTTCACATCGCGATAGTCTTCTACCGGGCCCCAATCCCCGACTTTCGCTGCGCAGTGGACGACAACCGTGACTCCCTGGCAGGCACGCGACAGCGATTCCGCATCGGTCATATCGCCGGAGAGCACTTCCACGCCGGCATCGGCCAGCCATGCAGCGGCCTCGGGTTTCCGAGCGATCACGCGTGTTTCAATCCCCATTCGATTGGCGCGTTCGGCCACATGACTGCCGACCAAACCGGTGGCGCCCGTCACCAGCAGACGATCTCCGACCGCCATTTCCATCGTTTCATCCTCCGAGACCATGCGGCCCGCCGTCACGCCGCTCTCGACCTGGAGAGATCGACACCCAGCACCTCGGACACAACCGCGACAACCGCTGACGTCGCATCCGGCTGTGCCAATTCTTTGATTGCCCCGGCCAGCTTCCGACGTGTTGACTCCGACCGTAACAGGGTGCCCACCTCGTCGGCCAGTCCCGCCACGAGCTTGGTGAACCCGTCGGATTCCTCGACCACCCTCGCCCCACCCCGATCGACGTACCAGCCGGCGTTGGCTCGCTGGTGATCATCGGTGGCGTACGGATAAGGAACCAGCACCGCCGCCACACCCTCGCAGGCGATCTCGGCCAGTGTTGTGGCACCGGCACGAGCGACGACCAGTTCGGCTCGTGCCAGCCATTGCGGCGGAACTTCCAGAAACGGTTCAACCCTCGCGATCCAGCCCGCCGCCCGGTACGCCGATCGCACCTCATCCACATCACCGGTCCCACACTGGTGGACGACTTCCCAGCGTGGGACCGTCAAACCGATTCTTGACAGCGCGGCCGGAACCGCCGCGTTCAAAGCACGCGACCCCTGGCTGCCGCCCAACACCAACAACAATGGCCTGTCCGATTCGCGGACGTCATTTGCCGTCACGTTTCGCACCGGATTCCCCGTCCACCGACAGTTTCCGGATAAAGGCATTGCGGCCCCTGACTCTTCAAACGCCAGGCAGATCCGTTCAGCTCGACGACTCAACCAGCGATTCGCCCGACCAGGAATCACGTTCTGTTCCAACAGTGTCACCGGGACACCCAGCCGTCTTGCTGCCAGCACCGTCGGCACGCTGGCAAAACCGCCCAGGCCGATCACCGCTGTCGGTTCGTATTGCCGAACGACTCGTACCGCGGCCCGCAATGACGCCCAGGCCCCGACCAGGGACCGAAGCGGCCTCCGGAGAAGGTCAGCCGTCGAAACCGCCGGTACGCAGAAGTAGTCGTATCCGCGTGCAGTCACCTCGGTCCGTTCCAGCTCTGTCCCGATTCCGACGAATCCGATCCGGTCGGCGATTTCCGAAAGCGATTCCGCCACCGCGATCCCCGGAAACAGGTGTCCCCCGGTAGCGCCCCCGGCAAACAAGAACGAGACGGGCTCTGTCATGATCTGGCACCGCGGGCGAGGTGGGGGAGACTAGCGGATCTTCAGGCTGGCAACGGCAACCACGGCCAGTACGATCGAACCGATCCAGAATCGCACGACGATTTTCGACTCGCTTTCACCCCGGAAGAGCAGGTGGTTGTGCAGAGGACTGCAGGCGATGACCCGACGCCCGAGCAGCCGGCACGACGCGACCTGCAGAATCACGCTGATTGTCTCGATGACGAACACGCCACCCACGACGACCAACAACAACTCCTGCCGCGTCACCAGAGCCGCCAATCCGAGAAGACCGCCAATGGGCAGGCTTCCAGTGTCTCCCATGAACACCTGGGCCGGATGGCAGTTGAACCACAAAAAGCCGAGCATCGCGCCGACCAGGGCTCCCATCACGATCGTCAACTCGCCCGCTCCGGCCACGAAGGGAATACTCAGGTACTCGGCCAACACGCTGTGTCCTGCCAAGTAGCTCAACGCAGCAAACGCCGCGGCCGCTACGACCATGCAGCCGCTGGCCAACCCGTCGAGTCCGTCTGTGAGATTGACGGCATTCGAACTGCCCACCAGCACCAGCACCGCCCAACCGACAAAGCCACCGCCCAACCAGACGCCCCGGTTGCCGATCGGCCATATCAGTTCCAAGCCCCGCGGATGCTGCGCAAGCACCCCATGGAGCCCCCATGCCAACCCCAGTGCCAGCACAAGTTGCACACCGAACTTCGTCGTCGCCTTCAACCCGTTCCGATCGGTACTGAGCTTGATCCAGTCATCGATTCCACCCAGCAATGCGAACCCGACCGAAAGCACAAGTGCCAGTCGAACGAACGCGTTGCCCAGGTCTCCCCACAGCAGGACCGACAGCACGATCGCAGCCACAATGAACAGACCACCCATTGTGGGCGTGTCGTTCTTGGCGGCCTGGAGTTGGTTCAGCCGATCCGAATCGCTCGCCACCCGTTCCCGGAACCTCTTCCTCAACCATCCAATCGCCACCGGCCCCAGCAGCAACGCCAGCAAAAATGCCGTGACACTGGCCAACGCGGAACGTGCGGTCAGGAAGACGCGGCTGTCGCCTGAGGTATGTGACTCGACGCTCTCGAGCAACGGTTCCACACGTTGAAACAACCAGAACAGCATTAGCACTCCACCTGTCGCACCTGTTGGACAACTCGTTCCATCCGCGACCGCCGCGACCCCTTGATCAACAGTGTGTCTCCCACCTGCAAACACTTCGGGAGTGTTTCGAGCAACTCCTCAACCGATACGCATGCGCGGGCATCTTCGCGTGCCATTCCCGCTTCGATTGCCGCTTCCACAGTTGATTCGGCCCAGGTGCCAGCAGCCCACAGTTCGTCGATCCGACCGCAGCGGCCGACCGCCGCTCCCACCTCCGCATGGCATGCCGCGGCGTGTTCGCCGAGTTCGGCCATGTCCCCCAACACCAACACGCGACGACCGGCGCAACTCCACTCGTCCAGCAACCGGCATGCGGCCAGCATCGATTCCGGACTGGCGTTGTAGCTGTCGTCGATCACAGTACCCCGTGCCGTGTGCACCACCCGACAACGACCGGAATCCGTGCAAAAGGACGACAACGCACCAGCCGCCTCCCGATCACTTATCCCCCGCCACCGGCCAACGGCTACCGCCGATAGAGCCGCCGGGACAAAGTGCCGCCCCGCCACCGGCACTTCGAACCGCTGACCCGACACGACGAACCGCAACATTCCCGAGTCGTGTTCGATCCCCGTTGCCACGATGTCGGCACCTCGTTCGACCCCGACAGTGACCACGTGGACGCCCTCGGCCAGCCGAGGCATCCGTCGCTGGCAGTCTGCCGGGATCACTGCCAACCCGCCGGGTTGGACCGCTTCCAGCAGTCGGACCTTTTCCTCAAACAACGCCTTCACCGAGCCGAATCCGGACAGATGTGCGCGACCGCACCCGGTCAACACGGCCGCCGCAGGTCGGACCAACCGCGAGAGTGGCCCAATCTCACCAGGCCCCGACGCCCCCACTTCAATGACAGCAAACCGGTCACCCGGATCGACAGCCAACAAGCTCAGTGGCACCCCAACCTCGTTGTTGTAGTTGCGAGGGCTCTGACGTGCTGCCGCTCGGACCGAAAGAACCTGGTGGATCATCTGCCGTGTCGTCGTTTTGGACACGCTGCCCGTCACAGCGATCCGCTCGGCGGAGGACCGATCACGGTTCCACGCCGCCAGATCCCACAACGCGGCCAGCGATTGGTCGACACGGACACACAACAGACCCGCCTGTCCCGCTCCGTGGTGTTCCACAACCGCCGCAGCGGCTCCTGCCGCCGCCGCGTCCGCCAGAAACTCCTCGCCGTGACCGCAGGTCCCCGCAAGAGCCACGAACAGGTCGCCCGGAACCACACACCTTGAATCAGTGACCACTCGCTGCAGTTCTGTGGTTGCCGATCGACTCGATGGGATGCCGTCCGGATCGACGGTCCCGCCGACAACCTCCAGCAGTTGTTCGATTTGAATTGGAATCATCGGAATTGGGCCATCTTGAGGTTCAGGCACCGACGCGATCGGACCAGGCCACACCGTGCAGCGTTGCCCGGACCACTTCGCGGTCATCAAACCGCAACCGCCGCCCCCCGATCTCCTGGTATGTCTCGTGGCCCTTCCCGGCCACAAGAATGGCGTCGCCTGCGCGAGCCATACCGATCGCCTCTGCAATCGCATCCTGGCGATCCTCGACCATGACAGGCTCCGCCCCGCCGCCGACGACCCCTGCGGAAATCGACTCCAGGATTCGGCGAGGGTCTTCGCTGCGAGGATTGTCACTGGTGACGATACAGACGTCAGCTCCCGCGGCAGCGGCAGCTCCCAGCAACGGTCTCTTGCCTCGATCCCTGTCTCCCCCCGCCCCGAACACACAGATCACACGACCGGCCACTACCTGCCGCAGTGATTCCAGGCAGCGCCGCAAAGCGGTTTCGGTGTGTGCGAAATCGACAAACACATCAAACGGTTGACCACAACGCACCGACTCCAGCCGACCGGGAACCCATGCGAGAGAACCAATCCCCGAGGTGATCGCCGAAGCCGGCACACCCTGGCCGACGGCCACGGCTGCCGCTGCCAGGCAGTTCATGACGTTGTGCCGACCGATCAGCCTGGTGGACAATTCGATCGAGTCTGCCGGAGTTCCTGTGTGACCTCGCTGCTGCAATTGAAACCGGGTGCCGGAAACCGATTCGTCGACGATCCGGGCCGTGAAATCCGCGTCCGTTTCGATCCCGAACGACAGGCGTGTCCGGTCGCCGATCCGATCACCGGCAGTCGAGCTGATCATCGTGTTAATGCGAGAATCGTCGGCATTGAAGACGACGATTCCGGCGGGATCACAGAGATCGAGGATGCGGGACTTCGCGGCGGCATAGTTGGCCAGGTCACCGTGGTAGTCAAAGTGGTCCTGGGTGAGGTTGGTGAGGACGGCGACATCCAGCCCGACTCCCGCAGCCCGGTCCTGGTCCAATGCATGGCTCGAAAGTTCCACCGCCGCGTGCGTGGTGCCACGGGCGACCATGGCAGCCAGCCACGAGGCCAACGTGTCGGGGCCGGGGGTGGTGAGGTCGGCCTGTTGAGTGTGACCACCATCGTCGTACTCGATCGTGCCCATCAGTCCGCTGGGATGTCCGGCGGCTTGCCAGATCGACCGCAACAACCAGGCCACGGTGGTCTTTCCGTCGGTCCCGGTGATCCCAGCCACGTTGAGCCGTTGGCTGGGGTGCCCGGCCAGGGCCTGGCACAGCACCGCGTAAGCGGCGCGGACGTCGTGCACGACGCACTGGGGCACCTCGACAGTCGAGACCGGATGCGGGACCAACAACGACCCGGCGCCACGCTCCAGGGCCGCGTCGACGTAGCCCAGGCCGTCATGGCGCGTGCCACGGACGGCGGCAAACAACCCTCCAACTGCACACACGGCGCTCTGATCGGTCGCCTCGCTCACCCGGATGTCACCGCACCCGACGAAGCTCGCCGATGGAAACAGCCGCCTGAGACTGACGGTCACCGGTTGCCAGAGACCACGTGTTCTCACCGCGTCGGGGCCTCCCTGCCCCTGGTCGCACCATCACGCCCGGCCCCTCTGCGGCAGCCGATGCATGACATTGCGGTTCAGCGTTTCGCGCGGATTCTGGTCATATCCCACCGACTGTCAACCCGGTTTGTGCGGCGACCCGGTGTCGCAACGTTCGACTCCCCAAACCGTCCGTTGTAGGCTCATTCCATCACACCGCCGAGTGCAGCTCATGAACAGTTCCGAGCACCGTTACCCCGAGATCTCCGTTTCCGGATCACCACGGGAATTGGGGCGGCAGATCGGTGAGGCAACCCGGGAACTCGTCCGCGGGTTCTGTGCCATCGCGATGGAACGCGTCAACCAGACCGCCGTGGTCAGTCGGGACGAAGCCGACGCAGTGTCGCTGCGATGCCTGGAGCTGACTCGAAACTACAACGAACCACTGATCGAGGAACTTGAAGGAACAGCAGAAGCTGCGGGCGTCCCGTTGATGGACCTGATGCTGCTCCAGGTCCGCAACCAGTTGACAGCCGAAGAGGAAGCCGCCTGCACGTCTGTCTCGCTCCAACCGGGTGTTGTCGCCCAGAACTGGGACAACGACCCCGAGTTGGACCCGTTCACCGTGGTGCTGACACGACACCCCGACGACCGACCGTCGCTAACCACTCTGACCCAGGCCGGACTGATTGCCTATATCGGCTTCAACGACAGCGGACTGGGGGCGTGCCTCAACACGCTTCCTGCGCCCACGCGGATCCACGGTGTCCCCCACTACTTCACCCTGCGGGATCTCTACGAACAAACCAACCTCGATGATGCCGTCGCCTCCATCGCCCGTGCCCCGCGGGCGATCCCCGCCAACATCATCCTCACCACCCCACAGGGACCGGCCAACCTCGAGGTCACAATCGACAACGTCCACGTTCTGCAACCCGATGACGGACACCGACTGACACATACCAACCATTGCCTGCACCCCGAGCTTGTTCCGATCAATCAGAAATTCCCGGAACTGATTCAGTCGCACTCGAGAAAACGCCGCATCGACACTTTGATTCCAACCGCACCCGCCGCCGAACCGGACCAGCACACGGTTGACATCGAACCGGTCAAGACCGCGCTCAGAGACCATGACGGGCACCCACGCTCCATCTGTCGACACCCCAACGAAGATCCGGAAACCGGTTTCTGGAGTACCGTCTTCTCGGTGATCATCGAGCCCGGGGAACGGCGGATGCACGTGACTCGAGGTACACCGTGCGATCGACCGTACGAGGTGTATGCGATGAGTGACCGCTGAACACGGGGCTACCCGCTCGACAAAGCGGCTCTTTCGATTCGTACCACCGCGCCGTTGCGTCGTGCAGTCACACCACCGGGAAGGTCGATCGCCGTACCGTCAACGACCAATCTGGACAGGCCACACCAGTGCGTGAAGCTCATTCGCTGTCGAGGCCACCCCTGGCGACACCAGAGATCCATCAACAGGGCCCGGACCATCGGCTCGGGGACGCCCGCCAGGTTCTCCGCACTCAGGCGAACC
>CAUZRQ010000093.1:0-20590 GCA_963582065.1 Planctomycetota bacterium | reverse complement strand
GGCGTGGGGGGGCCGGTGGGGACCGGCAAGAGTGCGCTGGTGCTGGCGTTGTGCCAGGCGTTGCGTGACGAATTGAGCCTGGCGGTGGTGACCAACGACATCTTCACCCGCGAGGACGCCGAGTTCCTGATCCGCAACGAGGCGTTGGCAGCCGAGCGAATCCAGGCGGTCGAGACGGGTGGTTGTCCCCACGCGGCGATCCGCGAGGACATCACGATGAACCTGGCGGCCGTCGAGGAACTCAGCCGCGAGTTCGAACCGGACATGCTGCTGCTGGAATCCGGCGGCGACAACCTGGCGGCGGACTTCAGCCGCGAGCTGGCCGACTTCACGATCTACGTGATCGACGTGGCCGGTGGCGACAAGATCCCGCGCAAGGGCGGGCCGGGGACCACCCAGTCGGACCTGCTGGTGATCAACAAGACCGACCTGGCCGAGGCGGTCGGTGCCGACCTGGGGGTGATGGATCGCGACAGCCGGCGGATGCGCGGAGACGGCCCGTTCGTGTTCGCCCAGGTCCGCAACGGCGAGGGCGTGCCGGAGATCGCCGGCCGCGTCCGCGAGGCCTGGCGAGGGGCGACGGGTCAGTCGGCTTCCATGAACGCGTAGCAGAGCACGTGGGTCATGATGAAGAAGCAGTCTTCGAGGCGGCCCATGTGAGAGCTGGGCACGGCCAGGGCGAGGTCGACCAGGTCCTTCAGCGATCCCCCCTCGCCGGTGGTCAACCCGACGGTCCGGCAACCGGTTTCGCCGGCCAGTCGCATCGCCCGCAGCACGTTCTCGCTGTTGCCGCTGCCACTGATGCCCAGCACCAGGTCCCCGGGACGGGCGAAGTTGCGGAGAGGTTCCTCGAAGACCGTCTCGTACCCCTCGTCGTTGGCGTAGGCGGTGATGGTGGCGATCGAGTCGGTCAGGCCGATCATCTTGAACCGCGCCGCCTTTCGCAGCGACGCGCCCTTGACGATGTCGACGACCATCTGTGAGGCGATCGACGCGCTGCCACCGTTGCCGCAGATGAAGATCGTGCCATCGTCGTCGCGGGTCTGACGCATCCAGTCGATCGCCGTGGCGATCGCGTCGGCGTCCAGGCCCGAGATGACGTTCCGAAGATCCTCGAGGTAGGAGGTGGTGAAGGTGACGTCACCGGGGCGGGTGTCGGCGTTGGTCGGGTCGGCCATTGTCTAGGAACTTCCCAGTACGTCGCCGATTCCGCCCGCCACGGCGGCAACGATCCGGTCCATTTCCTCGTGGGTGATCACCACCGGCGGCGCCAGGCAGACCACGTCGCCCCGCATCCTGCTGAACAGGCCATGCTGCTGCATCGCCTGTTGCACCCGGGCCCCGACCTTCTCCTCGGCCGCGAACTCCTCCTTGGTCGTCCGGTCCTCGACGATCTCGACACCCAGCATCAGCCCCAGCCCGCGGACTTCGCCGACGTGCGGGTGATCACCGAGTGCGGCCTGGAGCCCGTCGAGCAGGTAGCGTCCCTTTTCGGCCGCCTGTCCCGGGAAGTCCTCGCCCTCGATGATGTCCAGGTTGGCCATCGCCACGGCACAGCCGACCGGGTGGGCGCTGTAGGTGTAGGCGTGCATCCAGACGTCTTCGCCGGAATCGAGCACTTCGGCGATCGCGTCGCTGACCCCGGTACCGCCCAGCGGGAAGTAGCCCGACGTGATCGCCTTGGCGTACTGGATGATGTCGGGCTCGACGCCCCAGTGTTCCAGGCCGAACATCGTGCCGGTGCGGCCGAAACCGGTGATCACCTCGTCAGAGGCCAGCAGCACGTCGTACTGGTCGCAGATCTCGCGGATCCGAGGGAAGTAGTCGTCGGGGGGAACCAGGATCCCGCCGGCACCCTGCACCGGTTCGGCCATGAACATCGCCACGGTCTCGGGACCCTCCTCGAGGATCTTCTGTTCCAGTTCGTTGGCCGCGGCAATTCCGGGGCTGATTCCCTCGGGAGCCTCGTACCGGTAGGGGTAGGGCGAGGAGATGTGCGAGAAGCCGGGGACGCGGGGTTCGAACATCGGCCAGTAGCCGCTGATTCCCGTGGCGCTCATCGCCGCCAGCGTCACGCCGTGGTAGGCCCACTGCCGCGAGATCACCTTGATCTTCTCGGGCTTGCCCAGTTGACGGAAGTAGTAACGGGCGGTCTTGAAGTTCGTGTCGCTGGATTCTCCGCCGCCGGAGGTGAAGAAGAAGCGGTTGATCGACGGGTAGGTCAACCCGGCCAACCGCTCGGCCAGGGCGATCGCCTGGGGGTTGGAACTGCCGGTGTAGCCCGAACAGTAGGCCAGGGTGGTCATCTGGCGACTGGCCGCCTCGGCCAGTTCCGTGCGGCCGTGACCGGAGACGACGTTCCAGAGGCCGGCGAGCCCGTCGATGTACTCACTGCCGTCGGCGTCGACCAGCGTCGAGCCATGGCCACTGATCCAGACATGGGCGTCCTGGTGGCCGGCCTTGCTGTGCAGCGGGTGGATCAGGTGAGCGTGGTCGCTGGCCAACAGCGCGTCCTTGTCGACCGTCATGGGGCAGTCTCCGTGCAGAACCCGGGGTGAGAGCAGGGTGGCGGCGTCGGTGGGCCGTCCGCCGGTTGAGTCTTCTCACAATCCTCACGGCTTTTCAAGTGACGGCTCTGCCGAGTATCGCTGGCTATGGGGGTTCCCGACGAGCCCCTATAATCGCGGCCTGGCGTCCCGGTTGGTTGCAACTCCACGGTCGCCGTATGCGGTGGACCGGTGGAGAGGAGTCGGACAATGCCCAGTTGCGTGTTGGCGTATTCGGGTGGCCTGGACACGTCGGTGATCCTCGGGTGGCTGAAGGACGAGGGGTACGACGTGCACGCGGTGTACGTCGACCTGGGCCAGCCCTGCGAGGACCGCGAGGAGATTCTCGAGAAGGCCCACAGCCAGGGAGTCGTCTCGGCGCAGATCGTCGACGCCCAGGAAGAACTCTGCCGTGACTTCGCCTTTCCGGTCCTGCAGTGGCAGGCCCGCTACGAGGGCCCGTATCTGCTGGGCACCTCGATCGCACGCCCACTGATCTCGAAGGTCTGCCTGCAGGTGGCTCGGGAGGTCGGGGCCGATGCGTATGCCCACGGCGCCACCGGCAAGGGCAACGACCAGTGCCGGTTCCAGTTGGCTGCCGAAGCACTCGATCCGGGTGTCCAGGTGATCGCACCGTGGCGGATCGAGCGGTTCCGCGAACTGTTCCCGGGCCGCACCGAGATGATCGCCTTTTGCCAGGAGAAGGGCATCCCGGTGAAGGCGTCGGCCGAGAAACCGTACAGTTCGGACGAGAACTGCCTGCACATCAGCTACGAGGCGGGCCAACTGGAAGACCTGGAGGTCAACGGGGTCGAACTGGTCGACTTCGGCATGACCGTCTCGCCGCAGGATGCCCCCGACGAGGAGGAGACGCTGGAGATCGCCTTCGAGTCGGGTGTGCCGATTTCGATTGATGGCCAGGCCTGCAGCCCGCTGGCGATGGTCAAGGAACTGAACACCCGGGCCGGTCGCAATGGCGTGGGCCGGATCGACATGGTCGAGAACCGGTTCGTGGGAATGAAGTGCCGCGGGGTCTACGAGGCACCGGGGATGACGGTCCTGTACGAGGCCCACCGGTTGATCGAGCAGTTGACGCTCGACCGTGACCTGGTGCATCTCAGGGATCGGCTCTCGCCGGAGGTGGCCGAGATGGTCTATTACGGGTTCTGGTTCTGTCCGAAGTTCGATGCGTTGCTGTCGTTCATCCGCCAGGCCCAGCAGCCGGTCACCGGCTCGGTGACGTTGAAGCTCTACAAGGGCAACATCAGTGTCGTCGGCCGCCGCAGTCCCAACAGCCTCTACGATGCCGAGGTGGCCAGCATGGAGGGCGGCGGGTCCTACAACCAGGACGACGCCGAGGGCTTCCTGCGGATCATGGGCCTGCCCAGCCGCGTGCAGGGGTCGATCTCGCCTCGCGAATACTAGGCCGTCGGCTTAGCGCCTGAGCCGGACCGGGCGGATCGACTCGATCTGCAGCAGGTCGGCCTGCAGGTCCCGGTTGAAACCCCGTGGGCCTGTCACGCCCACCGAGCGGTTGACCCAACCGGCCAGGTTGATGCCGGTCGCTGGACTCAGGAACGCCAGCAGCCGCCCGCCAGGGGCGACCAGGACGAAGGACGGCAGCTTCGGGTGGTTGGTCGCGATCGGCCTGACGATTCCAGCACCGGTGAATTGAGGCGACGGCTGCGGTGTGGGCTGCGGTGTGGGCTGCGGTGTGGGCTGCGGTGTGGGCTGCGGTGTGGGCTGCGGTGTGGGCTGCGGTGTGGGCTGCGGTGTGGGCTGCGGTGTGGGCTGTGGTTGGGTTGTCGGTTGGGACCTGGTTTTCTTGTCGACCTGGAGGCCGGCCTGGCGGATGGCAGCGTCCCGGCGGTTGGTGGATTCGGCCAGGGACTGGATTTCCTTGAGCGTCAGTTGTCGCTGGCGGTACCGGTTGATGGCGGCCAGGCGTCGTCGGATCAGCGTCCGAAAGCCGGGGATACGTGTGGATTCCATCAACCGCCGGTAGTCGGCCTCCAGGCGTTTGAATGACCAACTGGCCGGCGGGCCGCCGGCGATGTGCCCGAAGGTCTTGTCGAGATCGTCAAGGGCCTGGTAGGCCGGCTTGTTGATCGGTGTCGATTCGTAGGTGATGCCCGACCCGGACCCGTTCCGAGCTTTGTCGGGAGATTGGGTCGTGGTCCGGGGTGCTCGGGGACTCTTCACCAGGCCGCTCGTTTTCGCGGTTGGCTGGTTCGGTCCTGGGCGGCTGACCGGTGTGAGCACTCCGCCGGAGACCCAGCGATATTCGAGCCTGGGCGGTGTGATCTTCAGCAACGGTTTTCCGGTCTTGTCCTGCCCGTGTCCGATCACTTCGACCGTTTCGTCTCTGGAGAGGCGCCGCGAGACGACATCCCGGTCGGTTGCATCGAAACGGCTGCCGACCCGGACGGCCACGCTGGTGGCGGTGATGGTGCCGGTGGTTCCGGTGACCTGGACCTCGTCGGCGGGGATCCAACTGAAGCTGCCTCGGGGCGGGGCGACCATGTACCAGCCGCCGGGGTCGTGACGATGGACGGTGACCCGGTCGCCGGAGGAGAGGCGACCGGTGGGGTAGTATCGACCTCCCGGTCCACTGCGGACCAGGACGTTGTTGCTGCCGACGGTGGCTTCGTAGGGGAAATCGGTCTCGTTGTCGTATGCGTGGGCGGCGGGTGCCAGCAGCAGGGCCGACAGGGCGGCAAAGACCAGGCGCATCGGGACTCTCCGAAAACGGTTGAGAGGGGAGAGATACGAGTGAGGGGCGGGTGGGATAACGCATTCGGACCGCCGCGACAAGATCAGTCGCGGGCCCGAGCCACCGGCCTCGGCGGTCCCTCACCGCCTACTTGCGGATCGCCCACAGCCAACCGAACGAGCGGAGGTACATGGTGCCGCCGGCGATCGCCGGCGAGGCGGCGATCGCGTCGCCGAGATTGTTCTGGGCGAGCACCTTGAAGGTCTTGCCGGCCTGGACGACGGTGATCATCCCGTCGCGGGCCAGGCAGATCACCTTGCCGTCGACGAACACCGGGCTGGCGCGGTGACGCTGCCGGTGAGTCCGTTCGTGGTAGTACTCCTGGCCGGTCCTGGCGTCCATGCAGACCAGGTTGCCGTTTTCGCGGCAGAGGTAGACCAGTCCGCCGTGGATCAGGGGACAGGGGACGTCGGGGGTGTTGTTGGGCCGTGTCCAGACGTGCTGGCTCTTGGCGTAGGAAATGTCACCCTTGCCGTCGGGCCGGATGGCGACGACCGGCCCGTTCTTGGCCGTGGGAATCACGATCAGTCCGGGGATGGCCGTCGGGGAGGCCACGAACCGCAGCGTGCGGTGGTACTTCTTCTTGGGGTCGTTCTGAGGGTTCAGCCCGCCCTTGCGCCAGATCTCGACCCCGTCGGCGGGGTTGTAGGCAATCGTGTAGTCGGCTCCGTGGCTGATCAACAGCTTGGTCTTGCCGTCGTTGTAGATGAACGGCGAGGTGTAGGAGTGCTTGTTTTCGTCGTAGGCGTCGCTCTTGCGGACCTGTTTCCAGACCTGCTTGCCGGTGGCGGCATCCAGGGCGACCAGCAGGCCCTGGTCCTCCTCGGGCTTCGCCTGCCGGCTGCCGTGGATCAGTTGCAGGATGATTTTGCCGTCCTCGAGGACCGGCGAGGCGGTCAGGCCGAAGGCGATCTTGAAGGGGCCGTAGGCGGGCCGCAGGTCGCGTTTCCAGGCCAGCTTTCCCGCGACGGTGTAACAGGCGATTTCCCCGTTGGCCATCATCGCCCAGACGTGCTTGCCGTCGGTGACCGGCGAGGGGGAGGCCGAGTTGCCCTCGTCACGGCGGACCACCTTGTTGCCCGTTCCGACCTGCTGCTGCCACTTCAGCTTGCCGGCGGTGCTCCAGGCCTGCAGCAGCAGTTTCTGGCCGTCGACGCTGGTGACGTAGACCTGGTCGTCCCAGACGACCGGCGAGGCACCACCGGGACCGGGCAGCTTGACCTTCCAGGCCACGTTCTTGCCCGGGCCGAACTCGGCCGGGATCCCCTTGTCGGTCGACACGCCGTTCTGGGTGGGACCCCGCCAGTTGGGCCAGTTGGCCGCGTCGGCAGTCGGGGTGGCGGTTGTGACGAACAGGGCGAGGGTCGCGAGCAGGGCCAGACGCATCGGTGATGGTCCTTGTGCGGGTTGGTTGCAGGTGGTGGGCAGTGTGCCGTCCCGGTCAGCTAGCGACGCCGTCGTCGGGGGGCAGCTCCGGCGCGTCATTGAAGGGGTCTTCGGCGGCAGCGGCGAGCGTGTCGGCCGGTTCCGCCGAAGCGGGCGGCCCGGTTCGTTCGTGGAAGACCACGCAGAAGCCGAGCAGGATCACGCCGGCCAAGATGGCCGGGATGCCCCACAGGTATCGCCAGTTGATCGCGGCCAACTCGTCGTGGCGTGCCGTGGCCTTCTCGGCAGTCAGCTTGGTCACCAGCGCGTCATCCTCGGCTTCCGTGGCCGCGGTGATCTTCTCACCCAGTGCCTTCACGTCCTCGGCCAGGGCGATCGATTCCTTGGTCGTGTACCGCGTCTCGACCTCGGCCGCGACCTTGGCACCAATGAACATGCCCAGGCCGAGCGTGAACAGCACCAGCAGGCCTTGGGCCTGGGCCCGGATCGGCTCGGGTGCCGCCTTGTCGGTGTAGATCTGGCCGGTGACGAAGAAGAAGTCGTAGCAGATGCCGTGCAGCACGATCCCCCCGATGATCATCCAGCTGATTTCATCGGCGGCACCCAGCGAGAACAGGGCGTAGCGGATGACCCAGGCCAGCATGCCGACGGCCAGCATCCATTTCACGCCCAGCCGCCTGAAGAACAGTGGCATGACCAGCATGAAGAAGATCTCGGAGATCTGTCCGAAGGACATCGTGAACGCGATCGGCATCCCGGTCATTTCGACCACCCGGCTGGCGATCTGGTAGTAGAAGGCCAGCGGGATGCAGATCAGGGTCGAGGCGATCAGGAACACCAGGTAGGCGGGATTGGCCAGCATGACCAGGGCGTCGACTCCCAGGATCTGGCCGAAGGAGACCGGGCCGGTCTGGGTCGGGGGCGTGTCGGGCAGCGTGAAGCTGAAGAGCCCGAGTGCGATCGCCGATCCGGCCGTCAGGTAGAACATCCCGATCGTCGTTTCGTAGCCGGCCAGTGTCAGGGCGAACCCGGCAACGATCCACCCGATCGTGCCCGCGACACGAATGAAGGGGAACTGCTTTTCGGGATCCTCCATGTTCTTCATCGCCAGCGTGTTGGTCAGTGCCAGCGTCGGGAAGTAGGTCAACATGTAGCCGAAGAAGTAGATGTTGATCATGTCCGCCGACGGATCGGCTTTCGTCATCAGCATCGCGGCACCGAACATCGCCACTCCACCGGCCAGGTGCAGCACGCCCAGGACTCTCTGGGCCGAGAAGAACCGGTCGGCGATCATGCCGACGAAGAACGGCGAGATCATGGCCGCGATCGGGCCGACCGAGTAGGTCCATCCGAAATCGTCGGCCGTGAAGCCAATGGTGCTGAGGTAGTTCGGCGCAGTGACGTACCAGGCTCCCCAGATGAAGAACTGGAGAAACATCATGGTCGAGAGTTGGACGAACAGTACGGGGGACAACTGGCGTTGAGTCGAACTCATGGATCAGTCCCGGCAGGGGGGGCACGTCGTGGTCCGTTGTCGCAGGTGTCGATGATGTCGAGATCGACGGTGGGTCACAAGCCTCGAGCGAATGATCTGTCCGCCCGCCCATTCCTCTGGACAGCCCGGTCCCACCGTTCCTACCATCCGCGGCGACCCAGTTCATCGCGGGCCGTCATGGAACACAGCATCCACCGCCAGTTGAAGTCGCTGTACGTGACCGACACCGATCGGCACGAGGTGATCGTCGACGGCTTCCGGATCGACGCGGTTGACGGCGAGCGGTTGATCGAGATCCAGTACGGGTCGCTGGGGGCGATTCGCGACAAGATCCGCCGTTTGCTTCGCTCGCACGACGTGCTGGTGGTCAAGCCCCTGGCCGAGCGGAAGCAGTTGCTCAAGCGGGACGTTCCCAATGGACCGGTGGTCTCGACCCGCAAGAGTCCCAAGAAGCAGACGCTGTGGAACCTCTTCGACGACCTGGTCCATTTCGTCGGCGTCTTTCCCCACCCGCGGCTCGAACTCGAGGTGCTGATGACGCTTCAGGACGAGTACCGGTTGCCGGCCGAGAAGAAGCGGCGGGTCAGCCGCGGCTACATCGTCGAGGACCGGCTGTTGGCCGAGGTGACCGATCGGGCGAAATTGCGGACCGTCGACGACCTGCTGGCGATGCTGCCCGATGCGATCAAGCCGCCCGAGCGGACCGAGCCCTTCAGCACCGCCGACCTGGCCGCCGCCGCCGGCATCAGCCGCCCGTTGGCCCGCAAGGTGGCCTATTGCCTGCGTCGTTGCGGACTCGCCCAGGTGGTGGGCAAGGAGGGGAACGCGATCCTCTACCAATTGCCGACCTGCGGTTGAGTCAGGACGCCTGTCGCAACACCGCGCGAGGCAACTCGAGCGCCACGTCGTGGATGTGGTCGCCCCGGATCGAATCCAGTCCGTTGGCGTAACCGACCAGCAGGGCCAGGTCGCACAATCGGCCGATCGCCCGCGGAATGCCGCCCGACAGGGCGTGGAGAACAACCATGGCGTCGGGGGCGAACGGACTCCCGGTGCAACCGGCTGCCGCCAGTCGACCCCTCACGTACTGCTCGCTCTCGCCCTGGGTCAACGGCGGCAGGTCAGCAGCCAGGGCCAGGCGGTCCGAGAGTTGGGGCATGCGGGACAGGAGTCCCGAGAGCGAGGTGTGGCCGACCAGCAGCAGGGTGAAGTCGATTCGCGGCGGGTCGCGGAAATTCAAGAGCAGCGTCAGCACCTCGAGCGTCGACGAGTTGTTCAGCAGGTGGGCCTCGTCGATCACCAGCACCGGTCGTTGACCCCGTGTCGACCACTCCGACAATCGAGTCCGCAGCACCCGCAGTGCGACGTCGGCACCATCATCGGCCGTTTCCAGCAGGTGTTCGTCGGCACCCAGTTCGACGGCCAGCCAGGCGATCAACTCGGCCGTGCTCAGCCGCGGAAAGACCACGTGCACAAACGGCCCGAACGGCTCGGCCAGCTCTTCGCCCAGGCGAGCCGCCACGGTGGTTTTTCCCGAGCCGATTTCGCCGATCATTGCCGCTGCGCCCAGGCCCGATTCGATCGTGTACCGCAGCTTCAACAACGCCGCCTGGTGCGGCTGGCAAGCGACGAACCCCTCGGTGTCAGGACCCGCGGGGAACGGCGGCCGGGACAATCCCCAGTAGCTCCGGTACATTCCCGCCGACTCCTCGTTGACCTGCCCCACCGTTGTCGAGATCGGCCTGGGGGGGGTCGGGTCTTGAGGATTTTTCGGCTTGGGCGAGGTGGGAGAACTGGGGTGACTTTTCCGATTGGCGACGTGGCCTAGAGGCCGAGCACGTCGTTCATCGTGTAGGTCCCGGGGGCCTGGCCGGCCAGGAACGCGGCGGCGGCAACGGCACCGTAGGCGTAACTGTCGCGGGTCTGGCCTCGGACGGTCAGGTCGATCGTCTCGCCGATCATGCCGAAGACGATGGTGTGTTCGCCGACGTTGTCGCCGGTCCTCAGGGCGTGGTAGCCGATCTCGTCGTGTGGCCGCTGGCCGATGCGGCCCTCGCGCCCGTGAACATGGCTGGTCTGCCCCATCTCCGCAGCGATCAATTCACCGAACTTCAGCGCCGTGCCGCTGGGGCTGTCTTCCTTGAACCGGTGATGACGTTCGATGATCTCGACATCGACGCCGCCGGGGGACGAGGACAGAGCCCGGGCGGTGTCGGCGGCCAGCCTCATCACCAGGTTGACCGCCAGGCTCATGTTGGGGGCAACGATCAGCCCGGACACCTCGGCCACCGAATCGACGGCAGTTTGCTGTTCGGGTTCGAGTCCGGTGGTGGCGGCCACCAGTGCGATCGACCGCTCGTGGCAGGCGGTGGCGATGTCCGACAGGCCCTTGGGGGTCGAGAAGTCGATCACCACGTCGACGTTCTCGGCCAGGGTTGTGCTGACGGCGACACCGATCGCTCCGATACCGGCCAGTTCGCCGACATCCTGGCCGACCAGGCCGCTGGCCTCGGCATCGACTGCCGCGGCGACTTCCAGTGCCGGGTCGGCGTGCGTCAGCGCGACGATCCGTCGCCCCATCCGGCCCCCGGCGCCGTTGACCCCGACTCGAATCACGTCACTCATCGCGATGGCCCCCCCGCTGATGCGGCTTCGATCGCCGCATCGATTTCGTGCTGAACCTCCTCCATGTTCTCGACCGGGCGTCGTTGTCGCAATGCGGTCAACGCCGTCGAGTCGCCGATCCGTCCCAGGGCCCAGGCGGCACTGCCACGGACGATCGGTTCATCGTCGCTGAGCAGCGCGGCCAGCGGTTCGACAGCGTCGATCCGCCGCGAGTTCCCAGCGACGATCGCGGCGTTGCGGACCACCCCGGACCGCCCCGGTCGCTCGAGCGGCGTGGGACCCAGCCGTTGCTGAAAATCGGTCTCCTCGAGTCGCAACAAATCCAGGACGTCGGCGTTGGACAGCCCGGCGACGGGTTCGAACTCCGGTTCGGATGTCGGTGGAGCCTCACGGTTCCAGGGGCAGACCTCCTGGCAGATGTCGCAGCCGAACACCCAATCGCCGATGCCCTCGCGGAGTTCGACCGGGATCGGTTCGTTTCTCAGTTCGATCGTCAGGTAGCTGATGCAGCGGCGGGCGTCGAGCACGTAGGGCTCGGGGAAGGCGTCGGTCGGGCAGGCGTCCAGGCAGGCGGTGCAGGTGCCGCAGTGGTCGGTTTGAGCAGCGGCATCCGGTTCAAGCGGCTGGTCGATCAGCAGTGCTGCCAGGAAGAACCAGCTGCCGAATTGACGGTCCAGCAGCATGGTGTTCTTGCCGAACCAACCCAGCCCGGCCTGCCGTGCGAAGTCCCGTTCCAGCAACGGTGCGGTGTCGACGATGCCCCGGGTGCGGCAGCCGGGCATTTGGTCGTGGACGAAATCGGCCAGCTCCGACAGGCGTTCTCTCAGCACGTCGTGGTAATCGCGTGTTCCGGTGGCGTAGCGGGCCACCCGGGCCGGGATTGCAGTTGATGTGCCGCCGGGCTCGACGGATGCCGCTCCCATGCTCGCTTCGTCGGTCGAACGGTAGAGCATTCCCAGCATCACCAGGCTGGCCGAGTCGGACATCACTCCGTCCGGGTGGGCGTACGCGTCACGTCGACGCGACAGGTAGCCCATCCGTCCGTCGAAGCCCGATTCGAGCCAGTTGCTGAAGTGATCCAGGCTCTCGGGTCGATCGGCCGGGGCGATGCCGACCAGTTCGAATCCGATCCGTCTGGCCTCGGTGCGAATCGCCTCCGAGACGGTTCTCCGGTCAACGGGCTCGCCGGGCGGGGGGGGCAAGGAGTTCACGACGTAGCCAACCGGGACCAGTGGTCCCGCCCGACGGCCAGCACCTGCGCGTCCACGACGGTCTCCAGCGGGGTGTACTGCGGGTGCCGGATCTGTCGGTAGGGGTTGTTGCGGGCGGCGTTGTAACAGCAGATCAATGCCCACCTCGGTTCGGGCGTGGTGTTGGCGTCGGAGCGGTGCAGCAGGTTGCAGTGGAAGAAGATCGCGTCACCGGGATCCAGGGTCACGTGGACGGTCTCGAGCTGCTGCTCGATGGCGGCGACCCGTTCGGGATCGGCACCGGTCTGGTCGCCCTTGATCCCGTGTTCGATCCGCCCCACGCGGTGCGAACCGGCCAGTACCTGCAGGCAGCCGTTGTCTCGAGTGGCCGGGTCGACGGCGATCAGGCAACTGGCCAGCAGCGGAAAGAGGCAGGCGTAGTCGTACCAGTAGCCGTAGTCCTGGTGCCAGGCCCAGGCGCCGGCGGTCTGCTGATCCTTGAAGATCAGCTTGTGGTGGTAATGGTAGACCTCGCCGCCGAGCAGTTGCTCCATCACCGAGACGATCCGCCGGCTGCGGGCGATCGTGCTGTAGATGTCGTCCCGGAGTTCGTTGCGGACCCGCAAGGATACGGCCCGGCCCTCGCCATCGTCGCGCACCGAGGCGTCGGCACGCAGTTGGACATCGGCGCGGGCGATCCGTCCCAGCAGTTCGACCTCCTCGGCCGTCAACAGCCCGCGGATCATGAAGAACCCGTCCCGGTCCCAAGCGGTCTGCTGATCGGAGTCGGTCATCGGGTGAGGATCCGGGTCGGGTGCCTAGGCCTTGCGAATTTTCTCGCGGCCCTCGGTCACGGCGCTGGTGGCGTTGCGAGTGTCTATGACCAGCCGGGCGTGGCGGACGATGTGGTCGTAGTCGTAGGCGGTGTGATCGGTGGCGATCAGCACGCAGTCCTGCGACGCGAGAAACTCCGGTGTCAGCTCGGTGCTCGAGAGATCGGGCACGTCGTGGTGTCGCATCGACGGCAGCACGGGGATGTGCGGATCGTTGTAGGTCAATTCGGCTCCTTGATCGCGGAGCAGGTCCATCAGCACGAAGGAGGGGCTTTCGCGGGGATCGTCGACGTCCCTCTTGTAGGCCATGCCCAGCAGGCAGATCCGGCTGCCCCGCAGCGATTTGCCCTCTTCGCCGAGAAACTCCACCAGTCGGCCGACGACATATCCGGGCATCTGCGAGTTGATTTCACCGGCCAGCTCGATGAACCGAGTGGTCAGCCCCTGCTCGCGGGCCAGCCAACTGAGGTAGAAGGGGTCGATGGGGATGCAGTGTCCGCCCAGGCCGGGACCGGGGTAGAACGCCTGGAAGCCGAAGGGCTTGGTCTTGGCCGCATCGATCACGTCCCAGATGTCGATGTCCATCCGGTCCAACAGCGTCTTCAGTTCGTTGACCAGCGCGATGTTGACCGCGCGGTAGGTGTTCTCGAGGATCTTGCAGGCCTCGGCCACCTCGGGGCTTCCCACCGGAATCACCTGCACGATGGCCTGTTCGTAAAGTGCCACGGCCAGTTGGCCGCTGGGTTCGTCGATCCCGCCGACGACCTTGGGGATGCCGGCGGCCGAGTAGTCCGGGTTGCCCGGATCCTCGCGTTCGGGGCTGTAGGCCAGGAAGTAATCGCTGCCGACGGCCAGGCCGCTTTCGGCCAGCAACGGCAGCACGACGTTGCGGGTGGTGGTCGGGTAGGTGGTGCTTTCCAGGACGACCAGTTGTCCGGGCCGCAGCGTGGCCGCGATCGCCCGGGCCGTGCCCTCGACGTACTGCAGGTCCGGGTCACGGCTGTCCGTGAGCGGCGTGGGGACGCAGATCAGCAGCACGTCGGCTTCGCTCATTCGTGCCTGGTCGCTGGTCGCCTCGAACCGCCCGGCGTTCATCCAGCCCGAGACGGTTTCGGAACTGATGTGCTTGATGTAGCTCTCGCCGACGGCCAGTCGATCGACCTTGGACTGGTCGACATCGAAGCCCAGGACGGTGAAACCGGCGTCGATGAAGGCGTTGGCCAGGGGGAGTCCGACGTAGCCGAGGCCGATGATGCCGATCCGGGCCGACTTGTCCTGGATGGCGGCGTGGAGAGACTGCTGCACGGGAGCGGGCTTCCTGGGTGCGTCGCGGACAACACCAGGTCGGGGGACGCCTCACGGCTTGGTGACGGTCACCATCAGTGGCGGGCTGCTGTAAGTGGCCTTCATCACGAAGTTGATCGAGATGTTGGCCATGACCGAGACCTGCTGCATCTTGACCGGCGGAGCGTCCTTGGCTGCCTTGAGTACGATCTGGCCCTGGCTGGCCTTGCCGGTGATCAGTGTCTGGCTGGCCCCCGCGTCGATCGTGACCCCCTTGGGCAGCGAGTTGCCGTAGACGGTGCCCAGGTGCTGGAACAGCACGTCGAGCGTGACGTTCTTGGTGAACCCGGGAGCTCGTTCGAAGTTGACCTTGATCGTGGTCGAACCGCCCGGCTTGAGGGTCACCGCCTGGGTGCTCAACCGGACAGACCGGATGTCAGAGAGTTCGCCGACGTTGACGGCATGGGTGTTGACCGGCCAGTGGTTGCGTCCGCCGCCGGGCATGTAGGTTTCCTGCATCGGCCGGGCGATGTCGGTCAGGGGTGGCCTGGCCGGTGACTTGGCCGTCTGGATCTCGGTGCCGGTGACGGAGATGTTGGAGATCGCCAGTTTGGCGTCGGCCTTGGCGCTGAGGATGATGCACCCGTCAGTGCCGTCGGCCAGGATCCGGCCGCAGCGGGCGGTGACTCCCGGCGGCAGGTGGTCGACAGCCAGGTCGATCGCTCCGGTGAACCCGTTGTGACGCTCGGCACGGACGAAGATCACGCCGTGCGTGGCCGGTGAGAGCTGGGTCTTGTCCGAGTCGAGGAACAACTCGAAGTGCGGCACCGCCCTGGTGGTGCGGACGGCGTAGACATACCGCGGGCCGCCCCGCAGGTGCACATCGCGGATCTCGATCACGTACTTGCCGTCGGCCGGGACGGAAAAGTTCTCGACCTGCGAGTCCTGGGTCAGCCGTTTCAGGCGGCGGAAGTCGTCATTGAGCGAGAGTTGCTTGCCGGTGGCATCGAGGATCCTCAGGTGCGGGTCCAGGGCACTGCCGGCCCTCCGCGCCACCACCTCGAAGGTGTACTTTTCGCCCTTCTTGGCCTCGAAGAGGTAACAGTCGATGTCGGACTCGGACTCGATCCGTCCGCTGATGGTCGAGGGGACGGCGACGGCCTGGGCGGACTTCACGTCGTTGTTTCCGGCGTCGCCTTCGATGGCCGTTGGCAGTGAACTGGCGACCACTCGCACGGGGTTGCTGCGTCCGGAGGCCAGGGCCAGGCGTTGCCAGATCTGTCCGGTGGGGGTGTTGGCCGGCAGGTTGATCTTCAGCGATCCGACCGCATCCAGATGATGTCCGATCGGGGCCAACGGGACGTCGGTTCCCAGCGCGACGGCCAGGGGGTGAATCGTCTCGACGACCGGCCGGCTGTGCGACTCGATCGAGTACTGCCAGTAGCCGTTGCCCTGGTACCGAACATCACGGATCTCCAGGGTGTATTCACCATCGGCCGGAGCGGTGGTGGCCAGGAACGGGTCGGCGAAGTAGTAATTGTCCGAAGAGGCCAGTGTGGCACCGGCGGCGGTCCGAAGGGTGAGAATCGGGTCGACGTGTTTCTGGAGATCGTGGATCCGGTCCTGCAGTCGCTGTGACCGGACATGGAAGGAGAGCGGCTGGCCCTTCTTGGCGGTGAACTTGAAGACGTCGACGTCCTCGGCCTTCTCGATCGCTCCACAGATGGTCGTCGGGAGCGTGATGGACTGGGCCTTCGCGGCCGAATCGTTGTTGCCGGATTCATAGACGACCTTGTCGGCGACGATCACGATCTGGCCGATCGTGCTGGCACCGCGGGGAGTCGCCAGGCGGACGTCACGGACACCCGGCAGGGCGTCGGCAGCGGTGGTGAACTTGAGCTTCAGCTGCGTCAGGTTGGGTGTCTTGCCGTCCTTGGGCTTGGCCACGGGAACGACCTCGGCCGTGACGCCCTGGCCGGTGACGAGCACCTTGTAGGCCCCGTAAAGGTTGTAGCGGGAATTGACGTTGTGCACGGAGGTTTGCCCCACCTGGGCAGCGACGGGCTTGAGGCTCATCAGCATCGGGTACTGAGCCTGTGCGGACGTCGGTGCGACGGCGACGGACAGCAGGACGCCGCCGAGTCCGAGGATCACGTGGAGCGGGTGGCGGAACATGTCGGAAGAGCCTTCGGGATCAGTGGACGAACAGGAACTGCTTCGAGTTGAGCAGGGCCCAGAGCAGGTCTTCGTAGCATTCCTTGGGACTGGGGCTGGCGGCCAGGAACTCGCGGCACGCCGCCTGTTCCTCGGCCGACGGCCGCCGGGACAGGGTGGCCAGGTACAGTTCCTCGACGATCTTCTCGTGGGTCGACTTGGCCGTCAGCAACTTGCCGACCCGTCCGTTCTTGGCGGCCACCTTCGAGGCGATGGTGTCGCCGTTGAGCGTGTGCAGGGCCTGGGCAAGGTTCTCGTCGCCGGATCGTTCGCATTCGCAGACGCTGGCCCGCTTGGGCTTGGCGAAGGTCTTGAGGAAGTAGTTCGAGTAGAAGTCGCCGGCATCGGGCAACTCGATCGCGCGGGTGCTCAATGGCAGGCTCTTGAATTTCGTCTTCACGCCGGTCGCTTCGTCAACGGCGTCGAGCAACGGCTCGGCCGCCAGCCGCTTGACCCGGTAGTAACTGTAGAAGCGGGTGTCGCCGGCGTTGGCCTTGGTGGGCTGGGAGCGGAGTTGGTAGAGGCGGCTGGAGACGATGGCCCGCAGCAGGGCCTTGAGATCGTAGTTGCTGTCGACGAAGTGCTTGGAGAGGGCGTCCATCAGTGCGACGTTGGTGGGTGGGTTGGTCGAACGCAGGTCGTCGACCGGCTCGACCAGTCCGCGGCCCAGCAGGTAGCTGACGTAGCGGTTGACGACGTTCTGCGAGAAGAACTCGTTCTGCTTGCCGGTCAGCCACTTGGCCAGCGGGATGCGGAGATCCAGCGGGTGCTCGACCGGCTTGCCGTCCAGCGGCGTCGCCTTGCCGGTGGTGCCCGCCTTGACCACCACGACCGACTCGCCGCCGAACAGGCCGAACTCCTCGCTGCTCTTGGTGCCCACGCCCTTGAAGAAGGCGGCGAAGCCGTTGTAGTCGCCCTGGCTGTACTTCTCGAAGGGGTGATGGTGGCACTTGGCACACTCGAGCCGAATGCCCAGGAACAGCTGGGCGGTCGATTCGGTCAGGTCGTTGGCGTTGCTGTTGATGCGGAAGTAGTTGGCCGGTCCGGACGAGTAGATCGAGCCCTTGGCGGTGACCAGTTCGCCTACGAAACGGCCGAAGCTCTTGTTGGTCCGGAACGACTCGCGGATCCAGTTGTGCAGGGACCACATGCCCTGTTCGCCCAGCTTGTTGCTGCTGTTGCGGATCAGGTCAGCCCACTTCAGCGTCCACCAGGCGGCGTAGAGGTCGTTGAAGCGGTCACGGGCCGGGTCGCCGGTCAGGCCCAGCAGTTCGTCGATGAGCCGCTGTCGTTTGTCGGGGACTTTCGAGTCGATGAAGGTCCGGGCCATCTCCGGGGTGGGCAGCGTACCGATCAGGTCGAGCGTGACCCGGCGGAGGAAGGTGGCGTCATCACACAGGCCCGAGGGCTCGATGCCCAGTTCGTGGAACTTCGCCGCGGCCAGTTCGTCGACGAAGTTGTTGTTCTTCCAGCCGTCCAGCTTGGCGTTGGTGGCAAAGGGGGTGACGAACATCGAGATTTCAGCCTGGCTCCCAAAGCGGATCATCACCGGGGCCTGGCCGCGGCCGCTGGCAGTGACCAGCCCCGAGGGGGCAACGTCGAGGATCGACTCGTCCATCGAGTCGTACTTGGCCCAGGCGGTGACGTCGCGGGTGGTCTTGTCCTTGTAGTGAGCGATGACCCGCAACTGTTGCTTCGTGCCGACGGTGCCCACGCGTCGCCTGGGGAAGACCTCCAGCCGGGTCACGTCGTACGACTTGCCGTTGGACAGGGGGGCTCCGGAAAACAGCCAGGCAACGAGGATGTCGTGGTCGACCGAGTCGCGATCCAGGCGGTGGCCGCCACCGTGCGGAACCTGCAGCGTCGGCTTCCGCAGGAAGAGGCTTTTTCGCGGGGCCACCAGGCTGACTCGTCGCTGGTGCCGTTCGCGGATGATCGCCTTCCGATCGAAATCGGGGTTGTACCCGAAGACCGACAGCTTGAAGCCGCCCTTGCCGTACTGGGCGGCATGGCAGGCGCCGCTGTTGCAGCCGTGCTTGCTGAGAATCGGGCTGACCTGTTGGCGGAAACCGATCCCCGGATCAGCGGCCACCCCGCTGACGGTCACCTCGACCAGCCGCACCGCTTTGCCGCCACCCGGGGCCATCACCTCGACTCGAGTCGTGCCGTTGCCGCGGGCCAGCAGTTCGCCCGAGCGACTGACGCTGACCACGTCGGGGTTCAGCGACGTGTAGAGGACCTTGCGGGTCAGGTCATTCGACCGATCGCTCGACCTGTTCCCAGCGGTGATTTCACTGACGACCAGTTGGACCCGTGCGAAGTTGCCCGCCAGCGTGGCCTTTTCGGGGACCACCTCGATCCGGGGTCCCTCGGCAGCGATCGCCTGACCGGCCAGAAGGCACGCCGACAACAGCAGCCATCCGCCGAGGCGGTGTCGCAACGGACGGTGCGGGGAGTGTCTCACGACGAGGTCTCCGGTGATTGCCGAACGGGCGGCTCGTGTCGTCGAAGCCGATTCGGCGAGGCGGGGACGGTGGGGCGGTCGTGGCGAGGCGACCGCCGGTAGGTGGGTTCATTATGTCCGGTGGCCAAAGCCGATGCTATAGGAGGGCCGTCGCGTCAATCTGCGTTGATACATCCAAAACCCTACTGGTAGAATTGGGGCCCCACCGGAACCGTCCCGATCGGTCCCGAATTCGGTTTTTGTGGCGAGAGCCGCGCTGCAGCCGACATCCTCAACGAGACAGATTTCATGCTGAATCTCCTGCCCGGACTCGACCGCGACTGCGAACGGATTTCACGTCGTTGCCTGCTGCAGGTGGGTGGCCTGGCTGGCCTGGGGCTGTCATTGCCGACGCTGCTGGCCGGACGCCAGGCGGCTGCGGCACGGGGCGAGACGACCAAGGAGATCAACTGCATCCTGATCTGGACGCGTGGCGGCACCAGCCACCACGACACGTTCGACCCGAAGCCCGAGGCGCCCTTGAGCGTCAAGGGCGAGTTCGGCGTCATCGATACGGCGATCCCCGGTGTGCAGTTTACCGAGATCGTGCCGAACATGGCCCGCGAGGCAAAGCGGTACTCGGTCCTGCGGGGCTGGAACCCGCGCAACGGCAGTCACGGCACCGCCGACCAGTGGGTGATGTCCGGTCGGCGGTTCAACCCCGCGATGGCATTCCCGACCTACGGATCGGTGGTCAGCCACCACAAGGGTTTCAAGAGCGTCCTGCCGCCGTTCGTGCAACTGGGCAGCGACATCGACCGTCGTTACGGCGGTGGTACGGCCGGGATCCTCGGCATCGAGCACAGTCCGTTCGAGATGCTGGCCGATCCCAACGCCAAGCAGTTCAGCGTCCGCGACATCACCCCTCCGACCGGGGTCTCGATGAAGCGGGTCGACCGCCGCCGCCGGATCCTCTCGAAGATCGACGCGCTGCAGCGTCGTGCCGATCTGCAGCCGGTGGCCTTCGAGGCCCTCGACGACTTCTACAAGGCGGCGATGAACATCATCACCGCGCCGGAGACCAAGAAGGCCTTCGATGTCGATTCGGAGAACGCCAAGCTGCGTGACCGTTACGGGCGCAACAAATTCGGCCAGAGCTGCCTGTTGGCCCGCCGGCTGATCCAGTCGGGTGTCCGCTTCGTCACCGTCACCGACGGCGGCTGGGACACGCACCAGAACAACTTCAACTCGCTGAAGAACACCCGCATCCCGCCCGTCGACAAGGCGTTGCCGGTGTTGCTCGAGGACCTGGCCGACCGTGGGTTGCTCGATTCGACCCTGGTGATGTGGCTGACCGACTTCGGCCGCACCCCCAAGATCAACTCGGCCAGCGGCCGCGACCACTGGTCGACCTCGGGGTTCGCGATCATGTCCGGGGCGGGCATTCCGCAGGGACAGATCCTGGGCGAGACCGACGGCGAAGGTGGTCGGGTGGTCAAGAACGAGTACCACAGCGACGACATCGCCACGACGGTCTACCAGAAGCTCGGCATCCCGCACGACCTGATCGTGAACTCGCCCGACGGCCGCCCGGTGCAGCTGATCGAGGGCAAGCCGATCCGCGAGTGGATGTAGCGGGTCGATTCAGCCTGCCAGCAGCAGGTCCGAGTACGCCGCCCCGATGATCGCCTCGACGGCGATCCCGAATTCGCGCTGCAGTTTCTCCAGCTGCGCGTACCCGGTGGCCTCCTCCTGCCCCTGGTCCAGGACCGCTTCGAATTCGAGGAAGCTGCCCAGCCTG
>CAUZRQ010000092.1:0-20871 GCA_963582065.1 Planctomycetota bacterium | reverse complement strand
GGCACCGGCCACCGCCTGTCCACTGGGATCTCCCAACACGACCCGTCCCGCCTCGGGACTGGCCGCCAGGGCCGGAAAGTAGGCGCCCAGGTGTGCACCGGTTTCATTGGTCAGAACCGCAGCGGTGATCGTCTTGGGCATGGTGAAACTCGTGAAGACCGGGGAGCGGAGAACAGCAGCAAGGATACCGGCCCGAAATTCCGAATCAACGGCCACGCCGGAATGGCACTACTCGAGATTCGCATGCCTGGCGAACATCGTCTCGGGCCCCTCGCCACGACGATCCATCAACGCCAGCACCACCGCATCGAGCACCACCAGCAGGCTCTGCTCGAACAACGACCCCATCGGCTGGATCGACTCGGCCTCGGCCGGGCCGTCGAGTTTCGGGGTCGGTGCCGGCACGTACAACTCGATCTCGGCCAGCTCTCCGATCGGCGACCCTTCGCGGATCGTGACCAACGCCACCCGTCCCCCGCCTTCGACGGCGCGACGGGCGATCGGGACCAGCGAACCGGTCGAACCCGAACCCGAACCCACCAGCAGCAGGTCGCCGTTCCCGAATGCCGGAGTGGTCGTTTCGCCGACGACGTGAGCCGAGATGCCCAGGTGCAGCAGGCGGATGGCGAACGATTCGATTGACCGCCGCGACCGACCGGCACCGGCAACGAAAACGCGTGTCGCTCCGTCCAGCGCCTCGACCAGTCTCCCCGCCCGGTCGTCGTCGACACGGCCCACCGTCGTTCCGATTTCCTGGGCGATCCGCACCGCCCGGTCCCGAACACTCACGGCACCTGTTCTCCCATCAACAGCTCGCGGATCTCCGCGGCCGCCTCGCGGGGCTGGTGGTGATGAGCCAGGAAGCCGCCGACGACAACGACTTGAGGTGCGAACTCGCGGACCGCCGGCAGAGTCTCGAGCTTGATCCCGCCGGCCACCGCCGCCCGCTCGGCCGGTGTCACCTCCAGCAACTGCGAAAGCTCCTCGAGCGGATCGGACCCCTCTTGCTGACGATCGAACGCCGTGTGCACACACAACACGTCGGCTCCCAGGCTCAGCAACTCGGCCGCCCGGCCGGGGATGTCGGGACAGCCGATCAGGTCGACCATCACGTGACCCCCGGCGACCGATGCCGCCTCGACGACACCGCGAACGGTCGCATCGGCAGCCACGCCCAGCACGCTGACCCAGTCGGCACCGGCCCGGAAGGCCAGCGACGCTTCCAGCCGACCGGCATCCATCACCTTCAGGTCCGCCAGCACCTCGACCCCCGGACACGCCTCGCGGATCCGACGTACCGATTCCATCCCGTACTCGATCACCAGGGGTGTTCCCACCTCGATGATCTCCACCAGGTCGATCAACTCGCGACCGCGGGTGACCGCGACCTCGAGATCGGGCTCGTCGAGGGCCAGCTGCAGCAGGGTCATCGTTGTTTCGCCACCGTCTTGGTCGCCTGGCCGGTCGCCGGCACCAGCACGAACTTCTGGGCCCGCTTGCCGTTGATGTCACCGCAGTAGAGGTTGCCGTCCTTGTCGACGGCAATCGAATGCACCCAGTTCAACTCGCCGGGCTGCTCTTTCCCGTCGGCTCCCTTGGGAATCACGACGTATTCGAGCACCTTGCCGGCGGTCGAGAACTTCACCAGCACCTGGTTGGCCGGCGGCACGCCCAGCACAACGTCCTCCTTCCGCCAGCCCATCGGCCCCGATCCGCAGGCCCAGATCTCGTCAGCCGCCGTTACGCAGAACCCCCACGGCACCAGGATGTTCCGCCACTGGTCCAGAAACTTGCCGTCCTGGTTGAAGACCTGGATACGAGCGTTGTTGCGATCGGCGACGTAGAGCCGACCCTTGGAGTCCATCGCGATCGCGTGCGGCAGGCTGAATTCGCCGGGCCGCACACCCAGCTTGCCCCACATCTTCACGAACCGACCCCGCTTGTCGAAGTGCAGCACCCGGCTGTTGCCATATCCGTCGGATACGAAGATGTCTCCGGCCTTCGAGACGACCATGTCGGTGGGGTTGTTCATGTGCCGTTGGTCGTCGCCCGATTCACCCCGTGTCCCCAGCACCAGCAGCGGCTTGCCCTCCGGCGACAGCTTCATCACGCAATGTTTTCCCTGGTCGGCCACCCAGACGTTGCCCTGGTGGTCCAGCTTGATCTGGTGCGGCTGTCCGAACACGTTTCGGCCCCACGAGCGGACGTGGCGGCCGGAGGTGGTGAAGATCTGCACGGCGGGGTCGGTTCTCGTAAAAATCCACACCTGCTGCTTCCCGTCAACGAAGATCCCCGGCACGTGGTCCCACTCGAGCCCGTCGGGGCGCTGTGGCCACGAGGGATCAACCCGGTAGGTCCTCGAGACATTCAGCCGCGGGAAATCTGGCAGTTCGGCCTTCTGGGCCCGCACGGTCGAACCGGCCGGCCCCGCCACAACCGCCACCAATACCAGCATCACCAGTCGCCGACTCATCGCGTTGTGCTCCCCGGGATCGCGTCCCGTCACAGGGTCAGATCAGTCGGACATTCTGGACAACGGCTCACACGAAAGTAAAGCGGCGTCTCCAGCGAGCACGTTTCCCATCACCGAAGGGCTCGGATATGGTGAGTCGTTCGTCCGCCAACTCCACGTTTTTCCCGCAGGAACCATCGGCCGATGCCAGGGCTGTTCTCCAAGGAGCGGATCGTCGCCGGCCCGGGTTTCAACCGGTGGCTGGTCCCCCCCGCCTCGGTCGGCATTCACCTGTGCATCGGGTCGGTCTACGCCTGGAGCATCTTCAACCCGCCGCTGGAACGGGTCCAGGGCGTCGTCGGCCGGGCGGCCGACGACTGGTCACTGGGCAGCGTGGTCTGGATCTTCACAGTCGCCATCGTCTTCCTGGGCCTCTCGGCCGCCGTGGCCGGAAAGTGGCTCGAACGAGTCGGCCCCCGCCTGGTCGGCACCGTGGCGGCGGCGTGCTGGGGCGGCGGTTTCCTGGTCGGAGCCGCCGGTATCTGGACCCACCAGTTGTGGCTGGTTTACCTCGGCTACGGGGTCATCGGCGGCTGCGGATTGGGATTGGGCTACGTGTCGCCGGTCAGCACCCTGATTCGCTGGTTCCCCGACCGACGTGGCATGGCCGCGGGAATGGCCATCATGGGATTCGGTGGCGGGGCGATGATCGGGGCCCCCCTGAAGGAATGGCTGCTGGGGATTTTCCGACAACTTCCCGAACGACTGGGCACCGTCGACGACGTCGAACTGGTGACCCGGGGCGGACGCCGGATGGCCGAGGTCTCGGGGAAACTGCAGGAGGTGATCGTTGTCGCCGAGGGAGTCGGTGCCGAGATCCAGGACGCCGTCTACGTGGTCGGCAGTGGCAGCGTCGGCGTGGCCGAAACCTTCGTGGTGCTGGGACTGGGGTACTTCCTGGTGATGCTGGTCGCGTCGTTCTGCTACCGGATTCCCGCCGAGGGCTGGGTGCCCGAGGGCTGGACACCGCCCGAAAAGGATGCAGCGGACAGGAAGATGATCAGCCGCCACGATGTCGGCATCGACCAGGCCATCAAGACCCCCCAGTTCTACCTCGTCTGGATCGTGCTCTGCTTCAACGTCACCGCCGGCATCGGCGTGCTGGGCGTGGCCAAGACGATGATGACCGAGATCTTCGGCACCACGTTGCCCGACCTGGTCGACGGAAGTTTCGCGGCCAGCTACGTGCTGATGATCAGCGTCTTCAACATGCTCGGCCGTTTCTTCTGGGCCAGCGTCTCGGACCGGATCGGACGCAAGCCGACCTACACGGTGTTCTTCGTGCTGGGCATCGCGCTGTATCTCTCGATCCCCTTCACCGCCGCCGCGGTCAGCGCCAAGCCGGACACCATCTGGTTGGTCTACTTCTACGCCGCCACGATGGTGATCTTCACGATGTACGGCGGCGGATTCGCCACGATCCCCGCCTACCTGTCTGACCTGTTCGGCAGCCGGTTTGTCGGCGGAATCCACGGTCGCCTGCTCACCGCCTGGAGCACCGCCGGCGTGCTGGGACCCTGGGCGATCACGTCACTGAGAGAAAGCCAGCGGGTGCAGGCCATCGGTGACCTGGCGTCCAAGGTCGATCCGGCCAGGTTCCAGGAAGCCTTCGGGGCCGGAAAGGACCAGCTCGAGAAACTCGTCGCCACCAAGACCGTCGATATCGCCAACCTGATCGGCCTGCTGCCCGAGGGCACAGTCGATCCGCGGGCCACGCTCTACAACTCGACCATGTACCTGATGGCCGCGTTGCTGGGTGTCGCCCTGGTGGCCAACTGGGCGATCCGCCCCGTCGACGCACGACACCATCTTGACGTCCCGTTGGTGCCCGAGCTGCCCGAGGACCCCTAGCGGATCCAGGCCTCGCCGAAGAGCCGTCTCAGCAGGCCGATCTGGCCGGCATGCAGCATCTCGTGACGGGCGCTCCATTCCAACGCACCGCCCTTGGTGTCAAAGACGGGGTGATCGCGACTGGACGGCTCGTCGAGGATGCTGTCGTCCATGGCCCCGATCTCCTCGATCACCGCCGCGTGCACCGAATCGTAGGCCCCGCGGATTTCCTCCACGCTCGTGTTGGCTGCCGGGTCGGGATCGGGAATCGAGTCCTTGCCGTAGATTTTCAGCATCCGGGCGCTGATCAACTCGTCGTCTCCCGGTTGAACGCCCCGCACCAGGTCCAGCGCCAGGCGGTACTGGGCCATCGCCAGATGGCCGACCTGCCAAGCCACGTGTGTGACCCCCTCGGTCGGTTGCCGGAACCACTCGGACTCGGGGACCGCATCGACCAGGCTGACCGTGTATGCACGAACGGTCTGAATCCGGCCGAGAACTTCGCTGATTTGTGACATTTCTTCGTATTCCCCCTGTTCAGTGCCTGTGGGATTGCCCGGGCCCGTCGACAATCATCCCCGTTTTCTCTCGACCCCGCTGGCGCCTTTTCCGAAGTTCACCGGTCGCTCGAAATCGATTCCGGTGGCGGTGATCCTCATCCCCGGCAGGTAATTGGTCGTGACCGAACTGTCGCTGCCGCCCAGCACCACCAGTGGCCGACCACCGGTGACCTTGCCGAATCCGTAGCCGAGATTCGACCCGTAGAACTCGGTGTAGCCGTTTCGATTGTCCAGGTCGAACTTGCAGCCCTCGAACCGGGCTCCGGAAAACAGGTTGTGGTTGTTGTCGGCACCGGTCGAGGACGCCTTGTGGATGATGATGGCCGTGGGCTGCTTGTTGGGCGCACCCCGGTGGCCGATCCCCTCGAACGAACACCCGTAAAAACTGTTCGTGTCGCCGGCATCGACCTGGACACCCGTGTTGGCCCACTGGCCGACGCGGACCGAGTAGAACTGGTTTCGGTTGACCGAGCTGCCCCGTCCGTTGATCGGATCGCGGAGCCAGATGCCGCGGACCGTGTAGGTGATCAGCACGGTGTCGACGACGTTGTACCAGCAGCCGCTGTCGCCGACCCGCGGGATGTTCGGCCCGGCCTGCAGCGTGATGCCCTCGCTGCAACCGGCCAGCACCAGGTTGCAGAACCGGTTGTAGTTGACGTGGATCCTGCGGTCCCATTTCTTCGGGGCAACCGGTGCGACCTGCAGGCCGACAACCCCGGTGGGTGGATCCGGCGGATTCGCGTAACCGCCGATCATCGCCGCAAACCGGTCGTCCAGGCTGCCGTCAAATCCCATGTGTTCGACCCCCCCATGGGAGCCGCCGAAGTGGACCAGCACCTGGTCACGACGAGTGGCCTTGAGAATCGTTCCCCGGGAGACACCCACCAGCCGCACAAAATCGTGGCGTACGACCAGGGGCTTCCGCAGCCGGTACACACCGGCGGCGAACTGCACCATGCCGCCACCGGCCCGGCCCACCGCATCGATGGCCGACTGGATCGTCACCGTGCTTTCGCCGGGGCGAACGCTCGCCGTTTCCGTCGACCCGGGCGCGGTGACAGCCGCCGCCGAGGCCCCCTCGACCGCACCTGCTGAACCCACCGCACACGCTCCCATGAACTCACGACGCTGCATGACCAGGACCCCCTGTGACCAATCGCCTCAGCCTTAGCCTTCTCCGGCGGCTTAGCCTAGCATGGGCCTATGCTCGCTGCATTTCCGCACCTCGACCGGCGGCCGCTGGTTTCGGGCCTGGCGACGCTGGCCATGTTGATCACGTCTCCGGCCGAGGTCTCCGCCGCCGAACAGCCGGCCACCAGGGCCGGCATCGCCTTCTTCGAGCAGAAGATCCGACCGGTGCTGGTCAAGCACTGTTACAAGTGTCATTCGGGACGAGCCAGGAAACTCCAGGGAAAGTTCCGCCTGGACAGCCGCGACCTGATCCGCAAGGGCGGCGAGACCGGGCCGGCCGTCGTCGCCGGCAAGCCGGCCGACAGCCTGCTGCTCGACGCGATCCGCTACAAGTCCCTGGAAATGCCCCCCGACGGCAAGCTGCCGGCGCGGGTGATCGCCGACTTCGAGACCTGGATCCGGATGGGAGCCCCCGATCCGCGCGATAAGGCACCGGTCCGCCAGGCCGAGAAACAGCCGGGGATGAGCTTCGAAACGGCGCGAACGTGGTGGTCGTTCCAACCGGTTGCCGTCGGCAAACTGCCACCGACGAAACGCCGCAACTGGGCCCGCAGGCGACTCGACCACTTCGTGCTGGCCCGGCTCGAGGAACACCGGCTCGAACCCTCGCCCGCGGCCGACAGGCGCACCCTGCTGCGACGACTGAAACTCGACCTGCTGGGACTGCCTCCGAACGAAAAGGAAATCGTCGAATTCGAAGCTGACCAGCGGCCCGCCGCCGTGGCCCGACTGGTCGACCGCCTGCTGGCCAACCGGCACTACGGCGAACGCTGGGGCCGACACTGGCTCGACGTCGCCCGCTGGGCCGAGGACAACCCGACCAGTGAAGCCACCAACCGGCCCCACCCCGACGGCTGGCGTTACCGGGACTGGGTGATCGAGGCGATCAACGACGACCTGCCCTACGACCGGTTCCTGGTGATGCAGTTGGCCGCCGACCGGCTGCCGGACTTTCGGCGAGACGACCTCCGGGCCCTGGGCTACCTGGGCACCGCTCCGACCTACCACAAGGATCCCCGGCTGTCCAAGACGGTGATCGAGACGATCGCAACCGACGACTGGGACGAGCGGGTCGATGCCGTCAGCCGGGGCCTGCTGGGGCTGACGGTTGCCTGTGCTCGGTGTCACCGACACAAGTTCGACGCGATCACCCAGCAGGACTACTACTCGCTGGCCGGAGTCTTCGCGAGCAACTGGAAGGTGAAGCGACCGCTGGTCGAATTGACCGACGATCAGGAGCGGCGGGTCATCTGGGCCCAGGACCGCATCTGGCGTCTCAAAGTCGCCATCGCGCTGAAGGAAGACCCGGCCACGCCGTCGACTCCCGGGGAAATCGCGGCGATGAAGGCCGAGGTGGCCACGCTGAAACAGACCCCCTTCCTCGATGCCCCGGCCACCCACGCCGTCTACGACGCCGCCGTGTTCATCGACGCCAGCGACCCCGACTTCACCTGGATGGATTTCCGGATCGGCGAGAGCCGTGACCTGCCTGTGTTCCTCCGCGGCAACGTCGCCACCCCCGGCCCGATCGCCCGCCGCCGATTCCTCCAGGTCCTCAGCCCCGACCACAAGCCACGGGCCTTCGGACCCGGTTCAGGCCGGCTCGAACTGGCGCGGTCCATCACCACCACGGCGGCTCCGTTGGCGGCCCGCGTGTTCGTCAACCGCGTCTGGGGCTGGCACTTCGGCCGACCCCTGGTGACCACCACCAGCGATTTCGGTGCCCAGGGCACAAGACCGACACACCCCCGGTTGCTCGACGACCTCGCCGCCGCCTTCATCGCCAACGGCTGGTCGTTGAAGTGGCTGCACCGCGAGATCCTGCTCTCGGCCACCTACACCCAGTCGAGTCACCACCGGGGCGAGCCGGCCAGGACCGATCCGGTCAACCGCTGGCTCTGGCGATTCGCTCGGCGAAGGGTCGATTTCGAAACCTGGCGCGACTCGATCCTGGCCGTCACCGGATCGCTCGACACCAAGCCCTTCGGTCCGTCACAGAACGTCGATGATCTCAAGAACCTCAGGCGGACCGTCTACGCCACGGTCAGCCGCCGCCGGGTCAGCCCGCTGATGAGGCTCTACGATTTCCCCGACGTGGCCCAGCACGTGCCCGGCCGCGAGGTGACCACCACGCCCTTGCAGCAGTTGTTCGTATTCAACAGCGAATTCTTCATCCGGCAGGCGGGCGTGCTGGCCGGTCGAATCGACACCAACGACGACGACGCGGCGAACGTCTCGGAACTCTATCGTCGCGTGTTCGCCCGGAAGCCGTCGAAAACGGAACAGGCCGTCGGCCAGGCGTTTCTGGACGCTCGCCTCAAGACCCACCCCAGGACCGCCTGGGCCGACTACTGCCAGGCGATCCTGGCCACCAGTGAACTGATCTTCGTCGACTGAAAGTTCGATCCTTGCCGAACCAGCTTCAACCCACCCGTCGACAGATGCTCGCCACGGCCGGCAGCGGCTTCGGACTGATGAGCCTGGCCGGATTGCTGGCCGCCGAAGAGCCAGGCGGCGGCCGCAAGCCGGCGATCCGACCCAACCCGCCGGCCAAGCACATCATCTTTCTGTTCATGACCGGCGGTCCGTCTCACATGGACCTCTTCGACCCCAAGCCGGCACTCCAGAAGTACGCGGGCCAACGGCCCCAGACGGTCAATCTCAGGACCGAACGCGTGACCAAGGGCATTCTCGCCTCGCCCTTCAAGTTTCACCGATCGGGCAGGTCGGGTGTCGAGGTCAGCGAACTGCTGCCCAGGCTTGGCCGGGTCATCGACGACATCTGTGTCGTCCGCTCGATGTACACCTTCAACCCCACCCACACCCCCGCCCGCAACCTGATGCACTCGGGCAACATCGCCGTCACCCGCCCGACCATCGGTGCGTGGCTCAACTACGGGCTGGGCAGCGAGAACGAGAACCTGCCGGGGTTCGTCGCGATCAGCCACCCTCGCAGCGGCAAGCTGTGGCGATCGGGGTTTCTGCCCTCGAAGTACCAGGGCACCCAGTTCAGCCCCGACGAGACCGCTCCGGAGAAAATGATCCGGTATCTGAAGAACCCGGCCCAGGACAAGGCGGCTCAGCGACAGCAACTGGACCTGATCCAGCAACTCAACGGCCTGCACCTGGCCGACCGGTCGACCGACGGGTTTCTCGAGGGCCGAATCCAGGCCATGGAAACCGCCTTCCGCATGCAGTTCGCCGCCAGCGAGGCATTTGACGTGCGGACCGAAAAGACGTCGGTCCGCGAACTGTACGGCGAGAACACCTTCGGCAATTCGTGCCTGCTGGCCCGTCGGCTGGTCGAACGGGGTGTCCGCTACGTGCAGGTGTTTTCCGGCCCCGGCCAGCCGTGGGACGATCATCACGACATCAACAAGAACCTCAGGGAACGCTGCCCCGACATCGACCGCGCCTGTGCCGGGCTGATCACCGACCTGAAGCAACGCGGGTTGCTCGACGAAACGCTGATCGTCTGGGGCGGCGAGTTCGGCCGGACCCCGGTCTCGGAAGCCGGCACCGGTCGCGACCACAACCCGTACGGGTTCACCGTCTGGATGGCCGGTGGCGGCATCAAGGGAGGAGTGGCCCACGGGGCGACCGACGAGTTCGGTTTCCGGGCGGTCGAGAACCGGGTCAACATCCACGACCTGCACGCGACACTGCTGCACCAGATGGGCATCGACCACGAACGCCTGACCTACCGCTTCAGCGGCCGCGACTACCGGCTGACCGATGTGCATGGACGCGTGTTGCACGAACTGATCGCCTGAATGGAGCCTTCGATGACCACCCCCCGCCGCGAATTCCTGAAGACCGCCGGCCTGCTTGGAGCCGGATCGCTGCTGACACCCGAATCCGCCGCTGCCGCCAATCGGACCCGCAAGCCGATCGACGAGTACGACCCGCGGAACGTCAAGCTGGCCCGCCGCGTCCGCGGATCGCTCTCCGATGACGACATGACGTTCCTGCAGCAACTCGGGCTCCGCTCGGTCCGGGTTGACCTCACCCGGCAGCAGGCCAACCTCGGGTTCCTGCGCGACCTCCAGAAGCGGTTCGCCAAGCACGACATCCAGATCTACTCGGCCGTCCATCCCGTGCAGGGCTCGGTCAACATCGGGCTGGGGCGACCTGAACGGGAGGGCGAGATCCGCGAATACCAGGACTTTCTCAAGGCGCTCGGCCGACTGAAGATCCCGGTGGCCGGATACGCGTTTCACCCGGGCAACACGTACAGCACCGGTCGAGTGGTCCACCGGGGCTACTCGGTACGGGTCTTTGACCTGGACGTGTTCCGAAAGTCGGTCGAAAAGACGAGGTTCGGCCGCGAGTACGGCGCCGAGGAGATGTGGGACAACTACGAGTACTTCATCAAGCGGGTGCTGCCGGTGGCCGAGGACTCCGATGTGCGGATGGCCCTGCATCCCGACGACCCGCCGGTGGCCAAGATGAACGGCGTCGCCAAGCTGTTCACCCACTTCGACGGCTACGACCGGGCCAACGAGATCGCCGGCCGCAGCCGGCACTGGGGCGTGCTGCTGTGCATCGGCACATGGTCCGAAGGTGGCAAGAAGATGGGGAAGGACGTGTTCGAGATGATCCGCCACTGGGGCAAGCGGAGACAGTTGTTCGCAATCCACTTCCGCAACGTCAGCGGCACGTTGCCACGGTTCTTCGAGACCTTTCCCGACGACGGCTACCAGGACATGCCCAAGGTGATGCGGACGCTGCGCGAGGTGGGTTTCAACGGCACGACAATCGGCGACCACATCCCGCGGATGATCAACGACAACGGCCTGCAGCAGGCCGGAGCGGCCTACTGCGTGGCCTACATGCGGGCACTGCTGAAGCAGGCCAACCGCGACGCGGGCTAGCCGGCGTCGTCTCGAGCCGGCTCGGTCTCAAGAGGACATCCGAGTCGATCCTGCCCTGCGATCGAGCAGGCGAACGTACAGCCAGCGGCTTCCCACCAGGCCCAGGACCAGTCCGGTGACGACATCCACCAGGTAGTGCTGGTGCGTCAGCATGGTCGAAATCGCAACACCGGCGGCCCAGCACCCGGTCAGGATGCGTGCGAGTGTTCCGTGACGACGACTGGTCACCTCGGCAATGACAACCGCCCACGCCACGTGCAACGACGGGCAGTAGTTGTGTCGCAGGTTGATGGTGTCGACGGTGCGATACAGCACTCGCCAGTCACCCAGTTGAACGTCGGTGGGAGTGGCCCAGGCCGCCCGACCGGGACAGGCCAGGAAGACCACGCCGCCGACGGCGGTCATCGCAACCAGCACCCACACCACCGCCCACAGTTCAGGCCGGGTCCGAATCGCCAGCGGCAACAGCACGCAGGCCGGGTAGAGTGACGTGTAGAACAACATCATCGACGGAACCAGCGGCACCTGCAGTTCCCAGTCCATGTGCCGGTTGACGCGGTAGTCGTGGAGTTCGGTCAACAGGTCGGCTCCGCCGTAAATGGCGAAGAAGGCAAGGGTCAACTGCGGCGTGAGGACACCGTAGGCATAGACGGCAACCGCTCGACCGGGCCAGGCCAGGAACTTCTCGCGTGACAAGTCTGTTGTCCTTCGTCGATGATCACGTGTCGCTGGTCGGCGGTTCGTTCACCCGATCATGACTCAAACGCCGGTGCGACCTGCAGGTTCCCGGTATTCTGGTCAACGTTGCCCACGGATTCGACCACGCCCGCCCCAGACGACCTCGGCCTCGTTGTTCATGACCAACAGCTGCTACTCCCACCCGCAGTACTGGGACCTGGCCTTCCGCGACGAGACACGGCTCGAGGCCGACTTCGTCGACGCGGTGGCCTCCAGGTACTGCGACTTCCCGGTACGACGAGTGCTCGAACCCGGCTGCGGCGGCGGACGACTGGTCGTGGAACTGTCCAGCCGCGGCTACGACGTCACCGGTTTCGATCTCAGCACCCCGTCCATCAAGTACCTCCGTCGCCGACTCAGCCGCCGCGGCCTGGCGGCCAACGTCTTCGAAGGCGACATGACCTGTGTGCAGATCGAACCGCCGGTCGATTTGGCCATCTGCCCGATGAACACCTTTCGCCACCTGGTCAGCGAAACCGACGCACGGAGTCATCTCGAATCGGTCACCGGCAGCCTGAGACCGGGCGGCATCTATCTGCTGGGCTTCCACCTGCTGCCGACCGACATCGACCCCGAGTCATCCGAACGGTGGACGGCCCGGCACGGAACAACCCAGGTCACGTTTTCTCTGAAGGTACTCGACTCGGACCGACGGAAGAGGATCGAGACGATACGTTTCCGCCTGAACGTCACCACCGGAGGTCCTCCTCAACGACACGTGCGATACGAGGACGAGTTCCCGCTGCGGATGTACACCGCGGCACAGTTCCGTCGCCTGTTGCAGTCGGTCCCGGATCTCGAACTGCTCGACGTCTACGACTTCTGGTACGACATCAACGACCCGCTGGACCTCGACGACGAGATCACCGACACGATGTTCGTGCTTCGCAAGCGGCGAGATCGTGAGCCGACTGGACTTCGACACCAGCCTGCACGGCAGACTATACTGTCTGTCAACCATGACCAGCCCCGCTGCTTCACGGCCTGACGTCACCACCGTGCCACACGGCCAATCAACCGATTGGCGCGCCGACGGGGCGATCGTGTTGATCTCGTGCTACGAACTCGGGCACCAGCCGATGGGGGTGGCACTGCCGCTGGGATTTCTCGAACGAGCCGGCTTTGTTCCCCGTGCCCTCGATATCGCCGTCTCCGAATTCGACGACCGGCGCGTGGCCCGGACTCGCTTCGTGGGCATCTCGGTGCCGATGCACACCGCGCTGCGGCTGGGCGTGCGGGTGATGCAGCGGATTCGCGAGGTCAACCCCGACTGTCATGTCTGCTTCTACGGCCTCTACGCCGCACTCAACTCCGACTACCTGCTCGAGCAGGGTGCCGACAGTTGCCTGGGCGGCGAGTACGAAACACCGCTGGTCTCGCTCGTGGAAGCTCTCGAGTCGGGTCACTCCGCCGAGCCGTTGCCGGGTGTCATCCGCCGCGACCAGGCCGCCACGCCGTTTCTGGAACGGCTCGAGTTCGCCGTGCCGTCCCGCGGTGACCTGCCGCCGCTGACCGACTACGCTCACCTGCTCCACGAGGGCGACTGCCACACGGCCGGCTACACCGAGGCCAGCCGAGGTTGCCTGCACCTGTGCACCCATTGCCCGATCCCGCCGGTCTACGGCGGCCGCTTCTTCGTGGTGCCGACCGAGGTGGTCGTCGAGGACATCGCCCGGCAGGTCGAGGCCGGCGCGACGCATATTTCGTTTGGCGATCCCGATTTTTTGAACGGACCCCGGCACTCGATCGAGGTCGTGCGGGCGATGCACGAGCGGTTCCCGGCGCTGACCTTCGACTTCACGGCGAAGATCGAGCACCTGTTGTCGCGGGGTGACGACCTGCCCGAATTCAGCCGGCTCGGCTGCCTGTTCGTCATCTCGGCCGTCGAATCGCTCAGCCCCACCGTGCTCAAGATCCTCGACAAGCAACACACCGCCGACGACGTCACCGCCGCACTGGACCGCTGCCGGCAGGCGGGCGTGACCCTGCGGCCGACCTGGGTCGCCTTCACCCCCTGGACCACGCTGGCCGATTACGTCGAGGTGCTCGACTTCATCGAAACCAACGCGTTGATCGATCACGTCGACCCTGTCCAGTTCTCGATCCGGCTGTTGATCCCGCCGGGGTCCTGGCTGGCCGAGCACCCCGCGACGCTGCCCTACCGTGGCCAACTCGACGAAACCGCGCTGAGCTGGACCTGGACCCATCCCGACCCGCGGATGGACCGTCTTCAGCGGGAGGTCGCCAGGCTGGTCGAGAGCGACGCGACCGACGAGGTCGATCCGGCGACCACCTTCATTCGCATCCGTGAACTGGCCCACGGCCGGTCTCCGGACGGCGCGGAAAGCGCGCTCTCGCCCGATCGCCGCCGGGCACCGCGACTTTCCGAATCGTGGTTCTGCTGAGCAGAGCCAACCGAGGGTCAGTTCGACCCTCTCAACTCCCCCGGGAACTCTCAGCCATGACCGTCGCCACTCAACTCTCCGAACTGCTCGGACTGGAACGACATCCCGTGGCGGTCGCCTTCCTCGACAAGCCGCCCGAAGATCTGCCACGCGTCGAACAGGTGGCCGCGGCCGGCTGCAGTTACTGGAAACGCGCCGCCGACGGACAGGCGTTCTTCACCGAAGCGACCGACCACTACGGCTGCCCGATCGGGGCGCACACCCATGGCATCGACCTGCCCGAAGAGCAGGGAGCCGAGCTCGAGGAAGTGATCGGCACAATGGTCGAATTGGAGTACCTCGAGATGCAGGAGGTCGCGGGGATCCCGCGACGCGAGGAATCCTTCGGCGTCGTCAGCTACGCCCCGTTGGCCGAGACGACGTTCGAACCCGACGTGGTGCTCGTCCGCGGCAGCGCACGGCAGATGATGGTGCTGGCCGAAGCGGCTCATGCCGCCGGAGTGGCCTGCCAGACCTCGATGGTCGGACGGCCGACCTGTGCGGCCATCCCCGAGGTGCTGCAATCGGGGCTGAGTGCCACCAACCTCGGCTGCATCGGCAACCGCGTCTACACCGAACTGGCTGACGACGAGCTGTATTTCGCGTTTGCCGGACAGCAACTCGAAAAGATCGTCGAACGACTCTCGGCCATCGTCAACGCGAACAAACAGTTGGAAATTTACCACCGTCAACGGGTATCGTGAAGCCCTGCGGGAGTCGCTGCAGACCACACCTCCTCTCCCTGGAACCAGACCCATGCATACCAGGACCCTGACATTCGCGCTGGGCCTGTCATTGCTCGCTGTCAGCTCGGCCAACGGCCAGGTGATCAGCGGCGCCATGAAGGTGACCGGCGTCGAAATGCACTGATGAGGCGGAATGGCTCGTGAAGCCACCGCACGTCTGTATGACGTGGACGAAAACAAGGTCGCCTTGCTGCGGCCAAAACGACTCGACCGGTATACCCACGGAACGATCAAGTTCCAGGCCAAGAGAGGCAAGCTGATCGACCTGGACAAGCTGCACGAGAGTGTCTGGGCGACCAGGCTCTCGAAGGGAACCCGCAGCGGGCTAGTGTCACTGGAGGTGACGGCGGTCGGATCGATCTCCGGAGGGAGCAAGCAGCCACGGCTGGACATCGCCCGCTCGAACGCCTTCTTCCTCCTGCAGAAAGGCAAGAGCAAGCAGGAACGGGCGGCCTTTGAACGGATGATCGAAACTGTCCGGCGGGACGGGCAGTCGCAGACAGTCAGCGTGACGGGAACCGTCGACGGCTGGGGAGGCGTCTGGCCCAGCGTGTTGAAGAAGCTGCCCCGCAAGCCACGACGAATCATCGTCACCGGATTCCAGGTCGCACCGTGACCTCGCCTCTGCCTGCCACCGACCCGCCGGTCGAACTACTTGCCGACATCGCCGGGCAACACCCGACACCCGCCTACGTCTACGACCTGGAACGGGTTCGTTCGCAGGCCGCCCGGCTCAAGAGCGTGCTGACCGGCCTGCCCACATCAATCGAGGTGTACTATTCGCTGAAGGCCAACGCATCGCTGGGCCTCTGCGACGTGTTGGCCGACTGTGGCCTGGGGGCCGACGTGGCCTCGGCGGGCGAGTTGGCCACGGCCGTCGAAGCGGGGTTTCCCCCGTCGCGGATCTTCGCAGCCGGACCGTACAAGTCGGCCGAGATGCTCGAGCAACTGAGTTCGCTGCCCGAAGTGATCGTCTCGGTCGATTCGGCAAGTGAACTGGCCATTCTCGGCGGCGAAGACCTGTCCAACCGGGCGGTGCTGCGGTTGCGACCGGACTTCGGGTCCGCCGCCGTCGTTGCGGCCGGACCCGATTCCCGGTTCGGTGTCCCGATCGAGGAGCTGCCCGGGTGCCGGGAACTCTTGGACGGAAGCGGGCCGGAACTGATCGGATTTCACGTCTTCGCCGGCTCGCAGGTGCTCTCAACCGACGCGGTGATCGGACACCTCCGCGGTGCCGTCGATCTCTCGCTGAGAGCCGGGGACGTGCTGGGAATTACTCCGGAGTTGATCAACGTCGGAGGTGGCTTCGGGATTCCCTACTCCGACACCGACGGGGAACTTGAACTGGATCGCATCGCCGCCGAACTCGGCAGCCTGCAGGCCAGGGTGGCACCGGCCCGCCTGGCCCTGGAACTCGGCCGCTTCCTCGTCGCCCAGGCTGGCTGGTACCTCGTCTCGGTCGTCGGCCACCAGTCGCACCAAGGCCGGCCGGCGGTCGTCGTCGACGGCGGCACTCACCAGCGAGCCGACCTCTGCGGGCTGCAACTCCCGACCCGGGCCAGGCCGCCGCTGATCCTCGGGGTGACGCCCGGTGAGACCCGGGCCACCGATGTGCTGGGCTGCTTGAGCCTGCCGGCCGATGTGCTGGCCTCGGCATGCCCGTTGCCACCGCTTGAAATCGGCACCGTGCTGGCGTTTGCGGATGCGGGTGCCTACGGCCTGTGGTCCTCGCCGGCCCTCTTTCATGGAAGCCCGCTGCCGACCGAGCTGGCCTTCGACTCGACCACGATTCCCCCGACAATCTCGCTGATGCGGGCGGCACGGCCGGCACGGAGTATCCTCGATGACCAGGCTCACGTGCTGGGGGGCAGAGTGCATGTCGAAACAAACTGATGCGGGTGATCTGAAACCTCGAATTGGCAGGACGAACACGATGAAACAGGTCGCCAACCGGCAACCGGCGTTGGACAGGATTGCCTGGTGCGTGGTCCTTGCCGGAGTGACGGTGCTGTCGCACGCGGACCTGACGGCGGTCGCTGCAGACAAGCCGGCGAAACCGGTGACCATCACGAATTCGATCGGCATGAAACTGGTGCAGATCCCCGCCGGCCAGTTTGTCATGGGGTCGCCCCGAGACGAGGCCGAACGTGAGGTTCGGGAACGGCAGCACAAGGTCGTGATCAGCCGGCCGTTTCTGATGGGTGTCCACGAGGTCACACAGCGGCAGTACAACGGGCTGATGAAGCCCGATCGGCCCCGGGCCGTGTTTACCGCCAAGCGTGGCGGTGGTCCCGATCACCCGATGGAGACCGTGCTGTGGCAGGACGCGGTTGAATTCTGCAAGGCGCTCTCAGCCCAACCTGCCGAGCGTCGGGCCGGACGTACGTATCGGCTGCCGACCGAGGCCCAGTGGGAGTACGCCTGCCGGGCCGGAACAGCCACCCCCTTCCATTTCGGCAACTCGCTCTCAGCCACGCAGGCCAACTTCAACGGCCGCTACCCCTACGGCAAGGGTGCCGCGGGAAAGTACCTCCGACGGACCGCCAAGGTCGGTTCCTACAAGCCCAATGCCTTCGGGCTCCATGACATGCACGGCAACGTCGCCGAGTGGTGTGCCGACTGGTTCGACAAGGACTACTACCGTGACAGCCCCGTCAAGGACCCGCTGGGTCCGCCAGTCGGTGTCTTGCCGACCGGCTTCGACCGGTTCTACCTGGTCGTCCGGGGTGGTTGCTGGGTCGACGACGCCCGCGGCTGCCGGTCGGCCTATCGGCACCGGGGAATGCCGCGGAACCGTTACGAGTTGATCGGGTTCCGTGTCGCCTGTGACGTTGCCAAGGACGCCACGGCCGGACGGTCACGATGACCCCCGGCTGGCCACGATTCTGGCTGGGTGTCGCCGGGATGCTGGTGCTGTCCAGCTGCCAGGACAGCACCGCTCCGACGGCCGGGTCGAGGATGGCCGACAAGGCCCTGGTGACCCTGCACGTACAGGGGATGACAGAGCGACTGGAGTTGTTCTGACTCGACTGACCCAATCGGGTCGCTGAAGCCCTGGCAGGGTTTCCTGGTGTGAGTTTCATCGAGCCGGATCTCGAACGCGACCAGATCACCGTGACCTTCGACCCCACGCGAGTCACGACGTCCCGCCTGCTGGAAATCGTCGGCGAACAGGGCTTCGAAGGAACGATCCGGGCCGCCGGACCTACGGCTTCGCCGCCAGCTCCTTGAGCAACCGATCAACAACCACTTCAGTCGCCTTGATGTTGACCTCCGCACCCCCCTCGTCGACGTGGCGAACGATTCCCTTGCCGTCGATGACGTAGAGCGTTGGCCAGCTGCTGACCTGCCAGCGAGTGGAAATCGGACCCTCGGGGCTGCCGCCGTCAAACCAGTTCCGCCAGACGATCTTCTCCTTGGCGATCACCGTCCTGAGCACCTTGCGATCCTGATCGCTGTTGACCCCCAGCAACGCAAACGGCTTGCCGGCGAGTCGTTTCACGAGCGACCGCTCGTGCGGGTACAAGTCCCGACAGGGGCCTCACCAGTCGCCCCAGAAATCCAGCAGCACGACCTTGCCGCGGTAGTCGGAGAGCTTGAAGGTCTTACCGGAAATGTCCCGGCCGCTGATCTCTGGTGCCGGTCGACCGACCGAAAGGTGCTGGATGCGGAACAACGCCCGCACCGCCCGATTGCCGGTCGACTTCCCGCGGCTGATGTCGGCAAAGTCGTTGACGACACGCGTGTAGAGTTGCTCGGTCTCCCTGGCCGCGGCGGCCGGCTTGAGACTGACCAGGAGCCGGGTGAAGTCCTTACCGTAGAACTGCTCGAACCGGGGCTTCAATTCGGGCCGGACCGCCAGTTTTGACCGAAGCGTCACCTTCTGCTCCAGGAACCGTGCCAACGAAAAGCAGGCCTGGGTACGCACGTTGCGGTGCGGGTTCTTGGCCAATGCACCGCGGAGCAGTTCCTCGGACGACAGCGAGGGCTTTCGCTCCAGGGCTTCACAGACGGGGGCCAGTTTCTTGCTCGACAGGTGCTGCTGCTTCAACAGCACCAGGGCCCGACCCAGTTCCGTGCCACGGGATACGTGAATCGCGATCCAGCACAGCGAGTCAACCGCAACCGCGTCCTTGGGGTGGTCGAGCGCCAACTGCAGGAACCGCCCGGCAAACTCGCGGGCATCCTCCTCCTCCTCGTACGCCTTGAGCAAAGCCTTGTACTGCTTGGCCGCCGCTGTCGACTTGGCCGGGCTCCCCGGACCAGATCCGTCGGCCATGGGGGCCGTCATGCAAAGCACAACGACCAGGGCTGCCGTCACGATCTGTCGCATGATGCCGATCTCGCTGGTTGTTGGGGAACGAGACAAACCGCCGGGGTCATCGGACCGACCGGACGAACGGATCTGAGAATCTCGCGTCGGTCACAAAACTCGTGTCAGTCAGTGTCTTGAGAAACGCGACCAGTGCCTGCTGCTGCGTCTTGGTGAATCGAAAACCCGATGCTCCCTTTTCGCTGGAATTGTCTTCGAACGCCAGTCCGAGGTTCGGGTGCGGGCGGACCTGGCCACTGTAGTGTCCGATCACCTGCTCGAGCGTCTTGAACCGGCCGTCGTGCATGTAAGGTGCCGTCAAGGCGATGTTCCGCAGCGAAGGGGCCTTGAACTTGCCGTCGTTGCTCGGGGTGAACGGATCGTTTGACGGTCGGCCGAGTTCGCCGAGGCCCCGGTCCGGGGTCTTGACCGCCCTGGGATTCCCTGTGCTCTTCGAATTTTTCGTGGTCTTGGCACTCGGGAGGTCCAGCCCGATGTTCTGGGCCCTGGGCATGTTGAACGTCGGGGGCACATGGCACATGGCGCAGGCGAACTCAGCGATCCCTCCGACACCCTCCACGAACAGCGTCTGACCCTGCTGCTCGAGCTTTGTCAGCACCACGTCGTCATCCTTACGTGCCGCCGCGCGGTCGTAGCGGGAATCCAGCGACACCATTGATCTCAGGAACTGGGCCAATGCCCGACCGATCCGTTGGCTGGTGATCGAACTGGAGCCGAAGGCGTCTTTGAACAGCACGGGGTAATAGGGCAGCTTCCGCAGCCGTGGGAGCAGGTCTTCGAGTGTCATCCCCATCTCGATCGGGTCCTGGATCGGCATCAGGACCTGGGCCTCGAGCGTCGCGGCCCGTTCGTCCCAGAAGAAACCCGGCCGGTTTCCATTGAGATTGGTGAAGCGGAGGTTGGCCAGGCTCATCGAGTTGCGGCGGGTGAACTTGCCCCCGAAGCCCCGGCTGAAGCGAAGCGGGTCGGCGAACGCCGCCCGCTGCACGTGACAGGAGGCACAGGCGGTCGCGAGGTTTCTCGAGAGTTGCCGGTCGTAGAACAGCACGCGGCCAAGAGTGCCACCGTGATTGGTCAGCGGGTTGTTTTCCGGCGTGTTGTCGGTGGCGGCGAGATGCGACGCTTCGACATGCGGCGGTCGCCTGACTCGAGTGTAGTCGGGCGGCCGCCGGGGCAGCATGGGGACGTCGATCCCGCCGAACGCCCGCCGCAACGCAGTCGTCTCCGCGGCGTTCAGCCTGCCGTCGTCGTTGGCGTCGAACCGTTTCAACAACCTGCCGCGGCTGAATGTCCCGGCATCGACATCGGCGTCTTGAGCCCGACACGGGCTCGAGATACCCGTGATACCGACCAGCAGCACGAGTGCCAGGCCGACGGCGACCCGGGTCGACTCGCCACAGCTTGTTGGTGTCAGGTTTCCCATCATTCTGCCACCCATTCTCGCCACCGCAGGTCCTCAATTCCACTGTCGCATTGCGATGCGGGGTCGTGTCGGTGGCCCACCTCCCGGCTGTTGGCTCGAGTCGATAGAATGCACCTGCTTCCTGGCACAGGGGGGCCGTAGCTCAATCGGTTAGAGCAGCGGACTCATAATCCGTTGGTTCCAGGTTCGAGTCCTGGCGGCCCCACTCTCGTCCTCGGTC
>CAUZRQ010000091.1:0-21527 GCA_963582065.1 Planctomycetota bacterium | reverse complement strand
CGCTGCCGTAGCACCCCAGGTCGGTCCATCCCAGGTCATCGATCAGGAACACGACCACATTGGGACGTTCCGCAGTCCGGCCGCACGCGGCCACGACCAGCCACAGCACCACGCTGACCAGCCGTCGCGGCATCACTTCCCGGTGTCCTCCGGGTCTTTCAACCGCTTGTCGAGATAGGCCGAGAGAGCAGTTCGGGCTGATGCATCCCACCCGCCGTCGGCCTCCAGGCCGCCGTAGACCCACGGCCGGCCGAACCGCGTCGCCGAGTACTCGACGACGATGTCACGAGGGGTCGCTCGAAAGGTCACTTGACCCTGGAACCGGTCGTCGGCCATTTCGACCGACACATCAACACCTCCGGTCAATTTCAGACCATCCACGCCATCCACACGCACCCCCAGGTCACCACTGGCGGTCTTGGCAGTTTTCGAGAGTCTTCGGGTCATCACTTCGATCCGGGCCGCCTCGGTCAACGCATCGGCCTTGGCCTGCCTGGCCACCTGTTCGGCCTCCTCCTCGGCCTCCTTGCGTGCCTTGGCTTCGGCATCGGCCTCCTCGGCCGCCTCCTTCTCGTATTGTCTCTCGGCCAACTGCACGGCCACCGTGTCACGAACCGTCGCCTCCCACAATTCCTTCAACACCGTCAACTTGGCGCCATCGATCAACGGTGTCGCCAACAGGTCGGACTCGTCGGTGAACTCGGCTCTGTCAAAGAACTTAAAGGCCACGCTGACCTGCTGCAGTTTCCACTGATCCTGTTGATACACCAGGCGACCGTTGTTCCGCACCAGGTTCTCGTGTTCTTCATCCTCGATCTTGATCGGGAACATGCAGGTGAAGGCAATTGTGGCAACCCGTGGCGAGCGAGTCTCGGCCGAGGCTCCGAACCGGAACGTCACCGGTTCCACAATTCGCCACACCCCCATGTCGGCCTCTTCCAGCGCCGTCTCAACCGCGGCAGCAATCTGTTCGACCTCATCCGACCGTCCGCTTCCGACTTCCGACTCGTCACCCTCGTCACCGGATTGCCCCGCGGGGGTACAGCCGGGCAACACCGCCACGAGGGCGATCATCCCGATCAGGGCGAAGAACAAAAGTTTGCACCGATTGAGGATCGGTAAGTTCGTGGTCAGGCTCACTTGTCGTCTCCGGTGAGCATGAACTCCAGGGCCTCGCGGATCACCGGCAGCAGGGCGCAGTTCCGCGGATCCGCGACTCCACCGGCACCCGCCTTCTCCGCGCGACCGGCTCTATCCTTGACTCCATCGACCGCCGAACGGGCAAACTGATTCCACATCGCATGCTGTTCCTCCCGCAACTTGATGCTCTCGCCCAGTCGCCTCTTTCTCAGCACCAATTGCTGCTCGATGGCCGCCGTGACCCGCTTCCACTCGTCCGTCGCCTGCTGAAACTCGCGCCACGCCGTGTCCGCCTTGTAAACACCCTTCTTGATATTCTGCCGGTGCAGTTCAAGAGCCGCCTGGTAGGCAGCGGCCTGTTGGGTCGTATGCCTGCGGCAGGCGGCCTGCCCATCGGCATCGTCGGGCTCGACGATTGCCACCGGAAGAAGCGGTGCCTTGGGATCTCTCGGAGCCGGTGGCAAAGACGGTTCGAAGACGAACACCTCCGGATCACGGTCGGTCGGCACCAGGGGCTTTCGGTCTCCCTTGGAATAGAACCCGGCACGGGGCAGTGCCTTCTCGGCGAGCTCACAGAGTTCGCGACTCGACATCAACCAGATCCCATCTCGGGCGACCACGAAGACCAGTACCCGGTTGCGGATTTCCGAATCGAACAGCGCGCGGCCCTTGGGTGACAGCGAACTCTCCATCACCGCAAAGTTGTAACCGTACAGGGCTCCATCCGGGTACAGCCTGGCGCTGCCCTCGGCCAGCCGATGCACCCCCGCCAGGGCTCTCATTCCCGCCCCGCCAATCGTCCGCGCATCGATCTTCGCCTGCTTGTTTCCGACCTGCGAAATCAATCCCTGTTCCAGTCGCAAGAGCGTCACCGCCGGCAGGATCGCGGTGGTCTTCTTGACAGCGGTCTGCATGTACGTGGCGACAGATTCGTTGAGTGCCTTGATTTCCGCCTCGCTGCTGCCGAGGAGCATCCTGAGGTACCCCGCCTCGCCACCACCGGCCTTGTCGGCTCCAAGGCCCCCGTAGGGATCGAAACCTGGCCCCGATTTCCCCCCCATCATCCGGATCGTCTTCGGACGATGCAGCGTCACCGTAAACGAACTGTCACGGCGAATGACTCGTCCCAGCAGGCCCCAGCGCATGCGGTTGTAGGCCAGCGTTGCTCGCGTTGGTGCCGCGCCGACAACGATCGAATCGACGGTCAACACCGCTCGTTTCGATCGTGGGCCGGTTTCAAATCCCAGTTCACCGGCCAGGATCACCTCGGGCTGGTACCCCCAGTGTCCGGTTGAGAGGTATCGCCGCTTGGCCTGCTTCGAGACGAAATACAGCGGCCGTTCTCCCTGGGGCTTGCCACCGGCCAGTGTCCGGGCGGCAGTTCGTTGCTGTGCGATCCACCCGGAAAGCTGTTCGAGCATCACGGCCGGCACCCGCACCTTCAGCGACTTGTCGTTGCCGGGCCAGACGGTCATCCCGACCACTTGCAGCGAGTCGATCAACTCCTCGCCGCCCTTGTCCGGGATTTCCCAGAAGCAGTCCTGCGCGGGACTCCAGGTCAAGATCACCTGCGACCCGTTCCGTCCGCCAATCTCGGCAACCGCCGCCTTCACCTGGGCCGCCGTCTTCAACAGCACAGCCGCCGCGGCGGTCGACTTCCGGTTTCCGGCCACCGTCTGTGCCATCCGCTCTCCGGCCAACCGCTGACGCTGCTGCAGAGCCTTCTCGGACACTCTCAGGTGGGCGTGGTACCTGGCCAGGTCCAGCAGGCGGCTCCTGGGAGATGTCGACTTCAGAGGCATGACCAGGGTCGCACGGTCGAAGTCGGCCTGCGACATCGGGACCAGCCGCTCCAGAGCTGCCTCATCGTCCTGTGCCAGTTGGAGAACTTCAATGAACTCGTCGGCCGATCGGGTCAGCCGTGCAACTCCAATCCGGCGAGCATCAGAAGCCGTGACGCCAAGATCGACGTACCGTGGTGCGGCGGGATCAAGATCGACGAACTCCTGCCCAACATTTTCGAGTTCGAGACGGACCTTAGTGTGCCGATCCAGCAGGTCATCGATTCTCACGCACTCCCTGGCCACGACCGAGCCGTCTCCGAGTTCCTTCGCCGTGGACTTCAATTCACCTCGCCGCTCGGCCAGCCCGCCATCGTCGGCCGCCTGTGCGTCGGACACCCACGCGGCAGCCCGATCCAGGACTCGCCCGGCAGCGTCCAGCCGCAGCGCCCGCTTGAAATGATCGCCTCCCTCGGGCAAAGCCACCGGCTGGGGCGGCGGAGCCGATGAATCATCATCTCCAGGACCGGCCAACAGGAAAACCGCCAGGCCGCCCCCGCCCAACAACAGCAACAGGCCAACGCTCAGCAGGACCCACGGCCACTTCCTTCCACCGGACGACTGCGAGGATGGGCGGAACGTGGACTGGGTCGGAGAGAGCGGACGGCGGGCTTCCTGCTCGTCGATCATCTGATCCCATTCCGAATCGGCCACAGCAGAAATGTCCTCCACGGATGAAATCAGAAATCGGGCCAACTCATCCCACTCGGTTGCCGGTCGCCACGGACCGTCCTCCGACTCACCCACGAGGTCAGTTTTCCGCAGTCGACCCGATTCGGCGTGTTGACGAAGAACCACCAGGGCGGTCGGCCCGACAATTCGCTGTCCACGCTTCACGTAGAACGACCTGGCCATCCCAACCGACTCCCTAGGGTGACTCGCTCAGTGCAAGGTCGCGATGCTCTTGTGTCCTGCGTTTCCACCTGGCCTCGAGACTCCTGACCCGATCGGGATGTTTCGCAGCCAGGTCGTCCGTTTCGGTCCGGTCGGTCTTGAGGTTGTACAGTTCCCACGGCCCGCCCTTGGGGGAAACCAGCTTCCAGTCTCCGGCTCGAATCGCCCGGTGGCCGTCGTGAAACCACCACAGGTCCGGCCGTTGGACCGAGCCATCCCTGGCCAACACCGGAACCAGGCTCCGACCGGGTGCTCGCGGCGCATCGGCCGGCAAACGGCTCGCTCCGGCCAACTCGAGAATCGTCGGGACCACGTCGATCACGTGTCCGGTGTTGTGCCGCAGTTCGCCGCGGGCCGCGATACCCCTGGGCCAATGAGCGATCAACGGCGTGGCGCAACCTCCCTCGTGGACCCAGGTCTTGTGACGACGAAACGGGGTGTTGCAGACAGTCGACCAGCCCGGGCCCAGGCAAAGGTGGGTGGCGGCTGATCCGGGTGCAGCCGCCGAATCGTGGCCGTCATTGCGGACCATGATCTCCGAACTGCATCCGTTGTCCGAAAGAAACAGCACCAGGGTGTTGTCGAAGGCCTTCATCGCCTTCAACTGTCCGAGCACCCGGCCGATCGCACGATCCATGCAGTCGATCATCGCTGCGTGGATCGCCATCTTCGTCGACTGAAACTCCCGCTGCTCATCGGTCAGGTCTTTCCAGGGAAGCGGCCGATTGACTTCGCCGGAGCCCAGGATTTTCAACGCATCCGGAAAGTGATACGGCGGCCCGAGATCCCGCTCGACCGGCGAGAGTTTCGCCGTGATGATCCCCAGCTTCCGCACCCGCTGATAACGCTCGGCCCGCACCAGTTCCCACGACCGACGGTACCGCTTCCGATACCTGGCGATGTCGGCCGGTAAGGCGTGCAGGGGAAAATGCGGTGCGGTGAACGCCAGGTAATGGAAAAACGGCTGCTCGGAGTGGTTGGTGGCGTGGTCCCGCAGGCACTTCACCGCGTGATCGGCGATTGCATCGGTGGCGTAGTACCCCGAATCTCGCTTCACCGCCGGCAACCGCCTGTCATCCTCGAAAAGCACACGGGGGCTGAAAAACCGCCCCTGGTCGCCGACGTAGTAGGACCGGTCGAAGCCGTTCTTCAGGGGCATGCCGTCGATGTGCCACTTGCCCGAGTGGTACGACCGGTAGCCGGCAGGCTTCAACATCACCGGCAGCAGCCTGCCGAACGACGGCCGGCGCCCGGGAACCCCGGTGCGGATCCCCCTGGGCAGATCGGGCAGCTTGTCGCGACGGACCTGTTGAGCGTAGTAGCCGGTCAGGATTGCCGCCCGTGTCGGCCAGCAACGCGCCGTGTTGTAGAACTGGGTGAACCGCAAGCCGCCACGAGCCAGCGAGTCGAGATGAGGAGTCTCGATTTCTCCGCCGTAGCAGCCCAGGTCCGAGTAGCCGAGGTCATCAGCGAGGATGACCAGGACATTGGGACGCGACTCGGCGGCATCAAGATCTGAGAGCATCAACGCGATGCACGCTGCCACCGCCAGCCACCACAGCTTCCAAGCAGGCATCTTGCGTCGCCCTATGCGTCTTCGACCCAGACCGCGGTGCCATAGGCCATCATCTCGGCCGCACCGCCCATGATCACCGACGTCTGAAACTGCACGCTGATGATGGCATTGGCCCCCAGGGCCACGGCTTTTGCTTTCATCCGGTCCAGGGCCTGCTCTCGACTCTCGGCCAGCAACTTGGCGTATTCGACCACCTCGCCACCGACGATGTTGCGGAGCCCCGCCATGATGTCCTTGCCGATGTGACGGGCCCGGATCGTATTCCCCGAAACCAGGCCGTAGGTCCGGACGACCCGCTTGCCGGAAATCTGTGGGCTGGTGACCATCAGGATCTCATCCGCCGCCGAGGCAGCCGCTTCCACCTCTCCAGACATGATCTAGTCCTTTACGTCAGTGTATTTGTCGGTCTTGGCCGCCTTCATCCGCTGCAGAAGCACCGTGACGAACAGGATCGTCGTTCCGACCACAACCGCCGGCAGGCCGATCTTCAACCACCATGGTTCGTCTTTTCCCAGGATCACCTCGATGGACACCCAGTAGGCCCCGACTCCATACAGGCAGATCAAACCCACGATCACCAGGATCTGGCCAATCCCCGCTGCCCGGCTGACTGCCGAATCAGCAGGCTGTTCCGCATCACTCATCATGTTCTCCCGCTGACCGTTGAGCCGGTCACTCCACCTGACTCAGCATACACCAATTCGGCATCCGTGATCTTCTCTCAAACCGACGCCGCCGGTGACGACTTCCGGTACGATCTCTACCGATAATAGCCCGCCCGATCAGACCGATGCGAGAGCCTCTCAAATGAAACGTCGCCTTTTTCACCTTTGTCTGTTCTTCGCAACGACGCTTCGGGTATTGCCCTGTGCAGCGGCCGACCCACCGAAAGTCGCCGGCCCCTACAAGCTGCTGGCCGCCGATTTCACCGGCAACGGACACCGAGACCTGGTGATCGGCTTTCACGACCTCGGGCTGCTGGCCGTCGCCCAGGGCAACGGCCGCGGCCGGTTTGTCCACCGGGCGATCACTCCGATCCAGCCGGCCACGGGCAAGGGCTTCGTCGACGGGTCGTACAACCTGGCCACCGGTGATCTCGACGGCGACCGACGACCCGACCTGGCCGTCGGCTGCCGAGGGCACTTCGTACTGATCGCCCGGAACCAGGGAGACGGGCGATTCGAGCCCCGGTTACGGCTTCCGACCGAAAGCGCTGCCAAGGGAGTCGCGCTGGCCGACCTCGACCGCGACGGAAAACTCGATCTGCTCTATACCGGCCGTGGCACCGGCCGCACGGATGACACCAAGACCGGACGCCTTTACCTCCGACAGGGCCTGGGCAAGTGGAAGTTCGGTGACGCGATCACTCTCGAAGCCGGCATCTCGGCCTACTACGTCGAAACCGCCGACCTCAATGCCGACGGCTTCCTCGATGTGCTCGTCCCCAACGAACTCGGGCGAACCGCCTCGTACTGGATCAACCCCGGCCGGACCCTGTTTCGATCCAAGTCGCAGCTCAAACGCCGGGTGGTCAACGTCTCCGGTTTCCGCATCAACGACGTCCGAGCTCGCGACTTCACCGGAGACGGCCATCTCGACATCCTGACGGCCAACTGGTCTTCCTCGACCGTCTCGCTGTTCCCCGGCCACGGCGACGGATCATTCGGTGCCGAACGGTTGATGCCCGCCGGCAAGCACTGCGTCTTCTTCGCCGTCGCCGACTTCGACACCGACGGTGACCTCGATTTCGCCGTCACGCACTGGACCGAAGACTTCGCCAGCGTGTTTCTCAACAATGGCAAGGGGACGTTCCCTCCCAAGACCGACTACAAGACCGGCCTGGGCAACTACGGCGTCCTGGCCTTCGACGCCAACGGCGACGGTCACGTCGACTTGGTCACGGCCAACTACCGTCACCGCAGCACGTCGCTGTTGGCCGGCAAAGGTGACGGCACATTCGCCAAGGCGGTGACCGTCATGCGGAGTTTCAAGTCGACGGCCAGCGGATTTGCAGTCGACCCGCCCTCGCGGTGACCTAGAGCGTCCACCCCTTGCGGTACTGCTTGTGGACGTACTGGTTGAGTTCGGGGGCATTGCGGATCTTCATGTTTGATCCGTCCCATTCGAGTCGTCGGCCCGGGGCGCGTTGTGCCAGCACACCGAGCAGGACGGTCTCGGTCAACGGACCCGAGTAACTGAAGTTCGAGACGGCGGTGCCGCGGCCGCGGCAGGCCTGGAGCCACTCGAGGTGGTGACCGGGCGAACGGGGCATCGTCTTCCTGACCGCACGCGCCGCATCGATCAGGTCACCCGGCAGCAGTTGCGGCATTCCGCCGTGCGACCCATGGTACATCTTCCCCTTCGTACCGACATACAGCACACCGTTGCCCGGCAACGATTGACCGGCCGGCATCTCGGCCGGAGTCGGGGGCATCAGGCCACCCTCGTACCAGGTCATCTTCACCGGTGGCCGTTTTCCCCTCGCGGGAAACTCGTAGTAGATCGTCGCGGCAATCGGATAGGTCTCGAAGTTCGGCTTCCCGTTGATCTCCAGGCCGTCATGTGTGCAGACGGCTTCAACGGCGGTCGGGCTGCCCAGCTCCAGGGCCCAGATCGGGTGATCGACGATGTGGCAACCCATGTCGCCCATCGCCCCGGTCCCGAAATCCCACCAGCCCCGCCATTTGCTCGGGCAGTAGGAGGGGTGATACGGTCGCGGCCGAGCCGGTCCCAGCCAGAGATCCCAGTCAAGAGTCGCCGGGATCGACGGACGGTCGTCCGGGCGGCCGATGCCCTGCTTCCAGTACTTGCCGGCCCGATCGGTCCAGACGTGCACCTCGCTGACTTCGCCGATCACTCCCGCCCGGATCCACTCGTTGGTCAACCGGGCCCCTTCTGTGGCATGACCCTGGTTGCCCATCTGCGTGACCACGCCGTGCCTGGCCGCCGCGAGAGTCAGTTGGCGTGCTTCGAAGATCGTGTGAGTCAACGGCTTCTCGCAGTAGACGTGCTTGCCTCTCCGCATTGCCGCCATCGACGCTACCGCGTGGATGTGGTCGGGAGTCCCCACAGTGACGCCGTCGATGTGCTTGGCCTCCTTGTCGAACATCCTGCGGAAATCCCGGTAGACCCGGGCCTTGGGGAACCGCTTGAAGGTCCCCGCCGCATGGGCGTGATCCACGTCGACCAGTGCTACGACGTTGGCCCCATGGGCCGCCATCTGGTTGATGTCGCCGCCGCCCTGCCCGCCTGCACCGATCGCCGCCAGGTTGACCCGCTCGCTGGGGGCCTGGTGTCCGACACCACCCAGCACATGCCGTGGCACGATGGTGAAGGCGGTTGCTGCAGTGGCTGTGGATGTGACGAATCGGCGGCGAGTGAGTTCACTCGGACATGTCTGGTCGGTCATGGAGGTTTCCATCGGTGTGGATGCTGACAGGTATCAGTATGTGCAATCCCGTCTCGAGTTTCACTGCGTTGGTCTCCAGGCCGTCCCGGCGATCCTCGTGTGTGAACCCGGCCACACCGTGGCCGACCCGATCATCCGCTGGGCTTCTCCAGGATCACGACGTCGTCGCCGACAACCGTGAGCGACGCCCCCCAACTTTCCGCAAGCCACTCGAACGTCTCCACCGCAAAGAAGCAGACGTGGGTCGGATCGTTCTTGTAGTGCCACCACGAAAACGCCTCCTGGTCAAGCACTCGCTTCGTCATGATCCCCAGCACTCCGCCGGGAACCAGGCACCCCCACAGCCGTTCCAGTTCCATGCGGGGCCGGTGCAGGTGCTCGACGACTTCAGAGGCCGTTATGAAGTCGTATTCCCGTTCGAACACCGCCGGGCCAGGGGCATAAAACGGATCGTACAGCGACACGGTGTGACCGTCTTCTTCGAACATCACCGACAGAGTGGGACCGGGGCCGGACCCGAAGTCGAGTCCACGATTCGCCGAACACAACTTCGCGGCCATCGGTTCAAACAGGCGAGACAGGAAGCGGCGATAACCGGGATCATCCGGTGAATTCTGATGCCGTTCGTAGACGGCCCGCTCATCAGCCGCGGCCAGAAAAGCCTCGGGATGCACGAACACCAGCCCACACTTCGGGCATCGATAATACTGCCGGCCATCGTCGTGGAACGGTCGACTGTCGGTCGTCTCGCACAATCGACATGACAACGGTGACCGTTCCACACCCACAACTCACCCCGACACTAGAATTCCGACGTCACCGCCAGTCCCGGCCGAACGAATCCCACGTTAGGCAGCCGGGTCAGGACAATCCAGTTCCATCGACATCCGCCCCGACGTCTCGACAACCGATACCCCGACTGTTCGTCGAACCAGAACCGGACGTTACGATAGACCGGGCCACCGTTCGTCGAGCTGGTTTGACATGAACCGTCTTGTGCTGCCGTTGTTTGTCGCAAGTTGCCTGTGTGCCCCGTGGGACCTCGAGGCCGCTGAACCGAACAGTGGCGAGAGGGTCCGCACCAGCGGTGGCCAGTCAGACGAGTGGACCAACCGGCGGTACCAGCCGGCCAACCTCTGGGCCTACCGCCCCGTCCGTCGACCGGCCCCACCTGAAACGGCGGCACACCCCGTCGATGCATTCCTGGGGGCGCGGCTCCCACGCGGCCTCACCCCGGCACCGCCGACCGACCGCCGGACGCTGATCCGCCGTCTCAGCTTCGATCTCACCGGACTGCCCCCCACTCCACAGGCCATCGACCGATTCCTGGCCGACGACCGCGGCGACGCCTATCACCGCCTGGTCGATCAGCTGATCGATTCGCCCCGTTACGGCGAACAATGGGGACGTCACTGGCTGGATGTTGTTCGTTACGGCGACACCGGTGGCTTCGCCAACGACTTCCTCCGCCCCAACGCCTGGCGTTACCGCGACTATGTCATCCGGTCCTTCAACGACGACAAGCCCTACAACCGGTTCGTACGCGAACAGATCGCCGGTGATGAACTGACACCACGAACACCCGAACACCTGGTCGCCGTCGGCTTTCTGAGAATGGGTCCCTGGGAACACACCGGAATGTCGGTGGCCCGCATCACGCGGCAGTTCTTTCTCGACGATGTCACCAACTCGGTCGGACAGGTATTCCTCGGACATGTGCTGCGGTGTTCACGGTGTCACGACCACAAGTTCGATCCCGTGCCAACACGTGACTACTATTCGATCCAGGCGGTCTTTGCGGAGACGAGGTTCGCCGAGATCGACGCCGCATTTCTCCTCGAAGAGAACACAGACGGATTCGACGCACACCGCAAGTACCACCGGCTGCGAACCGAATCGAACAACCGGATGATGGCCTCGCTGCCCAGTCAACGGGTCACCCCTGACGACTTCGGCCGTCACCGGCTGGGCCGCAAGTGGAAAGTGCTGTTCAACTGGGCCACCGACCGATACCGCCCGATCGCCTTCTCGGTCTACAACGGCCCCGGCAATGTTGGCCGCCGAGTTTTCTCGCGGCTGAGGAAACCAGCTCCGCAGTCCCGGGCCAAGAGCCGGCCCGACAGAACATCGATCCTCGACGGGGGCGACGTTTTTTCGGCCGGCGACCCGGTCGTCCCCGGCGTGCTCTCGGCCACGGGCCTGGCCGCCACAATCCCCGGCTCGTTCGACGGCCGTCGTACCGCACTGGCCGACTGGATTACCCATCCCGACAACCCGCTGACCGCCCGGGTCATCGTCAACCGGGTCTGGCAGGGTCACTTCGGCCGAGGACTGGCAACCAACCCGAACAACTTCGGCGCCACCGGACAACCACCGACTCATCCCCTGTTGCTCGATTGGCTGGCCTCGGAGTTCGTCCGCCGCGGCTGGTCGATCAAGTCTCTGCACCGACTGATCGTCACCTCGGCGGCCTATCAGCGTTCGAGCACTCATCCGGACCGGAGCACACTGGTCCGTCTCGACCCGGACCGCGACAGTTATTCGGTCTTCCGACCGCGTCGGCTGGCGGCCGAAGAACTTCGTGACGCCATGCTGGCCGTCTCCGGTGAACTCAATCCCCGGGCGGGGGGTCTCCCGGCCCGCCCGGACATGAACCTCGAAGCGGCGCTCCAACCGAGAATGATCATGGGGACTTTCGCCCCCAGCTATGTCCCCGATCCCCTGCCGGCCCAGCGCAACCGCCGCACGATTTACGCCCTGAAACTGCGCGGCCACCGGGATCCGTTCCTGACGACCTTCAACCAGCCCGGTCCGGACGCTTCGTGCGAGCGGCGCGAGACGTCAAACGTAACCCCGCAGGTCTTTGCCCTGTTCAACGGGCAGGAGTCCTCCGACCGGGCCCTGGCCCTGGCAGCCCGGGTGCTCGAGACAGTCGACTCCGACGCCGACGCGGTCCAACTCGCCTTCCGGCTGGCCTTCGGCCGCAGGGCTGTCCCCGCAGAACACCGCGCCGCGTTGGCACACTGGAAGAACTCGACCGTCGACCAGGCCAACCCGCCGGCCCACCGGCAGGAATGGCCCATCCAGATCACTCGACGGGCCAACGAGGAGAATACCGGTGAGCCCTTCACGTTCACCGAAACGCTGTTCGAATACCGGGACTACGTTCCCGATCTTCAGCCCCACCAGGTCGATGCCCGCACTCGGGGCCTGGCTCAGTTGTGCCTGGTCCTGATCAACTCCAACGAGTTTCTCTACGTCTACTGACACTCCCGGTTCCTCCACTTGTTCGTCGGATTCCGCACGCCGTGACCCGCCGCGATTTCCTTCATGATCTGTACGGCCTGGGAGCCAGCCTGGGCAGCATCGCCCTGACCTCGATGCTCTCATCCGCCCGCGCCGCCGCACCGCCCCGGCCGCACATCTCACCGGTTCGGGCCAAACAGTGCATCTTCCTTTATATGGAGGGTGGGCCCTCACACCTGGACACGTTCGATCCCAAGCCCCGGCTGGCCAGGCTCCACCTGAAGGAATTCCAACGGGGGGGTGAAGAACAGAGCGCGATGAGTTCGGGCAAGAGGTACTACGTCCAGAGTCCCTTCTCGTTTCGACAGGCCGGGAACAGCGGAGCCTGGATGAACACCCGCTGGGAGCAGTTGGCGGGTGTCGCTGACGAGATCTGTTTCTACCGCGGCCTGCAAGGACTGTCGGTCAACCATCCCACCGCCAACTACCACGTCAACACCGGCAACCGCTTCGGGGGTGACCCCGCGCTGGGTGCCTGGGTCAACCTGGGACTGGGAACCGAGAACTCCAACCTCCCGGGCTTCGTCGTTTTGCCCGAACTGTCCTACCCGCAGGGCGGCCCCGCAAACTGGTCCAACGGGTTTCTTCCCACCGGTTTCCAGGGAACGGCACTACGGCCGCAGGGATCACCCCTGCTGGACATCCGGCCGCCGGCCACGATCGGCCGCACTCAACAACGCCGCAACCTCGACTTCCTCGGCCAGCTCAACCGCCGCCACGCCGAACAGCATCCCCAGCATGACGAGCTCGAAGCCCGCATGCAGAACTACGAACTCGCCTTCCGCATGCAGACCCAGGTGCCCGACCTGGTCGACCTGTCCACCGAGACGAAGGCGACCCAGTCGTTGTACGGAATCGGCCAGCCTCGCACCGACAACCTCGGACGCCGCTGCCTGCTGGCACGGAAACTGGTCGAAAAGGGTGTCCGCTTCGTTCAGTTGTACGCCAGCACCTGGGACAGCCACGACTACATTGCCAAGGCACACGGGTCGTTGATCGACAGTGTCGACCGGCCGATTGCCGCCCTGGTCACCGACCTCAAGCAACGCGGTCTGCTCGAAGACACGCTGATTGTCTGGATGGGAGAATTCGGACGCACCCCCGACAACGGCATCCGCGGCGGCATCAAGTACGGACGAGACCACAATCCCAACGCGATGGCCGTCTGGCTGGCAGGGGGCGGGGTCCGGGCCGGACACACGGTGGGAGCGACCGACGAGATCGGGGCCAGGGCCGTCGAAGTGGTCCACCCGATACAGGACCTGCACGTCACCCTTCTGCGACTGCTCGGGCTCGACGATGACCGGCTGACATTCTTCCACGCCGGTCGGTTCAAGCAACTGAGCCAGTTCGGAGGTGATGTGATCGAGAAGCTGATCGCCTGAACAGGCTACTGCACCTGTTTCCACCCCTGCCGCTCGGCCAGCGACGGTCCGCTCGGAGGCGGCGCGAACGTCCAGAAGTAGCACAGGTCTTCGTCACCGGTGTTGAACGTCTGGTGCTCGACTCCCTGGGGAATGTAGACGACCATCCCCTTGCGGACCGGAAACCTGTCGTCACCCAGCCTCAGGATGCCCTCGCCGCTGACCACGTAATAGATCTCCGACGCATCCGGATGAATATCGGTGTCGCACTCTTCGCCGGGATGCAACCACCACAGTCCGGCCGCCATATCCTGGGCATCGCAACTCTCGGGTGAGATCAGCCCCTGGACCTCGCGTGAACCGTCCAGCGCTTCGAAAACCGGAAATTGCCCGGGATCGATGACACAGCTCTCGTAATTGGACATTGTCGTTCCTTGGAGAAGACATGACGTGACGGGGCCGTTCAGACCAACAGTGCCCCACCGTTGACGTGCAGGGTGGCTCCGGTGATGTAGCTGGATGCCGGAGACACCAGGAACACGACCGATTCGGCCAGTTCCCTCGGGGTCGCCTGCCGTTTCAGCAGGGCCGCCTCGGCGTATTGCGCGCGGGCCTCGGGACCGAAACTCTCGAGCATCGGCGTGTCGATGGACCCGGGAGCGATCGCGTTGACCAGAATGCCGTCCGCGGCCCCCTCCTTGGCCAGTGACTTAGTCAGGGCAATCAACCCCGCCTTGCTGACGCCGTAGGCGGGGTGCACACTCACACTGCCCAGGAACGCACCGACCGACGAGATATTCACGATGCGCCCGTGTTGCCGGTCCCGCATGTGATTCCAGACGGCCCGGGAACAGTGGAACGCCCCGTTGAGATTGACATCGAGCACCCGCTGCCAATTTTCTTCGGTCACCTCCGACCACGGGACCACCGGGGCAATGCCCGCGTTGTTGACCAGGATGTCAATGCGTCCGAACCGATCGTGCACATCCGAAACGAACCCGCCCACCGCGTCCGCATCGGCCACATCGAACCGCCCGGTCATCAGCTCCGCATCCAGTCCCGACAGTTCACACTCAGCCACGTCGATCACCGCCAGGCCGGCCAACCCCGCCTCGGCAAACAATTCGACAACCGCTCGCCCGATACCCGAGGCCCCTCCCGTGACCACGGCGACCTGGCCCTGTAATGGTGCGGATGCGGTCATATAGAGCTGCCGACAAGTTTGCCGTCTCCGGGCGAGACAACATTATTCATCCAGAGAAAATCCACCACCAGCCTCACCGGTTGCCGTGGTTGTCGTCGTCGTCGTGGTGGTGGTGGTCGTCGTCGTCGTCGGCCTGAACACTCGCCAGATCGCCCATGGGGAACCATAGACAATCCCGGCAATCGCTCCGGCGAAGGTCGCCTGCAGGACATTGGCTCCACCCATCCCTATACCAATCAACGGGATACCCAACGTCAGGTAGGCCACGATCACCCCGAAAACAAGTCCGGTCCGCCACAGCTTCCAGACCAACACCGCCACCAGCCCCGGCACGACCAGGGACGTCAGAAACTCGGTGCCGCTGAACACCTTGTCCGTTGAAAACAGCTCGACGACCGACGACCAGGCCAACCCCGTTGCCAAACCAGTCAGCAATCCGCCGGCAAGCACATCGCGACCCGTCGTTCGCCTGGCCCGGCTTTTCTCCGACATGCCGCCCTTCTTCCCTGTTCAATCCCCAACCAACAGGCCATCCCGGCCGATTGTAACGCAGACAGTCAGGCCGAGGCATCCTGGTCGGCATTCCCCGCGAGTATCCCTTCCGGAATTCCCGGCTCGCGGCGGTCCTTTCCAGGCGATCGCCGTGCAACAGCGAGGTCGGTTGTGCGAGAATCTCGGCGGCCCACTCCCCAGCCGGGACATCACGACTCGAAAGGATCACAGATGACCACCGAGAATGCCCCCCGCCTGCCATTCGGCGCCGAGGACCTGAGACTCCCCGACGAGCTGCGCGGTCCGTTGCGGGACCACCTGGCGGCGTTGAAGGACAACTACCTGCAACGGGGCTGGGGGATGCGGGTCGGCTGGGGAGAGCGACCGGCGTTGATCGTCATCGACATGGCCAGGTACTGGCTTGACCCCGAACTCCAGATCGGCAGCAACCTGGACAGCGTGATGGACGCGACCTGCCAGGTCCTCGGGGCTTCCCGCCGGGCCGGGTTGCCGATCTTCTTCACCTCCCTGGCCTGGGACCCGGCCGACCCGCCCAGCCCGCAGAACCGCAAGCTTCAGTGGACGGTCCCGGAGGGCGATGCAGCCGAGTTGTTTGCGCTCGATTCAAGACTCGAGCATCGTCCCGACGAGAAGATCGTCTACAAGCGGTATGCGTCAGCCTTCAAGGGAACCAACCTTCACGAGATGCTGACATCGCTGTCGATCGACACCCTGATCGTCACCGGCATCAGCACCAGCCACTGCGTTTATGCGACGTGTCGCGACGCGGTCGACAGCTTTCGCGTGATCGTCCCTGGCGAGGCCATCGGAGAACGATGCGAGTTGATGCACGAGGTGAACCTGCTGGACATCGACATCGACCTGGGCGACGTCACCCCGGTCACCGACGTGGTTGCACACCTCGACGGGCTCTCCGGCTGAGCAGTCTGTCGTACACCTGCTCGCACGAGGCTCGTTCGGCTGACCGAATCCACGTATGCCTCAGGCAATCAGGTCGGTCATCACGTGCCCGTGCACATCGGTCAACCGGAAATCCCGGCCCTGGTACCGATAGGTCAACCGCTTGTGATCGATGCCGGCCAGGTGCAGGATCGTGGCATTCAGGTCATGGATGTGCATCGAACCGGGTGTCCATTCCTCCCGGCTGGGCTGCGGGTCCATCGGCTGGCCGTCGGGGTCGGCGATGTTGTACGCGTAGTCGTCGGTCCGCCCGTAGGTGATCCCCGCCTTGATGCCACCACCGGCCATCCAGACGGTGAAGCATCTCGGGTGGTGGTCGCGACCGTAGTTGGTCTTCGACAACCCGCCCTGGCAGTAAGAGGTGCGGCCGAACTCACCGCCCCAGACAACCAGCGTCTCGTCGAGCATGCCACGTCGCCTCAGGTCCTTGATCAATGCGGCACATCCCTGGTCGACGTCACGGCACTGTGACTCGTGCTCGCGGGGCAATCCGCCGTGGGCGTCCCAGCCACGGTGGAACACCTGGATGTTGCGGACACCGCGTTCAGCCAGTCGACGAGCGTTCAGGCAGCACGCCGCAAACGATCCCGGCTGGCGAGCCGCTTCGCCGTACAACTCGAACGTCTCTTTGGACTCCTGCGAGAGATCCATCAATTCGGGCACCGACGACTGCATGCGGTAGGCCATCTCGTGCTGCTTGATCCGGGCCAACACCTCGGGGTCGGCGAAACGCCTGTGCTGTTCGCGGTTGAGCAGTGCCAACGTGTCGAGTTGAGCCCGCCGATCCTGGCGGGCCACACCGGCCGGATTGCTGAGATACAACACCGGGTCGCCCTGGCTGCGCAGCAGGATGCCCTGGTGATCGGAGGGCAGGAAACCGGTGCCCCAAAGCCGGCTGAACAGGCTCTGCTCGGCAAAGCTCGTCTTGGCGTGCATCACCACGTAACCGGGCAGGTTCTCGTTCATGCTGCCCAGTCCGTAACTCAACCACGCCCCCAGGCTCGGCCGTCCCGGAATCTGGCTGCCGGTCTGGATGTAGGTGATCGCCGGATCGTGGTTGATCGCCTCGGTGAAGGTGCTGTGCACCACGCACAGTTCCCGCGCGACGGTGGCCGTGTGAGGCAACAGTTCGCTGACCCACACGCCGCGGTCGTTGTTGGCGTGCCTGGTGAACTTGTACTTGCTGGGACAGATCGGCAGGGTCTTCTGCCGGGCGGTCATCCCGGTGATCCGCTGGCCGTTGCGGATGTGATCGGGAAGCGGCTGTCCGTACATCTCCCGCATCTTCGGCTTGTAGTCCCACAGGTCGTGGTGACTGGGACCACCGCTCATGAACAGGTAGATCACCCGCTTGGCCTTGGCCGGATGATGCAGGCCGGACTTCACGTCCGCACCGGCGGCCTGCAGGTCCGAACCCAGCAGTTGAGCCATTGCGGCGGTGCCCAGTCCCAGGGCACCGCGTCCGAACAGTTGGCGACGGGTCAGGTTCAGTTCGAAGTCACGAAGCGTGTTCATGGCGTCCACACCGGGAGAGTCTTGGGGTGTCGAAGATCTGTCGAAATCGAGTCGGAATCCGGTCGGCAGTCCCTAGTACAGGAGAATGGCCACATCGCTGGCCAACACGGTAATGGCCAACTGGGCCCAGGCGGCATGTGCCGTCACATTCAGCCTGGCATCACGAGGTGAGGCTCCCGTCGACAACAGCGCCTGGGCATCCCTGGGAGATCTGGCATAGCGGGCTGTCATCACCTCAAGCAGCCTCCGGCAGGCGGCACGTTCTCGCGGATTGGGATCGCGGGAGGCCAGCAGGCCAAACAACAGGTCCAGGCGACCGTCATCGTCCTTGGCCTCACGCAGCAACCGCCCGGCCAGAACGCGTGCCATCTCCACCCGCTGGGTCTCGTTGAGCAGCCCCAGCGACTGCAGCGACGTGTTGGTTCGGGACCGCCGGACACAACTCGATTCGCGGCTGGGGGCGTCGAAGAGTGTCATCATCGGATGAGGGCTGGTCCGCTTCCAGTAGACGTAGAGGCTGCGGTGATAGAGTCTCGCCCCCTTGTCCGCGACATAGAGCTTGGTGTTACTGGCCGGATGCATCAGCGCCGACCACAGCCCCCCGGGCTGGTACGGCTTGGCCCCTTCGCCGCCGGCCTGCGAAACCAGCAGTCCACTGGCCCACAGTCCCACGTCCCGGATGACCTCGGCGTCCAACCGGTGACTGGGTCCCCGGGCGAACAGTCGGTTCTCGGGATCTGCGATCCCCGTCCGCCACGCCGAACTCTGGCAAAACGTCCGACTGGTGACCATCAATCGCAGCATGTGTTTCAGGTCCCACCCGCTGTCGTGCAACTCGACGGCGAGCCAGTCGAGCAACCGGGGATGTGTCGGCTGTTGTCCCTGGAGGCCAAAGTCCTCGGGCGTCCGCACCAGCCCGTCACCGAAGGTGCGTTGCCAGATTCGGTTGACCAGCACTCGCGCCGTCAGGGGGTGGTCCCGTGAGGTCAGCCAGCGGGCCAGGCCCAGCCGGTTCCGGGGAGCCCCCTCGGGGAATGCCCCCATCACGGTCAGGATCCCGGGCTCGAGCACATCGCCTTGCGGCCGGTTGTATTCGCCCCGTTCCAGGAGCCTGGTGTCCCGCGGCTTGGGCAGATCACGGGCCACCAGGGTGGACGTGAACGCTTTCCGGACCTCGACGATCCGCTTGACCAGTTCCGCCGCCGGCTTGTGGAGTTCGAGTTTGCCGAATGGCCCCTTGGGATCAGCCACTCGCGCCAGTCGATTTTGGGGCCTGGCAGCCGTCCAGGCCTTGCGGTACTCGAGAGTCGCCGATTTCAGGGTTTTCAATTCCTCGTCACCTCGAGCCAGAAGTTCCCGCTGCATGACGTGCAGTTCGTCCCACGCCCGCCAGGCCGGCAGGGTCCCCGGGGCGCGGATCACCGGGCCGTACTCGTACTTGTTCCCGTCCATCGACGCTTCGGCGGTGCTGTTGAAGAACGCCAGCAGCCGGTAGTACTCCCGCTGAGGAATCGGGTCGTACTTGTGTGTGTGACACCTTGCGCATGTCAGCGATATACCCAGGAAGACCGTCCCCAGCGTCTCGACCCGGTCGAAGTTGTTCTTGGCCTGGAACTCGGCCGGGATCGCCCCGCCCTCGGCCGTCGTCGGATTCATTCTCACGTAACCGGTCGCCACCAGTTGTTCGAGGGTCGGGTTCTTCAGCAGGTCACCGGCCAATTGCCAGGTGATGAACTTGTCGAGCGGCAGGTTGCGGTTGAGCGCCATCACGACCCAGTCGCGGAAGGGGAAAATGGCCCGCCGGTTGTCCAGGTGCAATCCGTGAGTGTCTCCGTAGCGGACCGCATCCAGCCAGTACCGTGCCTGGTGTTCTCCATACCGCGGGTGTTTCAGCATCTGGTCGACGAACCGGCGATAGGCATCGGGGCGACGATCGGCCAGGAATTCGGCCAACGGCTGTGGGTCCGGCGGCAGTCCGGTCAACACCAGCGCAGCACGACGGGCCAGCGTCCGACGATCGGCGTCGCCCGAGAACTCGACCTCGTGTCGGCGGAATTTCGCGGCGATGAAGGCATCGATGACATGCTGCCCCTTGCGCCGGCCCTCCGGCTCGGTCTTCTTTGGTCGTACAAAGGACCAGTGAGTGGCATAGGCGCCGCCCTGACGGACCCATCGATCCAGCAGCTCCCTCTCGGCGGTGGTCAGCTGTTTCTCGGCATCCGCGGGCGGCATCGGTTCCTCGGCCGAGTGGATCCGTACCAGGATCTGGCTTTTTGCGGGAGCCTTCGGATCGATCGCTCGCCGCCCATCGTGCTGTTCTGTCGCCGCCGCGAACGAATCCAGTCTCAACACGTCCTTGGCTTCACCGGCCGGACCATGACAGACAAAGCACTTGTTCGAGAGAATCGGCAGGATCCGGCGAGCAAACTCGACCGGCTGATCCGGGTCCGCGGCGACCAGCGGCGGGTGCGCCGCCACCAGCACACCCAGGACAACCCAGGACCGTGGAACACGAAGTCTCGTCAGCATGGAACTCTCACTCTCAATGCTCGGCTGACTTTTGCCGAATTGTCACGTGAGCCCGTTTCGCCGCGCGGCGGACAAAATCGACGGTGTCTGTCCGGGCCACTTTTTCCAGGGCCGCGGCGACGCCGAAGGTGTCCGAACCGATTCGGCCCAGCGCCTGGCAGGCCGCCCCCCGAGTATCCTGGTCCCTGTGCTGCAGGACCACAATCAGCCTTGGAACGGCAACGCTTGCCTTCGCACCGATCCGTCCCAGGGCCGTGATCAACTGCAGCAACTCCCTGCCCCGGGCCGTTTCCAGTCGGCCGGCCAGTTGACGTGCGGCCGGTGACGCGGCTGCACCGATCTCACCGAGCGCCACCACCGCCAGGCGACGAGCGTGGTCGCGTGGCGAGTCGAGACAACGTCGCAGCCCGTCCACCGCGCCGCTTCCCAGGGCACCCAGTGCCCTGGCGGCGGCGACCGCCGCCTGCGGATTGTCACCGTCCACAAGCCGCAGCAGTTGCGGAACAGCCGCCGCGGCCCGGGATCCCATCCGCCTGAGCGTTTCGGCCGCCTGCAGACTGTCGCCGGACGACTCGGCGGACAGCACCCGAACCAACACTCTCACGGCAGGAGCTCCGATGTCCGAAAGGTGCTTGGAGGCATGGCTGCTGGCCAACCAGTCCTTGGCCGACAGAAGCTCAACGAGTTCGCCGATCGCCTTCCTGTCGCCGGTCACCTGCCACCACGCCCACCACGCATCCGCACGGACCATCGGCTGTTCATCCCGCCGCAGCAATCCGACGGCTCGCACCGCGGCCGCCCGTTTCACCCGCAGTCGGCCCAGTGCCACCGCCGCCGCCCCGCGGACATCGGCATCCAGGTCGCCGCAGGCTGCGGTCATTTCGGGAATCGACCCAGTAGCCGCCGGACGGCCGATCCGGCCCAGAGCCGCGATCGCCTGCCAGCGGACGTTGTCGTCGACATCGTCGAGCACCGATCTCAATCCGGGCACCGCCGCCGCCCCGATCTTCACCAGCCGATCCGAGGCGGTCCGCATCTGCCGCTTGTCGTAGATTTTCGAGGCAGAAACCAAACGAGACACGATCTCCCGGGCCGACTCGGCCTCGGCCGCCAGCGTGTCTCCCGGAACGCTCCCCCAGAGGGTCGCGGCCACCAGGGCCAGCCAGGAAAGTCGACCGATCCGCATCAGGAACATCCACAGGAATAGAAACGTGGCAGCCCGGGTTTCAGCCAATCAACTCGTCGATCACGTGCCCGCTCTCGCCGACACCGGTCA
>CAUZRQ010000090.1:0-21596 GCA_963582065.1 Planctomycetota bacterium | reverse complement strand
CGCTGCCGCCCTCGAGGGTGTCGTCGCCCGAGCCGTCGGCCAGCGTGTCGTTGCCGGCACCTCCGCTCAGTGAATCGTCTCCCGCAGCGCCGTCGAGGCTGTCGGCGCCCTCTCCACCGTCCAGGCTGTCGGCGTCTCCGCCGCCGTCCAGGACGTCGTCGCCGTCCCCGCCGTCGATCGTGTCGTTGCCGGCCGCACCGGTCAGTGAATCGTCTCCGGCAGCGCCGTCCAGGTTGTCGGCTCCATCGCCCCCGTCCAGCGTGTCACTGCCGGCTCCCCCGTCCAGGCTGTCGGCTCCACCGCCGCCGTCCAGGACGTCGTCTCCGTCGGAACCGGCCAGCGTGTCGTTGCCGTCTCCCCCGTCCAGGCTGTCGGCGCCATCGCCGCCATCCAGGCTGTCGCCTCCTCCGCCGCCGTCCAGGTCATCGTCGCCGTTGCCGGCCATGATCGTATCCGGCAGGCTGCTGCCGATGATCGTGTCGTTGCCGTCACCGGCCTCGATCCGCGTGGTCAGTCCCTCGGCGTGGTCGAAGTCGGCTGCCGTCACCCCGCTGAGGTCGATCAGTTCGGCCTCGTCACTGCCGCTGACGCGGAGTTCCTTCACGTCGGAGGCAGCCACGGTGCCCAGCGTGTCGTCGAGTGTTCCGTTGATCAGGATCCGCACGTTGCCGTCGACGACGTCGACGACGATGTTCCGCGGCTGGTTGGCCCCGATCATCAGGATGCCGTCGTCGGTGTCGAAGTGCGAGGCGTAGTCCTGGAAGATGCCGAAGTCGGCTCCTTCGACCTGCTGGCCGTCGGCCAGTACCATCCGGTGCGCGCCGGGGACCTCCTCGTTGCGAAGCACCGCCAGGCTGTCGTTGCGGCCGTTGGCCAGCACGATGTCGTTGGTGCCGTCGCCGTTGAGGTCGGTCACCGACAGCGAGAACGCCAGCAGTGCGGGGAAGTCGCCCACGCCATGGTTGCTTGCCGCGGCGAACTGGCCCGATCCACTGTTGAGCAGGATCGAGACATTGCTCGACGTGGCGTTGGCCACGGCGATGTCCACGTTCCCATCGCCGTCCAGGTCGGTGGCGACGACGGCCATCGGGCCGTAACCGGTGGCGATGGGGGTCTGGGCCTGGAAGCCCGACGTGCCGCCGTTGAGCAGCACCGAGACGTCGTTGGAGGCCAGGTTGGCTGACACCAGGTCGGCATCGCCGTCGTTGTCGAAGTCGGCGGTGTCCAGCGAGAAGGGGCCGCTGCCGACGGTGTGACGGGCACTCTCGCTGTAGACGGCCGAACCGTCGTTGGCCAAGATCACCACCTCGTTGCTCTCGAAGACCGCGACGGCCAGGTCGATGTCGCCGTCGAGGTCCCAGTCGCCGGCGGCGACCGATTCGGCCGAGTTGCCCATGGCGATGTGGGTCGCGGCTCCCAGCGTGCCGTCGCCGTTGTTGAGCAGCACCGAGACGTTGTCGCTGAACTCGTTGGCCGTGGCGACGTCCAGGTCGCCGTCGCCATCCAGGTCGGCGACCAGCAGGTCGAAGGGACCGGAGCCGACCGAGCTGTTGACCGCCTCGTGGAACCCGCCGCTGCCGTTACCCCGCAGCACCGAGATGTTGCCGGTGTAGAGGTTGGCCACGACCAGGTCGTCGTTGCCGTCGGCGTCCAGGTCGGCGGTGACCACCGTTGCCGGGCCCACGCCCACCTCGTACTCGGTGGGTGCGAGGTAGCCGCCACCGGCGGTGGCCGTGAAGATCGAGACGGTGTTGCTGTCGCGGTTGGTCGCCACCAGGTCGATCAGCCCGTCGTCGTTGGCGTCGATGGTGGCCACGCCCGAGGGGCCGTCGGAGGCCGCCAGCGAATCCGCCGTGTAACTCATCTCCAGCGGGGCGCTCTGGGTCCAGTCGACCAGGTCCTCCAGGTCGGCCACGGTGTAGTCGCCGGCGGCCAGCGAGGTGAACTGGTAGAGACCGTCCTCGTTGATGTCTTCGGTGTTGGTGTCGTCGGTGAGGGTGACGGTCGAGGGTTCGCTGGATTCCCGCAGGCCGTTGTTGTTGAGGTCCAGGTACACGGTCCGGTTCGGCAGGCCCGGTTCCCCCGTGTCCCGGATGCCGTCGGCGTCGATGTCGTGGAACCAGTTGCCCGCGATCTTTGCCGTCTGTCCCACACCCCCGGAACCGTCGGTGGCGTGGTTGCCGAAGTCGCGGCCGGTGATCACCGCGGCGCCGGCCAGGTAGATCGCCCAGGTGTCGTCGGCGGTGACGGTGACCTCGCTGTCGAGAGTGACCTGCCACAGAACCGCCTCGGTGGCGTCGGTGTTGTCCAGCACGTAGAGGCTGCCGTCGTGGTGGACGATCTCCTGCAGGTCGCCGAATCGCAGGTCGTGGACCAGCTGGGTCGGTGTGCCCCCGGCCAGCGGCATCTCCAGGATCTCGTCCGCGTCGGACAGGAACACCTTCCCGTCCCCCACGGCGAGCCCCCGCAGCGAATAGTCGTCGGTCGAACCGCTGAACAGCTCGGTGAAGTCGGTGTCGTCCAGGGCGATCGACAGCACCTTCACCGGGGTGTCTGCGAACCCGGCCAGCCCGGTATCGGCCACGTAGAGCGTGTCGCCGACCAGGGTGATGTAGGACGCATGCCGCCGGTCGGCCGAATCGGTGTAACGGTCGGGACCCAGTTGTTCGATGACCGGGTTGGCACCGCCCAGGGTCACGGTGAAGATCCGTCCGGCCGCGTCGTCGCTGACCAGCAGTGTCGGGTTGTCGTCGACGGTGGTGTACTGGATGTCGCGGGCCGAGGCGATCGCCGGGCTGGCGGCGGGTCCGTCGACGATCTGTTGGCGGGCTCCCCCTTCCAGGGGACGGCGGTAGATGGCCGTTCCCGATCCCGACAGTGCCGTGTCGATGTAATAGAGGTAGTCGGAGTCGGCGGTGATGCCGCGGGGCTGGTTGGCCGGTGTCTGGATGTTGACGGTCGAGCCGTCCGCAGAGACCTGGAACAGCGCCTGGGCGTTGAAGCCGCTGCCGATGCCGTCCAGGCCGGTGACGAAGTAGCTGCCGTCGGCCACGCGGGTGATGTCCTGGGCCGTCTGCAGCCGCGAATCGGCGGCGAACGGGTCCACGCCCACGTCGGGATCGCCGGTGGTGGCCACCGGGGCCGTCTGCAGGAAGCCCAGTTGCTGGTCCTCGCCGACGTGATAGGTGGTCAGTGGATCGAGGTCGGTGAACGAATAGGAACCGTCGACATCGGTCGTCGTCGTCGGTTCGCCCTCGCTGAGGACGCCGTTCTGGTTGGTGTCCAGGTAGATCGTCCAGTCTGCCAGGCCCGGTTCGTCGGCGTCACGCACGCCGTCACCGTCGTCGTCGCGGTACTTGGTGCCGTGGATCTCGCCGGGGATTAACACGTTGCCGAAATTGACGTCCGTGAAACTCTGACCTGCTCCCATTGCCAGCAGATAGCTGTTTGACGTCGGGAGAGTCTGCAGCCATCCGTCCTGCGGAACCTCGCGGACACGGTAATCGACCAGGGGGGGCAGGTCGATGAACTCGTAATAGCCTACCGAGTCGGTGACCCGGGCCGGTTCACCCGGATCGTAGACGGCATCGCCGTCCTGGTCGAAGTAGATGGTCCACCCCGGCAGTCCCGGTTCGCCGTCGTCGTGAACACCGTCGGAGTTGAGATCGTGGAACTTGCCTCCGGAAATCCTTCCCGGCAGCGCGCGGTTGGCGATGTCGGCACCCGAGAAAACCTCTCCGGGTACCAGTGTCAGGATGTGCCCTCCTTCGGGAGGGTGTACGAATTCCTGCTCAACTGAACCGATGTCGGGAGTGGGACGGTTCTCGTACCAGGTGATTTGGTTGTCGTCCCATGCCGAAGACAGGACATCGATGTCCCCGTCTCCATCCACGTCCCCTGTATGGACGTCTGTGGCACCATCGGCCGCTGTGTCGATCTTGTGAGTGGTAAAGTTCTGGCCACCATCGTTCTCGTACCAAGCGATAGTGTCGTCTGATCTTGACGCCGACAAGACATCGATATCCCCGTCGCCGTCCACGTCCGTTGCGTGGACGCGGTAGGCATTGTCCAAGTCCTGGGTAATGATGCGTTTCGTGTTGTTGCCGAAACTCTCGCTGCCGTCGTTCTCCCACCAGAGAACTGTGTTGTCGGCCGCATGGAGGACATCGATATCTTCGTCTCCGTCCAGGTCGATCGCGTAGACACCTCGCTTTTGGAGGATTGACGTGGAAATCAGCTGTTCAGAGAAGTTCTCGCTGCCGTCGTTCTCGTACCAGACCGGTTGCGTTTGAAGTTGACTTCCGGGAAGGACATCGATATCTCCGTCGTGATCCAGGTCCACCGCATAGACGTCAGTGGCCCGAGTCACGGTTGTGGTGATGACTTGTTCCGCGAAGACTTCGCTGCCGAGGTTCTCGTACCAGGCGATCTTGTCGTCTTCGTACGAGGCGGAGAGGACATCGACGTCTCCATCTCCATCCAGGTCCACCGCAAAAACGGCCCAAGCACCATCGGCGTTCAACGTGATTGTGTGGTGTGCGAACGTCTCACTGCCGTCATTCTCGAACCAGGCAATCTGGTTGTCGTTATGCGAGGCTGAGACGACATCGACATCTCCGTCGCTGTCCACGTCGACAGCATAGACGCTGTAAGCATTGTCGACTGCTGTGGTGATGCCGTGAGGGGTGAAGGACCCACTACCGTCGTTCTGGTACCAGGAAATTTCGTCGGTTGAATTCATGTTCGCGGCGACAACGTCGAGATCGCCGTCTCCATCGATGTCTCTTACGTCGATGCTCTGTGGACCCTTGGCCGTTGCCGTGATCACAGAACGTGCGTGCGGTCCGCTGCCGTCGTTCTCGTGCCAGGCAATTTCGTCGAAAGAGCCGGATGAGGAGACGACATCGAGCTCTCCGTCTCCATTCATGTCTGCTGCGAACACGCTGGTGTAACCACCCGTGGCCGATGTAACCGAATGGATAGAAAAACTCTCGCTGCCGTCATTCTGATACCACGTGATCTCATCACTCGATGCGGACAGGATGTCGATGTCTCCGTCCCCGTCGCCGTCTATCGCAAAGACATCCGTGGCCGATTCGGCCGTTGTGGTGATCTCGTGGATGGCAAAAACCTCACTGCCGTCGTTCTCGTACCAAGCGATTGTGTCGTCAATGCTGGACGAGGAGAGGACGTCGATGTCTCCGTCTGCGTCGACGTCGACCGCATAGACACTGGTGGCGAAATTAGCTGCTGTGGAAATAGAGTGTTTCGTGAAGCTCTCGCTGCCGTCGTTTTCGTACCAGGCGATCTCATCAGCCAGAAGTGCTGCTGAAAGGACATCGATGTCTCCGTCGCTATCGACATCCAATGCAAACACGCTACTGGCACCAGATGAGGTTCCAATCGTGGTTGGCGTGAAGTTCTCGTTGCCGTCATTCTCGTACCATTCAATCTTGCCATGGGAGTATGAAGCGGAGAGGACATCGATATCTCCGTCGCTGTCCACATCGATCGCGAAAACGCTCTTCGCAGAAATCGCGTCTGTGGAAATTGTGTGCGCAGAGAAGTTCTGGCTGCCGTCATTCTCGTACCACGCGATCTTGTTGTCGCTTCCTGAGGCGGAGAGGACGTCAATATCTCCATCTCCGTCCACGTCTACCGCATAGACGCTTTCGGCATTATCCGCCTCGGTCGAAATCGTGTGTCGCGTGAAGGTCCCGCCGCGGTCGCTGTTCTCGTACCAGGCAATGGTGTCGTCATCTTTTGATGCTGAAACGACATCGAGGTCTCCGTCTTGGTCCACGTCCACTGCATAGACGCTGTAGGGGGAATCTTGCGATGTGCTGATCGCATGATCTAACGGGGCGTCGTAATTGAAGGAGACGGTTCCTTCAGCGTTGCCGGTCCGCGCAGCTTCACGCTGATCTGTCGATCCGAACTGCGACGGGTGTCCCTTGTCCAGGGCGGGACTATCCTCGCCGGGCCGGTGCGTGAGGGTTGGTCCGCCGTTGTCTGCGAGTGGTTCGAGTGCGGCGTCGATCGGTGTGTCGCTGCTGCCGACCTGGTCGGAGTTCAGTCCGTCGTTGAAACTGCCGGTGCCACGTTCACCGACCAGGTTGTTACTGCGGGACGAGAAGAGGCCCGAGACATCGGGGTGTTGCCCGTCGGCAGAATTGCCTGCGACGATGGAGTTTCGGACCCAGACCGAGGCGTTGTCGTTGAAGAGTCCACCGCCGGCCTGGGGCGTCGTGTTGTTGGTGAACGTGTTGCTGACCAGCGTGACCTCAGTGGAGGTCCCGTCGGCCGCGAGCCCGCCGCCGTTTCCTGTGGCCGAGTTGCCGGAGAAGGTACTCCGCTCGATTGCCGCATCACGGATGGCGATGCGGGCCCCGCCGCCGGTCGCGGCCGCCTGGTTTCCGGAGATCGTGCTGCCATCAATCGTCAGCCTGTCCCCGACGTTGCTGCCGCTGACATTCAGACCTCCGCCGTGACCGGTGGAAGCGGCGGTGGCCATGTTTCCCGACACGGTGGTGGCGACCAGTGCGAGCCGGTTCTGCGCATCGATTCCTCCACCGGTTGCCGCCGTGTTGTTGCTGACCACGGAGGTATCGAGCGTCAGGTCGCCTTCGCTGTAAATGCCGCCCCCGGCTCCGGTTGTCGTGTTGTTGGAGACGAGCGTGTGGTGAAGCGTCACGACCGGATCACTGCCAGTGATGTGCAGTCCCCCGCCGTTGGCGTCGGTTCCTGTGGCGTTGTTGTCGGTGAGGCGACTTTCGGTGATCGTGACGACCGATGTGCCGGTGACAGAGAGTCCACCCCCGTCGGCGGCGGACTCGTTGTCGGTCAAGTGGATGCCGTTGAGCGTGACCTGGGCACCGGTGGCACGCAGCCCTCCCCCGTTATCGGTGCCCGTGGTCAATCCGTTGACCAGTGCCAGGAACGTGATTTCGGCGTTGGCCTGGGTGTGGATGTCGATGACCCGATCGAGATCACCGGCATCGATCGTCACCAGGTCGGCCCCGGCGCCGGTGATCTGCAGCTTGCCGGAACTGTCGGTGATGTCGAGGTCACCGCTGGCGGCGGCATCTTCGCCGGTGCCGCCGATGGTCAGCGTGTAGGTGCCCGTGGGGACGAAGATCGTGTCGTCACCGGTGTGTGCGTTGGCTTCCATGATGGCCGCCCGCAGCGTGGTGCGGCCCTGGTCATCTTCGGCCACCCCGTCGCCGGGATTGGCGTCAACGGCATCCGCGGTGCTGTCAACGACAAAGGCGGCATCGTTGTCGTAAATGGTGCCGGTGGCCTGGGTGTCGACAAGCGTTGCCCCGACGGCATTCGAGAGGTTGACCACGAAGGTCTCGTGTCCTTCCTTGGCGAAGTCGCCGGTGACCGCGACGGTGATCGTCTGCGAGGTGACACCGGCAGCGAAGGTCAGCGTGCCGGAGGTGGCCTGGTAGTCGTTTCCGTTTCCGTTGCCTTCGGCAGTCCCGTCGGCGGTGGCGTAATCGACGGTGATTTCCTGGCGCAGGGTGTGTGTCAGGGTGACCTCGAAGACCAGGTCGGTGGTGCCGCTGTCGGTTTCGAGTTCCGAGACGTCCGCGATACTGACGGCCGGATCGACGACATAGTCGGTGATTCGGGGTTCGGGTGAGATCTGTTCCCAGCCGTCCTCGGTGACCTTGCGAACGATGTATTCTCCCGGCGAGAGGTCGACGAACGAATAGTTTCCGTCGACGTCGGTGGTGGTACTGGTCTCGTCGTCATCAAGGACACCGTCGTCGTCGGTGTCGAGGAAGATGGGCCAGTTGGCCAGCGGTTCTTCTCCGGCGTCCTGGGTGCCGTTGCTGTTGCGGTCGTTGAACTTGGTGCCGTGGATCTCAGCAAAGAGCACGAACTCGACGGAACCGACGTCGGTGGTTTCGGTCCCGCTGTCGTCACCGTCTTCGGGACGTTCGATACCCCGCTGATCGAAGGCATCCGCCCGGGCATTGGTGCCGGAATCGATCACCGGGCTGTCGATCAGCGGGTAGTGGGTGGGAGTGGAACCACCGTTGTCCCCGAGCGGGCCGAGCCCGGGGTCCAGGGGACTGGCTGCCGATCCGAACTGGTCGTCCCTGTCGACCCGGAAGCCCGTGGCGGTGCCCGGGTCGCCGACCAGGTTGAAGCCGAGGGAGTCGAAGACGCCGCTGACATCGACGTCGGGATCGCCGTTGGTCGAGGTGTTGCCGGCGATGATCGTATTGGCGATCTGGGCCTGGCCGGAGTCGAGAGCCACACCGCCGCCGTCGTCGGCAGCGGTGTTGTTGGTGATCGTGAGGTTGGTGAGCCCCAGCGATCCGGACGAGTTGTAGATCGCTCCACCGGAAGTGGCGGCCTGGTTGCCCGAGAGAGTGGCATCGGTCAGCTGGATGATGCCAAGGGCGTTCTGCAGGGCGCCGCCGACGGTCCCGGCCGCGTTGCCCGAGAGGGTGCTGCCGGTGATGGTGACCGTCTGCTGCGAGTTGAACAGGCCGCCGCCACCTCCGTCGGCCTGGTTGTCGGCCAGGTGGCTGTCGGTGATCGTCAGCGGGCCGTTGGAGTTGTGGATCGCCCCGCCGGAGCCTGTGGCCGTCGACGAGCTGATCTTCACACGGGTCAGTTCCAGCGTGCCGCCGCTGAGGATGCCTCCACCATTGCCGGTCACCGCTCCGCCGAGCAGTGTCAGGTCGGTCAGCCGGACCACGATGTCGATGTCGGTGTCGATGTCCAGCAGGCGATCGAGATCGTCGGCATCGACGATGGTGGCATCGACGCCCCGGCCGATGATGTCCAGGCTCTCGGTGATGTCCAGGTCGCCGGTGGCGGCGGCGTCCTCGCCGGCTCCGGCCAGCGAGAGGGTGTAGGTGCCGGTCTCGAGCTGGATCGTGTCGAGGCCCGAGAGGGCGTTGGATTCGATGACGGCCGACCGCAGCGTGATGTTGCCGCCGGCGTCCTCGGCCAGGCCGTCGCCGGGGTTGGCGTCGACGGTGTCGCTGAAGCTGGTGACGTTGAACGGACCGGCCAGCGGGATGTCGACGTTGAAGCTGCCCACCACCTGTTCCAGGGACGCGTTGTCGGAGGTGTCGAGAAGCTGGTCACCGGCCAGCACGACGTCCCAGTCACCGTTCTCGGCCGAGTCCCAGCTGCCGCCGGGCGGCACGATCCGGTAAACGGCGGTCCGCTCGGCACCGTTTCCCTCGGGCGTGACACTGAGGTTGGTGGCGGCCACGGTCGACCCGGTCCCGTCCTGACGGCGGACGATGATGTCGCTGTCGTCGATTGATGAGACCTCGATCGCCACGTTGTCGGTGTAGTCGATCGTCAGGTCGTGGGTCGTGCCTCCTTCGCTGGTGACATCGGCCGCGGCGGTCAGTTCGGCGCGGATGGCGTAGGTGTCGACGGCCAGTGAACCGGCCGCGTTGAGCCGTCCGCCGGTGGCGACCTTGCCGTCGAGCGCGGCAATGGAATCCACCCCCTCCAGCAGCGCGTCGCGGACCTCGGCCACCGTGGCGTCGGGCAGTTCGGACCAGATCAGCGCCGCGGTGCCGCTGACCTGGGGCGTGGCGAAACTGGTGCCGCTGAGCAGGCTGTATTCCCCCTGGTCACGAGGGAAGGTGCTGAGGATACCCACGCCGGGCGCGGCGAGATCGATGTCATCGGAACTGTAGTTGCTGAAACGGGCCAGTTCGTCGAACTGGCCGCTGGCGGCGACACCGATGAGATTGTCGAGGTCGTAACTGGCCGGGTAGAAGGGCAGCGTCTCGAGATCGAACCCGAAGCCCAGCGCGTTGCCGTTGCCGGCAGCGGCGACGACCAGGATCCCGCTGTTTCCGGCCGCTTCGATGGCGTCGTGAAGCGCGATGCTGTTGGATCGTTCGCCTTCCGAGCCCCAGCTGTTGTTGATCACGCGGACGTTGACGCCGTGATTGGTCCGCATGTTCGTCGCGTAGTTGATCGCGCGGACCGCGTTGGAGGTCAGCCCGGCGTTGTCGGCGTCCAGGAACCTCAACGGCATGATCTTCGACGACCAGGTGACGCCGCTGACGCCCAGGTCGTTGTCTCCGGCGGCGGCCACCACTCCGGCCACGTGCGTGCCGTGGCGGTGCTCGTCCATCGGGTCGGCGTCTTCGGAGTGGAAGTCGTAACCGTGGATGTCGTCGACGAAGCCGTTCCCGTCGTCGTCTTCATCGTTGCCGGCCACCTCGCCGGTGTTGATCCAGATGTTGTTCTGCAGGTCGGGGTGCAGGTAGTCGACACCCGAGTCGACGATGGCCACGACGACGTCGGAACTGCCGGTCGTGGTCTCCCAGGCCAGGAGAGCGTCGATGTCGGCCCCGGCCGTGCCGTTGGACTGGCCGGTGTTGTTCAGGCCGATTTGGTCGGCGAAGAGCGGGTCGTTGGGCGGGATCTCCTGCCCCGCCACGCCCAGGTCGGCCTCGAAGGACGAGACCAGCGGATGGCCGGAGAGCAGTTCGCGGACCTGGTCGGGGCCGGCGTCGCCGGAATCGACCAGCACCTGGCCGGGCAGTCCCAGCCCGCGGACCACCTCCAGCGGATAGGCACCGGTGTCGAGCACGCACTGGACGTTGTGCACGCCGGGGGCCGTGGCGACCGCGTCGCTGGTCAACCGCACGATCCAGCGGTTGGTGGCAGCGGTGAAGTCGCCCGCGGAGTTGCCCTGCCCGTGACCGTAGGCCCCCGAGGGCCCTGCGGAGGTGTTGGGTGGGCTCTTGTGGCCCAGTGAGGCGAACCAGTCGGCGTCGACCTGGTGGTAGTCGACACCGGTGACGCCGCTGAGCATGACCCGGTCTTCGAGCGTCTCGAGCACTGCGGCGGCACGCTGGTGCCTGGCCGGCAGTTGGCTGCGTCGGGTGGATCGTCGGGTGGGTCGCCTGAGAGGAGTCAGCCAGTCAGAGAAGCGCATCGGTGAACACCTGCGGGCACCGCGGCAGGTGCCCAAAACGGAGAAAAAAGGCGGACAAATGTCCGATGAAAGTGAGAGAGTAGCGCACGCCAGTATGCCGAAAGTGCCGGTAACTCGGCAACCGGTTGGTCCGGGGGGTTCCGGAAGCCGACACCGGGCGTATTGCCCGGGTGGGCAACGCCGTTCCCGCTGTGGAGAGGCACGCGGGGCAACCGTTACGATTGGCCGGATCGTCTAGTAGTTCAGCTCGGAACCGAAGTAGAAGTTCACGCCCGGCTGGAAGACACGGATCCCGCTGGGAGAGCGGAAGTCGAGGTGTTCGCGGAAGTTCTTGTCCGTGAAGTTCTCGACACCGGCCACCAGCTGCAGCCGTTCGGTGGCGTGCCAGAAGCCACGCAGGTTCCAGGTGGTGAAACCCGGGCTGGTGCTTTCCAGCAGGCTGTCGGCGACCCGGTCCTGGTTGTCGATGATGCGGGCCGAGAGTTCCAGGCCCCACGGGGGCTGTTCGCCGGCCGGATGAAATCGCACGCCGACTCGGCTTTCCAGCGGAACGATGGCCGGCAGGGGTTCCTTGTCGCCGCCTTCGACCCCGCTGAAGAACCCCCGTGACAGGCCGTCGACCTTCTGCTTGGGCTGTCCCGGCTGGGCACGCTGCGTGGCGAACGAGCCGTTGCGATCGTGGTCGCGGCCCTCGATGTACGAGAACGTGGCAAACGGGGTCAGCCGGTCGGTCAGGTCGATTTCCAGGTGCGCTTCGGCACCGGCCAGCGTGGCCAATTCGGTGTTGACGAACTGTAGGCTGACCTGTTCGACCTGTCCGTTTGGCGGGCCGTTGAAGACGTTGAGGTTCTCGAAGGTGACGTAGTCCTGGACCCAGGCGTGGAATCCGTTGATCCCGGCACGGACGGACCCGCGGTCGAGTTCGAGGCCGACGTCGACCTGCCAGAGCCGTTCGGGATCGAGCTCGGGGTCGCCGGTGGCCGTGTTCTGTCCGTTCTGCAGCAGGAACAGGAAGGTCTGCGCCGTGTACAACTCGGTCAACGTCGGCTGACGCTGCGCGTGGCCACCGGCCACCGACATCGACCAGCCGTCGTCGAGTTCCCAGCGGAGCGTGGCGAAGGCCGACAGCAGCTGGTCGTGCCGTTTGAAATCGTCGGTGCCCAGGATGTCAGCCAGGCTGGACTGGGGATTGGATGTTCCCAGGGCGGCCAGCTTGGCCGGGTCGTCGGTGACATCGGCGTGCGACCAGTCGAGACGAGCCCCGGCGGTCAGGCTGACTTCTTCATCGGCTCCCGCTTCGTACTCGACGAACAGGCCGGGGTTGGTCGACTGCGACCGTGGGATCGGCGAGTTGGCGTTGGTGAAGATGTTGAAGCCGATCCGGCCACTGGTGATCTCGTTGAGTTCCTGGCGGATATGCCGCATGTCGACGCCGGCGGTGACCTGCTCGTTCTCTGCCTGGTTGTCCCAGGTCACCGCCGTGCGGAATCCGGTGGAGGTCGAATCGACATCGGTGACCCCGTGGAAGTTCAGGAAGTCCAGCAACGGGAACTGCTCCCGTTTTGCGGTGGACTGGGCGTTGCCCTCGAACCGCGTGCGGTTGTACCACCCCTCGATCTCCAGCCGGTCGTACTCGTCCTGGTCAACCCGCACGAACTGCAGTTCGTAGGCGTCGGTGACCAGGTAGTCGATATCGAAGGCCTGCCCGGGGAACTCGACGTCGGTCTGGTCGAGCCGCAGGTAATGAAATTCGAGAGTGGTGTCGGGGTCGAGATCTGCTCCGATGGCGACATCGAGGTGTCGCGACTTGTAGCTGGAGGGGACCGACGTCCCGTCACCCGACCGGTAGTCGTTTCCGGTGCGATGCCCGTAATCGACCCGGAAACCCCAGTCCTCGTCGCCACCCCACATGGTCTGCCGGGCGTACCACTGCTCGCCGTTGGTCTTGTAGTCGAGCCCGCTGGAGGCGTGGGTCTGCCAGCCGTCTTCGAAACGGGGGCTGCCCAGCAGGTCGATGTCCACCACGTTGAATCCCGGCCCGTGCTGTGCGCTGTAGGGACCGCGGATGACGACGGTGCTCTCGATCAGCCGGGCATCGATCTTGCTCAACATCGTGTCCAGGTCGATCCGCGCCGGCACCCAGTACGAGCCGTTGGCCGCCAGCCGGCCGACCCGGCCACCCCGGATCCGGATGTCGGTGATGATCGGCGTCCGTTTCTGGATGCCCAGCCCCAGGACCGCCGGCGATTTCTGCAACAGGCTGCCCGCGTCGGTCGCTGCGCGGGAACGGGCCGATCTGCCCAGGACGACGTCCGCACCGACACGTGCCGAGAGTCGCCGCCGTTGGCGGCTGAAGAGGCTCTGCTTGATCTGGCCCCGGCCGAACAGTCCCGTCTTGCTGACGTTGGCCGCCTGGAAGGGACGGACCGGGCGGAGCTTCAGGGGGGGCGGCTGCAGGATGAGCAGTCCGGCCGGGTCGATCGCGGGCGGGCCCGGGGGAACCAGGTTGTCGATCTCCAGCGGACGGAGGATCGGTTCATTGGTATCGAGGAACTCCGGATCCGCTCCGGAGTCGCCCACCCAGGCACGTCCCTCGGTCTGCGACTGGTCCGCATCGGTCGCCGCGTCGACCAGCAGCCAGGCGGCAGCCGCGTCGGACGGGGCGCAGGCGAACAGGCCTGCAACAAGGCAGGCGAACGAGACGTGGCAGTGGAGCCGCAAGGTCGAGCCATCCTTGGCGAGACTGCGAGGAGAACCGGTTCACGCAAGCGATGCGTAGACCGGCACACCTGTTGGATCGGCCGAAAGGAGCCGAGATTGTGAGTCGCGAATTCCACGCCGGATGCGGCTGAAGGGGCCTGGTCGAGTCCGGGCCCGCAAATCTTGCCCCACCTGCCCATCTTCAATCACTCGACCGGCTCTCCCGGCGATTCTCAGCGACCCTCGGACACCAGCTTGCCGGCCTGGGCGGCAAGTTCCAGCAGGTCGGCCCGGGCGGGAGCGTGTTTCAGGAGCAATTCGCGGCCGGTAGCCAGTGACGAGGCGGCCTGGTCCGTTTTCCCCAGCTGCCGCAGCGAGATGGTTTTCAGCAGGTGCAGTCGTGCCGAGGGAATCCCGGCCGTCCGCTTCTCGGCTTCCTGCAGCGTCTCGTGGGCCTGGGACCAGAGCTCCGACTTGATCTGCACCGTGGCGAGCGTGAGCCAGACGCGGAAGCTGGCGGGTTGATCGACCGTAAGCTGTCGGGCAACTTCAATTGCCCGGGTTCGTGTCGATTCGGATTTTGCCAGCAGCAACGCAAACGCCCGACGGTACCGGCCGCGTTCGGCCAGTTCCTTGCGCAACTTCAAAGCCAGTTCGATGCTTGCCCGGGCCTCTGCGGACGCCTTGTTGAGTTCCTGCAGGCGTGCCCGGTGGATATGGCAACGGGCCAGCGCGTCGAGTTGAGTGGTGCCGCGCTCGTTTTCCACGAGGTGGTCGAGAAATTCGCGGGCCTGGTCTGCCAGCGAAACCGCCTCGGCAACGTGTCCGAGACGTTCCTGCAGGACCGATTGGGCCAGGAAGGCCTCGGACAGGTTGGTTGCCAGGGTTCGTTGTTGGGCTGCCGGAGCGTCGGGGCCGAGTTGTTCGAACAGGTTGACCGCGCCGTCCAACAGGTCGCTGACCAATGCCAGGTTGTCTGATTCGAGATCCAGCTTGACGAGTCCGAGCATCAACTGTGCCGTGGCAATGTCCTTGATGTACTTGTCCGAATCGACGGAATCGTGGAGGCGGACAAGAATTTCACGACCCTGCTCGATATACGCCTCGGCTGTCGTTGCGTTCTCGAGTTGGTGTCTCAGGTGGCCCATGTTGACCAACGCCCTGGCGTGATCCTCGTGGAATTCCACCATGTCGGGCACGAGCCGGACGAGAGCTTCGAGCGAGACGATGGTGGCCTCCATCGCCCGGATCGATTCGGCTTCGCGATCGAGTTGCTGGAGAACGCCGGCCAGTTGGCTGCGGGTGACGGCCAACTGCTTGGCGTGTCGGGGATCGACATCGTCCGATGTGACCACGCGGTCCCGCAGCAGCGACTCGGCCTCTTTGAGCCGAAGGACCGCCTGGTCGAATTTCTCGAGATCCGAGAGCACCTCCCCGTGTCGACTCAGCGAGGTCGCAAGTCCGAATACGAGGTTGACCGAGACATCGGGCTGTTCGGCCAGCCGGCGGTAGTGGATTGCTGCTGTGTCCAGCCTGTCGGCTGCCTGGTTGAGTGCCCCTTGTCCGATCGCGATTTCCGCCAGGCCGTAGGAGGCTCGCGCCGCCAGTTCGCTGTCAATCGCTTCGCCTGGCCGGTCTCCAAACGACTCGAGAACGGACTCGAGGAGAATGCGGGCCTGGTCGGTGTCGTCGGAACGTGCGAGTACTCCCGCGATCCGGATCCGGCAATCGGCCAGGACGTCGGACAGATCGCCCTGGTTTCTTCCGACCTGTTGCAGGACCAGGAGGCGAGATTCCGAATTGCGGAACACCTCCAGTGATTTCTTCGAGTCGCCGAGTTGCTCGAAGACCCCAGCCAGCTTCAGGAGCGTCCGTGCGGAGTTGACCTGGAGATTGCGGCCACCGCTCTCGTCGTCGGAGAGTTGCTGGTAATAATCACCGGCCAGTTTCAGCAGTTCGGCACGGTCGTCCTGGACGCCGGGATAAAAGGCCAGGTGTTCACAGACCTGGACCAGCCGGTCAACGACCTCGACGGCCTGTTCGAACCGCTGTTGTGCCCGCTGCTGGTTGCTTTGTGCGATCTTGCGCTGCTGGCGTTCGGAAACGGCGAACAGCGATGAGACGATGGTCCCGGCGATCAGCGAGATGGAGATGCCCAGGATCAAGCTGGCGACGGCCGGCTTGCGCTTGCACCATCGCCAGGTCCGGCCGGTGAGACCGATGGGTCGAGCCAGGATGGGGTGGCCGCCCAGGAACCGGTCGAGTTCCGCGACGAGTTCTTCGGCCGACTGGTACCTGGCGGCGGGTTCCTTTTCGAGGAGCTTCAGGCAGATCGTCGCCAGGTCGCGGGAAATGTGGTCGTTGAGACGCGTCGGGTCACGAGGCTCATCAGTACAGATCTGCATCAGCAGGATCTGCGACTCTCCCTGGAACGGCCGGATTCCGGTGAGGAGTTCATAGAGGATGATGCCCAGAGAGAAGAGGTCGCTGCGGGCGTCGGCCCGGAAGCCCTGGCCCTTGGCCTGCTCGGGCGACATGTAGGCGGGTGTGCCGATGATGCGACCCTCGATGGTGACTGTGACGTCAGCCGCTTCGCGCTTGGCCAGGCCAAAGTCCATGATGTGGGGCGAACCACCCCGGTCCATCATGATGTTGCCGGGCTTGAGATCGCGATGGACCACGCCGGCTTCGTGGGCGATCTGCATGGCGGCCGCCAGGACGCGACACAGACCGGCTGCCTCGCGGGCGGTGAGGCGCCGATCCTCCATCCATTGGTTCAACGGTTCACCGTCGATGAAGTCGCTGACGATGTAGACGGTCTGGTCATCCCGACCGACCTCGAAAATGGCCACGATGTTGGGGTGCTTGATCTGTGCCGCGGCCCGGGCCTCGCGAAAGAACGACTCGACACTGCCCTCCTCCAGGGCACCGCGGTGGGGTCGCTTGATGGCGACAAGCCGATCGAGATTCGTGTCGCGGGCTTTCCAGACGCTGCCGAAACTGCCCTGGCCGACCAACTGGATCAACTCGAAATGTGCGATCCTGGTGAGCGTTTTTCCGTCGTCTGCAATGGTGGCCTCGATTGCCGAAATGACGTCAAATCGCTCATGGCAACTGGCGCACATCACTTCGGTCAGGGTCTCTTCCGAGTTTGTCTCCACTACCGTGTGACAGTGAGGACAGCGGACAGCCGAGTCACTGTCCATCGGAGTCGTGGCCAACGCGACGTTGAAAGGCGGAGCGACATCGTCGTGGATGATCGTCTCTTCGGTCATCGTGATCAGGTCAAACCGACCGTCGCATGACCCACACGTCACCGCGGTTTCAGTGACATCAGTGGGGCGGTCAACTTCCGCATGGCAATGCGGGCAAAGCAACGCCGGGTTTTCGTACATCGGAGAGGTGGCCAACACGTTTTCCTCAACATCCGTGTGCCCGATCGTCTGTGTGGTCACTTTCAGCGGTTTGAATTCGGTCTGGCAATTCGCACACGTCACCTCGACCGTCATCTCGTCGTCGGGAACTGCAACCAGCGAGTCGCACTCGGGGCAGTGGATGTTCGAGGAATTGGGCATCGGTTGGTCAGCGACAGATAAGGATCCGTTCGGTGGTTCCCATTCTCACAGATGGGTGCAGGTGATCCCAAAGGAAAACCCATCGAGTTTTCGGTGGCTTGGCGTCAGCCAACCGTCAGCACCGGTTCTCCCAGAACGTCCGCACGCGGCACCACGCCCAGGCCCGGTTCGGTCGAGGCGGCCAGGCGGCCCCCGGCCCGTTGTGGAGCTCCCTCGGCGGTACTCACCGTGACGTAGCTGTTGAAGTCGGTGGCGGTGAACAGCAGTTCGGTCGGCGTGCTGTGGGCCAGGTGGGCGATGGCGGCGGTCGTGATGTCCCCGCCCCAGCTGTCTTCGATCGTCATCCCGATCCCCAGCCGCACGCACAGGTCGCGGGCCTGGCGGGCCGGGGTCAGGCCGCCGAACTTGCTGATCTTGATGTTGACCACGTCCATCGCTCCGTCGGCGTGGCCCCGCAGCAGCACGTCCAGGCCGTCGATCGATTCGTCGAGCACGAACGGGTGAGAAGTCCGGCGGCGGATCGCCAGGCATTCCTCGTAACTCAGGCACGGCTGTTCGATGTAGACGTCCACGTCCTCGACCGCGCGGACCACCCGGGCCGCCTCGTGCTGTACCCAGCCGGTGTTCGCATCGGCGATCAGCCGTTCGCCAGGTTCCATTTCCGCGGCGACCGCCCGGATCCGCTCGATGTCGACATCCGGATCGCCCCCCACCTTCAACTGGAAACGCCGGTAACCCTCGGCCCGGTACCCGGCCACCCGCGAGGCCATCGTGTCGGGATCATCCTGCGAGATGGCCCGGTAGAGCACGAAGTCGTCGCCGTAGCGGCCGCCGAGCAGGTCGCAGACGGGTCGTCCGCAGACCTGGCCCAGGATGTCCCAGCAGGCGATGTCGATGCCCGTCTTGACGTAGGGATGCCCCTTGAGTGCGCGTTCCATCTTCTGGTGCAGCACGTCCAGGTGCGTGGCCTCGGCACCGACCAGGTGCGGACCGAGTTCGGCCAGTCCCGATCGGACGCCCCCGGCGTAGGCCGGAAGGTAGAACGGACCCAGCGGACAGACCTCGCCGTGGCCGGTCACCCCCTCGTCGGTCTCGACCCGCACGATCGTGCTGTCGAAAACCTCGACCGACTTGCCCCCCGACCACTTGTAGCTGCCCTCGTGCAGCGGCAGGTCGACCTGGAACGCCTGGATGCGTGTGATGCGTGGCATGAGGTGTCGGCGGGCCTGGCGTGGTTGTTGTCTTTGCGTAGCGGAGAACATCCACGGTAGCCTGTCGCCATGCTGATCCTCAATGCCGACGACGTCCGACGCTGCCTGCCGATGAGCGAATGCATTTCCGCCATGAAGCAGGCGTTCGGCCTGCTGGCCGCGGGCCGGGCCGTCGTACTGCTGCGGGCACAGTTGCCCGTCACGCCACATTCGGGCACCACGCTGGTGATGCCCGCCTTCGTGGACGGTGGTGACCAGCCGGATGCGCTGGCCGTCAAGGTCGTGTCGGTCTTCGACAACAACCCGTCCCGCGGCGTGGCCCGAATCCAGGCCGTCGTGCTGGTGCTCGAGCCCGAGACCGCCCGCCCGCTGGCGGTGCTCGAGGGAGCCACGCTGACGGGCATCCGCACCGCCGCGGTCAGTGCCGCGGCGACCGACCTGATGGCCCGCCCCGACAGTCGCGCGCTGGGTATCCTGGGGGCAGGGGTCCAGGCACGGACGCATATCGAGGCGGTCTGTTGCGTGCGTCCGATCGAATCGGTCCGGGTGTTTGCCCGGACGTCGGCATCGGTCGAGGCGCTGGTGGCGGAACTGGCGGGCCGGGACGGCCTGCCGGAGGACATTCGGGCCGTGGCGAGTGCGTCGGAGGCGGTCGAGGGAGCCGACATCGTCTGCTGCACGACCACGTCCCGGACGCCGGTTTTCGATGATGCCGACATCGGTCCCGGCACCCATATCAACGCGGTCGGGTCGTACCAGCCCGAGGTGGTCGAAGTGCCCGCGGCGACGGTTGCCAGGTCGCGGGTGGTGGTCGACGATTACGAGTCGGCGTGGGAGGAGGCCGGCGATCTGCTTCAGCCGTTGGCCGCCGGCGAGATCGACCGCGATCACGTGGTGGCCGAGATGGGCGAACTGGTCGGCGGCAGCCGCGAGGGCCGCACCGGTGACGAGGAGATCACGCTGTTCAAGTCGGTCGGCCTGGCCGTCGAGGACGCCCTGGCCGCCCGGGTCACGCTGGCCAACGCGGCGACACTGGGGGCCGGGCAGACGGTGAGCTGGTGATCCCGGTGCGGGGATTGGCCTAGGGCGTTCCCGGGCGAGTGGACTACAACCCCGTGCCGTTGAGGGCCTGGAGACCGGGATCGTGCGGCCGAGGTATCGTCGAACCACGCTGGCCATCTGCCTGGGGTCGATGGTCCTGGCGGGTGCCGGTTGTCGCCTGCCGGTCTCGCACGATCAGCGCTCGGCCGGTGCCGTCTCGTCCGCGCTGCTGGGAACCCGCTTCGCCCGCGTCACGACGTCGCGTCTCGTGACCGGGAACGCCGTGCTCGATGAACTCGACGATTTCATCACCGCAATCGGTGTCGACTTCAACGTGCCGGTCTCGGAAACAGTCGACTTGCAGGCGTACTTCGGGAACCGCGAGGCGGCGGGTGAATCGGTCGACCCGTTCCATGGTCCCTACGAAATGATCTTCGAGGGCTGGTACATCGGCGTCGGGGCGATAGGACACTCGAGGCCCGACGAGGAAGTCGACCCGTTCATGTTCGTCGGCCTCCAGTACCTGTCGGTCGACATCAGTTACTGGGACTCGGCGGGCCCGATCTTTGTCGATGACGAAGAAGTCGGCTGGATCGCCGGCGGTGGTGTCGAGTGGCGGCCGACCGCCTCGATTGCCGTCGCGCCCTACATCAAGTATTTCGACAACCAAACCTTCGGTGAAGGGACCCGGGTCGGCGGGCGGTTCAACTTCTGGCTCGACCAGAGGTGGTTCCTGGAGGTTTCGGGCGAATCGCCGATTTCCGAGAGCGGGCACGCGCTGGGACTGGGGCTGGGGTTCCGCTATTGAGGCGGAATGACAGCCGGCGGGTCACCTGACAGAATGAGCGGGCCCGTTCCGGAGCCCGACGATGACCGATTCGCGCCCGCACATCATCTTCATCATCACCGACCAGCAGCGGTACGACACGATCGCCGCGCTGGGGTATGACTACATGGACACCCCGCACCTGGACCGGCTGGTCCGCGAGGGGGTCAGCTTCAGCAACTGCCACATCACCGCCCCCTCGTGCGCGCCGGCACGGGCCAGCCTGTTCACCGGCTACTTCCCCCACACCACCGGCATTCTCAAGAACGCCGACAGCTGGAAGCGGAGCTGGATCGAGGACCTGGCCGATTCGGGCTACCGCTGCATCAACATCGGCAAGATGCACTCCTACCCCTACCACACCCCGCTGGGCTTTCACGAACGCTTCGTCGTCGAGAACAAGGACCGGTTCCTCGAAGAACGCTACTACTACGACGAGTGGGACAAGGCCCTGCACGCCCGCGGGCTGGTCAAGCAGCAGCGCGAGCTGTACCGGCAGCGGGCCGACTACGCCGAGTGCCTGGGCGCCTTCGAATGGGAACTGCCCGAGGACATGCAGTCGGACATGTTCGTCGGCGATTTGGCCACGTGGTGGATCGAATCCAAACCGGTCGCCGAACAGCCGCTGTTCCTGCAGATCGGTTTCCCCGGCCCCCATCCGCCCTACGACCCCACCCGCCGGTTTCTCGACCCCTACCTCGAAAAGGACCTGCCGTTGATGGAGGTCACCGCCGAGGAACTGGCCGGGCAGCCCGAGCCGTTCCAGGAGATGCGGCAGCACAACTCGGAGGTCGATCACGACTCGATCATGCACCTGCTGGACCCCACGCCCGAACAGCGTCACCGCCAGCGGGCTCACTACCTGGCCAACGTGACGATGATCGATGAGAAGGTGGGTGAGATCCTGCAGGCTCTCGACGCCAGGGGCTATCTCGAAAACGCCGTGGTCTTCTTCACCAGCGATCACGGCGACTGCCTGACCGATCATGGCCACAGCCAGAAATGGACGATGTACGACCTGATCCTGCGGGTGCCCCTGATCGCCTGGGCCCCGGGCCGTTACCCGGCGGGGGTCGAAATCGGCGGGTTGTGCCAGCACATGGATGTCGGGCCGGCGATGCTGGAACTGGCCGGCCTCGAGCCCGCCCCGTCACTCGAGGCGGTCTCGCTGACCGAGGCCCTCGAGGGTCGCGACTGGACACCTCGATCCCACGTCTACGCCGAGCACGGCAAGGACGCCATTCTGCAGGGGACCGAGTTCGTGACGATGGTCCGTGACGACCGCTGGAAACTGGTCCACTTTC
>CAUZRQ010000089.1:0-21609 GCA_963582065.1 Planctomycetota bacterium | reverse complement strand
CGAGAAACGTTTCAGCGTAGTCCAGGTTCTGGACCAGGTCGGTGTTGACCGATCCCGGTCGGGTCACACCCGGCCAGCGGACGATCAACGGCATCTTCATCGATTCATCGTACATCCATCGCTTGTCATACCAGCCGTGGTCACCGAGGTAGAACCCCTGGTCGGAGCAGTAGATCACGACCGTGTTCTTTTCCAGACCTGTTGACTCCAGGTAGTCCAGCAACCGTCCGACACTCTCGTCGACACCCTTGATGCACCGCAGGTAGTTGCGGATGTAACGCTGGAATTTCCACCGGACGAACGCCTTGCCCTCCAGGCCATCGCGTTTGAGCTTCTCGTTCTGGGCCGCGAAGCCCGCCTGCCAGGCAGACAGTTGCCGGGGTGTCATCTTCTTGAGGTTGCGGAATCCGGACTTGTCGACCGACTTGCCCTTGTTGGGATCCCAGCCGTTGACCGGCGGACCGAACAGGTCGTAGACGATGTTCATGTGTCCGTCGATCTCCATCTCCTGGTGCCGTGCCGGGCTGGCGTTGTCCTTCCAGCGATCAAACAGCGTCGGCGGCTCGGGGATCTTGATGTCGTTGTAGAGCGAGAGATGCCGGATTGCCGGCATCCATGTGCGATGCGGGGCCTTGTGCTGGCACATCAGCATGAACGGCCTGTCCGAATCGCGTCCCTTGAGCCACTCGAGGGCCAGGTCGGTGACGATGTCGGTGCAGTGGCCGTCGATCCGCTTGCGCCCCGCCGAGGTCTTGAAATCGGGGTTGTAGTACTGCCCCTGCCCGGGAAGGATCTGCCAGTGATCAAAACCCCGGGGATCCGACGACAGGTGCCACTTGCCGATCATGGCGGTCTGGTAACCGGCCTTCTGCAGAAGTTTCGGGAATGTCTGCTGTGTGCCGTCGAACTTGTTTCCGTTCCGCATGAACCCGTTCAGGTGACTGTGCTTGCCGGTCAGAATCACGGCCCGGCTGGGACCACAGATCGAATTGGTGCAGAAACTGTTCCGGAACAGCATTCCTTGGCTCGCCAGCCGGTCGATGTTGGGCGTCGGGTTGACCGACCGCAGCCAGCCGCCGTAGGCACCGATCGCATGCGGCGCGTGGTCATCGCTGAAGATGAACAGCACGTTGGGTCGATCGGCCGAGAAGACCGGACCGACCGCGCCAAGCAGCAGCACCAACGACCGCCACAGACACCAACGGATCAACATGTGCAGAAAGGTCCTTACTGAAAACTCGCGGTCAACAACCGACCAGGACATCCGACGGCCGATCACTCCCAGTTGTCGTCTTTGGCCCAATCGGCTGAACCCTGGTCGGACACACCATCATCCAGTTGGTAGCCGCCACCCCCGAGATCCGGTTGCGGTTCTTCCCAGTGTTCACCGGTGGCGGAAGAGGAAACAGCCTCGGGAAAGACCCGTCGGTAGAGCATCGCCTGGGATCCGAAGACGACGGGAAGCACCAGCAGCAGCGGCAGGTAGCACAGGAGCGCGGCCGGGATCGTGACCATCATACTGAGGATCATCAACCGAAGGACGTTGCCAAAATTGGCCCAGGCGGCACGGGCACTGAGCTTGACGGCTTCCAGACCCGAGAGGTGATGATCGGCGATCAGCGGCCAGGTGAAGATGAACAGGGTACTCACGACGATGCTCACGCCGAGGAGCACGCCGTAAAAGAGCACGATGCCGGAGATGAGCACCCCGAAGACCGCCTCGGGGTTGCCGCCCGGCTGACCACCCTCGGCGACCGCCCCGAGGGCCAAGGCGCCGACAACCAACACGCCAAACAACAGGATCATGACGCCGATAGAAACGCCGACCTGGACCAACATGGCGACCAGGCTCTCGATGAATACATCGAATCCCTGGAACAACAGCGCGAAGGTCGGTTTTTCGTTCCGCATCATCGCGAAGCAGCACATGAAGATCCCGCACATCATCGGGCCCATCAGGACTCCCATCGGGGCCACGCTGCCGACGAGAATCCCGACGGAGCAAATCCCGACCATGGGCCAGAAATAAGGGGCGATCAGAGTCCGGGCCTCACCGAACATCTCTCGGGAGCTGACCCGGTCGGTGCGAAACTCGATTTGGTTGCCGCCCATGCCACTCATGTCAACATCTCCCGCCCTGATCCAATCCAGTCTCGGACCACTGGTCGGTCTCCCCCGGCCACTCAGGATCGTATCGTCCCGATCAATTTCCGCAAACGGTCTCTGAGGAGAGAATTCCGACCGATCGCCGCTAAGGTGACCCCCGTCGCCTCCTCAGCAATCCGCCGATGGCCTCCAGCAGCAGGCTTTCGCTCGGACCGGCCAGCGCCCAGGTCTGTTCGTATCCACCGCGGTCGGTAAAGATCCCGTCACCGCCGATGTAACTCATCCCGCAGTCCCCGAACCCGGCCACGGCGACAAACGACTTCGGTGCCATCTTCTGGGCTGCCAACTGGTATTCGACAAACGGCTCGCCGGGCAGGTGCACGATCTGCACCGGGCCGATCGCCAGTCGATACAACAACACGCGATCCCCGTCGGCGACTCGCTGGTTCCATGCAAGGGTGATCGCCGCCCTGAGCCGCTGCGAGTCACTCGACTTGGCGTCAGCCAGTACACGGCGACAGTGCCCGCTCGAAAACGCAGGCTCACGGCGGCTGCCAAATCGGACCGGCACACTCTTCCAGTCGAAGCCATCGACCTTGTGCCGCTTGACCTCCGCCACCGACCGGCGGATGCCCCGATCGAGCCGATCGACCAGCAGATCCCGCGCCGCACGGGTGCCGTCGTTGTACTTGCCGAAGGCCACGTCGCCCCCGCATCCGCTGAAGTAGACCTGGAACACACCGGTCTCCTTCTGCAACCGCTCGCGGACAATGCCCGGCACGTCGTAGGTCAACCTCCGATCTCCATAGAAGCTCTGGGGATGAGTCGCGTAGTAGTGCAGCTGCACGACGGCCCGTCGCTCGTCGAACAGCGTGACCGTCTTCAACCACGGGTCGATCCGCCCCTCGGGCAACGCCCGCAGTGCGGCGTCCCTGGTGCTGCTCATCCTGGCCGTGATCGATCCGTCTTTCTGCCGCAGCCGCCGACTGGAAGCCATCTTTTCGACCTTGGCCTGGCTGGTGCCGACATGCGACACCGGACGCGATTTCGATCGTGCCGTGCGGACAGCGGCGGCAATCCGTTCGGCGGTCAACTTCAGGTACAGCGCCGTGGCGATCCGCCGGGGACTGTCCACAGGCAACATCAGGATCTGTGCGTCGGGGTCCAGGGCCGGTGCCGTGTGCTGATGCAGGGCGTGCACGCTGACCCGAGACGGGTGGGTCCCGGCGGCAGCGGCGATGCGGGACTGCAGCAGCGACAAGGCGCTGTTGTGGAATTCCATCCAGTCGATCGCACACAGCACGACCGGCTGCCCCGACCCCTCCAGGACGATTCCCTTGGCCAGCAGCGGGTGCTCCTTGGTGCGGGCCGAGGCGATGAAGCCCAGGCCGACAGGTTGACCCAGCGGTGGCGAGACGTCGGCGACAAAGGCAGCCACCCTCAGTGAAGGCTCGACTGCCAGAGCACGAGCTTCACCTCCGACGATGGCGATCAACAGCGGGACAACCAGCCACGCCGGCCGATTCCGGTGTTCCAGAATCCGTTTCATGATCTGCGACCAACAGCCTTTCATCACAGCCGGAAACACTCGGTCCCACACCCTGCCGCCGGTGATCCGGGGCACCCGGCTGCGTCGTGCCCCGGCTCCACTGGACAGGCGTCCATTCGGACGGATGATAAACCAGACGCAGGCCAATTTCTTACACGGTCCGGCCCAACCCGCACAATTGTTGACTCGATCCGGCGATGATCCCCGCTCGTCGAACACCAACTGTTGACCATCTCCTGGCGACCGTGCTGCTCATGTCCGGACTCTCAATCCCAGCAGTGGCCGAACCGCCGCCCGACATCGCATCGGTCGCAGCCGACCTCACGCTGCCGAAACTTTCAACGGGGACCGCCGGCCCAGGCAAGCGAGTCAAGGAGGTGCTGGAGGGGAACAAATCGACCGAACTCTACCACGTCACCTGGCTTCCGACCGACTGGAAGGCGGGCGAGCGATATCCGGTGATCGTTGAACTGGCCGGCAATGGCCCTTACCGCAACGGATTCGGCGACGTCAGCACGGGGCGACCCGAGGGCAGCAAACTGGGTTACGGCATCTCGGGTGGCCGCGATTACATCTGGATCTGCCTCCCCTTTGTCGACGACAGCGGCAAGAAGATTGCCACCGGCTGGTGGGGCAAGCGGCCCGAGTACGACCCGCAACCTACGCTGCGTTACATCAAGCGGGCGGTTCCCGAGTTGTGCCGCCGGCACGGTGGAGATCCCGATCGAGTCGTCCTGGTGGGCTTCTCGCGAGGTGCCATCGCCTGCAACTACATCGGTCTCTACGACGATGAAATCGCCGGACTCTGGACAGCGATGATCCCCTACAGCCATTACGACGGTGTCTTCGAGCGCTGGGGCTATCCCGGGGCCGACCGCCGTTCGGCCCTGACCCGACTGAAACGGCTGGGCAAGCGACCGCAGTTCATCTGCCACGAGGCACACGCCAACGCGGCCATGAGCCTGGAGGCCACCCGAAAGTACCTGGCCGCCACCGGAGTCTCCGGCCGGTTCACGTTCCAGTCGACCGGCTTCCGAAATCACAACGACGCCTGGACACTGCGGCCGACACCGGCCCGCAAGACCCTGAGGGACTGGCTGCGCCGTTCTCTGAAGCCGGTGAGTGACTGAACAGGTTCGCGACGGCCACATCACGGGCTGACGTCGTCGTGACCGAGTCGACCACAATCAAGCTGCGACCGAGAACCGCACCGGGTGAACCCTCGGTCCAAACAAAGCACAACGCTCTCAGAGCACTCAGCCATGACGACGCTCAAGCAGGTGATGGCCCAGTTGAAGAAACTGAGCAGCGAACAGACTCGCCGGACATTTCAGCGTCACGGTGCGCCCGACAACATGTTCGGCGTCAAGGTCGCCGACATGAAGACGATCGTCAAACAGATCCAGGGCCAACAGGACCTCGCCCTGGAACTCTACGACACCGGCAATGCCGACGCCCGGTACCTGGCCGGCCTGGTCGCCGACGGATCGCTGATGACCAGGAAGCAACTCCAGGCATGGTGCCGGGACTCGGACTGGGCAATGCTCAGCGAGTACACGGTGCCGTGGGTCGCCTGCGAGAGCCAGCACGCCCGGGACCTGTCGCTGAAGTGGACGGCGTCAAAAAACGAGTCGGTGGCCTCCAGCGGCTGGAACACCTACTCGTCGATGATCTCGGTCCTTCCCGACGACGAACTGGATCTGCCCGAGATCCGCGGACTGCTCAAGACGGTCGTCGCTGAAATCGACGGGACCCCCAACAGGGTCCGCTACACGATGAACGGCTTCGTGATTTCAGTGGGAGTCTATGTCACCCCGTGCCTGAAGGCGGCCAAGGCCGCGGCCAAGAAAATTGGCAATGTCTCGGTCGACACCGGTGACACCGCGTGCAAGGTCCCTCTGGCGACCGAGTACATCAAGAAGGCCGAGACGGCCGGACGACTGGGCAAGAAACGCAAGACGGCCAAGTGCTGACCCGGCTGTGCCGGTGAACACCACCGGCACCAGTCCCCCACCTCCCAGGCGGTCGACCCGACGGCGATTCGCACTCGTGTTGGCCACCTCGGCCGCACTCACCTCACCCGTTCCACTCGCTGAAACGCCAGCCGCCAGCCCGGCGACGGTCGTCAATATTTCCCGACGACTGAATCCCGGTTCCGTCGAATGTGCCATCTCGACCGTTTCCTCGTATCATCAGTTCTGGCCGATTGCCGGTTCACGGCTCATCCACTCGGTGGGTCGCCGTGCATTCGGCGAGACTCCGAACATCCTCACCGAGACGGAAGCGGGAGCGTGACCATGAATTCCATCGATCGTTGCCAGGCGACGCCTGGATCGCACATTTTCAGGACACGCACACCCGGGCGGCTCGTCGTGGCGGTGACCCTCTCCTGCATCCTGTTGTTGACCGGGTCGGCACCACTCGAAGCGGGATGGAAGGCCGGGCTGGCCAAGGCGGCCCTGACTCCCAAGACCGATGTCTGGCTGGCCGGCTACGGCAGCAAGCGGGTGGCCACCGAGACACTGCACGAGTTGTGGATGAAGGCGCTGGCCCTGGACGACGGGAAAGGCCACCGGGTGGTGCTGATCACCAGCGACTTCCAGGGCGTGCCCAAGGGAATGAGCGACCGGGTCTTCCAACAGGTGAAGAAGAAACACGGCCTGCATCGCCACCAGATCATGTTCACCTTCTCGCACAATCACTGCGGCCCCAGGCTGGGTGAAGACCTGATCGACTATTACCAGGTCGAGGAAGCCCAGGAAGAGCTCGTCCGCAAGTACACCGACCGGATGGTCATCGTCAGCGTCGACCTGATCGGCCGCGCCCTGGCCGACCTGAAACCGGCAACGATGCACACTGGCCAGGGCCGGGCGACCTTCGCGGTCAATCGGAGAAACAACCGTGAGGCCGATGTGCCAGCGCTGCTCGCCGCCGGAAAATCTCTTGTGGGTCCGGTTGATCACGCGGTTCCCGTAATGACGGTCACCGGCAAAGACGGCAGCCTGCGGGCAATCCTTTTCGGGTATGCCTGTCACCCGACCACGCTGAGTTTCACCAAGTGGTGCGGCGATTATCCCGGGTACGCGCAGGTGGAAATCGAGAAAAACCACCCCGGCACGCTGGCAATGTTCGTCAACACGTGCGGCGGCGACCAGAACCCCCTTCCCCGTCGCAAGCTGGAGCTCTGCAAGAAATACGGCCACATGCTGGCCGTCGGCGTTGAGGAGGCCCTGAAGAGACAACCACTTCGACCGGTTGCCCCCGGATTGAAGACCGCCTTTGAATACGTTCCCCTGGCCTACCAGAAGCTGGTCACACGCCAGGTACTCGAGAAAGCCCAGAAAAGTACCAACCGGATCGAGCGTCGCTGGGCCATCCGCTTGCTGGGCAAGCTCGACAACGGAACGAAGTTCTCTCCCACCTACCCCTATCCGATCCACGCCTGGCGGCTGGGCAAGGACACGTTGATGATCGGCATGGGAGCCGAAACGGTCGTCGATTTCGCCCTGAGATTCAAGAACGAGTTCGGGCCGCGGACCTGGGTCTGCGGTTATGCCGACGACATGATCTCCTACATCCCCTCGCGGCGGGTCTGGGAAGAGGGCGGTTACGAGGGCGGGGCCCGTCTCTACGAATACGGCCGCCCGGCCTATCGCTGGGCGGGTGATGTCGAGAAACGCATCGCCACCTCGGTCCACAAGCTCGTGAAACAGGTCTCCAAGTAACGGTTCTCTTCATGCAGCACGTCATTTGTTCGACCGTCACCTGCCTTCTGCTGGCGGCTCCGCTGTCCGCCGCCGAAACGTCTCAACCCCCCTGGGTCCGTGTCACGGAAAAAGCCGGCTGGACCGCCAGGGACTCGCAGGGAGAACTCGTCTACAAGAACCGGCTCTGGCTGTTCGGCGGCTGGATGAACTCCTTCGAGGCACCTCCACGAGATGTCTGGTCCTCGGCCGACGGCAAGAAATGGACTCAGGTCACGGCCAAGGCTCCCTGGATCCACAGCGACCTGTCGATGTCACTGACCTTCAAGAACCGCATGTGGTTCATGGGTGGCTGGTACAACGGCCGGCTGCCGGGCCACTCGGCCAGCAACCAGGTCTGGTCCTCGACCGACGGCAAGGCCTGGACCCAGGCCACCAAGGCCGCCGGGTGGACGCCTCGACTGGCCGCTGCCCTCGTCGAGTTCAAGGGCCGGATGTGGATGCTGGGCGGCACCGAGAACTACTACTTCGGCGACAAGAAAAGCCTCAAGAACGATGTCTGGTCTTCGGCCGACGGCAAGACCTGGACGCGGGCCACCGACAACGCCGGCTGGACTCCCCGGGCCTACCACCAGGCAGCGGTGCTGGGCGACCGGATGTTCGTCTTCGGCGGCGGCAACTACGTGCCGGAATACGAGGCCGTCAACGACGTCTGGAGTTCCACCGATGGCGCCCGCTGGACACGGGTGACCGAAAAAGCCCCGTGGCATCCGCGGCTGTGGTTCTCATCGGTCGTCTACCGCAACCACATGTGGGTGCTGGGTGGATGGTCCAACAAGCCGTCCAAAAACTGGGGGGACGCCTGGTACTCGAAGGACGGCAAGACCTGGACCGAGTACAAGACCTCGACGACCTGGAAGGCCCGGCACGAACACTCGGCCTACGTCCTGGGCGGCAAGCTCTGGATCGCCGGTGGCCACGCCCGGCCGCTGTGCAGCGAGGTCTGGTCGCTGGCACTGCCCGTGAACTGGCCGGGCTCCCGATAACAGCCGACTGCCGACAGGCGGACCGTCTAATCGGCGAAGATCCCGAACACGAACGCCTCCGCCAGTTCCTCGACGACCGTGTCTCCCTGGTCGTCGGTCGCCATCAGCGTGGCCATGTAGGCGTGCCACTTCGGCAGCCCGGGGTACTCCCGCATCCTGTCCCAATCCTCGCGGCTGGGAGCCACCCCGTGCAGAAACAACCGATCGCCCCTCAGGTAAATGGCCATGCTCACGTTGTGTTCGGCCATGCTCTCGGCGATGTCCGGCCAGAGTTCATCGTGGGCCCGCTTGTATTCGTCGTAGCATCCCGGCTTCAGACAGAAGGATTCGGCGATCGTGAACATGGTCGTCTCCCCGGCTGCTTGAACGGTGCGTCACAACCTACGAGGATTGTGACCTGATCACCATCAGGAGTCCCGCGTTGCAGATCCACTCACCTCGACTCGCCACCACGCTGATCGTCGGTGCCGTATTGTCCGGCCACCTGTCGACCGCCGACGCGCAAGCCGACGAGCCCCTGCGGCTGATTCCACCTCGCAGCGTGAAGCGCGTGGTTTCCAACAGCCGCCACAACGCATTCGCCGCTTTCACCAGGTGGCAGAACGACTACTGGCTGGCCTTCCGCAGCGGAACCGGGCACGGTTCCGGAGACGGCGACATCGTCGTCCTGAGGTCACCGGACACCAGGACCTGGACCGAAGTGCTTCGCCAGGACGTGCAGGGAGACGACCGGGACCCGCAACTGCTGCCGACCCCACAGCGGTTGTTCCTCTACACCAACAGCCGCGGCGAAGGGTTTCGCGTCTTCGTCAATCACACCGACGACGGACGACGCTGGAGCAAGCCGCAACAGGTCTACAAGAACGGGTTCATTCTCTGGAAACCACTCGCCCGCGGCGGGACCTACTACGCGGCTGCCCATCGCCCCGGTCCCAACAATCGCCGCCACTCCGACCTGGTCACATCGGTGGATGGAATCGACTGGAAACTGGTCTCGACCATTCGGGCTCACCAGGGAGAAAGCGAAACCACCCTGCACTTTTTGGACGGGAACCGCCTGGTCGGCTTCCTTCGCAGCCAGGTGACCGTCGGCGGCTTCCTGATGGAATCTGTCCCTCCCTACACCAGGTGGACGCAGCGGTCGGCCGGCTATCATCTTTCCGGGCAGTCGGCCTATACGTTCGCCGGTGTCACGTACATGATCTCTCGCGAACTGCAGTACACACCGCCGGTGCCGGCATCGACACCGCGGTCGGAGGTCCGCAGCAAAGTGGCCCAGGCCACGATGATCTTCACGTTCGAGAACGGGACGTTGACCCCCTATTGCCGCCTGGGTCCCCTCAAGGGCAACCACGACAGTTCCTATGCCACCGCGGTTCGGGTCGGCGACGAGATGCTGGTCGTCTATCACCGGTCGGCCCACGAATACAGCGGGGCGACGCGATTGAAGGACGCCGCCGAGTTGTTCCTGGCGCGGGTGCCGCTGAAGACACCGCGACGCTAGAAACAACGGTCCCGCGGCGGGGTCTCGCTACGGCCGGCTCAATGCCTTTCGAAGATAGGCGATGGCGTCGGCGATTTCGGTGGGGCTGATCTTCTCGTACAGGTTCGACGGCATCAGTGACACCGCCGAGGCCTTGACCGACTCGATCTGCTTCCTCAGCACCGTGTCGGTCAGTCCCTTTTCCTTCCGCAGCGTGAGGCTGGTGGCCGATTCAGCGGCCAAGGTCCCCGTGTAGATCCGCCCCGCGGTGGTCACCACCGTGTAACTCTGGAAGGCCGGTTCGATCGTCGCGCTGGGATTGAGGAACTCGAGCAGTATCGCCTCATCGGGCTTCTTGATGACCCCACCCAAGTCGGGTCCGACAGCGTGCCCTTCCTTCTTCAATCGGTGACAACCCAGGCAATGACGGGCAAACACCTCGCGACCTCGCGTCAGGTTGCGTTTTCCCTTCAGGGCTTTCTGGTAGCGGGCCACCCGCGCCCGCAAATCCGCCTCCAACGGCCTCTCGGCAAACAGGCGGCGAGCTCGGGTGGACACCTTCGGATCACGACTCGCCACCAACTGCTCGCGGCGTGACGCGTTCATCTCGGCAACGGCCACGGTCTTCTTTTCCAGTGCATCGGCCAGCAACGGCAATCGGCTCTCTCGGGACATCACGGCATCGAGGACTTCCTTCCGCAGTCGAGGAGTGTAGCCGCCCCATCCGGCCAGCATCGCCACGACCGCACGCCGGTCGGTCGATGCACTCATCGCGGCGACGGCCGTCAGCTGCAGGTTCAGCGGTTGCCCCGGATCCAGCAGTTTCTTGAACGTCCCAGCAGCCTGTTTGTACGACGCAAAGGCCAACAGTCGCACGGCCGCAACGCGATCGGGAATCTCCTCACCGGCGTCCTCGGCCAGCGTCATCGCTCGCTGCATCGCTCGACGAATGGCCGGACGGTCTTGGAATCCCAGCCGCGACGCCAATCCGATCGCCAGCCGCTGAATCGACGGAGACCGATCGGCTATCAGCCGTGACAACGCCGGCCACGTCGACTCCGCATCCGACAACTTCCCCCCGTTTCCGGCCAGCCCGGTAGAGAGTCCTGCGAGGCACGCCGTCTTGACGGCCTCGTCGTGTGAAGCCACCGCCTCGAGAACGGACGTCCACTCCGACACCTGGCGACGCCCTCCGAGAGTCGCCGCGAGCGAGCCGACCAGTTCACGACCCCCGCCTTCAACCGTCTTTCCGGAAAGCAGCCCGGCCAGCAGACGTCCGGACCGGTCACGTGCTCCCGAGAGAATTGCCGCCGCCATCCACTGTTCCCGACCGGCGCGGCGGGCGAGTTCCATCAGGGCCGAATCCGCGGCGGTGGTCTTCGATTCACCCAGCGTCAGTGCCGCCTGCAATCGGACGCGGGCTTCGGGGGCCATCCCCAACCGGGCCACCAGACGGACACTCTCGGCATTGTCGGGCAACACCTGTTCGGAGAGTCGCAGCCCGTGCATTCTCACGCCCGGGTCCGGATCGCCGAGAGCGGCGGCGATCTCCGGCACACCAACGGCACCGAGGCCGTCGAGCGTGCAGAGAGCGTGCAGCCGTCCGAGGGCTGACTTTCCCTGCCGGACCATTTTCGTCAACCCGGCGACAGCCTCACGACCGCCACGATCGATCAACATCCGCTGGGCGGTGAACCGCCGCCAGGCGTTTTCGTCCGCCAGCGAGGTCAGCAGGACGTCGTCGGCCGCCTTCTGCCAATCCACGGCAGGTCGGAGCCGAGCCGTCTCGGGAATCAGTCGCCAGATCCGCCCCAGCTTCCGCCCGCCGGCCAGGCCGTAACGTTGCTGAAGGAACCGGGGAATCGCCGAATAGTCTTCGACAATCTCGCGGTACATGTCGACGATGTACATTGCACCGTCCGGGCCCACCCGCAGGTTGACCGGTCGGAACCAGGGATCACCGGACGCGAGGAACTCCGATCGTGCTTCACTCGGCGTTCGCCGAGCCTGGTAGGCAGAGCCGTGAAGGGTCAACACGCTGCGGTGGATGACGTTATTGGATGGCTCGCAACAAAACAGCTGTCCGACCATTTCACGGGGAAACAAACGGCCCTGGTAGATCTCGGTTCCGCATCCGCTGGTGAAGAACCCGCCGGAGGTTTCTCGTGAGCCATAGAACTTGACCCAGTTCGGGTCTCGTCCTCGGACCACTCGCCACGGGTGCGGCGGGCTGATGCCGAACACGCGATTGTAGTTCGAAGCGGTGTAGGCCACCGCTGGAGAAGCCACGAACGGGTTGCGTCCCAGGTAGCGATACGGCAGCGGCAGATTGGCCGACACCGGGGTGCCCCCGGCCGTCGTGAAGCGATCGCCCGTCGCGTTCATCCCCCAGCCGAACGTCCGCACAGTCCCGGTGACCGGCTCGATCGCCGACCCGTCAGCCTTGATGCGGAAATCGGTCCGTCCCAGCTTGACGGGCGTCTTGAGGTGGGGACCGCGGATTGTCCCGCCATCACCGCCCGAGCCCACGTAGATCCAGTTGTCGAGTCCCCATCGCGGGTTGTTGATTCCCCGCTCGATGAACTCTCGTCGAAATCCGGTCAACAGGGTCTCTCGGACTTCTGCCCGGCCATCACCATCCCGGTCGGCCAGGAACAGGATGTCCGGTGCACAGACGACCACCAGCCCGTCTCGCAACGGCAGCATGCCGTAACACGGCGGCAGCCGGTCGGCCCACACGTGGGCCTTGTCCATCCGGCCGTCACCGTCCGAATCGATCAGCAGCTTGACCGTTCCGAATTGTCCCCGTTTCGCCTGTTCGGCGATCCGACCGCCGACGCGTTCCCAGCGGATCCGGCGAACCGTTCGGTCCACCTTTCCCGACTTGTTCAGTTCCTTCACATCGATTTCGCCCTCGAGATTGAAGCCGTGAATCTCGCCGACGAACATCCGGCCCCGTCCGTCAAACGCAACGCACGAGGGCTCGACGACCACCGGCTCGCTCGCCACCAACTCGATGCGGAATCCTTCCGGCAACCTGAGTTTGCTGACGCTCGCCGAAGGAGACAACGGCTGCGGGGCCTTGGGCTCGGCCAGGTCGGCCGCGGTGACACAGGCCACGCTGCCCACCCAGACCACACACCCCACCACGAGTCGACTCATTTCAGATCTCCACCTAACCCCATCCGGAACTCCACCGCGGGAATGCGGTCCACAAAACCACGCCGATCAGGGGGACACCGAACCCGTGGCGATCATGTCGATCAGGATTGTCCGCCCCTCGAACCCGACACCGCTGACCATGGCCTTGGAGGCTGCCGGGGGTCGCTTGGGGTCGTACAGAGACGGTCTCAACCGGTTCAGTTCTCCGCTGGAAGCCGGGTTCGTCACATAATAGGTCGCCTTGGCGAGGTGCCGCAAATCGGACTGGTGCGGCGCCAGGCTGGACTTCAACTGGTCGAACACCGACTTCACCTGTGCCACATCCGTCTGCTGAACCGAAGAATGCAGTCCGGCCACGTAGATCCGTTTCTGGCCGTGGATGGTCGCCACACGACTGAAAACCGGCGAGGACGACAAACCGGGCGGCTTCGCGTAACTGACCGTCTCCTTCGACCGACGCCCCGGCCGCCAGGCCACCACCTCGATCTCGATCGGCAAGGAACCGTGTTTCCACTCCACCAGGCTCACCGGTGGAATCGTCGCTCCCGGGAACGCCCCAGCTATCGCCCCCATCACCGTCGCAGCCTCCTTGATCGGATCAGCAAAGCACTTGATCTGGACGATGTCCTGCTTGCGGACCGTCATGAACTCCAGGGTCTCAAAGAGGCCGCTCATCGTCGCCGTCGTCGCCTCTCGCAGTGACCCGGGACGAGCCTGTCCCGACACGTAGACCACATCTCCACGAGGCAGGACACTCGATCGGGCAAACCGCGACACGCGGTCCTTTTCGACCCCGACGGTGTACTGCACTCCGGCGGCCGAACGGACTCGCTGAGCCGGAAAGACCGCATCGATCGCCACCTTGGCCTGCGGATCCGCCAGCGGTGTCTGGACATGGGCCACGGCCGGCCAGCACCCTGTCGGCAGCCAGTCTCCCAAGGATCTCTCGACGACCTGCCGAACCTGCAGACTGGTCACGTACACGTTGAGTTTGACGAGTTGGCTCCTGGGCGTCCGGTATTCTGCCAACAGGGCATCGAGTTGTTTCAGGACGGACCGGACCTGATCGGCCACGTTGTCCGTCCGGTTCGCAGGCAGCAACTGAGTGGTGTGGACCAGGTGGGCGTTCTCGACACCAACCGCAACCGGTCGACCATCCTCCGCATCGACCGGGGTTCTCCTGATCAGAAAGCGAGACGCCGACTGGGGGCGGGAGAGTTCCAACAGGGCCTGCGCTGAACGGAAACGGGCATCCGGATGCGAATCGTCCAACTGGCTCACCAGCGCCGGGATGGCCTCGACCATCCTGGCCTCACCGGCAAACACCGCGGCGTAGGTGCGAATATCGGGACGTTCCGACTCGAGATTGCGCATCAGCGCGCGACGTCCGTCGCGATCGCCCAGGAGTGCCTCGGCGTGTTCGAAGTAGCTTTGACTCAGCGGGTCCTGAACCGGCTTGATGTTCTGTTTCAGCCTGGCAATATCGGATCGGTCACCAACCCGCGCGATGATCCACGCGGCAATCCTTGAGATCTTGTGGTCGGGATTGGCCAGTTGCTTCCGCACGAAGTTCAACGCGTCAGCGCGGCCCGATCTTGCCAACGCGGCCGCGGCCATCAAGCGGAGAATCAGGTTGTCGCTGGTCTTCCACGCCCGTTCCAGTTCGCGTCCATTCCCGCACCCGTGCACCTTGTAGAGGCTCTCGGCAGCGTGGACATGACCGTGAGGATCCTCGCTTTTGAGGATCCGGATCATCTCGGCAACGTATTTTCGCGCTCCGGCCCGGACCAGTTCTCGAGCCAGTCCACACCGTTTCTGTGAATCGCTTTCGTGATCGAGTTTTGGCCGCAGGAAGTCGATCACAGCCTTCTGCTGTCCGCCCAGTGTCAGACCTTCGGCCGCGTGAATCGACGGCCAGAAGTCCGCCCCCTGCAAACCATCCCGAAGAATCTCCAGGCAGCGACCCTGCACGGCTTTCGAGATCCGTGGTTCCGATGCCGGTGGCGAGTCGTCGGTGGCAGAAAATTTCAAGGCGTACAGGTCGGCCTCGCGGACGACAAATCGCAGGCGGATCGGCTTTCCGGCCAGCCGAGCCACGCTGGAAGTCGACTTCCACGCAACCGGGTAGTCCACCGCATCGCCGAAGATCTCGTGCGATTCGGCCAACCCGTAGCCGGGAATGGGTTTTCCGGCGGCGTCCTGGATTTCGACTCGCACCGAACCGGCAGCCGACGTCGCCACGTTGATCTCCAACCGATCGCCACGAAAACGGAACGGGCGGGTGATCAACTCGCCACCCTCGCGAGGTGCAAACAACGAGGCGAACCCGTCGATCCTCAACGTGTACCGCCGCAGCCGTGACATCTTTCCCGTGAAGTAGCTCTCGGTGGCGTACATCGACAATTCCCGGGGACTGTCGTCCTCGGGCGACTCGGTTTCCACCACCTGCCACGCCATGTAGTTGTCGCCATAGGCCCAGTTGTGACGGGTCCTCAAGCCCGGTCTTAGGAAGGCCTGGTTCCACCGATGGAATGTCCGGCCATCGCGACTGGTCATCAGGATCGTGTCGGTCACGGCCGATCCGTACCGCTTGCTGGTCCGCGACCGCTGTTCTCTCAGCTTCAGCGACGGAAGGCGGCTGATGCCCGGCACCCAACCGCGATCCACGTACCGTGCGGGGAACCCGATCAGCAGGTGCGGTGCCCGGTGATAGGGACCGATCTGGTTGGTGTAGAGCTGTTCGACCGGAGCCCCCGGGTATTTCAGCCAGTCCCGCCTGGTCCAATGCACGAGATCGTCGGAGGTGGCCGTCCGGATACCACGGATCTTACCGTCCATGTCTCGGATGTAGCTGCGGTACTTGCCGATGCGGGCATCCCAGAAGGCGATGTTCTGGGTATCGAAGGCATGACCGGTCATGACCGGCTTCGAATCGTTGAGCGGTGTCCAGTGGATGCCGTCGGGAGACTTGAAGGCGTACAGCCCGGACGGACTTTGCCCGTACCCGATCGCCTTGTACTTCTCATCCGGCTTCACCCTGGGGTTGAGGTCCTTGAAGACCGAGAAGTCGTGCGGCTGCTTGCCGTTGATCTCGGCCAGCACGATGTTGTTCTGTTTCGCACCCTCGTGTTCAAACAGCCCGAGACTGGGTTTCACCCAGTGAATCCCATCCTTGCTCTCGGCGTAAGCAATCCTCAGCGGGTGCGACTGGTTGCCGTCGGCGGGGATGTGCCAGGCGTGGTAATACATCCGGTATCGCCCGGTCCCGCGATATCCCTTGTCGAAAAACACCGTGTGATAACCGCAGCCGTTCCCTTCCCAAGCCGCATCGTGGACGATCGCGATCTCGCGGCGCGTGGGATTGTGCAGCCGCAACCTGGCTCGCCCTTCCAGGCGATCGACCAGGAAGTCGTCAATCATCAATTCGCGACGCGAACCGATGTCCGGCACATCGTTGCCCGGCTTGGCGGCCAGAACCTCGGCCACGCTGCCCCCCAGCAGCCCGAGCACGAGCCACGTCACCGCGACGGTCCGGCCGACACCGAGTCGGAGCCCGATCGACTGTTCACCCACGGTCCCTGTCCCCATCTCGGAATCCCCTTCAACTCGAAAACGATCGCCGCGCAGGCATCCCCGACATCGGCTCCCGGTCCCCGTGACGATTTTCGGAAATGCCGCTGGATGTTCACTGTCGACCCGAAGCGGTCTACGGAGCCTTGCTGACCTGCACCTTGGTCGGCAGCACGCCGCACTTGCCCAGCGCCAGCAGCGGGTAGCAGCTTCCACTAAAGGTGATGAAGTGGTAGCTGTCGGTGTTCAGCGACCGGGTCCACCAGCGACCCGACTGTCGCTGGTTCTTCAACAGCCACTTCACACCTCTCTGGACCCGCTTGTCACTGGCCGCAATTCCCGCGTCGCGAAGAACCAGCAGAACCAGGCCGGTCTGGTGACCGTCACTGGGCGGGTTCTTGAACTCGGGTTCGGACTTCAGCTTCTTCGCCCGGCTGCCGTCACCCCAGGTCTCGGGCGTCGCAAACGTGCGGATCGACCAGCCCCCGTCAGCCTGCTGGTGCCCCAGCAACATGTCCACCAACGCCTGCTTCTGCCCGGCATCCACCAGGCCGGGCACCCGGGTCGAAGTCCACAGCAGCAACAACTTGCCGTAGTCGTGAGGCGGCTTGGTGGTCTTGAGGTAGTTGTGCGTCTTGGCGACCCTGGCCATCAGGTCGCTGTCCTTGAGACCCGCCAGCCATCCGGGCGCCGCCTCCAGCGCCATCGCCGCCACGGTCGTGCCGTGGTAGGCGCTGGATTCGAAAGGAGGCCAGCAGCCGATGTTGTTGAAGGCACCGTTGTCGGATTGCAGAGAAAGCATCAGCCTCAGCGCTTCGTCGGTTTCGGGCGAGAGCTTGTCGGTGACATGCTTGTCCCATTCGGCCAACGCCCCGGCGAGGTAGGCCACCTGGGTCGGCCGCAGCCCGCTGCGGAGACGCTCGATCTTCTCCTTCTTCGTCTTCGCCAGGTCGGCGACCAGGTGCTTTCGGAGAGCCGGGTCGGGCTTGCCAAGGTAGGCCGAGAGAGACGGCCGCATCACGCCGTAAACACCGGAAGTGTGGCAGGCGATGCAGTTTCGCTTCTTCCACCACAGCTTGTTGCCTGTCTCGATGTAGTCGGCGGCCTTGGCGGCCGAAAACTCCTTGAGCACCGGTTCATCAGCGGTGGCGCCGGGAATCGACTCCTTCTCGAAGTCGTACTGCGGCTTCAGTGCCTTCTGTGCCTTGGGCTTGTCCTGGGCAATTCCGGTCTCCAGACCAATTCCGCCCGCAATCACAGCGGCCACCAACGAGAGTCCGACAACCACCGAGCCAGTTCGTACGTTCATCTGCCCTGCTCCTTCGAGAAACTCCCGGCCAAGACTTGCTCTCGGCCCACATGGGCCTGATGCTACCCGTTGTACACGGACGATTCCAATCTGCGCCCGCATTGGCGCGAAGCAACCACGGGGCAGTTCCGGGAGTGACGTGATGGCGTTGGCGACGTTTGGCGCGGGTTGTTTCTGGGGCGTGGAGGTTGCCTTTCGGCAGGTGCCGGGCGTGAATGACGCCGCGGTGGGATACTGCGGTGGCGCGATGGAGAACCCGACCTACCAGGACGTCTGCACCGGGACGACCGGTCATGCCGAGGTGGTCGAGGTCGAGTTCGATCCCGAGCAGGTCTCCTACGAGACCCTTGTGGAGTTGTTCTGGCAGTGCCACGACCCCACGACGCTCAACCGACAGGGACCCGACGTCGGCACGCAGTACCGGTCGGCCATTTTCTTTCACTCACCCGAACAACACCAGGCGGCCGAAACCTCCAGGACGGCGGCCCAGGAGCGGTTCCCGCGCCCGATCGCCACCGAGATCACCGCGGCTTCGACCTTCTATCGCGCCGAGGAGTATCACCAGCAGTACCTGGAAAAACGTGGCCTGGGCAGTTGCCACCTGTAGTCGGCACCCTGCTACGAACCGGCCTCGATCACCAGTGCCTTCGCGGCCTTCATCACCCGGTAGGTCGCCCGGGTGTGCTTCAGCCCCTTGTTGGCCGCACCCGAACCGAGCGGTTTGCCGGTGGCGGTGACCGGGTTGACGACCCGCAACCGACGTGGGGCCAGCAACGACATCACCTGGGGCAGGTCACCGATCGTCTTCAGGCTTCCAGGAATCAACGTGCCCATCGGGCCGTCGCCGTAAGGCTGATCGGAAATCACCGAAACCGGAGCCCCGTGCGTGTGCACCTCGCTGATCCGCGGCTCGACCGCCGCCGCCACCACCGCCAGGGTCCCCGCCCCCCCTCGACCCACCGCGCGGACCTTGGGCAATCGGCCCTTGTAGATCAGTTTGCCGAGACCATCGAGCGTCCGGCGGATGTCGGTGACCCACTGGGTGACCAGCGGACGTCCGATCCACATCGCCCATTGGCTGGAATTGTGATCCATCGCACGGCGAATCCGGTTGCCTCGCGGAGCCAGCGTGCCGGTGGCCCGCAACTCGACCACGGCCACGTCCCACCCGGCCTTCAGTGTCTCGGCGTACTCCGTCGACTTCACTGCCGACACCGCACCGGCCAGGTCCAGCATCAGCGCCAGTCCTGACGGCGATTCCCCGCCGGAACGCCAGCTGGTCGTCACGGTGATCCCGGGCTCGGCCTCCAGCTCAAGAGCAACCGTCTCGCCGGATTTCGTCACCCGGACCTTTCCGTCATCGGGCTTCGGATCGCCGGGCACTCGGCACAGTCGCTTCAGGTGCGCCACCCTCCACTCGGCTTCCGACTCCCAGTGCTCGGCGTGGACCGGCTCGACCTGCTTCGTCATCGCGGCGGCGGCCAGTCGCTGCGAATACTGCGGCAGGCTGATGTGAGTCCCGGGACGTGAGTTCTTCGGCCAGACACGGACCGCTTCCCGGTCCTCGGGCGTCAACTTCGGTTCCGGGATCGGCGACCCGTCCCCGACCCCCTTCAGATGCCTGCTCATCCAACCGTACATCGCTTCCCGCATCGGCCGGTTGTAGGCATGCCCCGACTCGATCGGTACGTGTCGGATGGCCGTGCCGCGCTCATACAGATCAAAGACCCGACGGGCACCGGCCATCGACTTCTTCGCCTCGACGACGGAAAACTGCACAGCGTCACGGGTGGCGTTGATCGCCATCAACGCCCGGGGTGCGACCAGGCCCAACACCTGCCATTGGTCGGTGAACGTCAGCACATCGGGCACCAGTTCGCACATGCAGCAGGCCGCACCGAGGTAAGCCTGGTAATTGCCGACCGAACAGACCGGAACCACACACTTCAACCGCTCGTCCAGCGCCCCGGCGTAAATCGTCTGGTTGCCGCCCCCGGAAGTGCCCGTCACTCCCAACCGCCGCGGATCAACTTCCGGCCGCGTCTGCAGGTAATCCACCGCCCGCATGTTCTCCCAGACCTGAATTCCGCACAGCAGGGTCCCCGTCGGCCACAGCGTCGCCGCGACCATCTCTCCGTGGTATTCCCCCAGCCCGGGTTTCAGGCCGCGTTCACCGGCACCGAAGGCATCAACCGAGAGCACGAAAAAACCGAGCTTGGCCAGGCCGATGCAGCGGGACTGGACAACCGGGTCCTGTTTCGCACCGCTCCAGTGACCATGCACGCACAACACCGCCGGCATCCGCCCGGTGTTCCCCGCCGACACTGCGGGCACGTAGGCATTGGCCGGCATCTCGATCCATCCGTCGCCTGTACGAATCGTCCTCAGCACCAGGTGCTCGATCCGGTAACCGTCCCGTTTCTGTTCACGGATCTTGCGAACCGGGACCGGCCCCGGCTTGTCGGTCGACAGGCCGATCGCCTGAACGAGTTTCTTGCGGACGGTCCTCCGCAGTTCCCTCCAGTGACCCAGCGACTTCGGGATCGCCTCACCGTGTCTCAATTCGCGAGCCGATCGGCGGATGAACTCGAGAAAGTCCCCGGATCTCTCAGCACCAGTCTCTGCCATGACAACCGCTTCCAGTGAAAGGAAACCCATCCTCATCGACCGATCGCCGCTCAGGCTTCCGATCGCGTAAAAACGTATTCGACATCCGAAGACCGTCCGCCGTCAAACCGGTAGCCCTCCAGATCAAACGATTTCATCTCCGGAGCCGACGTCAACCTGTTGCGAATCACGTACGACACCATCAACCCACGGGCTTTCTTGGCGAAGGCCGAGACCGGCCGCAGGCGGCCGCCCCGGTCCTCGAGAAAGGAAGCGGTGATCACGTCGGCTCCCAGGGCCCGAGAATCGACCGCCTTGGAGTACTCACTCGAGGCGAGGTTGATCAGCGTGCTGTCGCCGTTGCGTTCCAGTTGCCTGGCCAGTGACCGCGTGATCGTCTCGGTCCAGAAGTCATAGAGTGTCGTCCCGGCCGAGGTTTCGAGTTTCATGGCCATCTCGAGTCGATAGGGCTGGATCGCATCCAGCGGCCTCAGGATGCCGTAAAGTCCCGAGAGGATCCTCAACGAGTCCTGGGCGAACGCGAAGTCGTCGTCGGAAAACCCCGGAGCGTCCAATCCGACATACGCGTTGCCGCGGTAGGCCAGCACGGCCGGTCGAGCGTTGTGGACCGTCGGTCGCTGCTGCCAATCGGAGAATTGCCGATGGGTCGTCTCGGCCAGTTCGGGCTTCAACTTCATGCGGCCGGCGAGGTCTTTCCGAGACAGCTTCAGCAACGATGCGATCACCTCGGCCGACTGCTTGCTGAAGGCCGGAGTCGAACGCCGCCGGGTCGGCAGGGGTGACTCGAAATCGAGGGTCTTGGCCGGCGAGAGGATCATCAGCATCGGTCGAGCCCTTCCGAGGGCATGCTGCCTGCGATGGGTGGATTCACTGGCCGCCGGAGGACAGAACTTCGAGGATCCCGCGACAGAAATCGGGCAGATCGTCGGGCTTGCGACTGGAGACGAAGTGCCTGTCGACGACCACCGCGGCGTCTTCCCAAATGGCCCCCGCATTGACCAGGTCGTCCTTGATCCCGGGCGAGCCTGTCACTCGCACACCGTCGTACACGC
>CAUZRQ010000088.1:0-21683 GCA_963582065.1 Planctomycetota bacterium | reverse complement strand
CTGCTGGATGACCTCTACGATTCGGGTCGTCTCGACGAGACGCTGGTGATGATGCTCGGCGAATTCGGCCGCACGCCGAAGATCAACGACAAGAAGGGCCGTGACCACTGGGGTCCCTGTTTCTTCGCCGTGTTCGCCGGAGCCGGAGTGTTGCCCGGGCAGGTGATCGGCAAGTCGGACGAAACCGGAGCCTACCCCGTCACGCGGGCGTTCTCGCCCAACGACGTCGGAGCCACCGTCTACACCGTGCTGGGCATCGATCCGTTCTCGGCAGTCCGCGACCGACTCAACCGACCCGTGCATCTGAACACCGGCGAGGTGATCGAGTCGCTGTTCACCGGGGCTGCGGTCTAGGCCCGTTTTTGGGGCCACTCGCGGATGCGTGCCGGGCAGTGAATTTCGAGATTCTTGTGGAAAACTCGGATTCTGGATGATCCGCGAACGCTGTTTTCCGTTAACGTCCCCGGTGTCGGCAGGTTTGAGTCCGCAGATCTGCCGGGGGGGGTGGCGAAATCGGAAAACTATGGGCTCGCGATCGGGAGGTACGTCATGCTGCTTGGACAGTTGCAGTTGCTTGCACAGGAATTAACCGATGAGGAGGCCGCTGTTGCTGCTGGTGGCATCATTGCTGCGATGTTGGCGTTTATCGCGACCTTCGCTTTAATCCTTGCGGCAATCGGTTTCTTCTACTGCGTTTGCTTCTGGAAGGTATTCAGCAAGGCTGGCCAGCCCGGGTGGGCGGCCTTCATTCCGATCTACAACACTGTGGTCCTGCTGCAGATTGTCGGCCGTCCTGTCTGGTGGGTCGTCCTGTCCTTCATCCCGGGCGTAAACGCGATCGTGGGGATCATCGTTTTTATTGATTTGGCCAAGTCTTTTGGCAAGGACACCATGTTTGCTCTCGGTTTGATTCTGCTGGGTCCCATCGTTCTGCCGATACTCGCCTTCGGTTCGGCACAGTACGGAGGCCCTTCGGCCCCGAGCGATGCTGGAGGTGCACCGGCTGGTGCCGGTGATGCACCGGGTGAAGTCTAGCCAGCGATGTTCACGAGGCCCCGGGTCGTCCGATCCGGGGCCTCGTTCGTTTACGGCCGGTCTCAGGACGACGTCCGTCGCCGTTCCCGCCACACCGGGACACTTGAAATGGCATAGACCGACGCCGATGTCAGCGTGATCCCCGCGACGATGACAAACAGCACGTCGTATCCCATCCGGTGAGCCACCTCGCCGAGCAGTTGTGCACCGCAGATCGATCCCAGGTCCAACGCGACCATCGACAGCCCCGATCCGGCACCTCGCACATCGGGTGGAAACCTGTCCAGGAACAGCGACGTGCAGGTGTGGTACATCAGCGAGTGCCCCGTGCCGCACAACAGCGCCGGCACTACGATCAGCCCGGCGTGCTCGGTGTCGACCAGCAGGAAGCTGAGCATCCCCAGCGACATGAACACGGCACCGAGCAGCAGCACCTTGCGGCGTCCCAGTCGATCGGGAGTCCGCCGGAAGACGATCCGCAGCGTAAAGCCCAGGCCGGCGTAGCACATGAAGAACAGGCTGACCTTTGCAAAGCCCGTGTCGGCCAGCCCGGTGTCGTCGACAAACTTGGTCAGGAAGATGAACGGCACGGTGACGCACAGGCCGAAAGTCATTTGCAGCAGGACGATTGCACCCGGCCAGTGACGACGCGAGGTCTTGAAAAAATCGAGCAAGCGGACCGAGCCCTTGCCCGGTTCGCTCGCCGCCGGCCGGACCAGCATCAGCAGCGACACCGGCACCAGCAGCACCGCGACGCCCCCGACGAACAGTGTTTCGAATTCCCCTCGAGTCCGCTCGGCACTCAGAACCAGCTCGCCCAGCATTGGCCCGAATACGATCCCCAGGAAGGCCGCGGCACCCAGGGTCCCGATCGCCTCGGCCTTGCGGTCGGATGGGGCCAGGTGGGTCACATAGGTCAGGCTGCTCGAGAAGATCACCGCCGAGCCGACGACCAGCAGGGCGCGACAGAGGTAGATGCCGAGGCCGAGGTCGTGGATCCAGAGATTCGAGAGTGAACCGATGGCGAAGATCGCGTAACCGGTCAGCCAGATCATGCGGGCCCCGAATCGATCGACCCATTGCCCGATCCACGGTCGCAGCAGCAGACCGGCGATCGAGGCGGTGCCGGTGATCCAGCCCGCCGCATCAACCTCTCCCCCGTGATGAGCGATCCAGCGTGGGTAGTGTGCCAGGATCGCCATGTTGACCAGCGAAAAACCCACCTGGCTCAGGCAGGCGCAACTGAAATTGCGATCGTAGAGTCGTTCAGTCGACACGCGGAGGTCCCATCAGAAACGGCAAACCGCAGATTGTTACAGCCGCACCACGTGGTTGGCGAGCCAGCCACGACTTATCATGAGCCGTTATACGATACATCCCGAACCTGCCCCTGCCGGGGTCTCCCATGCGCATCATCGACTGCCACGCCCACATCTACTCGCCCGACGAGAAGAAGTACCCACCGGTGGCCAAGCCGCTGCGAGTCCCCGGTGGCAAGGGCTCGATCAACGACCTCCGCCAGATCAGCCGGGCCCAGGGCGTCTCGGCCGTTCGAGCCGTCCAGACCGTCTCGTTCTACGGCTACGACAACCGCTACCTCTGCGACGCCACCAGGGCACACCCCGACTGGGTCTCCGGCGTCTGTACGCTTGAACCCGACGACCCCCACAGCCCCGGCTTGCTCCAGCAGTACGTCAAGCAGTTTGGTGTCCGCACGCTCAGGAGCACCGCGGGAAACAAGCGGCGGACGTTTGATCATGACGGTGTGCGGGAACTGTGGAAGACGTGCGAGAAGCTGGGGGCGACGGTCGATATCTTCCTGATGCACCCCGACCTGGTGCCGTCGGCCGAGAAGCTGTTGCGGGAGTTTCCGAAACTGACGGTCGCCTTCTGCCATTGCATGGACATCAAGCCCGGACCGCTCTACGAGCGATCGCTCGCCGAGGTGCTCAGACTCTCGAAGTACAAGAACCTCTACGCCAAGGTCGACTTCATCAGCACCGGCACAGAAATCGGGTTCCCCGGCACCGACCTGCATGCCGCGGCACTGAAGATCATCGACACCTACGGCTCCGAACGATGTGTGTGGGGCAGCAACTTTCCCAACGTGTTGTGGACTCCGAAGCTGACCTATGGCCAGCACCTGAAGATCTTCACCGAGGTGTTGCCGCTCTCGAAAAAGGACCGCCGTAACGTGCTGGGCGAGACGGCTCGGAAGCTGTGGTTTCCAAAACTGAAGAAGTGAAAACCGAACCGGGGTTGCGATCAACCAGAGAGGATGAGCGGGGATGAGCGAAAGACTGATTCGAATCGGGGTGACCGGATCGGGGTTCATGGGGCGGACGCACGTCGAGGCGGCTTTGCGGGCTCCGGGTGCAGAAATCGTGGCGGTGGCCGGAGGCCGGCGGGCGGCCGGGCTGGCCGGGGACTACGGGATCGACTGCGTGGAGACGGTCGAGGAGTTGATCGGTCGCGACGACATCGACGCGATCATCAGCAGTACGCCTCACCACTGCCACGTCGACGAAACGCTGCAGGCGGCTGGATGCGGCAAGCACGTGCTGGTCGAAAAGCCGATGGCCACGTCGCTTGAGGACTGCGACCGCATGATCGCCGCCACCGCCCAAGCCGGGCTGGTGCTGGCGATGGGTTATCACCAGAGGTTCCGCGAATCAAACCGAACGGTCCGCGACCTGGTCGCCTCGGGAGCCATCGGCACCGTCCGCTGTGTGCAGATGGCGGCGCTGTTCGACATCGAGGCGTTGCGTTCCGACGAGGGGTTTGGCGGCGACTGGGGCTGGTGGAAGGACCCCCGCAGCCGCGGCCACATCCTCAACAGTGGACCTCACAACATCGACCTCTGCCGCTGGTGGCTCGGCGACGACATCGTCTCGGTCGTCGCCCACTGCGGGACATTTCGGGAGGAGAACCCGAACGAGAATACGACGATGGCGATGTGGGAGTTCGCCGGGGGAGCCATGGCCAGCTTCTGGTCCTCCAGCGTCTGTCCCTCGCCGGGTTTCGATGGCGAGGACTTCCGGTTCCGGTTGATGGGCGATGAGGGCATCATCGACGCTCAGCCGTTCGGCAAGATTCGAGTCGGTCGGGGAGGCGAGTGGGAACTGGCCTACGAGCAGCCTCATGTGCCGCTCGATGACGCCGATGCCGCGTTTGTTTCCGACGGACGGATGCAGGCCTACGCCGACCAGGTGCAGGCGTTCGTCGACCGGATCAACGGCCTGGAAGCCGGCTGCGGCACCGAAGCCGACGGCCGCGCCGCGGTCGCGGCGATCGTCGGGATGCTCGATTCGTCCGAGTCCGGGACGGTGGTGAAACTGGCGTAGGGGACAGGCATCCTCCGCTACTTCGCCAGCAACTCGACCGTGTCGGCCACCAGGTGCCAGTAGACCACGTCCTCGGCAAACGAGGAGGTTTCCAGCGCCGGCACCGGGAATCCGGGGATCTTCAGTACGGCGTTGTACTGGGCGAACCTGAGGTCGATGTAGATCCGGTTCTCGCCCTGGGGCAACTGGTCAAACGACGTCGGGTGGTACAACTCACCCACCTCCCCGTACAGCGCCGGTGCCGGAGGTGCCTGGTCGACCAGGGTGAAGCAGAGGATCTGGCGTGCCTTGCCGGTGTCCACGGTCCGGGCCAATCGTCTTGGATACCAGTTGTAGCCGACAAACAACGCGACATCGTCGGCCTGGATCAGGCCATCCAGTTGAGGGTAGTAGGCGTTGCCTTCGCTGAAGACCTTGAACAGCCCCGGGTCACCGGGCAGGTTCTCGGGGTCGAGCCCGTGGATCAGCAGTGCGTAGCTGGTCCGTTTCTTTCGAGCCGCCTCGGCCAGCCAACCGGCGGCCTTACGGAACTTGTGACGTTGTCCGTCGAGGATGCGGCCGACAATCTCGTCGATGTGAGCCAGGTAGGTCTTTCCGAGTTGACCTTCGGCGACGGGGCTGACGTTGAACGCCGGGACGAACTTGTAGGTGTTCAGCAGCGGCTGGTTGAAGACCTGGGGACTTTCGTAGGTCACCGACAGCAGGATTCCCGGCATCTTGCCGCGACGCAGGAATGCCCCGATCAACTCGGCCTCGAACGCCCACAGGTAAAGCCGGTTGGCGATGCTGCGGCCCGAGCAGATCTTGTCCTTCCAGCCGTCGATCGACAGCACCCCGCCGTCGGGGACGGTGTGAGTGATCGTCATCAGGTTGTCGTTGGCTCCGACCTCTTTACTCAGCCGTGCCGCCGCGGTGACCGAACCGAAGAAGATGACCAGGGCGTTTTCCGCCAGTAACTGGCGAGCCAACGGCACCGCGTGCTTCTGTTCTTCGGTCTCGTTTTCGAAGCCCAGCAGCACCACGTCCCTGGCCGTGGCCTTCTTGACGGTGAAGTGTTCGACGAAGCCCTTGGTGCGGTAGTAGGGCACCTTGTCCTCGGGCGAGTCGAGTTTCTTGAATCCGGCGGCCGAACCCTCGGGAGTGTACTGCCTCGAAAAGGCGATCCCTCCGGCTCGCCAGACCGGTTCCAGCGAAAAGCTCTGGTCGCCGGCCGACAGCAGGTTGCCATCGAGGTGCACGATGCGGTCGGCCGCCCGGTTGGCGGCTCGGGTGATCCCCTCCATCCGCGTTCCGGCCGTCTCGATCTCCTTCAATACGAAGTTGATGAATCGGTCGCCGGCCTGCTGGACTTCGACAGGTCCCTTGTTCCGCGGCTTGGTGGCGGGCATCACGCAGCGGAAGCCGGTGTAGAGGTTCAGGTTGTCGGCCGCGGCACCCTGGCGATCGGCGCTGCGGAGATGCAGGGCAACATTGGCCCACGATCCGCCACGCCGGGACCGCAAAGTTGACTTCGTCGGCAGAGTGTCACTCTGGTAGGGCAGCTGGTAATCCAGGCACCACTCCCAGGCGTTGCCGGCCATGTCGTCGATGCCGAAGGGACTCCGCGACTTCTTGAACGATCCGACCCGGGTCGTCAGCGGGTAGTCCACCTTCTGATCGCCCTTGTACCACTCGTCCCACGTCTTGGCACTGACCAGGTCTCGCCCGGCATGGTACGACGAGTTGTTGCAGAGCGTACGGTCCCAGTTGTTGCCCCACGGGAAGGCCGGGCTGGGTTCGAGTTTTCCGTCGGCGGTCTTCTTGCCCGCGCCCCGAGCCGCGTACTCCCATTGAGCTTCGCTGGGAAGGCTGGTGCCGGCCCACTTGCAGTAGGCCACCGCGTCGTTCCAGTTCACCTCGACCACCGGGTGATTCCGCTTCCCCTTCGGGAAATCGGGGCCCTTCCAATGAGGTGGCGTGCGGTGGCCGGTGGCGGCGGTGAACTTGTGGTACTGCGAATTAGTCACCTCGTATCGATACATGTAGAAGGCGTCGACCGACCTGGCGTGACGTGGAGACTCGTCCTTGGTGTGAGTCTTCCATGCCACCGGCAGATTGGTTTCGGTGAACTGGGGATCGACCTCCGCTGACGTCGATCCCATCAGGAACCGACCGGCCGGGAGCAGGACCATCTTGGCCCCGTCACGCTTGTTGGTCCTGGTCTTCTCGAGATTCACCTCGGCGATCGCCTGCGACCACGACGCGGTGACCAGCAGCATGGTGAGAACGGTGTACGTCTTGAAGAGATGTGGCATCGGGGGCCTCGACGGTGGAGAGAGTGAGAGTTGAGAGTTGAGAGTTGAGTGAAGCGATGCGATCGTATCACGCTGTTTCCCGATCAAACAACTTACCGGCCGTTGTGCGTGTCTGTCGGCCCTGAACTTTAGGACTCGAGTGACCTCTTCTCGTCCGAATGCCCGCTGGGATCGATCGCTGTTGCCCGAGGCGGACTTCGAGTTCGTGGTCCTGGCCGACACCCACTACATGCTCGAACCCGGCGAGGGCCCGGTCGAGTTCTCATCACGTCGACTGCAGGCCGAGCGTGCCGACCGGGCCTGGCAACTGGCGGCGTCGCTGGGGTGCTCGGACATCTTCCACATGGGTGACCTGGTCCAGGAGTTTCCCGACAGCGAGGACTTTTCGGCGGCGATGACCGCCGCGATCAAACAGTTCTCCAGCCACGGCCTCGATCCTCGCTTCGTCGCCGGCAACCACGACGTGGGGGACAAGCCCGATCCGACCATGCCGACCCGCCCGGTGACCTCCAAATCACTGGCCGATTTCCATCAGGCCCTGGGACCCTCGTGGTACGGACTCGACCTGGGCCCGTTGCACGTCGTGGTACTCAACTCGCAAATCATGAACACCTCGCTGCCCGAGGCCCAGGTACAGCGAGACTGGGCCGAAGCGGATCTCGAGGAACACTCCGACAGCCGCCTGGTCGTGATGCTGCACCTGCCGCCGTATCTCGACCGACCCAACGAGCCGAGCCTGGGTCACTACGACAACATTGCCCAGGGGGATCGTGGATGGTTGCTCGAGTTACTCGAGCGGCACGAGGTCGAGCTGCTACTGGCCGCTCATGTGCACTGCAGTTTCTTCGACCGGGTCGGCTCGATCCGCTTCCGCATTCTCAACTCGACCTCCTTCACCCGCCCCGGCTTTTGCCACATGTTCACCTCCGCCCCACCACCGGATCAGGGACGGGACGATGCGGCCAAGCTGGGGCTGTTGTTGGCGCGGGTGCGAGACGAACGGATCGACCTGCACTGGTTGCGGACCGAAGATCGGCCCGGCTCGGAGCATCCCGCGGGAAGCGGATGGCAGACCGTGTTGACCGGGACGCCCTCCACCCTGTCCGACTCGACCCTCGGCCTGGCACTGGCTCATCCCCTTGCCACGCGAACCGAGATTCCTCGGGCCTGGCCTTCGGTGATCCGGCAGTCGGTCCGCAACGACTTTCCGCTGCTGGCATGCCTGGAACTGGGGGTGCGAGCCGTCCGGGTGCCCGCCAGCGATCTGGACGACCCGTTCCTGGCAGGCCGGATCGAGGTGCTGCGAAACGAACAGGTCGATGTGATCGCCGGCGTGTTGTGGGACGAGACCCTGGACTTGCCGGGGTTGATCGAGCGGCACGGGAGTCGGGTGGATGCGTGGGAGTGGCAATTGGCCGGCACGATGTACCCCAGCGAGTCGCAATTGGAAATGCTGTCGCGGTTGCAGGTCGCAGGCGTCGCACAGGTCCTCTCGACCGTGCTCCCCGGCGAAATCGTACCGGGTAAACAGCACCCTCGAACCACCACCGGCTTCTCGATCGACGCGCTCGCAGAACTCGACTCGCAACTCGCCCGCGTCGACGTGGTCCTGGACCGAGTTGTCTGCCGACTCGATCCGGCCGCTGAACTGGCCGACGGCCTCGCCGAGATGATCCGGGCCGAGGGGCTCGAGTCGATACGCGGGGTGGACTGGCAGTTGCAGCTTGAGGGCATCGACGACCGCGCGGCGGTCGAGTGGACGGTGATGTCCTTGCTGGAGACCACCGCGGTGACCGGGTCGCGACTGTTCATCGGCCCGCTGCTCGACATGGATCGGACGATGGACGTCCGACACGGTTTGCTCGATCCACTCTGTAACCCCAGGCCCGTCTTTGACGCCCTGCGTTGCCTGAACACGGTTCTCTCGGCGCGGGATCGGGCCGGCGGCGTTGAGTCTCGACAAATTGAGTGGACCGTCTCGGACACGGCCGTTGTGGGTGAGTCCGAGACGATTGCCGTGGTGATTCCTCGAGTGTCGCTGCCGGGCCAGACGCTGTGTGGGCTGGTCCATGAGTGGAGTCGCCGAGCCGGGCGATTCCGGGCGTACGACCTCGTCGGATGCCGCGTGACAGAGAGCAGTCCCGACGAATTGTCGGCGTGTCTTGGAACCGAGTGGTCCGGACCGCTGCTGATGGTGGCCGACACCTAACTGAATTCTCACGAATTCAGCTACGCATCAGATCCCAGTAACGGCGGCATCGGCTCGCCGGTGGCAACGAAGCTCATCGAGATCGAATTGACGCAGTGACGGGTGTCCTTGGCGGTGTGACGCTCGCCGAGAAAGACGTGGCCGAGGTGACCGCCACAGCGTCGGCAGAGGATCTCGGTGCGACGGCCGTCGGCATCGGACTCGTGAACCACCGCTCCGGGGATCTCGTCGTCAAAACTCGGCCAACCGCAGCGACTGTCGAACTTGTCGTCCGAGAGATAAAGCGGTGCGTGGCACTGTCGACACACATACGTGCCGGAGTCCTTCAGTCCGTCGTACTCGCCGGTGAATGGCTGCTCGGTCCCCTTGCGAAGGATCACGAATTCCTCGTCGGGGTTCAGCTCGTTGAGCGGCGGTGTCGAGTCCATGGTGTTCGTCTTCTCGTTGATGGAAATGAACTCAGTTACGGTTTGCGTTGGGGCCAGTCCAGGTGCCGGTGCAGGAACCGGTAGGTCCCCTTTCCGTTGATCGTATGCGGTCCGTCGAAGAACTCGAGTTCGGTGACCGCCGAGAGTCCCATTTTGTCGTAATGACGACGGAACCTCGCGTATTCGCTCGCCACCCACTCCGGCGGTGCCCCGCCATCGAGACGGCCCTGCTCGACCATGAACGGACGCGGAGTCATCAGCATCGCCAACTCGGCGTATCCGGCCACGTGACCCATGTTCCACTCGGGGATCTCGTACTCGGACGTGAAAATGTAGTTGTACCGGGTGTCGTTGCCGGCAATCGAGCGGATCCAGTCGGTGAAGTCGGCCGAGCAGATGGCCAGCGAGTAACCGGTGACCAGGGGCGGGACCCGCATCGCGGTCTTGCCTCCGTAGGAGAGCCCGTAGAAGGCGATTCGCTGTGGGTCGACCTGGGGAAGGCTCGAGAGCCACTCGAGCGTCTGTTCGTGCTGTGGGATGATGTAGCTGAACAGCGTGCGACCCAGGGGGTTCGACTTGCGCTGGATGACCCGAAAACGATCGCGGCCGTGGTAGGGGTTTTGAGGCGAGTAGACAACGAAGCCGCGCAGGCAGAGCTCTTCGGCGAAGGCCTTGTAGAATCGGAACGCCCGGGGCTTTCGTGACACGGTGTCCATCGCGGTTCCCTCGAGCCCGTGCTGGCAAACGACCACCGGACGCCGCTCGCCGGGTTTCTGGTCGCGGGGCAACAGCAACAGTCCCGAGGCGATCACGTCGGGAAACACGTCGAGTGTTACCTCGAAGCCTCGATACCTTGGATGATCCAGCACCAATCGCGACCTGGGCCTGGCCGGCAACCGTCGGTCGGGCAGTCGTCCAATCAACTCGTCGTAGATCCGCTCGCGGTGACGCCTGCCTGTTGCCTCCCAGTCGCTCAACTTCGTCGGACCCTTCAACCACCGCTTGTCTCGCACCTGCGGACTCTTTCGCATCAGGTCCTGCACGTGATCCTGCAACTCGTCGAATTGCCGCTTCTGCCGGGCACGCTGTTGGTCGGCGGTGGGCCGGTTGGACTTCGGGCCGAGTTTCCAGGCGGGGGCGGGCTTGTCGAATGATGCCGAGATCCCCAGGCCCTCGGCGAAATCCTCGATCGCCGACGCCGACCCGGCGTCCTGCTGGGCGAAGCGTTCGTGCCACGCCAACCGGAGCTGCTTCTTTGCCCCCTGCAGTGCAAACAGTTTGCGAGCACGCTTGAACTCCGCCCGGACCGACTCGCCGCTCTGCAGGGTGATGCGTCCGGGTGCGGCCACGGTGCGACGACCCGGACGGACTGGCGGAGGGCCGTCGACACGCGGCACCCGGCAAGGCTGGATCACCAGACGGCGGGGAGCAATCATTCCGGCCAGCTCGGCGTCACCGAACTCGACCAGCAAGCCGAACACGTTGCGGCAGATCGGTTCACGCCAGAGTTGTTCGCGCTGGTCGAAGTAGCCGCAGACCAGGGTCGAGTCGACTCGTGGGTCCAAGGCCGTGGCGTAAAACGCCAGCAGCCCGCCCTCACCGACGCCGGCGAGGCCCACGGGCAGCTTGTTTGAGCCGCCCGTGTCGAATCGGCCCAACAGGTCGATCGCCGCCAGCACCTTCTGCACTTCGTATCCGATCACGTGTCGGCCCATTTCGAACGCCTGGCGATAAATGAACTCGCGGTGCGTCATGTTGGTGTAGGCCACGTCGGGGTGGCCCGAGAACTCGTCGTCGCGGTTGATCAAAAGTGGCACGACCACCAGGCAACCCGCGGCGGCCAACCGCCGTGGCAACTGGGCCGAGGCGGCGACTCCCGCCTCGACTCCACAGAACTGCTCGGGTGTCCAGGCGGCGTCGGGAATCGCCACGACGTAGGCCCTGGGCTTCCTGGGCCTCCTGGGCATGATCATCAACCCCTCGGCGGTGACCCCCTCGAGGACCTTCCAGCGGACTGCCACGACCACAGACTCGGCGTTGCGGGCCAGGTGCAGGGGTTGAGCCGGTCGGCCGGGGAACTCGAAATGATGCTCGTGACCGGACACAGAAGTCCGCCGCGTGTCGGCCAGGCCGATCAGCTGTCCGAGTCGCTGCCGCATCGCGGCTCGTTTCTTGCCCGACGATTTGGCGGAATCGTCCGACGTTGGGAAAAGTCGAGCCCAGTTGCGACGTCGGCGTTCCGGGGTCGCGGCCAGCTCACGCAGGCAGAACCGATTGATGCCCTCGACCATCACGTCCACCAGCGGTCGCTCGGTGGTCAGCCTCCTGGTGCCGGGCAATGGGTCCGGTTGGTCTCCGGCTGCCGTTCGGGCCGGGCATGCTGCCACGATGAACAACAGGCCACTGACGATTGCTAACTCTCGTTGCATGACGACACGACTCGGATCGGTTCCAATCGACAACCGCTGGGCATCTCGTGGAAGTCAACGCGATATTACGCCGGCGAAAAAGAGCACGATCACGCCGCCCCAGACCACGGTGAAGATTCCTCCCATGATGATGCCGACCCAGGCATGAGCGGTTCCCTTGATGAGGGGGTTCGCCTTCCGCTTCCTCAGGCCGATGATGCCCAGGATCAGCGCGGGGATAGCCAGCAGCAGGCCGAAGCAGGGGATCAGCGAGAAGACGCCGAGGTAGTAGGCAAGCAGCGCGGGCGCGTTCTTGTATGGGATGATGCCACCGGTCGAGTCACCCTGCTCGACCGGTCCCGGTTGCTGGTACTCCAACGGCTCCGGGTACGTCGGGTCTTGAAACGGGTCTTCGTGGTCCTGTGACATCTCATGGATCTCCGCAGCTGCTCGGATCAAGACTGATGGTGATCACGCAATGATATCGTGGATCGGTTCTCCGTAGTCGATTTCCAGCCGCTTGCGACCGGGGATCTCGAGCCGCCGGGCATCCAGGCCCAGCAGCCGGAACAGCGTGGCGTGGACATCGGTGACGTAATGCCGGTTCTCGACTGCGTGAAAACCCAGCTCGTCGGTCGCTCCGTGGACTACGCCCCCCTTGATGCCGCCTCCGGCCATCCAGATCGAGAACCCGTAGTTGTGGTGATCGCGGCCGTTCTTGCCCTGGGCACCGGGCGTGCGGCCGAACTCGCTGGTCCAGACCACGACGGTCTCCTCGAGCAGACCTCGCTGCTTCAGGTCCCGCAGCAGCCCGGCGATCGGCTTGTCGGCCTGGCCGCACATGCGGTTGTGGTTGCCGATGAGGTCGGCGTGAGCGTCCCAGGCTCCGGCCGCTCCCCCGCCATGAAAGACCTGTACGAACCGCACACCCTCCTCGACCAGCCGACGGGTGGCCAGCAGGTTCTGGCCGAATGGCCGCGTGGCCGGGTTGTCGAGGCCGTAGAGTGCCTGGGTCTGTTTGGTCTCACTGCCCAGGTTCATGATTTTCGGAACCGCCGTCTGCATGCGGAAAGCCAGGTCGTAGGACTTGATCCGGGCCCGTAACTTCTCGTCCGACGCGTACTCACGTGCCGCCTGGGCCTGCAGGCGACTGAGCAGGTCTCGCTTGATCCCCTGGACCGGTCGGCTGACCTTTGCCGCGCTGTTGGCGTACGGCAGCGGGTTCTTCGGATCGACCTTCAACCAGATCCCCTCGTGCTGGGGACCCAGGTACTGGGCGTCGGTGCCGCCGGCACACTGAGACTCCATTCCGCGGTCGCCGATCGAGAGGAACTGGGGGAGATTCTCGCTGAGTGAGCCGAGGCCGTAGTGGATCCAGGCTCCGACCGTGGGAAAGCAGCCGTCGAGCAGGTGGCGGCCCGAGAGGAATTCCAGTTGGGCTCCGTGGTTGTTGTCGGTGGTCCACATCGAGCGGACCACGGCGATGTCGTCGACCAGTTTTCGGGTCTCGGGCCACCAGTCGCTGACCTCGGTGCCGCTCTCGCCACACGCCCGGTACCCCTTCTGCAGCGGCAGCACCCGGACCTGCTCGGTCTTGATGATGTTGTTGAGTACCTGCTCGCGGACGTTGCGGTAGTAGGGCGACTTGACGACGGAATCCAGAAACGGGGTCTCGGCCAGCGTCTGGCCCGCGTAGCGATTCAACGCCGGCTTGGGATCGAACCCCTCGTGATGACTCGTGCCACCACGCATCATCAGCCAGATCACCGACTTGGCCCGCGCCGGGAAATGTGGCCGACCGGCCGGGTCGGGACCATGCGGCCCCGCGGACGTCTCGGCCAACAGGTCGCGACCGATCATCGAATCCAACGCGACTCCGGCCAGGCTCATCCCGGTCCAACCCAACAACTCGCGCCGTGTCGAGTGGTTCGGGAATCGCGCTGATGGTTCCATGTGTTGCCGACCTTCTCAGCGGATGACCAGGAAGTCGTTGTGCATGACCAGCACGTGAGCCACGTGCCGGTGCGCTCTCATTCGTGCCTCAGTCGGTTTGAGTCCCTGCTTGCCGAGTTGATCGACCAGGGCCACGCAGGCGTCGATGGTGATCGAGAGTTCGACACTCGAGGGGCCTCGTCCGAGAATCGTCTCGTAGGCGGTGCTGACGAATTTCGAGTGTGACTCGACCGAAAGCCTCTCGCCGATGGCCCCGGCAAGCGTTTGCACCATCCGGCTGTTGGCCAGCGCCAGCGATTGCTGCGGTGCGACCGTTTCGTGACGCCGGTAGCACTCCTCGACACCCGCCGCGTCAAACGTCTCGAGCATCTTGAACTTGTCGTCGCGGGCGTAGCGGTAGTAGATCGTCCGCCGTAAACCGCTCTCGGCCCCCGCACTCGGCAAGACCATTCCGCCGACTTTGGCATCGAGTTTCCCGGAGAGGGCCAACAGGCTGTCCCGCATCACCTCACCCTCCATCTGGCGAACCGGAACTCGCCGAAAGAGCCGATTGTCGGGGTCGGTGACCTCGGCCGGGTCCGAGGCGTCGATCTTCGACTCGCGGCGATAGGCTCGCGAGGTCGTGATCACACGGTGCAGGTCCTTCATGCTCCATCCGCCGTCGCGGAACGCGGTCGCGAGGTGGTCGAGCAGTTCGAGGTGTTCGGGTCGGGCGGTCCGGGTGCCGAAGTCGAACATCGAATCGACCAGCGGCTGCCCGAAGTGTCGGGTCCAGATGTGATTGACCGCGACGCGGGCGGCCAGGGGGTTGCTGGGGCCGGTGATCCAGCGGGCCAGGGCCGTGCGGCGGCCGGTCGATTGCCTGGGGAACTGCTGCCCGAGCTTCTTGTAACTGGAGCCGGGCTGGGCGTCGCGTTTCTGCTTCAGTGTCTTGCGGGCCTCTTCGACGTTCTTTTTGAGCATCGCGGCTTTCTTGTCATCCTTGTCTGCACCGTCGCCGGGTCCGGCTGCCAGGGCGATTTCGGCCCGTTTCAGGGCCAACTCGGCCGCGGCGATCTCGTGACGCTGCTGGTCGGCAGCCGCCCGGGTCGCCAGCGACTTCGCGTCGGCCTTGTCGAGCCCCAGGCGTGCCCGCTCGGCGGCCACCCGAGACGTCAGTGAATCGGCCTCGAGCTTCAGAACCCCGAGGTTCTGCTCGCCCAACTGCACCTGTTTCTTCACCGCGGCGATCGAACGCGTCAGGTCGGCACGAGTCAGCTCGCCACCGGGTGGCTTCGAGTCCTTGCCCAGGGAGAGGTCGGGGTAAAGCGGCACGGAGGGATCGAGTGCCTTGAAGGAGAAGGCGAAGAAATCGGCGGTGGCCAGGTAGGTCGAGACGGCCAGCCGACCGCCGCGACGCGGGATCGGCAGCTTGACGGCCAGGCGGAAGCGGCCATTGACCCAGGCGTTGACCAGCCGGTCGCGGACCGCAATCGTCAACTCGTAGGTCTCACCGTTCTTGACCTCCTGCTTGCCGCGGCCCGGGTAGCTCTCCTTGCCCTCGACCTGCTGGTAGAGCGCGACCTGCTGGCCGCTGGGGCTGAGGTAGACGTTGAACTGGCCGGGGTCGCCGATGTCGAAACAGAGACCGATCGAACGGGTCGTTCCGGCGGTGATCCTGAACTTTGAGGTGGCCACGAAATCGCGTGGAGGCAGCTGCCGACACTCGTAACGGGACTGCTTTCCGGTGGCGTTCTGGTTGTGAAGATGACCGTCGGTGATCGACCAGCTGGTCCCGATCTCCTGCCAGGCCTTCGGCCGCGGCTTCTGGAAGTCGTCGGCGAACAGTCCTGCCGGAGCCGGCTTGTCGGTGCCGATCGTCTCGAGACGAGCCACCAGGGTCTTCAACTGGTCCGCTCCAACGGCGATCTCCTTTCGAGCCGACTCGACACGCGCGGCGATCGCCTTCTGCTGACTCTCGACGACCAGCGGAGCCAGGCCGGGGTACCAGGCCTGGGGCGGAAGATCGATGGGTTGGGCCGAGCGGGGCAGAGATCCGAACAGGGCGGGGATCACCGCTGAGATGGTGCGGTCCTTGTCGATGTTCTTCTCGTCACCCCGGATGAAGAAGAAGGTCGGGGCGTCGAGCTTGGCGTCGTAGACACGACTGACGGCCGGTGCATCGGGCGAGGTGTTGGAGGTGAGCGAGTCGAGCCGGACGTGGTAGGGTTCGAAGAAGGCCCGCCACGAGTAGTACTCGTCCTGGCTCAACGGGTCGTACTTGTGGTCGTGACACCGGCAGCAGTTGAGCGTCAGCCCCAGGAAGGCCTTGGCGGTGTGCTCGACCACGTCGTCGAGCCAGTAGTTGCGGTTGAAGAGATTAAAGTTGCGGGTCAGGAACCCGGTGGCCCGGAGCCGCTTGATGTCGGTCGGGGCGAGTTCGTCGGCGGCGAGCATGTCGAGCACCATGCGGTCGTAGCCGAGGTCGTTGTTGAGCGATTCGACGATCCACTCGCGCCAGCGCCAGACACTCTTCTGGCTGTACCGCACCTCCTTGCCGAGCCCGAACCAGTCGGTGTATCGCCAGATGTCCATCCAGTGCCGACCCCAGCGTTCGCCGTGGTGACGGCTCTCGAGCAGTCGATCGACCGTCCTGGTGTGGGCATCGGGTGCGGTGTCGGCGAGGAACTCGTGGAGCTGCTTGCGGGTGGGGGGCAGGCCGACCAGGTCGAGCGACACCCGACGTAGCAGGTGCTGGGAGCTGGCGGCGGGGCGAGGCGTGATTCCCTTCTGCTTGTGCAGGGCGTCGAAGTAGAGGTCGATCGGGTTGCCGCCGGCAGCCAGCCGCGGGGAGGGCCGTGGCATTTTCCACGCCCAGTGGTCCTCGGGCCTCGCCGCGATCGTCTCGTTGGGCGGAACCACGGCACCTGCGACGATCCAGGCCCGGATCACCGAGATCTCCCGGGGCGAGAGTGGTTTCGCCTCGGCCGGCATTCTCTGGTCGGGATCCTTGGAGGTGATCCGGGCCAGCAGCAGGCTCTGTGCCGGCTTCCCCGCCAGCACCGCCCTGCCCGACTCGCCTCCCCTGTGGATCAGCGTGGCCGCATCGAGTCTCAGGTTGGCCTTGTGAGTTCGGGGCCCGTGACAGGCGACACAGTGCTTGACCAGGATCGGTCGCACGTCGCGGCGAAAGTCGGACTCGGCTCCGCGAACCTCCGGCATGACCAGCAGGGCCGGGACGGCCGCGAGCAGAAGTGGAGTGAGGAAACGGGGCATGAGGCCGTGCAGTGCAGCCGGAAGGAACAGCAAGTCAGTCTACCAGATCGGGCGGGTCCGGAATGGCCGCCGGATGCGGTGATTCCTTTTGAGAGGAATTGCGGATACGATCGCCCCTTCGGGCCCGGGAGATCGAGACGGTGGACGTTTTCTTTGCCGAGATGATCGGGACTGCGCTGCTGATCCTGCTGGGCAATGGCGTGGTGGCCAACGTGGTCTTGAAAGAGACCAAGGGTCACGACTCGGGGTGGATCGTGATCTGCGCCGGCTGGGGCTTTGCCGTATTTGTCGCCGTGGCCTGTGTGGCCGATATCAGCGGCGCGCATCTCAACCCGGCCGTAACCGTCGGACTGGCTGCTGCCGGCAAGATGGCCTGGCCGACGGTCCCCGCGTACGTCCTGGCCCAGATGACCGGTGCCCTGGTGGGAGCATCGCTGGTGTACCTGTTTTACCGACCGCACTACCATGTCACCGACGATGCCGACGCCAAGCTGGCGACGTTCTGCACCGTCCCGGCGATCCGAAGTTTGCCCACGAATCTCCTGTGCGAGGTGCTGGCGACGGCGGTGCTGGTGCTGGCGGTGCTGATGCATGCCCCGGCCCGCATCTTCACGATCGATGGACTCCAGACGACGGACATGATCGGGCTGGGGTCGATCGGGGCGATCGAGGTGGGGCTGGTCGTCTTCGCCATCGGGCTGTCGCTGGGAGGCACGACCGGTTACGCGATCAACCCCGCCAGGGATCTCGGGCCCAGGATCGCTCACTTCCTGCTGCCGGTCCCCGGCAAGCGCGACAGCGACTGGAGCTACTCCTACATCCCGGTGGTCGGGCCGGTTCTCGGAGCCCTGCTCGCGGTCGAGGTCGCCGGGCTACTCGGGCTGGGAACCACGGCGGTCAACGGCGGTTAGCTTCGAGTCGGCTCGCACCTGGTACCGCCGCATCCGCCCGCTGCCGGTCTTGATCGCCACGGTGGCCACGTAGCCGCCGGTGGTCAGCTCGATCTTCGGGGCCGCCACCACTCCCGGCCACTTGCTGTCGGCCAGGCCCAGCTCCCTCAGCGATCCGGCCCACTTCTTGTGCCTGCCGATGAAGGACTTCTGCTGGTGGTAGACACTCATCAGGGCGACCCGCGCCGGCCACGAAGGGTCACGGCGGAACTTCGTGGCGGTTTTCCCGTCTGAAAACTGCACGTGGCCCCACATCTCGGGACGGTGCATGTCGATGATCCCCTGCGGCGACCAGACCCAGTTGTCCTCCCGCATCTTCGGCACCTTCCCGTACTTGCCGTTCTCCACGAGGTGCTTCCATTCGACTCGCGAGAAGTTCACCCGCCACTGGTCACCCGATTTGGGTGGCGAGGAGCGGTTGGCCGAGCCGGCCAGCACCTTCCAGGGGATCGCGATTTCGACCGACCAGCCGCTGTCGGTGTCGGAGGGGTCGTTGAGTGTGCCGCGGATGGCAACGGCGGTCTTCAGGCCAGGAATCTCCCAGCTGTTGTCCGCCCGGCCACCGTCCTTGTACGGCCTGGGCAGGAACAGGTCCCAGCCGGTGTTCAGGGCATTCATCTCGAACTCGTAGTACTCGTGAGTGTCTCCGTCGGGATCGATGAACACCTCGAAGTCGTTGTCGTGGAAGATGACCGAGTCGTGCTTGGTCAGAGTGCCCCAGACGTGAGGCTCGAACATGTCGGCGGCGATGTAGAAGTAGTCCTGGTCCCAGAGCATCTTGGCCCGGGTCCGAAATCGGGGCTTCGGCTTCCGTTTGCCCTCGATGTCGACGAATCGATCGGTCCACTCGGCATTCTTCCAAGCCTTGTCATCCAGTCGTCCATCGATCCGAGGTGGTTGTCGAGCGGGCCGGCAGACGTAGCCCCGCGGTCGGATCTTCCGCATCTTCGCCCAGTCTTCGGCCCCTCCGGCCTCGGCTCTGGAGCCGAGAAACACCGGTCCGATCAACAGCAGCCAGCAAACCAACCGTCCGTGTGCACTCATGATGCTTGTTCTCTCGTGGACAGCTCGATCCGTCTCTCAGCACCCGCCTGGGTCGGCGCATGATCTCCTGGGAGACCGCATTGGAGGTTCGAGGAAAACGCTGCGGATGTCAAACTCGCGAGAGATCGACGTGGCCACCAAGCTCACAGCGAGCGTGCAGCGTCGCGGAGGTGCGGATCACCGTAGCTTGGGATTACTGTGGACGGGTCGCAAGATGTCTCGCAGCCATGGCTTGGCTGCGTGACGTGGATTCCCGCGACGCGATGAAATCCGTAGAGGATCAAGACCCATGAGAAAAACAGCGTTGGCCGTTGGTGTTGTGGCTGCCTGGATCGGCTTGATGTCGGCAACCGCTGCCGGGAAAGAGCCTGCGGGGGGGCCGCTGACCGAGCCGTTGGACGAGAGTCAACTGCCGATCACCTGGCGGAACCTCTCCAACGAGCGAGTCATGTTCCCGTTGGACATGAAGGACATGCCGATCAAGATCGGCCGCGAGCGACAGCTGTTTCTCGACAACTACCTGATTGCCGATTCGGCGAACGTCAGGCGGCAGGTCCAGCGGCCCAGTCGCTACAAGGGGAATCCGATCCTCACCCCGTTCCTTCCCAAGGGGGGTAGCCCCGAGTATCGGGCCATTGCGGCCCATGTCATGCAATTCAAGACCTCGCCACGCTTCCGGATGTGGTACCAGTCGTTCCCCGATTGGCACGACTGGCGACCTGACGAGAAAATCCGGTTCGCCAGCAGCTATGCCGTCTCCGAGGACGGAATTCACTGGAGCAAGCCGAACCTCGACCTGCACAGGATCGAAGGCTCGGGGTTGCGGAACATCGTCATCCCCTACGGGCTGATGCATGGCGTGTTCCACGAGCCGCACGAACCGGATCCGCAGAAGCGTTTCAAGGCGCTGGTTTGCGTAGAGGCCCGCAGGGTTCGCGACGGAAACCTGACCAGGGAATATACGATTCCCGAGGGCTATTACCTGCACTGGTCTCCGGATGGGATTCACTGGAAGGGAGACCTGACGCGATACATCATTCCCAGCCTGTTGCGCAGCGGCGTGCTCCCGCAAAACGGGGTCGGTGATACCAGCCGTTTCTGGTGGGACCCACTTCGCCGGAGGTACGTCGGCGACGTCAAGTTCGTGATTGCTCCCAAGCATCGCTGCCGGGGCATCATGGAAAGCGTTGACCTGGTCCACTGGTCGCAGGCCACGCCGACGTTCTTTGCCCGGCTGGACGACAACCAGATCTACGGGCATCGCGGTTTTGTCTACCAGGGCCTGTACCTCGGCATGCGCTGGGTCTACGTGATGGGCCGCAGCAAGCATCACTCGTCGAACGTCGAGTTGGATTGCAGCCGTGATGGACGCACCTGGACCCGCGTCGGGGCCGGGCAGCCCTTCATGGACTTCAACCCCAAGCGGGACACCTGGGACGCCGGCAAGATGAGACCGGTCGCCATGCTGGAGGTCGGAGACGAAATCTGGATCTACTACAACGGCAAGCCCACGGATGTCGAAACCGAGAATCCCGCGTTTCCCGATTCCCAGCGGGTGGGGAATTGCATCGGGCTGGCCAGGCTTCCACGCGACCGCTTTGCTTCGATCAACGGCGGTGACGAGGTCGGCCGGCTGACCACCCGCCCGATCGACTTTCACGGCAGCCGATTGCACGTCAACGCCATCGTCGCCCGGGGAGGAGAACTGCGAGTGGAGCTTCTGTCCCACGACGGGAAACCGATTGCCGATTACCGCGCGGCCGACTGCCTGCCGATCACCGGAGACGGCATCGACCTGCCGGTCTCGTGGAAAGCCGGGGCGAAGCTGGTTGGCCTGGATCACTCCCGGGTACGGTTTCGGTTCTCCCTGAAAAACGCGAAGCTGTTTTCGTTCTGGGTCGATTGACGGCGAGGCGGAAACCGCATGCGCCGTGCGGCATTCAATCAACTGACGCGGTGGCAGGTCACCGGTTCAGGGGGGACTGAGATGAACAGGCGCGCGTGTTGCTTCATCCTGTTTTTGGCTGCGAGTCTCTCGGCCAATGCCGAGGAGTTTTCCGGCAAGTCGTCGGACTGGCAGGGATTCAAGCGGTACCAGTTTTCCGTTTCCGGACGCCGATGTCTTGTTGTCACGCCGAGGGTCGCTGCCGAGGGGCGACCCTGGATTTGGCGGGCACGGTTCTTCGGCCACGAACCGCAAACCGATATCGCGTTGTTGAAAAAGGGGTTCCACCTGGCGTATTGCGACGTGGCGGGGCTCTTCGGCAGCCCGCAGGCCGTCGAGTACTGGAACGCGTTCTACAAGATGCTGACCGAAAAACACGGGTTGGCCCGGAGGCCGGCACTCGAGGGCATGAGCCGTGGCGGCCTGATCATCTACAACTGGGCGGCGGCGAATCCCGGGAAGGTCGCTTGCATCTATGGCGATGCACCGGTGTGTGATTTCAGGAGCTGGCCCGGCGGCAAAGGGAAGGGGAAGGGAAGTCGCGGTGCGTGGCTGGCCTGCCTGAAGGCCTACGGTCTGAAAGAGGCCGACGCGTTGGCGTATCGGCACAATCCGATCGATAACCTCAAGCCGCTGGCCCGTGCCAGCGTGCCGTTGCTGCATGTCGTGGGCGATGCCGATGTCGTCGTGCCGGTCGAGGAAAACACCGCGATCATCGAGGCACGCTACAAGAAACTGGGTGGCTCGATCCGGGTCATCCACAAGCCGGGCGTGGGACATCATCCCCACTCGCTGAAAGACCCCGCGCCGATCGTGGC
>CAUZRQ010000087.1:0-22298 GCA_963582065.1 Planctomycetota bacterium | reverse complement strand
CCAAGAAGCCGGCCGCCGAGAAGCCGGCCGCCGAGAAGCCGGCCGCATCCGCAACCGGCGACGGTGGACGGCACCTGGTGATTGTCGAGTCGCCGGCCAAGGCGAAGACAATCAACAAGTACCTCGGACCCCGGTTCCGGGTCGAGGCCTCGGTTGGTCACGTCCGCGATCTGCCGCGCCGCAATCCCAAGGGGGTGGACCTGCCGGTTCCCGGCATCGATCTCGACAACGACTTCCGGCCGATCTATGTCGCGATCGACGGCAAGAAAAAGATGATCCAGGAACTCAAGAAGGTCGCCAGGAACTCCGACGACGTCTGGCTGGCGACCGACCTCGACCGCGAGGGCGAGGCGATTGCCTGGCACCTGGTCGAGGAACTGGGGCTGCCGCCGGAGCGATTCAAGCGGGTGGTCTTCAACGCGGTGACCAAGCAGGCGATCGACCGTGCCTTCGAGAACCCTCGCGCGATCGACATGGACATGGTCAACGCGCAGCAGGCTCGCCGGATTCTCGATCGCATCGTCGGCTACCAGGTCTCGCCCCTGTTGTGGAAGAAGGTTGCCGGAGGACTCTCGGCCGGGCGTGTCCAGAGCGTGGCGGTGATGTTGATCGTCGATCTCGAGCAGTTGATCCGGGCGCACGTGCCGGACGAGTCGTGGGAACTGACCGCGGTGCTCTCGCGCGACGCCGACGCCGCGGCCGGGCTGGTGACGCCCTACGCCGACTTTCTCGCCCGACGGGATGAGAAGAACAAGGGACCGACTCACAAGCAGCGCAGCGCCTGGATCGAGGAGCACCAGTCCCTTTCGACTCAACTCGTTTCCGTCGCGGGCGTCGCCGTCAAGCTCAAGTGTCAAGGCACCGCGCCGCGGGATCTTTCCGACGAGGTGACGTCCGCGGCCGAGGCGGCGGGGCTGGTCGATATCAAGACCAGCGTGACCGAGGATCCCGAGGCGAGGGGGCCGGCCCGGTTCCGTCGCGAGGTCACCGGCCGCGTCGATCTCAACGCGCGGTATCGCGTCTCGGACATTACGACCAGGCCCTCGCCCTCCAGGCCGCCGGAACCCTTCGAGACCAGCACGATGTTGCGTGCGGCGCAGACCCAACTGGGCTTCACCGCTGGACGGACGAGCCGCGCCGCCCAGGGGCTCTACCAGGGAGACGCCCTGGCCGGCAGCGACATCGGGGGGCTGATCACCTACATGAGAACCGATTCGACACACCTGGCTCCGGAAGCGATCGAAGCTGTCCGGGTGATGATCGAATCGGAGTACGGGGCCGCGTACCGGCCCGGGTCCCCGCGGATCTACGAAACCGACCGGTCCGACGCGCAGGAGGCTCACGAGGCGATCCGTCCCACCGACGTCACCCGCACTCCCAAGAGCCTCACGGGAAAACTCGGCCAGGACCAGTGGCGACTCTACGAGTTGATCTGGAAACGATTCGTGGCATGCCAGATGAGCGATGCGGAGTGGGAATCGACGACCGTGGAACTGGAGCGATCGGATCAACCCACCGCCGCGGTGCTGGAGGCCAGCGGTCGTGTGCAGCTCTTCGACGGTTTCCAGAGAGTCTCGGGAGTGCCGGAGTCGGACAAGCCGACGTTGCCGCCGATGAAGGTCGGCGACGTGCTGGCTCCCTTCGAGATCTCGCCCAGGCAGAAGTTCACCAAGCCGACCGCGCGGTACAACGAGGCGTCATTGATCAAGAAGCTCAAGGAAGAGGGCATCGGCCGCCCCTCGACCTACGCCCAGATTCTCAAGACCATCCAGGACCGGCGCTACGTCGAGAAGCGGGGTGCGTCCGCCCTGTACCCGACCGACCTCGGGGAGGTTGTCACCGAGAAGCTCAAGGAGGGTTTCCCCCGCATCATGGAGGTGGGGTACACCAGCTGGATGGAGGAGCAGCTGGACCTGGTCGCGCAAGGGAAGACCAACTGGGTCGATTTTCTCAAGGAGTTCTACGACCCGTTCAGCAAGAGTCTCGAATCGGCTCACGAGGCGATGAAGCACGCCAAGGCCGAGCGGCAGTTGGCTCCGGACGAGTACCGTTGCCCGGACTGCAACAAGCCGACCGAGTACCGCTTCGGCAGGAACGGCAAGTTCCTCAGTTGCACCGGCTTCAATGTTCCGACGATCCCGACCGAGTACACCTGTCCAGAGTGTGGCGAGCACCCGCTGGCGGTCAACCGTCGCAAGACCCCCAAGGGCCGGCCTTTCCTGATCTGCCCGGGTTGCCTGCACAAGCAGAGCTGGCGGAAGCTGGCTCCCGATCAGAAGGACGTGGTGACCGAGATCGAGTTGGAGATCGGTGAGCAGTGCAAGTACGCGGCTCCGATCGATCACCAGGGTCGGCCGATCGAGCCCTCGCAGACCAACGTCGCCTGTCCGAAGTGCAGCGACGCGATGATCCAGCGGACCGGCCGCTTCGGTCCTTTCCTCAGTTGCCCGCATTATCCCGAGTGTGACGGCGTGGTGAATCTCGACAAGAAGACCGGCAACGTCAAGTTGCCGACTCCGCCGCCACTGAAAACCGATCTCGAGTGTTCCAGGTGCGAGCAGCCACTGTTTCTGAGAAACGGCAAACGCGGCCCGTGGCTGGGCTGTTCGACGTTCCCCAAGTGCAAGGGACGTGGCGGCTGGGCCAAGCTCGAGGAAGAGATCAAGGACCGCTGGGGAAAAGATCTCGAGAAGTGGGAAGCCGACAACCGTCCGGCGGACCTGTTGACAGTCGACGGGACACGGATCGAGGAGGGATTCCAGCCGGTCGTGCAGGGTGACGACGATCCCGATGACGACGACGACTCGGTCCCCGAATCCGAGGACGACTAGCGGCTGCCGGTGCCGGGGGATTCCCCCGGGTTTCCCCACCGGCGGGTCAGTTCGGCCTCGACTCCCAGTTGGTCGCAGATGCGACCGACCACGAAGTCGACCAGGTCTCCGATGGTCTTCGGGTGGTGGTAGAACCCGGGTGAGGCCGGCAGGATCACCGCGCCGGCTGTCGCCGCCGACCGCATGTTTTCGATCCCGATGCTGCCCAGAGGAGTCTCGCGGGGAACGAGCACAAGGCGGCGGCGTTCCTTGAGGTGCACGTCGGCGGCCCGGTGGATGAGGTTGCCCGAGTTTCCTCCGGCGATCGCGGCCAGCGTGCCCATCGAACAGGGGCAGATGGCCATCCCCGCGGTCGGGAAACTCCCGCTGGCGATCCCCGCCGTGAAGTCCCCGTGGTGGTGGTAGACCAGGTCACCGGCGGGCAGGTCGTGCTCCAGCAGGTCGGCGGGATCGAAGTGTTCGAGCGAGACCGTGCGATCGAGTTCGTGGGCAAGCACCTGGGCACCGGCAGGGCTGATCGTCAGGTGGACCCGCCGTCCGGCCGCCAGCAGAACTTCCAGCAGCCGGATCCCGTAGATCGATCCGCTGGCTCCGGTGATCGCCAGCACCAGGTCGCTCGACATCTGTCATCTCTCCGGTTGCATCCGCCTGCGGCGGTCAGTCTAGCTGATCCGGGTTCCGCACGCAGCCGGTCACGACCCGGCACAGGCCGTTGCGCTGTCGCCGTTGACGGTGCTGCGGTAGTCTGGTCGACCGAACGAGGCACGAGGTGGCGGTCGGATGCCGGTCGACAAGTCGCAACAGCGGATCCGTCGGATGTTCGGCGCGATCGCGCCGCGGTACGACCGCATGAACCGGTTGATGACCTTCGGGCTCGATCGTCGGTGGCGAAACCGAACGGTCTGCAGCGTTCCGACCGATCCCGCCGAACCGGTGCTGGATGTCTGTTGTGGAACGGGAGACCTGGCCCTGGCGTGGGCCCGGCGACTTGGACCCGACGCCCGGGTCGTCGGCTCGGATTTCACTCACCCGATGCTGGTACGGGCCCGCGAAAAGGCCGGCATTGGTGAGGGGTCCTCCCCGCGAACCGGGCGGGTGGTGTACCTGGGAGCCGACACGTTGAAGCTGCCGTGTCCGGACGACCGGTTCCAGGTCGTTTCGGTGGCCTTCGGCATTCGCAACGTCGGCGACACGGTCGGCGGGTTGGCCGAGATGACCCGGGTCTGTCGTCCGGGCGGCCACGTGGTCGTGCTCGAGACCTCGGTGCCTCGGCTGCCGGTCGTTGGTGGGCTGTTTCGTTTCTATTTCAACCATGTGGTCCCCCTCATCGGCCGCTGGGTGGCTCCCGATCCCGACGCGGCCTATTCCTACCTGCCGGCTTCGACGGCCGAGTTTCCCCAGGGCGAGTCGTTTGCCGAGTTGATGCGGTCGGTGGGTCTCGAGGAGATCAAGATCCGCCGGCTGACGTTGGGATCGGTAACACTGTATGTCGGCCGCAAGCCGGGTTAGCCACGCGGCGAACGATCACCCCGGTCTTGGCCCAATCGGTGACTTGCCGTAGACTCCCGTTTCCCAGGTCTTCACACAGGCGGCCGCATGGCCGGAGGAAAGGACTCCTCCCCTTGCCCGACCAGCACGATCCCTTCCCGAACCGTCTGCCGCACCGGCCCGGTCGTCTTGCGGCGATGTTGGCTGTGCTGTCGGTGGTGGTCGGGGCCGAGGCCCTGGCGGCCAAGCACTTTTCCGAGAACTTCGATGACCGCAAACTGACTTCGCGGATCAAGTTCTCGTCCGAGACGGCCGAAGTGGCCGTGCACCGCCGCGAGCCGGCCGGGGGGTTCGATGCCCGCGGCTGCGAACGAGTGGTGGTGCGGACCCGGCGGTTGGGGACATCGGTTTCGTGGGAGCAGGAGATTCCGGCGTCGCGGGTGATCGATGACCTGCGGGTGACCGTGTCGGTCTGGAGTCGCTCGAGGGGCCTGCAGCTTGCCGTTCGTGTCGTGTTCCCACACGAGGTCGATCCCACGACCGGCCGGATGTTGACCGACCTGGTTCCCGGTCCGCAGGTGACGCGGGCGGGTCGCTGGCAGCAACTGTCGTTGACGGAACTTCCCGGGCGTCTGCGTGAACGCCTGGTGTTGCTGCGGGCCCGGCTGAAGCGGCCGGGCCTGACGGCGCGAGACGCCTACGTTGACCGGGTCGTGCTGCGGATCGAACCCGATCCGGGCGCGACCGAGTGGCAGATCGACGATCTGCGGGTGGGGCCGATCGTGCCACCGCGGATGCGGGTGATGGCCGCGGTGGCTGCCGCGTCGGAGCGCGAACCGGTCTCGCGGCCGCGATCGCCCGCTGTCGTCCAACTCGATCGCCTCCTGGTCGACGGTTCTCCCTTCCTGCCACGGGTGGTGACCTACCACGGCGAGTCGCCCGCGGTACTCAGGGCGGCCGGGGCGAACCTGGTGCTGGTACCCGATTACCGTGATCGCGAGTTGATCTCTCGGTTACGTGAGGCGGGCCTGTGGGCGATGGCCGCTCCACCACGACCTCCCACCGTCGGCGGGGCGGTGGTCGATGCCGCCACCGCGGCCCTGGTGCCGATCGGGTCCGAGTCGGATGGGGTGCTGTGCTGGTACCTGGAACCACACTCGGTGGTCTCGGCGGGCCTGGTCACCGAGGATGAGATCCGGAGGTTGGGGTGGAACGCTCTGACGGGATGGGTCGATCAGGTGCGAATTGCCGACCGGAGAATGCGGCGACCGATCGTGGCTGATGTCGTCGGCTACGAACACGTCATCTCGCGACAGAGGTTGCTGCCGGCGATCAGCCGGGAGGTGATCCAGACGGGGTTGCCGTTGAAGCTCTACCAGCAGTGGCTCGGCGAGCGTCGTGACCTTGTCAGGCCGGGGGCCCTGGCGTGGAGTTGGGTCCGGGCCGATTCTCAATCGTTGACTGTCGAACCCGAGCAGATCGAGTTGCAGGTGCGGGCGGCGGTGGCGGCCGGATTTCGTGGCCTGGGCTTCCGGACCAGCGGGCCACTGGACGGCAACCGCCCCGCGGCCGCCGAACGCCTGCTGATGCTCGGGCTGATCAACCTCGAACTCGACCTGCTGGCACCGTTTCTGGCGACATCCAACCGGGTGGGCCGCTTGCCGGTGACCGTCGGTCTCCGCGTGGATCCCAACGATCCGTCAATCCGGACCACCTCGGTCTCCAGCCGCCAGGCGTCGTCTGCCGACCGTCTTCGGCGACGCAGACGGGTGGTGGCGACCAACCCGACCGCAACGTCCGACCCGATCGCTCCACGCATCGATCGGCGGGTTCAGGCGGTGCTGTTCAGTACCGGATACGGGCGGTTGTTGATGACATCGTGGGTTGGCGACAGCGACCAGTTCGTTCCCGGGCAGATGGCCCTGTCCGACGTGTCGCTGGTGGTGCCCGGTGGAGGGGAGACGGCCACGGCCTGGGAGGTGACGACGACGGGGCTGCGGAGCGTGCCGACACGGCGTGTGGCCGGTGGCGTCGCGCTGAGGCTGGACCGTTTCGACCGTGGGGCCAACATCGTGTTCACCTCCGACCCCGAGCTGGTCTCGATGCTCCGCCGACGGATCGCCAAAATCTCCGGCCGTGCCGCACGGATGGCCCTGAAACTGGCCCAGGCCCGTCTCGAGCGGGTTCGCGACGTCGACCGCGTGCTGGGCAAGATGGGACACCCGCAGCCGGACGCCCGGCGGCTGGTGACGCTTGCGGCCGACTACCTGGCCCGGGCCGCCGCCGCGCTCGACCAGGGCGCCCTGGACGCGTCCCGGCGTTACAGCGACGTGACCCTGCAGACTCTGAGAATCCTTCAGCGGGCCCACTGGGAACAGGCCGTGCGTGAAACGGCCTCACCGGTGGCCAGCACGTGGTCTCGTTGTTTCCAGACCCTGCCCCGTCACTGGGAACTGGTCACCTCGATCCGGTCAGCCCGCACTGCTCCGGAACCCAGGCTCCTCGGGGGCGACTTCGAGGATCTCGAGCAGATGGTCCGGTCAGGTTGGAGCAGCCGGCGGGCGGAAATCGCGGGGATGACGATGACCGCGGAAGTCTACCGTGGGAGCCGAGGGCGTGAGGGGGTGCGCGGGAGTTGTCTCAGGCTGCTGGCTCAACCCGACCTGCGAGCGGCCGTGCCGACCCGGTTGCCCTGGCACACGGTGATCGTCGATTCTCCGCCGGTTCCGGTGGCTGCCGGCGACGTGGTCCGCATCAGCGGCAGGGTCCGGCTGGTTTCGGCCCGCCCCGGGTCGCTCGATGGCGGTGTGATCGAGGACACGCTGGGAGGTCCGGGGGCCGGCCTGCACTGTCGACGTCCCGGCGGCTGGCGGCGGTTCGAATTGCTCAGGCGAGTTGAGCGGGACGAGGACATGCGGGTGCGGGTGGCTCTGGAAGGCGTGGGCGAGTTGCGGGTCGATGACCTGCAGGTCGAGGTTTTTGCCGGCGGGTTGGCAGTGCCGCGGCGATCGCCTACAGTCGAAGCCCGCGTGAAACCGGCCACGCGGCCCGTCCGGGTGCTCCGCTGATTCGGCCCGATTTCCGTCGTTTTCCTCCAATGGATGGACTCCGATGCCCGTCGCCACGCCCGCGCAGTACGCCGCGATGCTCGACGCTGCTCAGCAGGGCGACTATGCCTTTCCGGCGATCAACGTCACCTCGCTGGTCACCATCAACGCCGCACTGAAGGCGTTTGTCGACAAGCGGTCCGACGGCATCATCCAGGTCTCGCTGGGAGCCGGCGCGTTCGCCTCCGGCCTCAATCTCGCCGACAACGTGCTCGGTGCGATCGTGCTGGCCGAGGCGACTCACCGGCTTGCCGATCGCTACGACATCTTCGTCGGGCTCCACACGGATCACTGCCAGCCCGACAAGGTCGATTCGTTTCTCAGGCCGCTGATCGCCGCGACAGCACAGCGGCGCGAGGCGGGGCACGGCAACCTGTTCCAGTCGCACATGCTGGACGCCTCGGAACTGTCGCTCGAAGAGAACATGGCGTTGTCGCGGGACGTGCTGGTCGAGTGTGCGGCCCAGGAGATCATTCTCGAGGTGGAGGCCGGAGTGGTTGGTGGCGAGGAGGACGGGATCGACAACACCGACGCGCCGGCCGAAAAGCTCTACACCTCCTCCGAAGACATGCTCTACGTTCACCAACAACTCGACGGTCTCGGCCGCTACATGTTCGCGGCGACTTTCGGCAACGTGCATGGCCACTACAAGCCAGGTGTTGTTCAACTGCGGCCGGACATCCTCCGCGACGGCCAGGCGGCGGTTATCGCCGAACACGGTGACGGCGCCCGGTTCGATCTGGTCTTCCACGGCGGATCGGGGACTCCGGTCGACCGGATCCGCGAGACGCTCGAGTACGGTGTGGTCAAGATGAACATCGACACCGACACCCAGTACGCCTTCACCCGCCCGGTGGTCGATCATCTGTTGAAGAACTACGACGGCGTGTTGAAGATCGACGGCGAGATCGGTGTCAAGAAGGCCTACGATCCCCGGAGTTACCTGAAGGCGGCGGAGGCGGGCGTGGCCGACCGGCTGGCGGCCGCCTGCGATGACCTGCTCTCGAGCGGCAAGACACTCGCCGGCGGCAACTAGTTCGAGTCGTCGTTGGCCATCCGGGGATGAAGCCGTTGCGACTTCGGTACGCCGGCCAGACGGGCCACCAGCAACTGAGTGCGGCCGTCGGCGGTGGTGAAGAACCGGTGGCCGATCGATTCGGTTGAACCCGTCCCGGTGGAGCTCACCACGGCCATCTCGCCCTCGGTCAAGTCGACGGTGAACCTCAGTCCGTACAAGGGGATAATCTCCTGGCGGGTTCGCAGTCCCCAGCCGGCCACGGTCGCCGTCGGCTGCAGCCGATGCCGACCGTGGTGCACCTCGGGCAGACAATCCAGTTGCACCCAACCCTCGCGCAGTTGCCGGACCCGGATCTTCAACAGGTACCTCACGTTGTGGAGTGTTTTGGTCGCATCGTCCCCGTCAACCGCCAGCATCTCGGTGGCGAACGGTTCATCGTGCAGCACCACCTCGGTGTCGCCTCCGTCCTGCAGGAAGACTCGCCAGCCGTTCAGGTCACGGCGGGGTGGTTGGCCGGTCGGGCTGTCCGTGTCGTGTTCGGGGGCCGAAAGACCGAGCAGTTCTTCCAGCGGTGGTGGCGGTGTGGCGCCGACCTGGCCGACCCGCAGTCCCCGGTCGGCCAGGGCGGCCCGCATCGATGCCGGTCGTCGTCCGATCGTGTCGAGTCGATCCCAGAGCGATTCGCCCATCAGGGGGTCGCCTGCCGGACGACGGATCTTCACGAACTCCAACTGGATCACGTTGCGCCCGGTTCCCAGCCTCTGCCATCTCAGGCCGATTCGGTCGAGTTTCTCGCCGTTCTGACCGGTCAACATCCGGCATCCCGGGATCGTGGAAACGACCACGGCCCAGAGAATCACCGACAACAGGACTGACCTGTCAACGTGGTGGCTCGGCGAGAAGGGCATCGGGACGATCCGGGAGAACGCGACGGGGGGGTCGCGGGTGAGAACTGCGGCGGGAGTCTAGGAGAGGGGTCTGACGAGTGTCAATCCGGTCTGGAATCACTCGCGTTGTCACGATTCGGGCCGACCGCTATCATGCTCGCGGCACGTCGATCGTGGCGGTGAAATGGGGCGTCGGATCGCCTTCCGTCCGGACGTTTGCCGTATTGCTGCCTCAGTCTGTCGCCGGGGACCAACTATGCGGGTCGGGATCGGCCACGACACCCACCGTCTCGAAGCGGGACGACCGCTCTGGATCGGGGGTGTCCAGGTGCCCAGCGAACATGGAGCGGTTGGGCACAGTGATGCCGACGTGCTGCTTCACGCCGTCACCGATGCCCTGCTGGGTTCGGGTGGACTCGGTGACATCGGCCAGTGGTTTCCCGACACCGATCCGCAGTTCGCCGGTGCCGACAGCGGCCGGTTTGTCGAAACCGTCCGCGATGAACTGGCCAGCCGCGGCCTGGCCGTCGTCAATCTCGACGTGACTGTCTTCGCCGAATCTCCCCGCCTGGCCGGGTTCGCCTCGGCGATTCGTGAACGGTTGGCGACCCTGCTCGGAACCGACATCGACCGGATCAACTTCAAGGCCAAGACGGGTGAGGGGGTCGGGCCGGTGGGGCGGGGTGAGGCGATCGAGGCGGTGGCGGCGGTGCTGGTGGACGGACCTGGAGCCGACCAGGGGGCAAGCGAAACGACATGACGCTGCGAGTCTACAACTCGTTGACACGGACCAAGGAGCCGTTCGAGACGGTCGAGCCGGGGCGGGTGGGGATCTACCTGTGCGGCCCCACCGTCTACAAGCCCGCCCACATCGGTCACATGGTCGGGCCGGTGATCTTCGACACGATCAAGAGATACCTCGTCTACAACGGCTACGAGGTCTGTTACGTGATCAACATCACCGACATCGATGACAAGCTGATCAACCGGGCGGCCGAGGAGGGGACCGAGGTGGCCGAATTGGCCGAACGGATGACACGTGACTACCTCGAGAACCTGGCCACCATCGGGGTCGACGGCGTCGACCATTTCCCGAAGGCGACCGATCACATCGACGAGATGCAGTCGATGATCGGTCGCCTGATCGAGTCGGGGCATGCCTACGCGGTCGACGGTGATGTCTACTTCGAGGTGTCCACCGACGACGACTACGGCAAGCTCAGCGGGCGATCGGTCGACGAGACACTGGCCGGGACGCGGGTCCAGGCGAACCAGCGGAAGCGGCATCCGGCCGATTTCGCGTTGTGGAAGAAGTCCCGCGAGGGTGAGCCGGCGTGGGAGAGTCCCTGGGGATCGGGTCGGCCGGGGTGGCACATCGAGTGTTCGGCAATGAGCATCAAGCTGCTGGGTGAATCACTGGACATTCACGGCGGGGGGCTCGACCTGCTGTTCCCGCACCACGAAAACGAGCTCGCGCAGTCCGAGTCGTGCACCGGACAGTCCTTCGCGCGTTTCTGGCTGCACAACGGGTTGATGCAGTCGGGAACGGCCGCCGGCAAGGTCGGCGGAGAGCACGACCGGCACGGAGATCACCGGGACACCGACGATTCGACAATCGAGGATGAGTACGTACAGCAGGTGGCGGGCAAACTGGCCGGCTCGGCGGGAGCCGCCTCGGTCAAGGAACTCTTCGCGATCCACCACCCCGAAACCGTGAGGTTCTTCCTGCTGGGCACTCAATACCGCAGCCCGATCGAGTTGAGTGACGAGCAGATCGCCGATACGGAACGCAGCCTGCAGGGGTTCTACAGGCTGTTGGAGGCGTTCGAGAGGATCACCGGTGGATCGGCCTACGATCTTCCTGTGGGGGCCACGCGCGAGACGTCAGTCGAGGTTGACTCGGAGTTCGCGGCTTTCCGTGATCGTTTCCTGGATGCGATGGATGACGATTTCAACACCGGCGGGGCTGTGGGCGTGCTGTTCGAACTGCGGACGGCGATCAATGCGTTCATCGCCGGCCGCGGGCTGGACGATGGAGGGGAATCGACTGATGAGGGCGACATCGCGAGCGTGACGGCGGCGGTGACCCTGCTGCGGGAACTGGGTGGTCTGCTGGGTGTCTTCCGGCAGCCGCCGGCCCAGGTGGCCGGCGACGACGGTGACACCCTCGCCGACGAATTGATGGGGTTGCTGATGGATCTGCGAACCGAAGCCCGTTCGGCGAAGAATTTCGAGTTGTCCGATGTGATCCGCGATCGGCTGGCTGATCTCGGAATCACGATCGAGGACCGCAACGAACAGACATCATGGCGACGCGAATGACCCGATCCCGACCCGACTCATCGGATGCCGACCACGACGGCCAACGGGCTCACGTCGTGGGGGTCGATCCCGGATTGAACCGGACCGGGTACGCCGTGATGTCCCTGTCGGCACGGAAGCTGGTGCTGCACGAGGCGGGCGTGGTCCGTTCGACGTCGGGCCGGTCGTTGGCCGAACGTGTGGCCGAGATCGGGAACGGGGTTGCCGAAGTGCTCGGGGAATTCCGGCCGGTGGTGCTGGCGATCGAGCAGGTCTTTTCCCTGACCCGCAACCCGAAATCCGCTTTGCTGTTGGCTCACGCCCGAGGAGCGATCCTGATGACGGCCGTCGACGGTGGTGCCGAGGTCGTGCACTACACGCCGACGCAGATCAAGAAGCTGTTGACCGGAAGTGGAAAGGCCGACAAGGACCAGGTGGGACGGGTCGTCCAGGCCGAACTGGGACTCGATGCACCCCCGACCCCGCACGACGTGTCCGACGCCTGCGCGGTGGCGATCTGCCACCTGCACAGCCACCAGAACTTTGGCAGGAGACTCTCGGCGTGAGAACACGGATCAGCGGTCGCTTGAGCGAACTGGGTGACACCGAAGCGACGATCGACGTGGGGGCCTTCGCATACGCGGTCTACATTCCCGACTTCGTCCGCCGACAACTCCAGGGGCAGGAGGGACAGGAGATCAGTCTCAGGACGATCGAATATCTCGAGGGGAACCCTCAGAAGGGCCGCATGACCCCTCGGTTGATCGGGTTCACCAGCGATGCCGAACGCGAGTTCTTCGAACTGGTCTGTTCGGTTGACGGAGTCGGTGTCAAGAAGACGCTCAAGGCGATGGTTCGACCCGTGCGTGACGTGGCCGAGGCGATCGTCGAAAAGGACGCCGAGAGGTTGACGTTGCTGCCGGGCATCGGGCCGGCGGTTGCCGACCGGATCATCGCCAAGCTGCACCGCAAGATGACGCCATTTGCGCTGATGGTCGGCGGCGAGGTGGAAACGGGAACGGCCGAGACGAACCGGGATCTGATCGGCGAGGCGCTGCAGGCCCTGGTTGGCCTCGGGCACTCGACGGCGGACGCTCGCAGCAAGCTGGAGGCGGTCCTCGGGTCGGGACAGTCGTTCGATTCGGTCGAGGAGGTGCTCCGCGAGGTGTACCGCCAGCAGCGGGGCGACGGGTAGGCCGGAAACCGGTCTTCATCGGACGGTTTGACCGTCAAGTTGAGAAAAACCGTTTTTTCCCGCAGATCTTATCAAGTCCCCGCAGGCGGCGTGTCGATCCCATCCATATACGAGACGAGCCAAGATGGCGGCCGCCCGTCGGGGCGGTCACGGGGCAGGGAAGCCCCCGCTTTGTTGCTCGTCGAGTCATGGAGGACACGATGATGCGATCCCGGCTGAGGATCTTCACCGGCGAGGGCGATGTCGCGACGCTGCCGGAACCGGCCGTGAACATCTCCTTTGCGGAATTCACCCAGATTCTTACCGATGCCAGTCGCACGGATCGCACCTGGCTGCAGGACTTCGCCGAAGACGAGATCGGCGTGCCGCCCGATCTCTACGAAGTCCTCTGCGCCTGCCGCCATCTCCGACCCAGCGCCTGATGCCCGAAATGGCCTCCGGTCATGCACGCTCGATCTGGCAGGCGGGCGTCGACGCGGTCGATTCTGCCCGGCTTGTCAGCCAGGCGGTCAGTTGTGACGGAACGACGCTCGATGTCTGTGGCCGTCAGTACCAGCTGGAGACGCTCGAGCGACTGATCGTCGTCGGGGCGGGCAAAGCCGGAGCCGGGATGGCGGCGGCAGTGGAAGACTTGTTGCCGGCGGAGTTCCTGTCCGAACGGGTCAGTGGCTGGGTCAACGTCCCGGCCGACTGTGTCAGGCCGCTCGAGAAGATCCGGCTGCACGCGGCGCGACCGGCCGGGGTCAACGAGCCGACGGTCGAGGGGGTGGCGGGATCGAAGGCCATCCTGGGCCTGTTGAGTGAAGCCACGCCGGGAGACCTGGTCCTGGTCCTGATCTCCGGCGGCGGCAGTGCCTTGCTGCCGGCTCCGATCTCCGGCATCACGCTTGAGGACAAGCTGGCCGTCACTCGCCTGCTGATGCTCTCGGGCGCCACCATCAATCAGCTCAACTGCGTTCGCAAGCGGCTCAGTGCCGTCAAGGGCGGGGACCTGGCCCGGGCGGCCTCGGGGGCCGGAGCCGTCCAGGGCCTGTTGATCTCCGACGTCATCGGTGATCCACTCGATGTCATTGCCTCCGGACTGGCCGTCGCCGACAGCGGCACCGACACGATGGCCCTCGACGTGCTCAAACGGTTCGCGTCGCGGATCAACGATGTCCCCGAAGTCGTCTGGCGGTGTCTCGAGGCCCGAGCGGCCGACGACGATAACCAGAACGAGATGATCCCCGAAACGGTCACCAACCACGTGATCGGCAACAACCAGATGGCCGTGGCGGCGGCCAGTGCCCGGGCCGAGTCGCTGGGCTACAACGTCCATTCGCTTGGTTCGAGAAACCGCGGTGTGGCCCGAGAGGAGGGAGTGAGGATCCTGGAGTTGTGTCACGAGATCCAGTCGGGTGAGGGGCCGGTCGATGTGCCCGCCTGCGTGATTTCCGGGGGCGAGCCGGTGGTGAAGTTGAGCGAAACCGACCAGCCGCGGCGGGGCGGTCGGAACCAGGAACTGGTCCTCGCGGCGCTGGCCGAGGCGTGGGACAGCGGGCTGGATCGCCTGGTCATCCTCTCGGGCGGTACCGACGGCGAGGACGGTCCGACCGACGCGGCCGGGGCGATTGCAGACCAGGAACTGTGGCGGACGGTTCGCACACGCAAGCTTCACCCCGAACCGTTCCTGGCCATCAACGACTCGTACACCTACTTCGAGTCCACCGGCGGACTGCTGATGACCGGGCCGACCCACACCAATGTCATGGATCTCCGTGTCGCGCTGGTTCTGGCCTGAGTCCACCGGCCGTTCTTCCGGCCACTATCGATTCGGCAACTCGGTGTCGTTTCTGGTCCAGACGGTGTAGCGGAGCAGCAGTCCGCCGACGATCAGCCCGCCGCCGAGCCAGGTCACCGTCTCGGCGGTTTCCCAGCCGGCCAGCATGACCCAGACCGGCGTGAGGACCGGTTCCAGCAGGACGATCAGTGCGGCGTCCTGAACCGAGACGGATTTCAGTCCGCGGGTGAACAGCAGGTAGGGGATGGACATCTGGACGATGCCGAAGGCGGCCAGCAGCAGCCATTGTTCGAGTGACAACGAGGGAGGATGCCAGGCCAGCCACGGCAACAGCACCAGGCAACTCGTGGCCTGGTTGACCAGCACCAGGAAGACGGGTGATTCGTCCCGCAGGCGTCTCAGCGAAACAATCACCGCCGCGAACGCCAATCCGCTGGCGATGGCCAGCAGGTTGCCCGTGGTGGTCTGTTGGCCGCCGCTGCCGGCGACGATGACCACGATCCCGGCCATCGCCAACATGACCGCGACGAGATTGCCCCTGCGCCAGGTCTCGCCGAGCACCACCAGGCCCAGTACGAAAGACCACGGGGTCGCCGTGTACTGCAGAAACGCTGCGGCTGCGGCGGTGGTCAGGGTCATCGCCGTCAGGAACAGCACGTTCATCGCGGCGAATGCGGCGGCCATCGGGACCAGGCCCGGGCGGAAGCGGATCGCAGCGGGTCGGACAAACGGCACCAGGCAGGCTGCGGCGAACAGGGCTCTCAGGCATGCAAGTGTCGGTCCCGGAATCTCCCGCAGGGCGCCCGCCTTGACGAACAACCCGGTCGTACTCCACAGCACGGCCGCGGCCACCAGCAGCCAACGGCCGCGGGTCGCCGACACCGAACGGGACTCGTCGTGATGAACAGACATCGTTGCGGCGGATCATGGTATAAGGTCCTCGCCGTGTTTGAAACGTTCGACCACACCGCTGACCTCGGACTGAGGGTCACCGCCGGTGACCTCGACGAGTTGTTTGCCGAAGCGGCCCGCGGGTTGACCTCTCTGATCGTGGACGACCCGGAGACATTGAAGTCGGACCGCACGACGGAGTTGCGTGTCGAGGGCCACGACCTGGACCTGCTGCTGGTCGATCTGCTCGGCGAACTGCTGTTTCGTTTCGAGACCACCGGGTTTCTCGGTCGTGACTTCACCGCCGTTCACACGGCGGAGGGACTCGTTGTCGAGGCTCGCGGAGAGATGATCGAAGGCCAGCCACACCGGTTGGCTCGCGAGGTCAAGGCGGTCACCTACCATGGCCTGAAGGTCGAACGGCAGGACGGTCGATGGATGGCCGAGGTGATTGTCGACATCTGAACTCTGTTGGTGGTTCGATGACCAAGTCCGCGTTCCACGGTCCGCTCGAACGGGTCGACGACTGCCTGTGGCGGATTCCCCGGTCGTACAAGTCCGGGATGCGGGTCGACGGGTTGATCTTCGCCAGCGACGTGTTGATGGAACACATCCGGAGCGACCAGGCTTCCGAGCAGGTCGCCAACGTGGCGATGTTGCCGGGGATCCAGGTGGCCAGCCTGGCGATGCCCGACATCCACTGGGGTTACGGTTTCCCCATCGGCGGTGTCTGCGCGACCGACCCCGAGCGTGACGGGGTGATCTCCCCGGGCGGGGTCGGCTACGACATCAACTGCGGTGTGCGACTGATCCGTTCGACGATCCGCGAAGAAGACCTCAAACCGCAACTCGTACGGCTGGTCGACGAGTTGTTCGCGACGGTGCCGGCCGGTGCCGGCCGGAGCGGGCCGTTCCGGTTCAATCGGTCCGAGTTGAAGACATTGATGGCCCGGGGCCCCGCGGCGCTCGTCGAACGGGGCCTGGCGACCGACGACGACATCGAGATGACCGAGGCGGAGGGGTGCCTGGCGGGGGCCGAACCCGATCGCGTCAGCCAGAAGGCCCTGGCTCGAGGTGCCAACCAGTGTGGCACCCTGGGTTCCGGAAACCATTTCCTGGAGGTGCAGGTTGTCGAGGAGGTGGTCGACGGTGATGCCGCGGCGGCCCTGGGCCTGTTCGCCGGCCAGGTCTGCGTGATGATCCACTCGGGCTCGCGGGGGCTGGGCTACCAGGTCTGCGACGACGCGTTGCGGGCCTTGCGCGGCGTGCCGGAGAAGTACGGGATCGTGCTGCCCGACCGGCAACTGGCGTGTGCCCCGGCGGACAGCCCCGAGGGGCGGGCCTACATCGGAGCGATGCGGGCGGCGGCCAATTACGCATGGTGCAATCGGCAACTGCTGATGCAACTGGCCCGCGAGGTCTTCTCGAAGGTGCTCGGGACGAGTTGGCAGCAGCTGGGGATGGAACTGGTCTACGACGTGGCCCACAACATCGCGAAGTTCGAGGAGCACGTGATCGAAGACGAGGCCCGGCGGGTGTGGGTCCATCGTAAGGGAGCGACCCGGGCGTTTCCCGCGGGGCATCTGGAGGTTCCCGAGCGGTACCGCGGGGTGGGGCAGCCGGTGCTGATCCCCGGTGACATGGGGCGAGCCAGTTGGGTGCTGGTCGGTCAACCAGGCAGCATGCGGCGTACGTTCGGGACCAGCTGTCACGGAGCGGGTCGGCGGATGAGCCGGACCAAGGCGGTGCGTCACGCCCAGGGACGACAGATCGATCGTGAACTGCTGGCGCGGGGCGTCGTGGCAAGGTCTCGCAGCCGACGGGGGCTGGCCGAGGAACAACCCGACGCGTACAAGGATGTCAACGAGGTGGTCGACGTGGTCGACTCGGCTGGACTTTCGCGAAAGGTTGCGCGAATGCGCCCGGTGGGGGTGATCAAGGGCTAGCAAACCGTTAGTTTGTAGCGGTAAGACGTTCGTGTCTGATCTCGGAGATCGTCGACGAGGGAGACCCTGATGGAGCCGTTGCCTGTCATTGCTGCCGGCTTTGGGCTGGTCGTGGGCGGCCTGTTGGCCTGGGCGATCCGTGGTCGGCAGTTGGGCCGCCAGCAGCAGGCTCACGCGGCCCGACGCCGGGAGTTCGAGGAAGATCTGGCTGCTCGAGAAGTACGGATCGCAACACTCGAGGTCGACCGTGACACGGTGCAGGCGGAGCTCGAACGGACACGCGACGCTATGGGCGAGACTGACCAGGCGTGGTCGCGAGACCGGGAAGTCTCCGCCGAGTCGCTGCAGAAGGCCGAGGCACGGGTCGACCAGTTGACGGCCGAACTCGGGCAGCTTCGTGAACAGCTTGGCCAGGCTCGCCGTGACATCGACCTGCAAAGACAGGTCGGCCAATCACTCGAGGAGCAACTTGCCGACGCGCAGCAACAGCTGGAGCTTTCCGGCGAGAAGCTGCAGGAGGTCAAAGGCAGGCTGGTCGCGGCTCAACACCAGCGGAAACGACTGGCCGAGCAGTTCGGTGTCGCCGATGACTCGTCGGAAAATGGCGGCAAGCCGGGCCGCCGCTGGCGGATCAACACGTTTTTCGAGAGCTAGGCGGACGTCAATTCGACCGCGGCTCCCAGGTCCAGCGTTCCCTCGTAGAGGGCCCTGCCGACGATGGCTCCGGTCAGTCGGGGACTCGAAACGGACAACTCCACCAGTTTCCGGACATCCTCGAGCGTCGTCACTCCCCCCGACGCGATGACCGGGGGGCCCAGTTCGGCCAGTTGAACCAGGTCTCGAAGCGTTTCCGGGTCGATGCCCTCGAGCATCCCGTCGCGGGCGATGTTGGTGTAGATGATGGCGGCCAGTGGCAGGTCGGCGTAGCCGGCGGCCAGTTCCAGTGCCGACGTCTGCGAGACGTCCCGCCAGCCCTCGGTGGCGACCATCGAGTCTCGGGCGTCCAGTCCCAAGCAGATGCGTCCGGGAAACGCCGTCGCCATCTCGCGAAACCACTCGCGGGCCTTCAACGCCTGTGTGCCGACGATGACCCGGTCGAGTCCCACGTCGTCGAGCAGCGTGCGGACGGCCTGCTCGGTGCGGATTCCGCCGCCCAGTTGGCACGGCACGCCGACGGCCTCGACGATTTCGCCAACGCTCGCCGAATTCGCAGGGATTCCGTCGCGGGCTCCGTCGAGATCAACCAGGTGCAGTCGCGGGCCGCCCTCGGCGATCCATCGGTGGGCCATCGCGACCGGGTCGTCACCGAAGACGGTCTCCTGTTGGTAGTCTCCCTGCCGCAGTCGCACGCAGCGTCCGCCTCGCAGGTCAATCGCCGGGATGATCTCCACGTCCAGCTCCCCCGTCATCTACTTCAGGAATCCGCTGCGAACCGATGGGTTCAGGCTGAGGATCTCGTTGAGCGGATCATCCAGTGCCAGGATCTCGCGTTGCTCGGGCGTCAGCCCCGCCTGGGTCTCCTCGCGCAGCAACGGCTTCTGGTACTGCTGCTGAGGGTGATCGGAACGTGCGAAAAAGATATGCAGTGCTCGGCGAGGACGGTCGGTGAGGTTGGGCAGGCCCCCGTGCCACAGGTGGGCGTTCATCACCAGCACCGTGCCGGCCGGGCCAGTGGCCAGTTCCTGGCCGGGATGCTCGGCCTCGGGGTCGTCGAGCACATCGGTCGGCAGCCGTCCGCTTTGGTGTGTGCCGGGAACGAAGCGGACGGCGCCGTTTTCGGGGGTGAAGTCATCGAGCATCCACAGGCTGTTGCAGACCCAGTACCCATCGTCGTCGGGCAGGGCGCTCATGTCGGCGTGAAGTGGCTGTGTCCGCAGGCAACCGGCGTTGATGCTGCGGGCGTTGAGACTGCTGAGCTTGATGTTCGGGCCGAGCACGTGACGGATGTAGGCCAGCAGGTCCTCGCGGACCATCAACTCGCGAAACAACTCGTCCTTGTCGGCCAGGTTGGCCAGCCGCCGGCAACCCTCTTCGGGTTTGAACTCGCTGCCGGCCTGCTCGCCCTCGGATTCGTAGAGCGCCTCGAGACGCTCGGTGATGCGCCGCGTGGTGTCGGGATCGCAGAAGCCCGGCAGTGCCAGGCAACCGACCTCGTCGAGTTGCTGCAGGTGCTCACGGGGCGGAGCCATCGGGGGGATCGCCTAGAGGGCCGTGAAATTGGCGAGCAGTTGCAGCCCGATCCGCTGGCTCTTTTCGGGATGAAACTGCGTGGCGAAGGTTCGACCACGGCCGATCATCGACGCAAACGGCAACCCGTAGTCGGTGCGACCCACCACGAAGTCGGTGTCGGTCGGTGCCACGTAGTAGCTGTGGACAAAGTAGAAACTGGATCCCGCGGGGATTTCGGCCAACAGCGGGCAATCGTCACGCACCGGGTCGAGCGTGTTCCATCCCATGTGCGGGATCTTCAATTCGTCCGGGAAGCCGTCGGTCGAGCCGAATCGGACGACCTCGCCGGGCACCACGCCCAGTCCATCCCATTCGCCGTCCTCGTGACTGCGGTCCAGCAGCAGTTGCAGGCCCAGGCAGATGCCCAGGAATGGACGGTCGGCGTCGATGTGATCGCGGATCGGATCGACCAGTTCCAGTCGAGTCAACTCGGCGATCGCGTCACGGAAAGCGCCGACCCCGGGCAGGACCAGTCGTTGGGCCGAGGCGATCTCCTCGGGCTGTGCACTGATCCGTGCCTCGTGGCCCAGACGTTCGAACGCCTTTTGCACGCTGCGGAGGTTACCCATGCCGTAGTCGACGACGGTGATCATGGACTCGATTGTAGCGGGCGACGCCGGTAGCAGAAGTCGTGGGCTGTCCAGGGATTCCCGGGCCCGGCCGCGCGGCTAACCGTTCCACCCGCGCCAGTCCGATTCGTGCCGCTGACCACGCCCGGCATCCGAACCGGGCCAATCGGTCTCGGCATCCGGCCGCCAACGGCCCTGGAAGCGGTCGACCCGTTCACCGGCAGAGTAGTGCAACTGGTCGGCGGCCCGCCACAGCCCGGCGTCGGCGTCGGGCGGGTCGGGAATGCCCAGCAACCTGCGGGCTAGTCGAGCCAGGCTCAGCAGCGGGATGAACATCGCACCGCCGGCCACCAGCATCACTACGAAGAATGGTCCCCAGCCAAAGGTCGCCTCGAGGTTGGGCCAAATGTGCTTGAAGGAATACAGGAAGAACAGCGTGCCGATTGCCAGGAACGGGCCGTAGGGCAGTTCGCGTTCCCGGTAGAGAAACCAGTTGGCCAGGGCGAAGATGACGGCGAACAGCGGTGCGATGAAAAAGATCGTCAGGGCCTGTTGCCAACCCAAAAAGCTCCCGATGACCGCCATCAGGGTCACATCACCGAATCCCATCGCTTCCTGTTTCAGCACCCGGCCGCCGGCGATGCGGACCAGCCAGATCACTCCGCCCCCAACGACCAGTCCCGCAAGGCTGACGGCCAGGCCGTGCAGCCGCGGCCAATCGTCGACCCAGGCGGGAATTCGCGGCGCGTCGCGGATCGTCGCCAGCCAGGCGGGGATCCGGTCCGAGCCGCCCGACAGGTTGTCGCAGATCGTGTGGATGCTGCCGGGATCCTGGAACCAGATCGGGAAGATGTGGACACAGCCCAGCGTCGAGCCGATCAACCCGACGGCCATGGCCGGCACCGTCACGCTGTCGGGGATCACCTTCAGGTCGAAGTCGATCAACGAGGCGACGACCAACGTTTGCAGCAGGGCCATGTGGTAGAGATAGCGGAAGTGCAGGATCGCCTCGGCCGATGTCCAGGCCGATCCGGGCGTCGGCCTGGGGCCGAGGTCCACTGCATAAAGCCAACTGGCTGCCTCCAGTGGCGCGCCGCCGTCGGGCCGGAAGGTTCCCACTTCCACGACGTACATCACCACCCACAGCAGCCCGTTGAAGAACTCGACCAACGGGTAACGGATCGAGATCGCCTTGCTGCAGGTCCGGCAACGGCCCCGGAGTTTCAGCCAGCCCAGGACCGGAATGTTGTCGATCAGCCGAATGGAACGGAAGCAGCGAGGACATCTCGAGGGCGGGTGGAACAGGCCCTTCCAGCCGCCGGAGATCGTGTCGTGGTCGGGCAGGCGGTGGACGCAGACGTTGAGAAAACTGCCGATGATGCTGCCCAGGATGAAGACCGACAGCAGGGCAAACCAGATGGGCAGACCGGCGGGCACCACGTTCAATCCTCCTGGCCCGGGTCTGCGTGCATGATCGCCGCAACGGTTTCGTCGGCCACATCCTCGATCGTCCGTCCGGTCGTGTCGATCGTCAATCTCTGGCAGTCACGATAAAGCGATTCGCGATGCTGGAGTACCTCGGTGATTTCCTCCAACACGCTCTGGCCGGTCAAAGACGGACGGCGGTCCGCGGTGGTTTCATCCCCGGAAATTCGCCGCGCCAGTTCCTCGGGTGTCGCCGTCAACCACACGACCAGGGTGTCGGCCGCTGTCCAGTCCGCGCGGGTGTCGGGGTCGAGCACTGCACCGCCGCCGGCGGCAATGACCACCGCCCGGCGACGAGACAGGTCGGCGATCACTTCCCGCTCATGCTGCCGAAACCCCGCCTCGCCGTCTTCAGCGAAGATCTCGGCGATCGACCGACCGCCACGGCTCTCGATCTCGAGATCCGTATCGACGAAGGCCAGGCCCAGTCGATCGGCCACCAGGCGACCGACTACGCTCTTGCCGCTGCCGCGGTAACCGATCAACACGACGCGCATCGTGGCCGGGTCCGATCTGGGGCAGGGGGGGTGAGGGTCGGGAGGGTGTCGGTCAACCGGGTCAGCGGACTGCT
>CAUZRQ010000086.1:0-22485 GCA_963582065.1 Planctomycetota bacterium | reverse complement strand
GTCGGTTCCGGCTGGAATCGTGCGGCCGGCGAGTTGCGTGCCGTTGGCACTGCCGAGATCCTGCAACAAGAGGCGTTCGCCGTCGATGGTGAACTGGCAGTGACGGCGGCTGACGTCAGCGACGGGGATCCTGAGCTGACATTCCTTGCCGCGGCCAACCACCGTGTCACGGCGCAGCGGGACATTGCTGACACGGGACTTGTCGTGGACGACTTCGAGCCGGACGTCCATAGGCACGGGTGGCGAGATGAGCGAGTGGGAGACCGTTGGCCGAGATGGCCGGTGGCCGCGAGGCCTCCATGATAGCCAGAGGTCCGGACGATACTCAAACCGAGCTGCCGTGGTTCAAGCAGCGGCCGAATCGTCGTGCGGGTCTTCGGGGAAGAGCTGTTCTTCCCCGCGGACCATGGCGTCGGTCAACCGGTAACGGCCACCATCCTCCTGTTCGGGCAGATTGAACAGGATTTCGAACATCGCCTCCTCGATCACACTCCGCAGGCCACGTGCTCCGGTGTCCTTGGTCTTGGCGATTCGAGCAATTTCGGCAAGTGCCTCGGGAGTGAATTCCAACTCGGCGTTTTCCATCGAGAAGAACTTCTGGTACTGGCGGACCAGTGAGTTCTTGGGTTCAGTCATGATCCGAACGAGGTCCTCCTCGCCCAACGGGAGAAGGCTGCTCATAACCGGTAGTCTTCCGACAAGTTCGGGAATCAGACCGAATTCGAGCACGTCGTCGACGGTGACGTCGGCGAGCATTTCTTGACGTTGCCGCTCGGTGGTTTCGGCGTCGTCGGACTGGCCGAATCCAATCATCCGGCGGCCTTTCCGCTTGGCGATGATGTCGTCGAGACCGACAAATGTTCCACCGCAGATGAAGAGGATGTTTGTCGTGTCGATCTGGATGTACTGTTGCTCGGGGTGCTTGCGTCCACCCTGGGGTGGGACGTTGGCGACGGTTCCCTCGAGCATCTTCAGCAACGCCTGCTGGACGCCCTCACCGGAAACGTCGCGGGTGATCGAGACATTGCTGGTAGTCTTGCCGATCTTGTCGATCTCGTCGATGAACAGGATGCCACGTTGCGCGGCTTCGATGTCGAAGTCGGCAGAATGCAACAACTTGAGCAACAGGTTCTCGACATCTTCGCCGACGTACCCCGCTTCGGTGAGCGTCGTGGCATCGCCGATGGCAAACGGCACCTGCAGGAAACGGGCAAGCGTTCGAGCCAGCAGGGTTTTTCCGCAACCGGTGGGCCCGATCATCATGATGTTGGATTTTTCGAGTTCGACGTCGTCGTCGGACTCTTCAAAGTGCATCAATCGCTTGTAGTGGTTGTGGACGGCGACGGCGAGAGTCTTCTTGGCGTGTTCCTGGCCGATCACGTAATCTTCGAGGTGTGCGACAATTTCACGTGGAGTCGGCACATTTGTGAACAACCGGGCCGAATCGCCTCGTCGCCTGTGCTCCTGGTCGAGTATCGACTGGCACAACTCAATGCACTCACCGCAGATGTAGACGTCGTCGGGACCTTCGACCAAGGGTCCGACTTCGCGGTAACTCTTGCGACAGAACGAGCAATTCGCGTTCTTCTTGCCGCCTGAGGCGCGGTTGGTTGGTGTGAAATCTTTACCCGAAGGCATGTCGCGTCTCGTGTTGTGTACCGCTGGAAGTGGGGGTGGCAGGCCGTGTGTGGTGTTGGCTTCGGGAACTTGCCGGTTCGTCACGAGTCCTGAGTGGAATCGTGACTGCGGGGCGGCAATATCCGGTTCTTGATGGATCGGAATTCTTCGTCCGTGAGGTCACCCTGACGCCGCATTTCTTCGTACAGAACCAGCAATTCTTCCGGATCGGCGGCATTCTCGGGGCCGTTTCTCTGAAATCGTGTCCGAATCCAGAAGCCAATCAACAGAAGCACCACAAGGATGCCGAGTAGCACGGCCATTGTGGGGAAAAATGTCGACTGGGAAATGAGGTCGCGGAGGTTGTTGGGGGCCAGAATCGGGGTTGTCATGGCGATGCGATCGCAAGGTTCGGGTTATGAAACGACGGGGGATCGTGCTGACAGAGGGTATTATCCGACGGTTTTTTGTGCTCCACAAGCGGTGTCGGCACCGCGTAGTCGTTTGGGGATGTCCTCGGAGAGTTTATTGCGGCAACTCTCGAGGAATCCTAGAATCGCGGCCGTCGTCTAGGTACACGCGGGGGGTAGGACGGTGGACTTTCAGGAACGCCTGCAACGGGCCGTCGAACGGGGACAGCAGGCTCGAGACACTCGCAGTCGGGAAGCGGCTGCGAAGGTGCTTTCGGAGGAGGACTCTCGAGCCTTGCACTCGGAGTACCGCCTGGAACTCAGTGACCGCATCGGAGAGTGCGTCCGCCAGTTGGTCGACCAGTTCCCCGGGTTCCAGTTCGAGTCGATCGTTGGTGACGAGGGTTGGGGGTCGGTGGTCAGTCGAGACGACATCACCTTGGGTGACGCGGGCAAACCGGTGAACCTGTACAGCCGGATGCAGATGCTGATCCGTCCCTTTTCGGACGGTCGGATTGTCGAGATGGTTGCCAAGGCAACGATCCGCAACCGCGAAGTGTTTAACCGGTCTCGGTACCAGATGCTCGGCCAGGTGGACGTTGAGAGTTTTGCGGAGAACATCGACCTGTGGGTGCTGGAATATGCCGAGAAATTCGCGGCGACGGAATAGGAGGGAGTCGTGAGTCGGGAAGTGGATCTGCAGCGGGTGCTCGACGGTGGTGTGGTGGCAATCATCCGTGCATCGTCGGGTGAACAGTTGGTGGGAGTGGCCGAGGCACTCCACGCGGGCGGAATCGAAGTGATCGAGGTCACGTTCACCGTTCCGGGGGTGCTCGAGATCATCTCGGCGGTCCGCGACAGCCTGGGGGACAAGATCCTGTTGGGCGCGGGCACCGTCCTGGACCCTGAGAGTGCCCGGGCGGCGATGCTGGCTGGTGCCGAGTTCATTGTCTGTCCGACGGTCAATCTTGATGTGATCCGGATGTGTCGGCGTTACGACAAGCTGGTGATGCCGGGGGCATTGACGCCGACGGAAGTTGTGGCGGCCTGGGAGGCGGGGGCGGATATCGTGAAGGTGTTCCCGGCTGACGTGGGTGGCCCGGGTTACCTCAAGGCATTGCACGGCCCGCTGCCGCAGGTCAAGTTGCTGCCCACCGGAGGTGTCGATCTGGACACGATTGCCGGTTTCTTTGCCGCCGGTGCCTGTGCCGTGGGACTGGGCAGCGCCCTGGTCGAGAAGCAGGCGGTTGCCGACGGCGACATGGCCCGGATCCGGTCGCAGGCGGAGGCCTACGTCGCGGCGGTGGCCGCTGCCAGGGGAAGTGGCTAGTCCGGGCGGCTACTCTCGGCGTGGCCACCGTCATCGCGGTCCGGGTGAGAGGCGTAGTCGGGGTCGTCTGCTTCGCTCTCGGGTTGATCATCACCGGAATCGGTCTCATCCACCGGTGCAGGCGGCTCGAACTTCGGTGCGGTGACGTTGGCGAGGTCGTCGTCGGCCATCGGCCGTTCGGCGGTCGGTTCCGGGTCGTACGACGTCGAGTCGTGGACATCCTCTTCGACGCCGCGGATACCCCTCTTGAACTCGGTCAGCCCTTTGCCCATGTTGCGGGCCACTTCGGGAAGTTTCTTGCCGAACAGCAGTAGCGCGACAAACAGTACGATGAGCAATTCAGGGCCTCCGGGCATACCGAAGAAGGCAACGACGGCACTCATCGCAAAGACCTCTTGCTGGGGCTGCAGAAAGCGTGATGGTGGAATGGGACTCAGTCGGCGTCTGTGGGCTTGTCGTCTTTGTCAGCGTCAGCTGTATCGCTGACCCCCTTCTTGAATTCGGTGACGCTCTGGCCGATTGACCGCATCATCTGGGGGATCCGTTTCCCGCCGAAGAACAGAAGGACGATCACCAGCACGATCAGCAACTGCCCAATTCCGGGTGTAAACATCGTTCAGTGACCTTAGAGAGGTGTCGGGCTGATGGCTTCAGTGGGGTGCTTGGTATGACGGCAACCGAAAGAAAACCGTGGGGCGAGGAGGGGCCGCCGGTTGGCCGCAGCCCGGATCGCCGCCAATCGGACGTCTGGGAAGCGGGCCGACCAAGTCCTGTTTCGGCGAATCGGAACAGGCTGTCAGCCTCGGGGCAGGAACCCCTCTGATGCCCACTCGGTCGCCCCACCGTGAGTTTGGCAGGAATGTCGAGCGGAACTGCGGCCATTGTAGCCTGTGTGGGAGGGGTGTCAACGGTTGTCGTCAGCCGTGTCGGGCGTTGCGTATCAACCGGCACCGGGGATTGCCTTTCTCGGGACGATCCGTATGCTGAACGGAGACCTGTCGGTGATCGAGGCTGGGAACTGAACTCGTCGGCAGAAGTGGTGGGGACCGTCTCAGGTCCATGGGTCAGGCGGCCGGGTTATGCGCGATCTGCTCACCGGTTACGAGGTCAACGCGCCGACGTGGTTCTACCTCTCGTCGTTGTTGATTGTGGCCGTGTTTTTCCGGTTTGGCCGGATCTGGTCGTTGCGCAACGTCGACGTGGTGCTGTTGCTGAGCCTCGCGCCGGGGCTGTTGATGGTCGAGCCGGAGCGGTTGGGGATCCGTGTTGACGAGCAGGCCGAGCGGTATCATCTGCTGCGGACCTTGGGAACGACGTGGTTGTTTGCCGGGGCCGGCCTGGTGTTGGTGCGGTTGTTGTGCGATCCGCTGTTCAAGCGGCGTCCACTGGTCGAGCCGAACCTGGCAGCCCAGGGGCTGGTCTTTCTGGCGATCTCGGCCTTCGCATTCCTGATGAGCAAGGTGGTCGTGGATCCCCCATCCTCGGCGGCCCGGTCGGCAGTGACTCGCGGTGAAGGTGTGTTGCGACGGCAGAACGTGGCCGAACCGGCAGCGGGGGCCGCCTCGACGGCCGCTGGGGCTGCGGCGACGGTGGTGGTGGAGGCCGTGGCCCCACCACGAGGAAACTGGAGAAATCGGGGTCGGATTCGCGAACTGGCTGCCAAGATCATCCCCGTGGTCGCTCACCTGACTGTTGTCATCGGGCTTTACATGGTGGGGCTCTTGCACTTCGGGGATCGTCGCCAGGGGGTGGCGATGGCGACCCTGTACCTGTTGATGCCCTGCACGTCCTACGACGTGGGTGAGGTGGACCACGTGTTGCCGGCGGCATTCTACATTCTGGCGTTTCTGGCTGTTCGCCGTCCGCTGTTGGCCGGAGCGTTGATGGGGGGGGCCTTTGGCTCGTTGGTGTTGTTGCCGGTCTTTCTGTCGCTGGTGCCGTTGTGGTTTGCCTATTACGAGCGGCGGCGGGGGTTGCTGTTTGCCATGTCGCTGGTCGTGGTCGGCGGTGCCTTGCAGGTCGGCGTCGTGGCACTCACGTCTCCGGACATCTCGGAGTTTTCCGTCCGGCTTCAGGAATCGGTGCAGACTGTGGGCCGGGAGTTCATGGGCGAGACGATTGCAGACGATGGGGGTGTGGGTGTCGGGTTCTGGAACTCGAACAACCTGGTTTATCGAATCCCGGTGATCGTCGTGTTTGTGGTCATGCTCGGGGTGTTGACCATCTGGCCCCGCCGCAAGACGCTCGAACATCTCATCTCTCAGACCGCGGCCGTGGTCGTGGCCACCCAGTTCTGGTACTCGCACCAGGGGGGCGTCTACGTGCTGTGGTATCTCCCGCTGCTGCTGCTGGTGGTGTTCCGTCCGAGATTGGCGTCGGTTCAGTCGTCGGTGTTCGATCCGGGAGCGGGCTGGTACGAGCCGATCGGATCGCATGTGCCGGTGGGTCCCGGATTGGAACGAGGCGCCACCCGATTGTGGCACTAGTCCCGGTCGCCTCGACATGCTCGAGGCCGTCGCTAGGATGAGTCGGCCGATGTGATGGGGGGCAGGTGTGATGACAATGGTGTGTGCGGCTGGCTTGAGCACCCGGTCCGAATTGGCGGATGCAGCGGCCGAGTGCATGGAGGCGGTGGGGGCGGGCCTGGGGGACCAAGCTCCCTCCATGGTGTTTGCCTTCGCCAGTGCCGTATACGGTGACACGCTTGAAGAGTTGCCCGGTTGGCTGGCCGAAGGTGTTGGGGATGGAGTGTTGCTGGGATGCACCGGTGAGATGATTGCCGGGGGAGATCGTGAGATCGAATCCGGTCCAGCCCTGAGCGTGCTGGCCGCGGTGATGCCCGAATCGACCATCGAGCCGTTCCGGGTCACTTTTGAACGGACCGCTGATGGGTTGTTGTCCAGCGGGATTCCCGAGAACCTGGGTGATCCAGACGATGTGGACACCGTGTTTCTGCTGGCCGACCCTTTCTCGTCGATTCCGCAATCGATTTTTGACCGTGTCGCCGAACAGACTTCCGACAGCGACACACCCGGCGTGGGTGTGTTGGGCGGAATGGCCAGTGGTGGCCGGGCTGCGGGCGAAAACCGGTTGTTCCTAGGGCTGGAGGCTCATCGTTTCGGAGCTGTGGGGGTGGTGGTCCGCGGGCCGGGGCAAGTCCGGTCAGTCGTGTCGCAGGGTTGTCGACCAATCGGTGAGACAATGGTGGTGACCGAGGCGGAGGCGAATGTGGTGCGGGGGCTTGGAGGCCGGCGGGCGTTGGAGGTGTTGCAGGAGACGGTCGAGAGCCTCGACGAGTCCGACAGGCAGTTGGTGGGCCGCGGCCTGCACCTGGGCGTGGCGATGAGTGAATACGGTGAGAATTTTGAACGGGGCGATTTTCTGATTGCCAACGTGATGCAGATCGATTCCGAAGAGGGTGCGGTGGTCATCGGCAACGAAGTGCGGGTTGGCCAGACGGTCCGGTTTCAGGTTCGGGATGCGGCGACGGCCGACGAGGACCTGGTGGAGTTGCTGGGAGTTCACCGTCAACAGGGGCCGGCGACGCAGGCAGCGTTGCTGTTCAGCTGCAACGGACGCGGTACGCGATTGTTCGACAAACCCGATCACGACGCATCGACCATCCGACGGGAACTGGGTGACATCCCCCTCGCGGGGTTCTTTGCCCAAGGAGAAATTGGCCCGGTTGGTGGAACGAATTTCGTGCACGGATTCACCGCCAGCGTGGCCTGCCTGGGCTGAGGGTCGGACTTCCGTTTCCCGAGGTTGTGTCCTAGTCTGAGTCGATGGGCATAGTCGAACTGGAATTGATCGCGTTGACCGGTGCGACCGTCGATGGCGGCTGGCCCCAGGATCTGGAGACCGAGGAAAATCTGCACACGCTGGTACGGATCACGTCGGAGGACGGCCTGGTCGGGATGGGCAGTTGCTTCACTTCGGGAGCTCTGGTCGAGGGAGCCGTGGAGCTTTTGTGGCCCTTGTTGAAGGGCCAGTCGGCCGTTGAGCCCGAGCGGGTCAGCGACACGTTGCGGGAAATGACCTTCTGGCAGGGTCGCGGAGGATCGGTTGAACATGCCATCAGCGGCATCGATATCGCGTTGTGGGATCTGATGGGCCAAGCCTGCGGGCAGCCCGTGTCGCGGTTGCTGGGCGGCATCTACCGAGACCGGATCAGGCCGTACGGATCGATGCTCTTCGACGAACCCGGACCACTGAAGGCGACGCTGGAATCGACAGTGGCCCGCGGATTTCGCGCCATCAAACTGGGGTGGCGGCCCTTCGGACGACGAGATCGCCGGACGGACGAATTGCTGGTGCGGACGGCTCGCGAGACGGTCGGAGAAGACGTGGCGTTGATGGTTGATGCGGGGGGCAGCGAGCAGTTCTGGCCCCACGGTGTCAACTGGGCTCGCGAAACGGCCCGGATGCTGGCCGATTATGGCATCGAGTGGTTCGAGGAGCCTCTGCCAGCGGACGACATTGAGGGGTACGCCGAATTGACTCGGTCGTCCCCGCTGCCGATTGCCGGGGGAGAGGTGCTGACACGTCGGCAGGCATTTTTGCCGTGGATCACCCGGCGGGCCGTCGACATCATCCAGCCCGATAGCACCAAAAATGGCGGGTTGACCGAGTCGCGGCGGATAGCCGGTTGGGCCTACGACCACAACGTGCAGATGGTCTCTCACGGATGGAACACCGCAGTTGGTCTCGCCGCCGACTTGCAACTCGCCGCGGCGATCCCGGTGGCGCGGTATGTTGAATACCTGACTCCGTGCGGCTACATCGAGGACCTGCTCGACCGTCCGTTTGAGCTCGACGAGGACGGATTCCTGGAGATTCCCTCCGATCCCGGGCTCGGACGGGCTCTCTGTCCGGAACGCGTAGCCCGGTACACGGCCTCGCAGCGGGTCTTTCGCTAGCCAATTTCATGTCCCGCGGCGGTGGTTGTCCGTCGTTCCCGTTCGGCAGAAGCACGTGATGCAGTTGGTCTACGGAATCGTCGGCGAGGCAGCCTGCCGCGGCGGATTCGTTTCGATCGGTAACTTCGACGGCGTTCATCTCGGGCACGCGAAGATCATCTCGAAGTTGGTGTCACGGGCTCGGGGTGCCGGTCACCCGGCGGTGGTGTTGACGTTCGATCCGCACCCCATCGAGTTGCTGCGGGCCGGAATGGCACCGCCGCTGTTGAGCACGATCGAGGATCGGGCCCGTTTCCTGGGCGAGATGGGAGTCGACGTGTTGGTGGCTTTCCCGACGACACTCGAGATGCTGAGACTGGACCCCGACCAGTTCTTCCGGGAGGTCGTCACGGAACAACTCGACGCTCGCGGGCTGGTCGAGGGTCCGAATTTCTGTTTCGGACGAGATCGCCGGGGCGACATCGGTGTCCTGTCGCAGTTGTGTGAGAATGCGGGAGTCGCCCTGGATGTGGTCGAGCCCGAGTCGATTGGCAGTGAACTGGTGTCATCAAGCCGAATTCGGAGTCTGTTGGCGCGGGGTGATGTGCAATCGGCGACGGGATTGATCGGCCGGGCCTATTCGGTCCGTGGCATCGTGACGGCTGGTGAGGGACGTGGCCGGAAATTGGGTGTGCCCACCGCCAACCTGTCCAGAATCGTTACGCTGGTACCTGGAGATGGCGTCTACGTGGGTGCGGCCAGGGTGGACGGGCGGCGGCAACCGGCCGCGATTCACGTCGGAAGCAATCCGACGTTCGGAGAAACCGTCGTCAAGGTTGAGGTTCACCTGTTGGCTTTTGACGGCGACCTGTATGACCAGGAATTGTCGGTGCAGTTTCTGGAACGAGTGCGCGGAACCGTCGAGTTCGAATCGGTTGACGCGTTGCGGGAGCAGGTGGCCGAAGATATTGAGGCGGTGTGGCGATATGTCGAAGTTCACCCAGCCGACGACGCCGAAACTGGCGGGTTGGGCGAATCCAAGTTATCCTGACCGTGTGGTGCAGGTCGACGGCGAGAGGGAACGATGGCGATCGACTGGCAGGTGTTCTGTGACTTGGTGGCTCGGCACGACCGTTTCGTGCTGACCAGCCATGTGAGACCTGATGCCGACGCAATTGGCTCGGAGATCGGGTTGGCCGAGCTGCTTGAGGCTCAGGGCAAGACCGTCCGGATCATCAATCCCTCGCCGATCACCGAGAACCTGGCGTTTCTTGACCCCGACGATCGTGTGAACGTGATCGGTGTCGACGTTGACGTGGCCTCGGCCTGCGACACGGATGTCCATATCGTGCTTGATACCAGTGCGTGGGTGCAGATCGAGGGCGTGGACGAGGTGCTGCAAGCAACCAGCGCGGTGAAAGTGGTTATCGATCATCACCAGAGCAGCGATGACCTTGCGGATCACGAGTTCAAGGACACGTCGGCCGAGGCGACGGGGCGGCTGATCGTCGACCTGGCCGAGTCGGCCGGCTGGGAGATTTCACCAGTTGCGGCGACCGCGTTGTTCTGTGCGATTGCCACGGACACCGGTTGGTTCCGCTTTTCTTCGACCAGCGGCGGGACGCTTCGGGCCGTTGGCCGGTTGATTGACCTCGGCGCCCAGCCGGACCTATCATACCGGCGGTTGTACGAGCGTTATTCGCCGGCGCGCGTCCGGCTAACCGGCCGATTGCTGGAACGAATCGAGTTGGCCTGCGATGGCCGCTTGGCTTGGCTGGCGGCGCGACGGGACGACTTCGCTCACACCGGTGCCGTTCCGGCCGATACCGAGGACGTGGTCAACGAGTGTTTTCGGATCGTCGGTGTGGAATGTGCGTTCATTGCTCACGAACAACGGGACGGACGAGTGAAAGTGAGTTTTCGGAGTCGAGGTGACGTGGATGTTGCCACCGTGGCCGAGGGATTCGGAGGCGGTGGACATCGCCAGGCCGCCGGCGCCCTTTTCGATGGACCGTTTGATCAGGGACTCTCCCGTTTGATTGACGCGATGACCGTTGCTCTGCCGACCGCAACATAGAGCAGGACAATCGTCCCACCCCACCAACAGGATGCCCCCCCCATCCCCCCCCATGTCCCGCAATCGGTGACCCGCCCGTCGCCGTGCTGCGGACCCCACCAATCGAGTTCCCCACGGCGCTGATCGTGATTCGCATTACCCAACGGTTGCCATTCGGCTTCGGCCGGGTCCGTGATCGTTGTACCCGTCCGGATTCGACGAGAGGCCACTTGCACGATTTGCCGAAATGACAAGTCTGCCAGGAGACGATCGATGATCGATGAGAACCCCCAAGCCGACCTGACTCCCGAGGATCTTCCCGAAGCCGATTCGAGCGGTGAGACCGATGGCGTCCAGGAATCGGCGGAGTCGTCCATGGTCCCCGCCGAGGGTGAGTTTCCGGGATTTGCTGAAATCGATGAGCGCGATGAGTTCCCCGGATTTGCTGAGATCGACGAGGTCGCAGATTTTGCTGAGGTCGCTGAGGTCGCTGATTTTGCCGAGGTCGCTGAGGTCGCTGAGGTCGCTGAGGTCGCTGAGGTCGCTGAGGTCGCCGAGATCGCTGAGGTCGCTGAGGTCGCTGAGGTCGCTGAGGTCGCTGAGGTCGCTGAGGTCGCCGAGGTCGCCGAGGTCGCCGAGATCGCTGAATTTCCGGGGTTTGGAGAGAGCGAGGATGGCCAACCTGAAGACGTGGTGTCGTCTGCGGACGATTCCGGGGCCGCGAAATCAGATGGTCCAGGCAGGCGGTCGTTTCTGACGCAGCTCTTGGCCGGCACCGTCGGGACGGTTGTGGGACTGGTGCCGGTGCTTTCGGGGTTGGTCTTCTTCCTCGATCCGTTGATTCGGCGGGGGCAGTCGAGTGATCCGGATGGGTCCGGGACCAGTGGCGGGAAGGACTCAGAGGGTTTCGTCAAGTTGTCGGTAACCCGACCTCTGCTGCCGAGAGATGGGACACCACAGCAGGTGACTGTCAAAGACGATCTTGTTGATGCCTGGAACAAGTTCCCGAATGTTCCGATCGGAAGTGTTTGGGTGCGTCGGAGTGAATCGGGTGAAGTGATCGTGTTCAACACGATCTGTCCACACTTGGGGTGCTCGGTCGAGTTTCGGAACGTCGAGAGCGATTTTTACTGCCCCTGTCATCTGAGTGCGTTCAAACTTGATGGCACCAAGGACAACCCAATTCCGCCACGCGACATGGACAGCCTGGTCGTGAAGCCGGACACCGGTGATGAGATCTGGGTGCAATTCAAGAACTACCGCGGCGGTATCTCCGAGAAGGTGGAAATATGATCCGCAGTCTGTTGGCCTGGCTCGACCACCGCACCGGGTACGCCGGTGTCCTTCACGAGGCGCTCTACGAACGAGTCCCCGGCGGAGCTCGTTGGCGGTACGTTTGGGGCAGTACTCTGGTCTTCACCTTCGGCGTGCAGATGATCACCGGGTTCTTCTTGTGGACCGCCTACAGTCCCAGCGCAAACACGGCCTGGGAGAGCGTTTACTACATCCAGAACGAGATGACTTTCGGGTCGATCGTCCGGGGGCTGCACCACTTCACGGCTCAGTTGATGATCGTCCTGATGGCGGTGCACCTGGTGCAGGTGATCATCGACGGGGCGTACAAGGCACCTCGGGAGGTGAACTTCTGGCTGGGGCTGGTGCTGATGCAGATCGTGCTCGGGTTGTCGCTGACCGGATACCTGTTGCCCTGGGACCAGAAGGGCTACTACGCGACGCAGGTGGCGACGAAGATTATGGGCAATGCGCCGGTCATCGGCGTGGAGGCTCAGGAACTGATCCAGGGCGGACCGAAATACGGTCATCACACTCTGACTCGCTTCTTCGCGTTGCATGCCGGACTGCTTCCGGCGTCGCTCATCGCCTTCCTGGGCCTGCACCTGTACGTCTTCCGGCGGCATGGTTTGACGGTCAAGGACAAGAACCACGCCCCCGAAACCACCTTCTGGCCGGACCAGGTGCTCAAGGACGGAGTGGCCTGTCTGGCCGTGTTGTTGCTGGTGCTGGGGTTGTCGATCTGGAAGGGAGCCGAATTGAGTGCGCCGGCGAATCCGGCGGAGAATTACGCGGCGGCGCGTCCGGAGTGGTACTTCCTGTTTCTCTTCCGGTTCCTGAAGTTCGAGTTCGTCGAGCACTTTGGGTTGGCCTTCGGGTCGATTTATGTTCCCGGGGCACTGATGGGCGTGGTGGCGGCGATGCCGCTGGTCGGCCGCTGGGCGATCGGGCACAAGTTCAACGTGGCCTTCACGTGGATGCTGACGATCGGAATCGGAGGATTGACGCTTCTGGCGTTCTACGAGGATGGCAAGAGTGAGTCTCACCAGGCGGCGATTCTGGAGGCGCACCGTGACTCCGAGCGGATCAGGGAACTCGCTGGCGGTCCGAACAAGATTCCCGTCTCCGGGGCGGTGACACTGCTCCGCGAGGACCCCTTCACCCAGGGGCCCCGCCTGTTTGCCAAGCACTGTTTCGGTTGCCATCGATACGACGGCCACGATGGTCGCGGCCGATTGGTTTACGAGGGAAGGCCGGACGGTACACAGGTTCGTGGAACGCCAACGGCCGTCGATCTGGGAAACTTCGCGTCGCCCGAATGGATGCGAGCCGTTGTGGTGGATTACTCGAATCACTTTGCACCTCTGAAGAACGCTCAGTGGTTCCGAAATCCCGGCGACGCCGAGGTCCTGAATCCGGACGAGTCGGAAATGGCCGACTGGTCCGGGGACGCCGAAGCTCTCAACAGCGCTGAGAACGCGAAGAACGTCGAGGCGTTGGTGGCTTTTCTGGTCGCACAGGCTGCTCACAGCAACAACGGGCAGGCGGTCGAGGGCGACGCCGCCAAGGTTGAGCGGGGACGCGTGCTGGCCGTCGATGGCGATTGGGCCGGGGCGATCAACGGCACCTCGTGTGCCGATTGTCACTCGACGGTCGGGGGCCCGTTCAAGGCGGTCGGCGATGATGACGCTGATGGTTACCCGAACTTGTCGGGATACGGTTCAGCGGCGTGGTTGACGAGCTTTCTGTCGAACCCGGCGGCCGCCCAGCACTACGGCGAGAAGAACCAAATGCCATCCTTCGCCGAACGGATGACGGCCGAAGAGCTGGAGTTGCTGATTCACTGGCTGACCGGTGACTACGCTCCGACGGCGGTCGAGCGGTACGAAGATCGTCGCGAGAGAGAACTGTCGGGGTCGAAGAAAGTGGACGGGAAGTCGGCGTCCGCCGAGGAGTAGTAGGTCGTCTGCGGTTCAGGTGGTGTCGGCGCCCGCGCCCTGTCCCAGTTCTTCGAGGTACGGCGTGACACGCCGGAGACCTTCCTCGACGGTGACGATCTTGCGGTAGCCGAAGTCCCGGACGGCAGCGTCGATCGAGAAGCTGTGCGATCGGGCGAGTTGTTCGGCCAGGAAACGGGTCATCGGCGGGTCCCCTTGCAACCGCAGAGACCGCCAGGCCAGTTCCAGAAACCCGCCCAAACGCCGAGCAGCCGGGGCTGAAATCGATCGGCTGACCGCTGGCAGGCCGGCCAGCTTCAGGAGTCGATTGATCCAGTCCCAGAGGTTGACGCTCTCGGGCTCGTTGATGAAATACGCCTTGCCGGCGTGCGCAGCATCGGGCTCGAGCATGTCGGCGGCCTGCAGGTGAGCCGCGGCAGCGTTTTCGACGTAGACGGTCGAGATCACGTTGCGGCCGTCTCCGACTCGCCGCAGCCTCCCGCGGCGGGCCCGTTGGATCATCCTGGGCAGTAGGTGATTGTCACGAGGACCCCAGATCAGGTGAGGCCGCAGGGCAACGGTGGTGAGGTCGTCTTGTCCGTTGGCCGCCAACACGGCTGCTTCGGCCAGCGCCTTGGAACGGGGGTACCCGCAGAGAAACCGGTCGGGGTACCGACGTGATTCATCGACGTCGATCATGTCGCTTCCATCGAAAATCACGCTGGGGCTGCTGGTGTAGACGAACCTCGCGGCGCCAGCGGCGGCGGCGGCGGCCAGCAGATTGCGGGTGCCCTGGGTGTTGATGCTCTCATAAAGCGACCACGGACCCCAGATGCCCGGCACCGCGGCACAGTGGAAGACCGTCGAGATGTCACGACACACGCGTGTGACCGCCTCGACGTCCCGCACGTCCCCGCGGATCCAGGTCACCCCCGGCAAGGACAGGCACTCGGGTTCGCTGCGGCAGAACACGCGGATCGTTTCGCCGCGGGCCACGAGTTGTTCGACCAGGTAACGACCCAAAAAGCCGCTGCCGCCTGTGACCAGATTGCTCAAACCGGTGTGCTCACACTCATTGGTTGACTACCGGACCCGTCGATTTGACGCTGGTCGGCCGGCCGCCCAGTCGGCCAACTGTTCCCGGTTGATTTTCACATTATGTCGGATATCGACCGGGAAGGAGGGGTGGAAGAAGACGGATTCGATCGAAGCGGTGAGCGGATGGCCGGCGGCCAGGTGCCGCAGTTCTGTGGCGAGCGTGTCGGAGGGGGCGTGTGGGTCGTGGCACTCGATGACGATCGCCGGCCGTTGTCGAGGGCGGTCGCCGATCCCGACCAATGCGCTTCGGCTGACGGCCGCATGCTGGTTGAAGATCGCCTCGCAAGGAACGCTGAACAGCGTACCGGCAACGGTTTCCACGCGGTGGGCCTTGCGGCCACAAAACCACAGGCGTCCCGAATCGTCGAGATAACCGACGTCGCCCATGCGGTGCCAGGTCACGCCGCCGTCGGCGACCTTGGCCAGTGCCGTCGCCTCGTCTCGCCGAAAATACCGCTTGGTGACCGAGGGGCCGCGAACGACGATTTCGCCGATCTCTCCGGGGGCCAGCAGATCAAGGGCTGAGAAGTCAGGGATCGGCCCGTCGTCGATCCGGGCGATGCGAACATCGACGTCGCGGAACAGTGTTCCCACACATGTGCCCGCCCCCTGGGCCGAACGGGAAGCGGTGGTCCCGATGATGTCACGACCACTGATCACTGCGACCGGCAAGGCCTCGGTTGCTCCGTAGGGCGTGTGGATGTCGGCCCCCGGTGCGGTCAACGCCTCGCGAATCGACTCAACAACGTGCGGTGGTACCGGGGCACCGGCTGACAACACGCGTGAGAGGCTGGGAAGGGTGATCTGTTGTTCCCGGCAATACCGCCCGACACGCTCCCAGAGGGCCGGAGAGCCGAAAGCCTGTGTGACCCGGTGTGTCCGGATGGGGGCGACGATGTGACGGGGGTCGACGGCGGCTGGGTGGGTGGGATCGATGTCGGGGAAGACGCTGGTGACACCCATCGCCACGTTGAACAGGGCAAACAGGGGAAACCCCGGCAGATCGCGTTCGCCAGGGGCGATCTCGAATCTCGCCTGCAACAGGTCGGCCTGGGCGCAGAACATCCCGTGTTCGTACTCGACTCCCTTGGCCGGACCGGTGCTGCCGCTGGTGAAGATGATCGCCGCCGGATCATCCGAGCCGATTGCCGGCGGGTGAAATCCGCTGGAGTCGGTGGTTTCGAGTTGGCGGTAACCGCACGTTGCCGGAGCCCATCCACCGACACGGACATTGAGCCGGGCGTGGGGGAAGCGGCGGCGGTACAGGCAACGGGCCCAATGCACGGTGGGGAGGGCGACGAAGCCATCGGGAGCGACCTGCTCCAGGCAGGCGACGACCCGCCGCAGTCCCATGCCGGGGTCAATCAGTACGACCACGGCGCCAGCGCGGAACAGGGCGAAGGTCAACGCCAGGAATTCGGTCCCGGGACGGACCATCAGCACAAGCCGGTCCCCCGGGGCCACGCCCAACTGAATCAACCCGGCGGCCAGTCGGTCGACAAGTTCGTCGAGTTGTCGAAAGGTCAGTTGGGCAGTTGATCGGCCGTGACGGTCACAGACGATCAGGGCCAGTTGATCGGGGGCCAGGCCCGCCGTGCGGGTCAGGCGTTCGGCCACGTTGCCACCGGATGGGTTGGGCGCGGAGGGCATGGCGGGGAACGTGCAGGACGGGGGGAACTAGTCCGAGCGGACCAGAAGTTCGCCCTTGCCCAGTTCGAGGAAGTCCCCATTGTAGCGATGGTAGAGGGCGTCGAGGGACCCTTCCGGAACGGGCCAGCCCCGTTCGGCGAGATGCTTCAGAAAGAACCTCAGGAACGTGGGTCGGCAACTGCCTGCGCCGCGGAAGGTGGGGAGCACCTCCGGGGCGGATTGAGGATCGAGAAAGGCGATCGTGCCGCGTTTCATGCCCGCCCCGTGACGAATGCCGGGTTCTCCGCCTACTACGATCGTTCCGGCGATCAGGTTGACACCGGAGAAATCCCCCATGCGTCCGCCAACGGCGATCAGGCCGCGGCGCATCGAATGGCCGACCTCGTTGCCGGCGTTGCCGTCGACCAGGATCTCGCCCCCGGTCATTCCGCGATGGCCGCCCCGGTAGACCGCCCCCAGTTGATGGCCGACATGGCCGCGGACATGGATCCGCCCGCCCTTCATTTCGGCACCGACCCAGTCGGTGGCGTCGCCGTCGACTACCACGTCGCCACCAGTCATTTCGGCTCCCAGGTGCATCCCGGCGAACCCCTCAATCCGCACCTGCCCGTCTGTCAGTCCCTCGGCGATACGCTTGACCCCATGACAGTCACCCTCCCAGACCAGTGTGTTGTCGTCTGCGGCAGATCCGTCGGCATCGAAGAACTCGCCGAGGGGTTCCTGGGCATTTCCGTGCAGCACCTCTGTGGCCAGCACCTGGTCGGGGGTCTGTTCGCGGACCGTCGGAAGTCGGACGGTATCGACTTCGATCGGCACCGGGGAAGCGTTCCGGAGTCTGAGGCGAAGCGGCATGGCGGAAACGCGTTGGATAAACCGATGCGGCGGGGCGGTTGAGCGCGGTCGCATGGTGGACCTAGAATGCGTCGATTCGTTCAGGTGTCCACGGCGGTCACCCGTTGTAGCCGGGGCCGGGGATCCGATCAACCAAGGCCGTGATGGCCGAGATGGACTGGGAGTCGAGAGACAATGCAGGGATTGGCCGGGCGGGTGGCGTTGGTGACAGGAGCCGGACGGGGTATCGGGCGGGCGATCTGCGTGGCCTATGGAGTCGCGGGAGCCAAGGTGGCCGCGGCTGCCCGTTCGACCGAGGAGCTCGACTCGGTCGTCGATGAAATCCGTGCGGCGGGTGGGACGGCCGAGGCCTTCCCCGCGGACCTGTCTGATTCGGCAGTGCCCGCGGCATTGCTCGAGTCGGTCGGCGGGTCACTGGGGACCGTCGAGGTGTTGGTCAACAACGCAGGAGTCGGCAGCAGTTCGGACCCGAAGCCGCTGGTCGACTTCGACGACGACTTCTGGAACCTGACCCTGGAAGTGAATCTCAACGCCCCCTACCGGCTGACAAAACTCGCACTGCCCTCGATGATCGAGGCGGGCTGGGGCCGCGTGATCACCGTGGCGTCGATCAACAGCCGGGTTGGCAGCCTGCACGGGGCAGCCTATGCAGCCAGTAAGCACGGTGTGCTGGGCCTGATGCGAACCGCTGCACAGGAAACCGCGTCACTGGGGGTCACCGTCAACTGCATCTGTCCCGGCCCGGTGCGGACGCTGATGAACGACAAGCGGATCGAGTACGACGCCGACCGGCTGGGGCGGGAGTTGGAGGATCACGAATCGGGGCTGACACCTATCGGTGGCCGGCTGGAACCCGAGGACATCGCGGCCATGGCCGTCTATCTGGCTGGTGACGCGGGACGGATGATCACCGGGCAGGCCTACAACATCTGCGGCGGCATCAACATGGCGTAGCCCGAGGCTACTCGAAGTTCTCTTTCGAGAACTCGGCCATCTCCTTGCCGAAGAACCGCAGGATGCCGGTGCCGAGCGTGGTGCGACCCAGCACGCGGGTGCCCTCGCGCCGCAGTTGCAGTTCAACCGTGTCCTTGCCCTGGGCAAATGCCTTCAGAGCCATCTTGCGAGTGGCAGACGGCTCGGCAGATCCGAGCGGGTTGTCGAGTACTTTCAGCCAGGGGCCGACCTTGATGGCGAGGTCGACGAAGACGGGGTCCACTTTCGCATTGGCCGAGTCGGTACGGCTGGCGATCGCGGCCTTGAGAGCATCGATCGCCCCGGGGCCGGCGGCACACCAGGCCGCATCGGCACTGGTGCCGACCAGGATGGTCTGCGAATCGCCGAACATCGCAGCGAAGTCCGCGTGAAGGTCGGCGGGAACGGTCAGCTGGTGAATCGTGACGTCGCCGGCCTTTGTGCTGTCGAGGGAGACATCAGTGGCAATGGTCGAATTGGGGACGGCGGCGAGTGCCGCTCGCAGCCGTTTCCCTTCGACGGTGCGAATGCCGGCGACCATGACGTTGACTCCGCCTTCGGCTGGCCGAACCTCGACGAACCCGTCGAGCAGGCCTTTGGTGAGAGCCGACTGCATGACCGCGACGACGGTGTCAAGCACCTCGGTGCTGGCCGCCTTCTGGGCGTCGGTGGCCGCAGCCTTCCGCTGGATATCACCGTGGATCGCGTTGCGTGCGGCTGTCAGGACACCCTGCAGTCCGGTTTGGCGGAAACTGTCGAGAGGATGGTGGATGCGGCCCGAGAGGATGGCGGTCTTGGCCCGGGGGATTCCGGCGAAGTGGCTCGGGGTCGTGGAAAGACCCTGGATCGACTTGGCGAGGCCGGTACCAATGATCGCGGTCAGGTCGATGTCGAGGATCGCCTGGGTGGTCTCGGGATTGATGTGAAATCCGGCCGTCAGAGATTTCGATTCGACCAGGAATCTCTCGGCTTCACCAAGTTCAAACTGCAGCAGCTCTTTCTTCAGGGCCAGGTCGTCGGCCGACTCGCCCTTCTTGGCCTTCACCGCTGCCAGCAGGTTCTCCCGAATGGGGCGAAACGACGTGCGGCGAGCGGCTTGCTGGCCGGCGGAGTTGTTGATTGTGGTGGACAGCGAGTACTTCTTGGCGAGCAGAGCCGCCATCGTGCTGCGCGGGTCGGCCACGGCGGCGACCTCGGCCCGCTGCTCGCTGATGGAAACATAACCCTTCGAGTGACGCATGTAAGCGAGCGTCTCTTTTTGTTCACTCAGTCGATACAGTCCGGTTCCGATCCTGCGGGCGGTGATCTCGAAACCGCCGAGGTTCTCGTTGATGAATTCCTTGAGGCTGGTGAGGGGCAGGGCGAACTGGAATCGCTCTTCGTCACCGTCGAGGATCACTTCGATGCCAAGTGGCTTCCTGCGGTCGATGCCAAACAGGAATGTCTCGATGATCGCCTCGATGTTCTCCCACTGCTTTTGCTCGGTCTTGGTGGTCAGATCCGAGATCATTTTGAGATCGGCGAGGACGCGGTTGGCACTCTGAAGGACCACGCCGACTTTGGGGGCACTCTCCTGGGCCAGAGCCGCACGCGGGAGTGCGAATATGGCGAGCAGCAGAAGAGATGAGAGGATGCGGGTGGTGCGGGGCACTTCGCACTCCTTATTGGCGTTGAGCGAGAATCTATGGTGGTCTATCGGTCGCCGCGTGCGCGAGACATCCGGGGGATCGATGCTGATTCTATGCCGACTGTTCCGTCGTGCAACCTCGTCGCAGGAACGACGCGAAGTCCGCAATCAAGACGACCACCTCTGAAAATTCGGAATCTGGACGGTGACCTCTTGAACGCCTCAACGGTCACATCACCTGACCGGTCGAATCGAGAAGGATGCCCCAAGCGGAGCGGGTCGCCCCAATTGCCTAGATTCCCGGTCGAGTTCTCACACTCAAGGAGTTAAGTCCTTCGAGGAGTCCGGTGATCAGGGCGACTTGTTCTGTCGGTTTTCGATCGTTGTCGATGGCGTATTTCCAGGCGATGGCATGATGGCCATTGGCGGCCAGTTGTGCGCCGAGGAGCTGGTAAGCCTCTTCTTGCCAGATCGCCAATCGTGGATCGCGAACCGAAGCAATCAATGTCAGGGCTCTCTGGGGGGTATCCGATTTCGCGGCGAGGCCGACCAGTTCGAACAGAATTCGACGGCGAGCGAACCGGGAGTCGCGATCTCGACGGGTATTGCCGTCTGCCGTGACGTGCTGGACGACAGCTTGAAGGTTTCCTGAGGACAGGGCGGTTCGTGTCCGCTGCCTGAGTTGCTCGTTGGTATCGATAGGCAAGCCGGTCGGCAGAAACTGGTTCATCTGGCGGGTGGCATCCACGTTTCCGGCAGCCTGAAAGGTCAGGTACAGGAACGAGGGGAGCGTCGAGGAGGTGAACGGGTCGCGGATTGAACGATCATTGGTCAACCCGTGTTCGCGGATGTCCGTCCAGGATTGGTTCCCCAGTCCGTGAACAATCGCCCAGCGATGCAGCCGCTCCAGGCATTGGGCGCGTCGATCGGCCAGTTGCAGCCAATCCCGGCACTTCTTGACGTACTGCTGTCCAGCCTGGCGGGCCTCGTCGTCGCCGGTGAGTCCCAACGAGGTTTTCATCTGTTGAATCAGCCCGGCATTGCCCTGGGACCGGATCGACTTGAGTCTCGCGGCGATGTCATCCCGCCCCGGTCCCAGCGATCTCGCCGATGCCAGGGCGGCGGCAAACAGTTTTCGGGCCTGCTCGGGTTGACCGTTGAGATTCAGGGCACCGATCAAATCGGATTGGGCCTGGGCCTTGAGCCACCAGTGCGAGACGTCATCGACCGCGGTCCGGTAGATCTGCTTGAGTTCACCGAGAGAGACAACCCGTGCAGCGACACATTTCTCGAGGGCCTGGGTGGCGCGGGTGATTGACTCGGCGGTCGTCGGACTCTTGGCAGCCGCATCGACCAGTGCCAGCCGGGCGTGAACCACGGCCCGGATCGCGGGGGGTTCGTCGGCAAGAGATCGGTCGACCGCCTGGGTTTCAGCGGGCTGGACCATCTTCTTCATCGCCAACGCCCAGGCCGTGAACAGTTCGGATCGATCGGGCAACGAAATTCTTCGGCGAGCCCACGTCAGGGCGGCTTCGGAATGTCCGTCGGCAACCAGTCTGGCAATGATCAACGGTTCGGGATTCGATGCGTCACTGAGAGACGGGGGCCATGTGTTGTCGGCGGCCAGCGTGTAGGTGCCGGACTGACGGCACTTCAATTGGTCCAGCCGTAGCCGCTGTGCCAATCCGGGACTCCAGAGCCTCTTGATGGTGGAATCGGCGAGAGTGGCCTGTCCGGAAGCGACCAGTGCACAACCCAAGGCCTGGATCACTTCGACGGCGAACGGGTCCGTGGCCGCGAGGTTGGCTGATCTCCGGACGGCCTCGTCCAGTTGCGGACCCGGTGAGACCTCGGCCGTGCCCTGTTTGTGCCACCAGAGGTCGACCAGGGCCATGATGTGGAGGTGTGGCAGATCGGGTCCGATCTGCGTCAGTTGCTTCAATTCCGCCAGGGCCTGGTCGACCTGGCCGACGCCCGCAAAAAACTCGGCAGTCAATCGTCGACAAAACGGTTTGCTGCGGTTGTCTTCACGTTCCTGCGCCGCAGCGATCATCGCTGCTGGTGCCAACCTGCGGATGGAGGCCTCGTCGATCCCGTCGACGGGTCTAGTGGCCGTGGTCTTGACGCGAGCGTTGTCGGGGGGAACCGGTGACGCGGTGCCGGGTGCGTCGGTCGAGACGAAGCCAGGCTGGTCGGCCCCGGCGGTGGCTCCCGGGTCGGCAGTGCCGGGGGGGGAGAGTTGAAGTACCAGAAACCGCCACCGGCGGCACCGGCGGCTAAAAGCATCATCAGCACGACCAGGAGCCCCTTGCCCCCGCTCGGAGTCTCGCCGGGTGAAGTGACGGGTTCACCGGTCCCTTCGGCCGACTTACCCCCAGGAGCAGTGAAAATCGGCACGAGGCACTCGGGGTTGGCGCACTTGACGTCGCGTCCTGCGGCTTGACGTGGAACGAAGCCCGGCGTCTCGCACATCGGACACCTGACTCGCCACGGTCGTTTCCGCGTCGGTTTGGACGCCGCGGGGATGGCGCGGTGAGTGACCGAGGGATCGACTCCGAACGGGTCGTTCTCCTTCCGCCCAACATCGGTATCGTCCGGAATTGTGCTGGGGGGTGCGCTGTCGCGTTGAGTCGCACTCTCGGGGGCCGCGGTTGTGGCCGCGGGGCTGCCGCCACTCATCGAGGCCCCGCAGAAGGGACAGTCAGTGGCGTCGTCGTCGAGAACCGACTGGCCACATGAGGGGCA
>CAUZRQ010000085.1:0-22874 GCA_963582065.1 Planctomycetota bacterium | reverse complement strand
CGGTGCCACCCAACCAGCGGACCGAGACCTGGCCGCACGGACCCTACGTTCGCCTGGTGCCCCGCCTGTTCGCTCACATCCGGGACAGCCTCGGTGACGAGGTCGAGTTGCTGCACGACATTCACGAAAGAATCCCCCCGGTGCTGGCCATCCAGCTCTGCCGTGACCTCGAACAGTTTCGGCCGTTCTTCGTCGAGGACCCGTTGGCTCCCGAGGATGTCGGTTACTTCGACAACCTCCGGCGGCAGACCACCGCCCCGATCGCGATGGGCGAGTTGTTCAACAACCCCAACGAGTGGACGCGGTTGGTCTCGGACCGGCTGATCGACTTCATCCGTGTCCACCTGTCGCAGGTGGGGGGACTCAGCCCGGCACGGAAGATGGCGGCGATGTGCGAGTTCTTCGGAGTCCGCACGGCCTGGCACGGACCCGGAGACGTCTCGCCGGTGGGACACGCCGCCAACGTGCACCTGGATCTCGCCGTCCCCAATTTTGGGATCCAGGAAGCCCACGGGTTCTGCCAGGCCGAGATCGACTGTTTTCCCGGCTGCCCGGAACTTCGCGACGGCTACTTCCACGCCAATGACAACCCCGGGCTGGGGATCGACATCGACGAGGAACTCGCTGCGAAGTTCCCCGTTAGCGACGATCCTCCGTTCGACCTGTTCTGGGGCAACATCCGCAACCCCGACGGAACGATCCAGAAACCGTGAACACTCCAGACCCCCCCACCACCGACCCCACCGACCCCACCGGGGACGGCCTGATCCAATTGCTGGGCATCGAGCCGATCGAATGGGGGGACGGCCGATCGAAATTGGCACTGGTCGTCGACGATCGTCATCTCAGGAACCTGCCCATCCTCCACGGGGGGGTGGCCGCCACGCTGCTCGATTCTGCTCTCGGCGTCGCTGCCAGTTCGGTGGCACCGGCCGACCGCCTGGCCGTCACCGCCCAGCTCAACATCAACTTCATCCGGCCGGCCCTTCCCGGGGAACGGCTGGTGGCCGTCGGCGAGGTGCGGCACTCGGGTCGCCAGTCGGTGGTGGCCGTCGGCGAAGTGCGAACCGAAGGAAATCACCTGGTGGCGACCGCCAGCGGCACCTTCCTGTTCACCGACCTGCCCAGCACCGCCGGCTCGTCACCGCCGACGGAGTCCCCATGACACTCGACGTCTACGGGGTCGGCAACACGCTGGCCGATATCCAGGTCCAGGTCAGCGACACGCTGCTCGAATCGCTCGGATTCGCGAAAGGCATGATGACGCTGGTCGATCGACCGACCCAGCAGCGTGTGCTGGAGGCCCTGGGCGATGCGCCTCGAAACCAGTGTGCCGGCGGTTCGGCGGCGAACACGATCCTGGGCATCGCGGGACTGGGTGGCCGTACGGCCTATGCGGGCAAGGTCGGGGACGACGCGTTGGGGAGGTTCTGTCTGGAGGACATGCGGGACAACCAGGTCACCATCGATGTCCCCGTCTCCGACGGACCCACCGGCACCTGCGTGGTGCTGATCACCGAGGATGCCCAGAGAACGATGCTCACCCACCTGGGAGTCTCCTCCGACGTGGGTCCCGAGGATATCGATCCCCTGCTGGTAGCCCGCTCGCAAGCGGTCTACGTCGAGGGTTACCTCTTCAGCGCCGAAACCCCTCGCCAGGCCGCCTACCGCGCCGTGGAACTCGCCGCCGACTCCGACGCGTTGCTGTCCCTGACCGTCTCGGATGCCTTCCTGGTCGACCTGTTTCGGGACGAGTTCCTGGAGTTGGCCCGCGGTCCGGTTGACGTGTTGTTCTGCAACGAGGACGAGGCCAGGAGCCTGCTGGAGAATGACGACACGGACGATTGCGCCCGTCGACTGGGCCAGTGGGTCCCACGCGTCGCGGTCACGCTCGGAGCCAACGGTGCCCTGCTGGTCGACCAGGGACAACTGATCCGGGTGCCCGGCGTCGCCGCCGAGGCAATCGACACGACCGGGGCCGGCGACATGTTCGCTGCGGGAGTCCTCTACGGACTGACCAACAATCTCAGCTTCAGGCAATCAGCACGTCTGGCCAACGAACTCGCCGCGAGGGTCGTCTCGCAGTTGGGAGCCCGACTGTCCGAACCGATCGACCCCGACGACATCCCCGGGCTGGCCGGTCCGGAGACCGAAGCCTAGTCCTTGGGCGGTGCGGCGACTTTCAACACCGATGGCAGCAGCTCGAGGTTCGCCCCCGCATCGGTGCCGTCGGTGGCCTCGGGACGATTCGCGGGTTGTGCCCCGTCGGCCAGCCGAAAATCGGCCAGGCCCAATCGGTCCCAGGCGATCGCATCTCCCCCGGAAGGTCGAGGCGTCTGCCACGCGACCACGGCGTTCTTGGAACCGGCCGAATTCCACTGCTGCTTCCAGCGAGTGAAATCGACGATGTCCTGGTCTGAACCCAGCCACCAGAAGACGGAATAATCGTCGAAGAAGTTCTTCTGGCCGTTCCGCCAGGTGAGCAACGTCCGGAACATCTCGACGTCGGTGTTGCCTGACATCGCCACAAGCGGCCGATCTCCGACGTGTGAGTAGATGCTGTCCCGTGAGTGAGCCCGGACCACCGGCAGGTGCCGCCGTTCCTCGCCGCTGTTGAGCCGAATCAGGTTCTCACCCAGCAGGACACTGACATGGACGAGGTTGAGTTCGACGACGCCACGTTGCTTGGGGGCGGTGCCCCCGGCACCAACCGTATGCAGCAACGATCCCCCCAATGCCACCACGCAGTGGCTCATCGACAACTCGGCCGAATCTGTCTGACGCACGTGGACCAAGTCCGCGTGACCACGGATCACGCTGCGATCGATCGTCAGCTCCAGCGGATCGATCTCCATCCCCTCCTTCATCATCTTCTTCATGTTCCGCATCGCCCCCGGCTCGGGAATCAATTCGATCACCGACGCCGGGTGCCGGGCGGGATTGACCACCGTAACGACGACATCCCTCAGCCGGACCTGTTCGGGACGTTGCAGCGAGAACATCACCAGTGCGGCACTTTCGCCGCGGGGAACCACCATCCTCAACTCGGCATTGATCACCTGCAGCGGGCCGGCGGTGACGGTGATCATCCGCGGCTGGACCCCGTCGCTCCCGCCGCCTTTGGGCCGAAACTCGATCCCCGGACGGAAGCCCTCGGCACCGCGAATCGTGATGTTCTTTCGCCCCACCCGCAACGGGCTCTCGACTCGAACCCCGTTGTACTGCAACACAATCTGGCTGCCGTCTTCCGCATCGACCAGGGCCGCGTTCAGCGTCGGGTAGGCACGTGCTTGCCGGGCACCATCGACGGAAATCACCAACACCGGGGGTGGTGGTTCGCTGGTGGTCACCGGCGGCGAGACCGTCGGCTTGGTGACCGGAGAGGGCTCGGTGGACGGCGGATCGGAATCACCGGTTGTGCCGGCAACGGTCTTCGGCGTGGCCGAGTCGGGGGCAACATCCGAGGCCGGCACCTCGGGCCCGGGTTTCTCGGCCGTTGCGGATCCACCGGCTGGAACCGCCAACACTCCGCCCTCCGCCTTCGTGTCGCCAACACCCCGAGTCCGCGGCTTGCCGCCGGCATCCGCAGCGGCAGCCGCCATCTGGTCTCTCAACGAAGGAAGCTGTCTCGGATCGGCGGCCGGCGACAACCGACCGGCTTTCGCCGCTCGATCATCCCCGCCTTTGACCATCGCCAGTTGGTCACCCCCCGACAGCACCTCTCCTCGATCCACCGGCTGGAACCTCAAAACCACCGCCAACAGCACCAGCAACGCGACGGTCGCCATCCAGCCGATGTGCTTCTCCCAGTTCCGCCCCGAGATCGCCCCGGCCGACATCCAGACCATGCCCTCCGACGACACTCCCTTCAGTCCCAGTTCTTCGGCAACGAACATCAATTCGCGGATCAACGCCTCGGGCGTCGTGAATCTCTTGTCAGGATCGCTGGCCATCATCCGACGGATGACGCTCGAGAGTCGTTCCGAAACGCGGGGGTTCTTGCGAGCGGGATCGGGCGGCTGCTTGCCCTGGTGATCGAGCAGCTTCTGGAACGCGTTTCCCTCGGGGTAGGGTGGTTCGCCGGTGAGCATCTGGTAGAGCGTGCAACCGAGGGAATAGATGTCACTGCGAACATCGACATTCCGCGGGTCACGAGCCTGCTCGGGCGAGATGTAGTCGAAGGTGCCCAGGGTGGTGCCGTCAGAAGTCAGGTCCTCGGAAGGCCGGTCCGATTCGGAATTTCGGGCCAGCCCGAGGTCGACCAGTTTCGCACGACCGGTGGGTGTGATGATGATGTTCGACGGCTTGACGTCCCGGTGGACCACTCCGACGCCGTTGGTATGAACCAGGGCGGTGGCGATCTGGAGGGTGTAGTTGACCGCATCGGCCGGATCCAGCGGCCCCTGCGTGGCGATCAGATCCCGGACGTTGGTCCCGGTTATATACTCGAACGCGATGAAGTGCAGTCCCCGATCCTCGCCGACGTAGAACACCCGGGCGATGTTGTCGTGGTCCAGTCCCGCCGCGGCACGAGCCTCGTTGCGGAAACGCTGCACGGCGCCCAGGTCCAGGGACTGGACCGGACTGAGCACTTTCAGAGCCACGCCGCGGCCCAGCCGAGTGTCACGGGCCCGGAAGACCGCACCCATTCCCCCGACCCCGATCCGCTCGTCGATGATGAAATGATCCAGTTCGACACCAACCGGGCTCACCGCCACCGAAGATCCCTCGGCAGCGGCACCGTCGGCGGTCGATGCAACGCGAGGAAACAGACGATCGCACAACGTCGACCCCGGACCCGTCGGAATCGCCTCGCCCAACCACCTCTGCTCGGCACTGATCACCGTCTCGGCCGCGTCGTCGGGCAATCCCCTCGGCAGTGGGCGCGCATCGCCGGATCCACCGGCAGGCGAACTGCCCGCACCACCACCCGAGCTGCTGCCCGACGGTGCCGAAAGCGGATTGTGTGGATCCATGGGTCTTACCGGGAATTCCGGGATGGTGGCCGAGAACCGGCCGCCGGTCGGAGAGAATCGCCGACCTCACCTCAAAGAGGTCACCCGAATTATACCCGGCACAACGAGGCGGTCAAAAACCTTTTCGGGTCCAGGACCGAGTCGGACACCATCCTTGCGGGCTCATTCGCCCATCGTGATCCGTGACACCTTCTCATCGATCGTCTCAATACACGCGTCGAAACGCGTGTACAGCTCGTCGGCAAATCGTGCCCGCTCGAGCAACTGGGCCGAGTGGTTGCGGACGGTCACGTCGTGAACATCATCCGAGCCGATTCCCTGCTCGCTGACCGCCACCAGTTCCTGCAAGCCCGATGACTTGGGCAGGAACCCGTCTTCGAAGTGATCGACGAGTTCACGGGCCAGTCTGTTTGCCTCGGTGAACACGTCTCGCAGCGGCATGTCTTCAATGCGTCGTTCCGCCATCTGTCTCTACTCCTGCCAACCGGCACCGGTTGGTGAACTTCCGACGGCATTAGACATCCGGCAGGCCCGGGCGGTCAAGACGCGGACCGGGCGGATCAGAGCAGCACTCGTAGAGTTCTGCTCCGTGCACTCTTGGACTTCAGCGATCGATAGATGATCTCGTGCCAGTGACGAATGTTGATCTCGTACGGCCCGTCGGGAGGATCGAGCGAATCGAAGCGTGAGATGAACTGCATGATCCGGCCGATCTTCTGTGCCACGGTCAATTCCCCGGGGTGACTGGTCCCCGGCGGCCGGCCCCACACGACCCGGGACCCACCGCGGGTCACCAGTTCCAGGACCATCTGGTCGCCGGCGGGATTCAGCACCGCATCGCGACGTTTCACCACGATCGCCGCCAGGTCGAACGGTCCCCAGTGCGATTCGAGTTCGGCGGCCAGTTGTGCCGCGGCCACCACGCTCGGGTCGTTCCACGCGATCGCGCCAACTTCCGGCGGCTCACTGGTCACACCCCGTACCACCGGGAACCTCTCGGCCGCCTCGCTGACCAGGTCTTCGCCGGGCAGCCGCACCCCGGTCACATCCACCGCCACCCGGCCGCCGGCCGTCTCGACCCACGCCACCGGCCGACGGAACTTCAACCGCACCATCACGCCGGCCGGCACCCGACGCTCGACCCGCTCGACCTCGGCCACCCATGGGTGATCCGCAAACGCCGCGGCCACCCGCTCGACCAACGTCGGGTCAAAGATCGACGTCCCCTCCGCAGGCCACACCTCCGACCCGGTCACGATCGACAAGAAGTCCTCCGGGACCCACTCGGGTTTCGCCGGAACGATCTCGACCGCACCGCGAGACAACTGGTACGCGGGGCGTTCGGACAGCTCGGGCAACCCGCGGATGATCTTCGGGACGGCCACCGTGGCGACCAATGCCAGGACGACCGGAATCAGCACGCCGGGACGCCAGAGCACCACGGAGATCCCACCGACAGAGGAGGCATCGGCGACTTCGTCGCTACGGTTCTCCTGCAGTTCGACCATGACACCCACTCCTGGCAACGGCTGTCCAATGGCGGTCACCCGTCGAGGAACGAGGCTCCGCATCGATGCTGATCGGCAACTGGCCAGCCCGCTCAAGAGCCGCCGATCAGGAAACCGAAAGCTCGTGACGTCGCAGCATCTGGTCCTGCCGGATATGCCAGCCACGCGGCCCGGCGAGCGTGGAGGCGATCATGCATCGGGCGAGTTGTCCGAGAGAAAGTCCCTCGCGGGCGGCGGCCTGCGGGACCAGGCTGTGATCAGTCAGGCCCGGGATCGTGTTGACCTCCAGAACCCACGCACAACCCGATTCATCCACCCGCAGGTCGACCCGCACCAATCCCCGGGTCCCGATCGCCTCGCAGGCCCGTCGGGACACCTCGACCACCCGTTCGGCCGTCGACCCGGACACCGCCTCCGGAAAACTCACCTCCGTCCGCTCGTCAAGGTACTTCGCCTCGAAGTCGAACAACTCACCCGGAACCTGGATCACCATCGCCGGCAACGGCCAGTCATCGAGCAACCCCACCGACCACTCCTCGCCCGCCACCGCTCGCTCGACCAGCACACGTGACCCGAGCGAAAACGCCTGGGTGACCGCGTCGGAGAATCCCCTGGGCGTCTCGACCAACCGCACACCCAGGCTGCTCCCCTGGGCATCGGGCTTGACCACCACCGGCGGACCGCACCGCGACACCAACTCGGCCACCACCCTCGGGTCGAATCCCCGTTCCAGGACGACCGCTTCGGGAGTTGGCACCCCCGCGGAATCGAAGCACCTCTTCGCACGGCTCTTGCTGAATGCCAGCCGGGATGCCTCGACCCCGCAGCCAGTGTACGGGATGCCCAGGTTGTCGAGATCAGCCTGGATCCGTCCGTCTTCTCCGCCGGGTCCGTGCAGGGCGAGCAACACCACGTCCCCCGCCATCCAGTCGCACCCGGACACCGGAACTTCAGCCGGATCGATCTCGCGGACCTCCTCGCCAAGTTCGCGCAGGGCCGCCGTCACCGCCTGACCGCTGGCGAGGCTGACATCGCGCTCGGGCGAGTCTCCCCCGGCAAGTACGGTCACTCGCGGCGCGGACCGACCGCCACAGGGGTCCGGAAAATGGGCTGGCGTCGACACGCGCGGGTCTTACCAGATCCCGATTTCGAGCTCCAGATCAACAGCACACTGCTCGGACACCCGTCCGCGAATGAGTTCGATCAACTCGAGCACGTCGCCGGATGTGGCCCCCGCGGAAGTCACGATGAAGTTGGCGTGCCGATCGCTGATCTCGGCCTCACCGACCTTCTCGCCCTTGAGTCCAGCCTGTTCGACCAGGCTGCCGGCGCTGATGCCCCGGGGGTTCTTGAAAATGCAGCCGGCCGACTGGTGAGCCATCGGCTGGCTGGCCTTCCGCATGATCCACAGTTTCCGCATCCGCTTGAGCGTCTCGTCGACGTCACCTTCGGCCAGGGTAAAGGTGCAGTCAATCACCACCAGTTCGTTGATGCTGCTGTAACGGTACCCGAACGACAGTTCGTCCTCGCTGCGGACGAACTGCTCGCCACTGGCCGTCATCACGGTCACGCTCTGGACATTCTGACCCACGTCTCCACTGCGTCCCCCCGCGTTGCCTCGCAAGGCTCCCCCCACGGTGCCGGGAATCCCGACCAGGGTCTCGAGTCCGACCAGGCCCCCGCGAACGCTGTGCGAAATGACGTGCGAGAGCAACGCTCCGGCACCAACGGTGACCACGGTTCCCTCGATCGTGATCTTGCCGAAGAACTCCCCCGGAAGCCTCAACACCACTCCCTGGACGCCCTCATCCCGCACCAGCAGGTTCGAACCGCTGCCCAGCACCCGACACGACACCCCGGTCTCGTCACAGCACCGCACCACCGCGGCCAGTTCCTCGATCGAACGCGGCTCGACCAGGTACTCGGCCGGTCCGCCGACCTTCAACCAGGTCCATTCGGCGAGAGACCGATCGTGTTGGGTGATGTCACTGAAGTCAGCGAGTGAACTCATGTTGAACCTGGTCGATGTCTCCGGCCCCCATCGTGATCACCACGTCCCCGGACCGGATTTCATGGTCTAGAGTCTCGACGAGACGGTCAAGAGAGGGCACGAAGTGACAATCGGTTCCCGATCCGGATGTCCCGATCCGTTCGGCCAATTCGCGGCTCACCTCCCCCGCCTGTCGGTCGTCCTCCCGGGCCGCGAACACCGGCAGCACCAGCACCCGGTCGGCGGCCTGGAAGCTCGAGGCAAACTCGTCGAACAGTGCGAGGGTTCTCGAGACCTGGTGCGGCTGAAAGGCACACCACAGCCGCCGGCGGCCAAAGATCTCGCGAGCGGTTTCGAGCGTGGCGCGGACGGCGGTGGGGTGGTGCGCGTAGTCGTCGACCATGGTGACACCCCGCCACGACCCGACCCGCTGGAAGCGACGCCGGATCCCGGAGTACTCCCTCAACCCCTCGCGGACCAGCCTCGGATCGACTCCCAGTTCACATGCCATCGACGCAGCCGCCAGGGCGTTCTCGACGTTGTGGCGACCGGGCACCGGCACAATGATCTCGGTGCGATACTCCCCGCGAAAGTACAACCTGAAGCGACTGCCGGAAGCGGTCCGGCGGATGTCCACCGCCGACCAATCGGCGCCGGGCCACCGCCCGAACGTCCTGACCCTCGCGGTCGCCTGCCCGGCCGCCACCGCTGCCGCCGGGCAATCGGCTCTGACCAGCAACAACCCCGACGAATCGATCGATGACGCGAAAGCTCCGAACGCTTCGGTCGCCTCATCCAGGGACCCGTAGCAGTCGAAATGATCGGGCTCGATCCCGGTGATCACAGCGTACCGGGGCGAGAGGTCCAGGAAACTGCGACGGTACTCGCAACTCTCGACCACCAGCAGGTCACCCGCACCCGCCCAACCGCTGACGTCCCGGTCGATCAGCCGAGCCCCGACCACCGCCGAGGGGGCCAGCCCGGCCGAAGCCAGCAGCGACGCGGTCATCGCCGTGGTGGTGCTCTTGCCGTGCGTCCCGGCAATCGAAATCCCGGTCCGGTCCGACATCAACCGGCCGAGCATCTGGCTGTAGGAGAGCTGGGGGATCCCGCGGCAGGACGCCCGGACCCGTTCGACGTTCCCGCAAGCGATCGCCCGGCTGTAGACCAGCACGTCGGCGTGGTGCGGCAGGTGGCTCGCGCTGTGGCCCTGGTGAATCTGCAGACCCCGGCTCCCCAGTGTCTCGATCACCTCCTCGGACGCACACCGATCCGATCCACTGACGTGCCAGCCCATCCCCAGGAGCAGTTCGGCCAGCGCCTGCATGCCCGACCCGCAGACGCCAACCAGGTGAGCCGTGGGGGCCGGCTCGCCGGGTTTTCGGATCATCCGGACCACGTCCCCAACCGGCATCCCTGGTCCCCACCATCTCGCCGCGGCCGTCGCGCAGTTGGCGTGACCAGTCCGGTCACGCGGGGTGCGGCGGGGGAGACCCGCCGCCGGTGCCACCCCGAAACCTGGAATCGGGGAAACCGGCTGGACCGCTCGACGCGGTGGCGGCGATAAGCTGACGGCATCCATGCCGGGGACCCGGTTGTGCGAGCTTGGAAAAGGAACCCGGCGAAATGACACCGGACTTTGGACGCGGCATTCTGACGGTCAGCCGGGCGACTGCAAACCCCAAACCACCACCCGGAGCGGTGGCAGGTCAGCGACCCCCCGGCTTGTCGGCGGCCGCATCCTCGGCGGCAGGATCCTCGACGGTCTCCGACCCGGTCACCTCGTAGACGCTCACGTGGCGGTAGGGCGTCTCGAGAACCAGTACGCACATAGCGGACAGGTAGAGCCGGCCGGCGATGTCGGTCTTCTCGGCCGCCTGCCCACGGGGCTGGGCCGGATGCCAACTGCCCCGCACGTCGGCCCCCTTCCGGATGCTGCCGGTCCGGGCCTGGTGCGAGACGATCTCATCACGGGCCGAGCGGTACCAGTCCTCCCACTCGGCACCGCCCATGTTGTGCAACACCTGGGCGGTGTAGTACCAGGCATAGACGTTGCGTCGGCCGTCGTTCCACCGAGGCCTGTGCCGTTCGCCCAGCAGAAATCGGGTGCCGCTCTCCAACGAGGGATGCTCGCGCGGCCAACCCAGCCACTGTCGGCACAACAGGCCCTCGGCGGTCATCGCCTGCGAGACGCCGAAGTCCGGCTCGTAGCGGTATCGGGCTCCGTCCTGAACCTCGACGGTGTCCAGGAAGTTCGAGGCCAGCACGAAGGACTGCTCGGGCACCTCGATGTCGGCAATCCGGGCGGTATGCAACGCCATCAACGCCCATCCGGTCACCGACAGGTCGCCGCGGGTCATCGGAGTCTGGGGCTGGTACTTCCAGCCTCCCTGGGTCGGCTGCTGGGTCTTGACCAGGAAGTTGATTGCGTTGACGGCGGCCTGCCGGGCCTTGCGGTCGGCCGTCAACGCGACCGCCTCGCACAGGGCGATCGTTCCCATCGAGTGCGCGTAGAAGGCCTCCTCGCGGCCGAACTCGTCGATGTCGAACAGGTTGCCGTCGGCACGCTGTTGGCCGACCAGCCAGTTGATGCCCCGGGCCACCGTCTGCTGGTGGTCACCTCTGGTGTGATCGAACCCGGCTCCCAGGAACGCCAGTAAAGCCAGCGAGGTGGCGCCGGTGTCGGTCCGGGCCGTCCTGCGACCGGCGTCCGGGTAGCCCTCGTGCAATCGCCAGTTCCCGGTCGGCTGCTGCTGCCTGGCGAACCAGCCCAGCGCGCTGCGGACCGCCAGGTCGCTTTTGCCCCCCTCGTCGATCTTCAGCATGTGCTTGCGTTTCAACTCGGGCTTGCGGTGAGCCAACCGGCCCGAGACATCCACCGGCCGGACCGCCGGACGGGTCGGCTTCAGTGGCATCGGGGTGTCGGGGGGAACCTGGGGAGGCATCGGTGCGGTGGGAGTTTCATCGGGAACCGACGAGATTCTCACCGGGGCACGTGCCGCCTGTTTCAGTTCGACCTCCCGGGCGGTCAGCCAGCGGAGATCGAGTGGTTCTTCGGGGACCAGCGAGTCGGTGTCTATCAGGAACCAGGTCAGCACCGTCAGGATCAGCACGTGCGTCGAGACGCTGACGACGGCTCCGAAACCGCCCCCCTTGAGACTGCGGCGAAGCCGTTCGGGTCCGGTGGACGGCGTGACCGGGCCGACCACGCGGATCAGCGATCGTCTCCGCCGTCGACGACGTGGCGACCCTGCGGCAGCGGAACCCGATTCCGGCATCTCGCTCGTCCTGGCCCCCTGATTCAACCCGCAGCCACCCGACTATCCGATGGTATACCGCTCAGCTCGCCCGAACCACCACCGCAGCACTCTGGCCGAACTCGGTGCGGTTGCACGAGATTGCCAACGGGCCGGGAACCGGCCGAGATGTTCCCTCGACGATATCCAGCCGACAGCCAGGATCAGCTGTATGGAAACCGAGCGTGTGCGGAACGAGTTGGTGGCGGAGCGACAACAGGCAGCCGGCCAACTCGACCGCACCGCCACCGGCATCCGAATGCCCCAGGAAACCGCCCAGCGCCGTCACCGGCACCCCGGCAGCCGACGATCCCAGGGCCTGCTGAATCGCCTGCGCCTCGATGGCATCGTCCTCCGGCGACCCCGTGGCCCCGGCGTTGACATGGCCCAGATCGCCCGGCTCGATTCCGGCATCGGCCACCGCCGCGGCAATCGCGTTGACCAGTCCCTGGCCGACAGACCCGGACCTTGCCGAACCGCCGTCGCAGCCGGCCCCGCAACCGATCACCTCGGCATAGGCCTTTGCCCCCCGTTGCCGGGCCAGGTCGTTCCGCTCGATCACGAACGCCGCGGCTCCCTCGCCCGGCACCGAGCCGTCCCGATCGACATCGAAGGGACGGCAGGCAAGGGTCGGAATGTCGTTTTGCCGCGAGAGCGTCCGCGAGAGATTCAACTTGATCAGGTCAACCGGGTGAACCAGCGAACCCGCGGCCCCGACCAGCATGCAATCGGCCGCGCCCCGCTCGATCACCCGAACCCCCTCGGCCAGTGCGAGCAGGGCCGATGTGTCTCGGGAGGTGATCGTGTTGTTGGGGCCCCGGGCGTCCAGGTCGATGGACACGTGGCAGGCGGTCATGTTGGGCAACCGCTTCAACAGCCACATCGGGGCGATCCGTCCCAGGTTGTCCTCGCCCCAGCGGGTCCACTCGAATTCGTCACCGGGATCGGATTCGAGGGGGGGCTTGGGGACCCAGACGGCGGCCGAGAAATCGCTGAGAAGGCTCGAGATCCGACCGGCCCCGAACGACACGCCGACGCGATCGGGGTCGAGGACGCCCCGGCCCAGGCCCGCGTCGTCGATGGCCAGTCGACTGGCCGCCACACCCAACTGGATGTCCCGTGACATCACCTTCAACAGCTTCCGTGTCGGCAGGTATTCGAGCGGATCGAAGTCGGTGATTTCAGCGGCCAGCCGCGAGGGCAGGGGGGCGACCGGCAACGAGACGAGTTCGCCGATTCCGCCCCGGCCCGCCACCAGGCTCTCCCAGAACGGCTCGTGGCCGACCCCGATCGGTGAGACCACCCCGACGCCGGTGATCACGACACGGGCCGCGTCGTCGCCGGAAGCCATGTGAAGCCCTTGAGGCAGAGAGTCGAAAGCAGAAATCCTGAGTCGGGAAGCGGCCAATTTTGGGAGTCGATTCGAGTGGTGTCAACCGCGGGCCGCGGGTGATGAAACTGATACGGTCAAGGCTCTTTGAGTGGACCAGCCGTGCGACTAGAATCGACCGTGCTTGGCGAGAGTGGCGGAATTGGCAGACGCGCCAGATTTAGGATCTGGTTCCCTACTGGGATTGGGGGTTCGAGTCCCCCCTCTCGCACTGTGGAGACAGCCTCGCGGTACCGACTAAGCTGCCCGTCTGCGGCGGGCCAGGCGAGAGTTCGTGAACCGGCACACGTTGGCGGCAGTCCCGCCCCCCGCTCACACCGCATCGGCGTTGTGCAAGTGCACGTCACGGCTGGGGAACGGGAAGGTGAAGCCACGCTCGTCGAAACCGAGCTTGATCTTCTCCATCAGGCTACACTTCACTTCCCAGTACTCGCTGCTGGGCACCCACGGTCGCACGTCAAAGTTGATGCTGCTGTCGCCCAACTCGTGGACCCGCACGATCGGCTCGGGATCCTCGAGGATCTCCTCTTCGGTTTGAAGCACCTCCTCGAGGAACCGTTTCACCGCCAGCAGGTCGTCGTCGTAGCCGCAGCCGATCACGAGATCGATCCGGCGGGTGTCCTTGGCCGAGAAATTGGTGATGGTGTCGCCGGTGATCATGGAGTTGGGAATGATGATCTGCTTGTTGTCACCGGTTCGCATCATCGTGTGGAAGATCTGGATTTCCTCGACGACTCCCGCCGTCCCACCTGCCTCGGCGTAATCGCCCACGCGGATTGGCTTGAAGAGGATGATCATCACACCGGCGGCAAAGTTCGACAGCGACCCCTGCAGGGCCAACCCGACCGCCAGCCCACTGGCGGCAACCAGTGCTGCGAAGCTGGTCGTATCGATTCCGACCTGGTCGATCGCGGCCACGATGATCATCACCAACATCGCCCAGTAAGCCATGTTGCTGACGAACTTGACCAGCGTCTCGTCGATCCGCGCCCGTGTGGTCAGCTTCTCGATGATCCTCGTCACCAGCTTGGCGATCCAGCGGCCGATCAAGAGGATCGCGATCCCCGCGAGGACATTCCACAGCAGGTCGGCGCCATTTTCGCCGAGATACTTTTCCACCACCTGGAAGAGAACATTCAAGCCGGTGGGATCTGCGACTTTCTCTGCCGTCTGGGCCAGGATCTGGAACGGGTGGAGCATGCCGATGATCTCGATAGGACAACCGTCGAGGCCGGGGTTCGGTCCCGGCACAGGGCGGAATCTTGGGAACACTCGTCGATGTGTCAAGGTGACTTGTCCGTCGGCCGGCGAACCCGGATCGCGGTACGGTCGGCACAATTTTTTCTGGCCCCCGACTCGCCCACTTGCCGATGCGCAAAGGGGGACCGTCGAGCAAACGCATCGGGCGTGTCCGATGTTGCAAATCCCCCGGAAACGTGGGATCCTTACGGTATAGGCCGTTCGGCAGTCCGAACAAAACAGCTCAGGGAGTGGACGATGTTGACGTTCTGGGATCGGTCGATCCGGCACTGTGACGGGGTACCTCGTCGTCAGTTCCTGTCAGCCGGGGCCGCCGGTTTCGGCGGACTGACGTTGGCCAACCTGCTGCGTGCCGAGAACGCCGCCGGTATCGGGTCCTCCCACAAGGCGATCATCAACATCCATCTCGACGGCGGCCCGCCGCAGATGGATACCATCGACATGAAGCCGCATGCTCCAGCGGGGATCCGCGGCGAGTTCCTGCCGATCCAGACCAACCTGCCCGGGTTCCAGATCTGCGAGTTGTTCCCGAAGATGGCAGCGATGGCCGACCGGTTCTCCTACATCCGGTCGCTGGTCGGCTCGGCCGGCCGCCACGATGCGTTCCAGTGCCAGAGCGGTTTCGGCCCCAATGACCTCAAGTCACTGGGTGGCCGTCCGGCCATGGGCTGCGTGATCAGCAAGCTGCTGGGTTCGACCGAGGACACGGCGCCGGCGTTCGTCGACCTGATGCAGGGCCGTCCGCTGGTCCGCAACAGCGGACGTCCGGGCTTCCTGGGCCCCTCCTACGGCCCCTTCCGCCCCGATCTCTCGAAGATCTTCGCCCGTGAACTGGAAACGGCGATGAAGGGCGAGTTGGCCAGGCTGGGGAACAACCACACCACCAGCCTCACGCTCAACCCCAACCTCTCGCTCGGACGTATCCACTCGCGACGCCAGTTGCTGGCCGGACTCGACCGCATCAAGAGGAATGTCGATGCCAGTGGCATGATGGAAGCGATGGACCGGTTCACCCAGCAGGCCGTCGGCATCCTGACCTCCGGTCGCTTCGCCGAAGCCCTGGACTTCAGCAACGAGCCGACCGAGGTGATCGCCCGCTACCAGGCTCCGCCGGACAAGGTCGAGCGATTCGTGACCAGCGAGAGTCCCGAGGGCTCGATGAAACTGCTGCTGGCCCGACGGTTGATCGAAGCCGGAGTCCGCGTGGTCAGCCTGACGATCAGCGACTTCGACACGCACTCGAAAAACTTCCCGCGAATGCGACAGATGGCACCGATCATCGACCAGGGCCTGACCGCGCTGGTGGACGACCTCGACGAACGGGGCATGCTCGATCACGTCACGATCGTGGCCTGGGGCGAGTTCGGCCGGACACCGAATATCAACAAGAACGGCGGCCGTGACCACTGGCCGCGGGTCAGCCCGGCGTTCATCGTCGGCGGCGGCTGCCAGTCCGGACAGGTGATCGGCAACACCGACCGCCAGGCGGGATCTCCCACCGAGCGGCCGATCCACTTCAAGGATGTCTTTGCCACGCTCTACCACAACCTCGGGATCGACGCGTCGAAGACGACCATCGACGACACCCGGGGACGTCCGCAGTACCTGCTGGACGACGGCGAACCGATCCGCGAACTGGTTTAGGCGGTTGCATACGGGTGTGTGTCCCTGACGGGCGGCCGCCTGGAGAGTGGAAATGCTGAGCATCCTGGAACGCCAAGCCGATTCGCGACGGGCGATCTCGCGGCGCGAACTGCTGAGCATCGGCAGCCTCGGACTCGGCGGACTCACGCTGCCCGCCCTGCTGTCCGCGCGGGCCCACGCCGGCAGCGGCAACAGCGTCCTCTCGGGCAAGAGCGTGATCTTCCTGTTCCAGCAGGGCGGCCCGAGCCAGTTCGAAACGTTCGATCCCAAGCCGGACGCCCCTGGCGGCATCCGCACGGTCAACGGCACGATCCAGACCAGCCTGCCGGGGGTCTTCTTCGGCGGGACAATGAGCCGGCTGGCCCGGCACGCCGACAAGCTGACCGTCGTCCGCAGTTACCAGACCAACAACGGCGGCCACAACATCAGGCCGTTCGTCGGGGCCGAGTCCCTGGATGCCAACATCGGTGTCCACTACGCCCGGGTGGCCGGCACCACGCGGACCGGCACCGGCATGCCAACCAACATGGTGCTCTTCCCCCAGGCCGTCAGCGACCAGGTGACCAAGGGCAGGGCCCGCGGCAACCTGTCGGCCACGGGCGACTACGGCGACACCTACGCCCCGTTCGTCCCCGGGGCCGGCGGGAAACTCCAGGAAAACATGACCGTGCGGCTCGACCGCGACCGCCTGTTCACCGATCGCCGCGAACTGCTCACTCAACTCGACCGGCTCAACAACCGGCTCGACGCCTCGGGACAGTTCGACACGATCGACTCGCTGACCTCCCAGGCGTTCCAGTTGCTGCTCGGTGGCGGAGTCCGCAGCGCGCTGGACCTCTCGCAGGCCGACCCCAAGACCCTGGCTCACTACGACACCGCTCACCTGGCCCGATCCCACAACTGGGACAAGGTCAACCGGGGCAAGCGCGGCTTCTACACCGGCCACGCCAAGACCCTGGGCCGGTTGTTGCTGACGGCCCGTCGGCTGTGCGAAGCGGGATGCGGGTTCGTCACGCTGCACGCCAGCTACGACGGTGTGTGGGACATGCACGCCGACTCCAACAATCTCAACATGGTCGACGGCATGGAGGCGGTGGGAACAACCTTCGACCACGCCGTGGCGGCGTTCATCGAGGACATCGAGGCACGCGGACTGCAGGATGACATCCTGCTGATCTGCAGCGGCGAGATGGGCCGGACGCCGAGGATCAACAAGCGAGGCGGCCGCGACCACTGGGGCCGGCTCTCACCGCTGTTGCTCTACGGCGGCGGGCTGAAGGGGGGGCGGGTGATCGGACAATCGGCCCGAGACGGCAGCCAACCGACCTCAGACGCTCTCGGACCCCGCCACCTGATCTCCTCGATCCTCCACACCGTGTTCGACATCCCGGAACTGAGGCTGGTGCCCAGCGTGCCGACCCAGATCAACCGCCTGGCCGAACACGCCACGATCCCCGGCGTGGGCTAGGACGCCGTTGGTCAGCGGGCTTCGGAGATCATCACCGCGGCCGGTTCGCCGCCGTCGTTCCGCAGTCGCTTGGCCTGGCCGGCGCGGACACAGACCGTGTCGCAGAAGCTCTCCATGTCGAACCTCTGCTCACCGATCTCGCACACCGCCGACCCGGCCGCCAGGAACAACGACTGGTCGTAGCTCTCGGCCGGCAGGTCCAGCCCGCCACCGGGAGACAACCGCACCACTCGGGCCGAGACATCGCGGTCCGAATCGATCGGATCGGTCAGGCTGCTGACCTCGGCCGACTCGCCCAACGGCACAACCTGGGCTTCGCCGTGCACCACCAGGCTCTCGGGGACAGATTCGTCAGTCGAGGTCCGATCGACCACTTCCCAGCCGTCATCGAAGAAATCGCGTTCGGGCGTTCCGATGGGAAACACCGTGTGCATGATCGCCGGCTGATCCGAATCGTTCTTCAGCCCGTGAGCCACCCCGTCCGGGACGTGGATCGCGTCGTAGACATTCATCCGGTACCGCCGACCCACGACAAACACGTCGGCCTGCCCGGATACGCAGATGATCAACTCGCCGGTCGGATGAGTGTGATAGGGGAGTCCGCCACCGGGTATGACGGTGGCCGATCCGCTGTTGAGTCTCGGTGACCCCAGTTCGGTCGAGAGGTAACCCCTGACCTCGAATCCCGGGGCCAGTTCGCGGGCCTCGACCCCTCCGGATGTCATGAAAGCGACATGTTCCGGTCTGTTGTCGTGTCCGTCAGCCATGCCTCGTGTTCCTCGATCAAGTAGCCGGGTTACCAGGCGGGGTGAAACGCCGGCATCTTCAGCAGCAGTGACATGCCTGAAATGTATAGAATCGTCTCCCCTTGGACGACTCGGATTTCCGGATTCACTCCCCGTGACCAAAAGTCCTTCCGACCTCGGCTCGGCCGATGACCAGCAGGTGATGTCGTCGTTCCGCTACACGCAGGAACTGCGACGTACCATCCGTTTCTTCGGTTCGTTCGCCGTGGCTTTCTCGTTCATCTCCATTACCACGGGCATCTTCGATAATTACAAGTCACTGCTGGAGAACTCGGGGCCGGCGGGGATCTGGACCTGGCCACTGGTCACCTGCGGACAACTGCTGGTCGCCCTGGTCTTTGCCGAACTCGCCTCGAAGATCCCCCTGACCGGCTACTCGTACCAGTGGGTCACCCGGCTCGCCGGACCGGCCTGGGGGTGGCTGGTCGGCTGGATCGCCGTCTGTTTTCTGGTGATCGTCGTTCCTTCGGTCGATCACGTGATCGCCAACATCCTGGGCCACGTCTTCGACATCCCGACCGATTCACACTGGCCCAAGGTGATCGTCGGCACGGTGATCCTCCTGCAGGCGTTGATCCATGTTTTGGGTGTTCGCCTGGCCAACGCGATCAACACGGCCGCCGTCTTCACCGAGGTCGTGGGCATGGTGGGACTGGTGCTGGTGTTCGGGGTCCTGGCCCTGAGAGATCGGCCCGACCCGGAGATCCTGTTCCGGCCGAGTCCATTGCCGGATGCCGACAGCGGCCTGTTGCCGTGGCTGATGGGTTGCCTGATGGGGGCCTACACGCTGGTCGGCTTCGAATCGGCTGCCAACCTCTCCGAAGAAACCGTCGACGCGGCCTCCACCGTGCCACGTGCGATCATCTGGTCGGTGGTGGTCAGCGGCGGAGTCGGCACGCTGTTCCTGGTGCTGGTGACCCTGGGCATCTCCGACCTGGCCGCGGTCGTGAATTCCGACTACCCGCTGCCGATGATCATCGAGTCGCATCTGGGCGAAGTGATGTCGCTGGCGTTCTTCGGACTGGTCATTGTCTCGGTCTTCGCCTGTGGACTGATCATCATGGCCTCGGGATCGCGGCTGGTGTATGCCATGTCCCGAGATGGTTTGTTCCCGGCCAGCAACCTGTTCCGCCGCGTCTCGCCGCGATCGGCCGTCCCCGTCCCGGCCGTGCTGATGTTCCTGGTCCTGGGCATCCTGGCCACCATCTTCTCGGGATCGATCCAGCAACTGCTGCTGGCCGCCTCGGTCCTGCCCGCCTCGATCTACCTGATCACCGTCGTCGCCTTCCTTGTCCGAAGATCCCGGATCACCGGCCAGTTCGGCACGTTCACGCTCGGACGATTCGGAACACCGATCGCGATCGCCGCCGCGTGCTGGCTGGTCGCGACGATCGCCATCCTGACCATCCCCGAGACGTTCCGGACACCGTCACTGGTGTCGCTGGGACTCTGCGCCGCCGGACTCATCCCATGGTTCGGGTGGTTCCGTGGTCGGGTGGCTCGCGGGGAAGCGGGTTCCACTGATTCCCGTGTTCCGCCGTTGCCACCCTCTACGTCATGATCTCGGTGATCGGACGTCCGTAGTCCACGTCGAGCCGCTTGCGACCGGGAATGTCGAGCCGGCGCGAGTCGAGGCCCAGCAGGTGCAGGACCGAGGCGTGCAGGTCGGTGACGTAGTGCGGATGCTCGACGGCATGGAAACCGAGTTCGTCGGTCCGCCCGTGGATCACGCCTCGCTTCACCCCCGCACCGGCCAACCAGACGGTGAACCCATGAGGGTGATGGTCACGACCGGTGAACTTCTGATTGGTGTCGCGGACCTCGAGTCCCGGCGTCCGGCCGAACTCGGTGCAGCAGACCACCAGGGTGTCGTCCCACAGTCCTCGCTGCTTCAGGTCCTTCAACAGCCCGGCGATCGGGCGATCGACCCGTGCACACGAGCGGGCGTGGAGTTCCTGCAACTTGTTGTGAGAATCCCATTCGCCGTAATCGCTGAGATAGACCAGCGAATACCGCACTCCCCGCTCGGCCAGGCGTCGAGCAGCCAGCAGCCGACGTCCGTAGACGGCGGTGGTCTTGTTGTCGATTCCGTAGAGCTTCTGCGTCGCCGCGGTTTCTCCGGCCAGGTTCACCGCCTCCGGCACCGACCTCTGCATCCGGTAAGCCAGTTCGTACGACTTGATCCGGGCCCGCACGTCGGCGTCCTCGGGATATTCGACCGCCGTCAGCCTGTTCAGGCGATTGATGAAATCGAACTGGTTCCGCTGTTCGGCCGCCAGCACACCCGGGCGACGACGCCCGAACGGCAACGGGTCCCCGGGATCCAGTGACAACTCGACCCCCGAATGAACCGGCCCCAGGTAGTTGGCGTCGAAGTTCCAGCGGACCCGCGTGTCCTTGTACTTGCCCAGGAAGACGAACGACGGCAGGTTCTCGTTGCCCGTGCCCAGCCCGTAGTGGATCCACGATCCCAGCACCGGCTCGGGCGGATCCAGCTTGTGGCGGCCGTGGTGCATCTGGAACTCGGCATTGTGGTCGTTGTCGGTCGTGTACATCGACCGCACGAAGGCCATGTCGTCGACACAGGTGGCCAGTTCGGGCCACCAGTCGGTCATGCCGATTCCCAGTTCCCCGTAGCGTCGGAAACCGACCTGCATGGGAAAGATCTTCGCGTGAGGCCTCGTGCCACCGACCACGTCACGCGACCGCAACTCGAACAGCGGATCCTTCAACGGGTTCGGCAGGGGGGTCTGTTCGTAGGTCTTGCCGGCGTACTTGTTGAGTGCCGGTTTCGGGTCCCATGTCTCCATCTGGCTGTAGCCGCCGGAGAGGAAGATCCAGATCACGTTCCGGGCCCGGGGGGCATGATGGGGCCGACCGTCGGGAACGACGTGGGGCTTCTGGTGCGGATCCTCAGTGCCCGCGGCCACGCCGTCACGATGCAACATCGCGCCCAGGGCCAGCCCGGTGAAGCCCAGGCCCACGTCGGCGAGAAACTCACGACGGGGTCCGCAGCACACGGCACGGTCATCACCGGCAGGCCGGAAATCGTTCATGGCTTTATTCTACGCGACGGATCAACGGATCGTCAGAAAATCGGTATGACTGAACAGGGCCTGGACCAGGCTCTCCCGGGACCGCTGGCCACGGTCGGTCGCGGGGGCCACCGGCACCTGCTTGGGATCGACGGCCAGTTCGGCCGGCGTTGCCCCGGAAAAGACAGCGGCCTGCCGGGCAAGAAACTCGAGGCTCGCTGCCCGCTCGGCCGACGACGGCCTGCGGGCCAGCACCTGGCGGAAAGCCGCATCCACGAACGCAGGATCGTCCATCGGAACGACCGCCAGTCGTCCGGCCAGCAACCGGCCCTGCCGCAGTACCAGTTCGCTGTTGACCATCGCCAGGGCCTGCTGGGGCCGCACGCTGCGGGTTCGGCGGTAACAGTCGCAGGGATCGGCGGCATCGAAGAGGTCCAGGAACGACATCCGTCCTTCGCCGTGGTGATCGAAATAGACGCTCCGCCGCGGCGTGGTCAGGCCCTGGGGCTGAGGGATCTCGCGGCCACCGATCTGGCCATCCAGGCTCCCGGAAATCCTCAACACGCTGTCACGAACCACCTCGGCCTCCATCCGCGACGGCGAAAACCGCCACAACGAGATGTTGTCCGGGTCGTGCGTGAAGTTGGGGTGATTGGTCGACCCGGTCCGTGACGTGGTGCGGTAGGTACGGCTGGTGACGATCAGCCGGTGGATCGGCTTCATCCGCCAGCCCCGCTCCATGAACTCCACGGCCAGCCAGTCGAGCAGGCCGGGGTGGGTCGGGCGATCGCCGTTGTTGCCGAAGTTCTCGGTCGAGGCCACGATCGCCCGGCCGAAGTGGCGGCCCCAGATGTGGTTGACCGCCACGCGGGCCGTCAACGGGTTGTCGCGACTGGCAATCCATCGGGCCAGGGCAGTGCGACGGCCCGTGCTGGTGCGGGCGTACTGGTGAGAAAACAGCGTGTAGTTGACCGCAGCGGACGCGATGGCCTTTTTCAGTGCGGTCTCGGCCGTGGTCACGGCTCCGTCGGCTGTGGCCAGCGTCTTCCGGGCCGCGGTCACCGCCGCCTTCAACTTGCCGCCGGTGGCCTTGGCGGCCAGGGCCACCTCGGCCACGACAACGGCTCGCCTGGCCCGGGCGGTTTCGACGCGGGCCATCGCCACCTTCGCCTCGTGTTCAATCCGCACGGCCTGGCGGGCCACTTGGTCGGCGTCACCGGCATGGCCCAGGTACCGCACGTCGTCGGCATGAATCCGGGCCTCGACAGCCGCCACCTTCAGCACCACGGCCTGCAGGTTCGTTTCGTCGACGACCAGTGTCAGCCGGATCTGTTCCAGTTTTCTTCGAGCCGGCTCCGAACCGTTCGCGGCAATCAACTCGGCCTGGGCCTCGGCCACCAGCCGCCGGGCGGTGGCGAGTACGCCACGTTTTGCGGCCAGTTCCTTCTGCACCGCCTGACGTGCCGCCTGACGCACGAAGTCCTTCAGGCCCGGGTACCAG
>CAUZRQ010000084.1:0-22973 GCA_963582065.1 Planctomycetota bacterium | reverse complement strand
GTCGTCAAAGCCAGCACCAGTTTCTATGAAGGAGCAGGCGGACCAGGAACCGTAAATCGTTGGGGCGATTACGCCGGGATCGCCATCGACCCGGCGGACTCCAAGACGTTCTGGAGCCTGCACGAATATTCCGCGTCCAGCTCGGACTGGGGCACCTGGTGGTCCTCGTTCCGTTTCGCCAACGACACCCCACCCCCTCCTCCCCCGTCTTCATCTCCATCCCTCCCCGCATCCGGCACTGACACCCTGAAAGGCGACAATGGCAACGACACGATCTTCGCCGGAGTCTCCAACGACCTGATCTACGGTGGAACCGCCAAGGACTCGATCGACGGCGGCCTCGGTGACGACACGATTCGCGGCGAGGGCGGCCGCGATACGATCAACGGCGGAGATGGCGACGACGAAATTCGCGGCAACCAGGGCAACGACGTTCTCAACGGCGGAGCCGGTGACGACCACCTGATCTGGAGTCCCGGCGAGGCCAACGACACCCCCAGCGGCGGCGCCGGCTTCGACACGCTCGAGATCACCGGTACCCCGGCCGACGACTCGTATTTCATCAACAAGACCGCCGGCGGCTCGGCCAGGACGCAGATCACCGACGGCACTCACACTGTGACACTCGGATCGTCAGTCGAGATCATCTCGTTGAAGATGGGCAACGGTGACGACACTGTCACCATCACCGATCTCAAGGGCGTCCCGGGCACCCTGCTGGCCATCTATGGTGAAACCGGCAACGACACGCTGACCGCCGACGGAAGTCGAGTGGGCACCGTCCGCATGCTGCTCGATGGTGGAGACGGCAACGACACGCTGACCGGAAGCATCGGGAACGACTCGCTGTTCGGCGGCGACGGTGACGATTCGATGCAGGCCGGTGACGGCCACGACACGCTCGAAGCGGGACTCGGCGACGACCTGCTCCTCGGTGGCCTGGGCCGCGACGTGCTCAAGGGCGAGGACGGCAACGACACGCTCGAGGGCAACACCGGCGACGACAGCCTGGTGGGCGGTGACGGTGACGATTCGCTGACCGGAGGTTACGACGACGATACGATCATCGGTGGCGAGGGCGACGACGAACTGAACGGCCAGCGGGGCAATGACGTCCTGTACGGCGATATCGGAGCCGACACGCTCAGAGGCGGCAGCGGCGACGACCTGCTCGACGGCGGGCTCAACGACGACCTCTTGCTGGCCCACGACGGTGACGACACCCTCCGCGGCGATGACGGCAACGACGAACTCCACGGCCACTACGGCAACGACCTGATCGGCGGCGGAGACGGCAACGATGTCATCACCGGTTCCAACGGGGCCGACTTCATCAACGGAGGGGACGGCGACGACAACATCAACGCCGGTGGCAACGACGACATCGTCGTCGGTGGCGACGGAAACGACACGCTCTTCGGCGGCTCGGGCAGCGACATCGTCCTCGGCGAGAACGGAAACGACCGGGTCTTCGGCCAGGGCAGCACCAACGACACCTTGTCCGGCGGAGCAGGCGACACCGTGATCGACCCGAACGAGAACGATGAAATCGATTTGGCCTTCACGCTGGAGACCTCAGTTCGCGCCCTGCTCAACAGCGTGTAGACTCGGGCGGGATCACTCCCGGGAACTGACGACACCGCGATGCAGTCTTACGAACGGACGCTGGGACGCCTGCAGTGCGTGGTGCTCGACACCGTCCCCGACGACCAGCCGGCCGAACTGGCCGTCGTGCTTTGCCACGGCTTCGGGGCCTCGGGGACCGACCTGGTCGGCCTGGGTTCGGAACTGTGCCAGCGGGCCCCCGAACTGGTCGGCCGCACCCGCTTCGTTTTTCCCGCCGCCCCGTTGTCGCTCGACGACGTGGGGATGCCCGGCGGCCGCGCCTGGTGGCACCTGGATATCGAGGCACTCAACAACGCCATCGAGCACGGGGAATTCCGCGACCAGAGAGAGTCGACTCCCGATGGCCTGGATGAGGCCCGCGAGTTGTTGACCGAACTGGTCGAGACCATCGGGTCCGAATGGCAACTCGGTCCGGACCGCCTGGTCCTGGGTGGGTTCTCGCAGGGATCAATGATCGCGGTCGACGTCGCGCTGCGATTGCCGGAACCTCCGGCAGCGTTGTGCATCTGGTCGGGGACGCTGTTGTGCGAGGCAGCATGGCGCGAACTGGCGGAGTCTCGGGGGTCGCTGCAGATCTTCCAGAGTCACGGTCGTACCGATCCGATTCTTCCCTACACTGCCGCCGAATGGCTCAGGGATCTGCTCACCGAATCCGGCCTCGAGGTCGAGTTCCTCGAGTTTCCCGGAGTGCACACGATTCCCGTCGAAGCGATCGAACGGACGGCGGCGATCCTGCAGGAGATCGTCAACGGCTAGCCGGCAGCCTCGGCATCGATTGCCGCCTGCACTTCGCCGATCCGCTCGCCCAACGCAGCCTGGTCAACTCCTTCGGCAAACCCCTCGTATCCTGCCGCGGCGATCATGGCCTGCGTGTTGCGTCCGACCTGTTCGAGTGTGAATTCCACCGGGCAGCCCATCGTCAGCGGGTCAAGATGAAACATGCGATTCACACCGGTCGGGGCATAGTGGTAGTGCGGATCGTCGTCGAAACAATCGAACCGCAACAGCTGCACCCGCTCCTCGTCGACATCGCCGAACACCCGGACAGACGGTCCCCGGTCGTCACCGGTGCGTCGGTAGTCGATCGACAGCACCACTCCGCCGATTTCCAGTTCGGTCATCATTCCGCTCCCGTCTTGAATACCGTCGGCCGCCACGATACCACATGACCCATCGCTCGTCCGGCCCGTCCACTTCGCCAGGTCACCCGATGTCCGACACTGCTCCGATCAACGCCTTCCTGGTCACCGCCGACGAAGACGGACACGTCACCGCCGGCCCCACAACGGTCGCAACCGACCAGCTTCCCGACCAGGACGTCGAGATCGCCGTCGAATGGTCGTCGTTGAACTTCAAGGACACCCTGGCGGCGGCCGGCAATCGCCGTGTCGCCGGCGACCTGCCCCACGTGCCCGGCATCGATGCCGCCGGCACTGTAGTGGCCGACGGCAGCGAGGTCCTGGTGACCGGTTACGGGCTGGGAGCCCCGGAATGGGGTGGCTGGGCCGAGCGGATCCGGGTGCCGGCCGAATGGGTCTGCGTCCGCCCCGAAGGGCTGAACGCCCGCGCCGCCATGCAACTGGGCACAGCCGGATTGACGGCCGCGATGGCCGTCGAAGCGATCGGCCAGGGACAGGTCACGCCCGATTCCGGCCCGGTCCTGGTGACCGGGGCGACCGGAGGAGTCGGGCTGCTGTCGGTCGCGCTGCTGGCTCGCCTCGGATACCACGTTGTTGCATCCACCGGAAAGACTGACCAGCACGAGATGCTCAAACGGATGGGGGCTGCCGAGATCATTGACCGCAACGATGTGACCCGGGATACCGATGCCCCGCTGGCCAGCGGACGCTGGGCCGCCGCGGTCGATGTCGTCGGCGGAGACACACTCTCGGCCATCATCCGTACCACCCGGCCGCAGGCTGTCGTCGCCGCCTGTGGCCTGGTGGGCGGTGTCGACATCACGACCACCGTCTATCCGTTCCTGCTCCGGGGCGTCACGCTGGCCGGGATCGATTCCGCCGGCTGCCCCGGATCGCTCCGCACCGAGCTCTGGGGCCGCCTGGCCGATGCCTGGGCACTTGACGGCCTCGACGAGATCACTCACGAGGTGACCCTGGACCAGCTCGAGGAGTCCATCGCGCTGATGCGAGACGGTGACCACGTCGGCCGGACCATCGTCCGGCTCGGCAGCAGCGACTAATCCTCGACCACGTGCTCGGCAAACCGGTCGTTGGCGGCCGCCCACTCCGCCGCATCCCAGCTCCCGTCGCTTTTCAGGCAGTCGGCCGCCGCAAAAGCCATCGCCAGCGCGTGGTGGGTGTTGTCGTGAGCGAACAGGCCCTGCCGGCCGAGAGTCACCAGGCCCGGTCGCTGGTCCAGGTGCGAGCGAATCGCGGTGAGATGATCGTCGTAGCCGTGGTCGTAAACCGGGTACACCCAGGGCACGCGGCGGACTTCGGCGGCAAGCATCGGCTCCAGCGGCGGCAACCCGATCCGGACCACCTCGCGGCCAACCCGACTCACCAATTCGTCGTCGGACATCTGCCACGTCGCGTCGCCCGGGTCACAGGGCAACTCGATGCACACGCCGGTCCGATCCGGATGCGAACGCGCCGCCGCGTAGTGTGTCGGTTCGGAGGTCCGCGACAATCCCACCACAGAATCCGGGACATAGTGTGCATCGAAGGGAGTCCAACGCGTCGAGTCGAGCACCACGCAGACCAGCACGGCGGCTCGACTGTGCAACGCCGCAGCCGCCGTGACGACAGCGGTGGGTGCGACCGGTTCCAGCAGGCCGACCAGCCGGGAAATCGGAATCGTCGAAAACACCCTGTCGAATTCCCGATGCCTTCCATCGATCTCGAGTTGCCATCCCGGACCATCCTGTCGCAAACCAGTGACCGGCGAGGATTTCGACAGGCGTCCTCCACGCCGACCGACGTCCTCGGCCAGCGCCTCGGCAATCCGTCCGAAACCACCGTCGGGGTAATAGAAGGACGCGCCGGCCCGATCCCGATTCCACAACTGATGGGTCATCCGGCGGATGATCTGCCACGGCGACCGGACCGAAACACGGCGACGAGCCTGCTCGGCCGCGATCTCGATCGGCTCGCGACCCCACAACTTCCGTGCCATCGGGAAATAGAACTCGCGGCACAGCGTGACCCCGAGTTGACCTTCCAACGTCGCGGCAAACGAATCCGTGCCGTGACGACTCGGCCGCACCAGCATGTCCCACAGAAGACCGCACTTGATCCGCCAGGGAAGTTTCAGCGCGGCATCGACCGGACGGAGCGGAAACCGGATGAATCGGCCGCCCAGGACAATTCGCCCGTGCCTTGGCCTGCGGTGCAACTCACCGGGCATCAACTCGTGCAACACGTCCAGAATTCGCGGCTCGATGCTGGGGTGCAGCCGATGACTGCCGTGATCGAAGACGACTCCCTCGAGTGAAAAACTGGCCGCCAACCCGCCGACCTCGGCGTTCGCCTCGAACACCTCGACCTCCAGCTTGCCGGCGTCGTCCCGAGCAAGGATCTGCCTGGCCAGGCCCAGCCCTGCCGGACCGCCACCCAGGATTGCCACTCGAACACTCACGACGACGTCCCCTGGCATCGCGGCGGGCGGACCTCGGGCATGTGACGCAACGGATCACCGGAACCGAGATAGAGATCGTGCCAGGTCAGGAAGTTCAACAGGCCCCACAGCGACCGGCCGTGGTCGACGCGCTGAGACTGGTGTTGTTCCCAGATCGACCGGATTGCGGACGGGTCGAGCAGGCCGCCCGCCGCGGCCGATTCACTCAGCAACAGGTCACCGGACCACTCCTTCCACTCATCAGTCAACCACCGCGAGTAGGGCATCTCGAGTCCGACCTTCTTTCTCGAGAGGATCCGCGACGGCAACCGGCCCAGCATGCCTCGCCTGAGCAGTTGTTTTCCGGTCAAACCGTGCATCTTCAACGACGTCGGCCACGACACCAGTTGTCGAGCCAACTCGATATCGGTGAACGGCACGCGGGCCTCCAGGGAATGAGCCATCGTCATCCGGTCGTTCTTGACCATCAGGTCGTCGGGCAGGAACATCCGGCGGTCAATCTCGAGCAGGCCGTCAAGCGGATCGGACGCCGCCGAGGTCTCGTAGAGCGAGGTGAACAGCGACGCGGTCGTCGGCACCTCAGAAGCACCGACGATCAATTCGTGCCGGGCCTCTTCCGAGAGCACCTCGCGCCAGAAGCAGTGCGACTCGGCGACGCCCAGTTCAACACCCCGGATGAACCGCTTGGCCTTGAACTCGAAACTCAGCTTGCGATGTGAGACCGGCAACAGGTCGACCAGCGGACGGACCAGGCCGCGGCGAACCGGGCCCGGCACACGTCGCATCCGCAACCGGGCCCGGCACGCCCGGTGCGTATCGTACCCGGCATGCAGTTCGTCGCCCGCCTCTCCGGACAACAGCACGGTGACATGATCCCGGGCCGTCTCGGCCAGCAACCAGGTCGGAATCGCCGAACCATCTGCATAGGGTTCGTCGATCGCCGCCACCGCGGCCGGCAGCAGTTCGGCCACCCGATCGGGTGTCACCCGAATCTCGTGGTGTTCGGTGCCCAACGACCCGGCGACCATCCGTGCGGCGTCCGATTCGTCGAAACTCGGATCGTCAAATCCCAACGAAAACGTGTGAAAACCGGCATCGCCTCGAACCTCCGCATACAGCGCCGCCAACGCGCTCGAGTCGAGCCCCCCCGAGAGCATCACGCCAACGGGCACGTCCGAAACAAGCTGCCGCTCGACCGCCGCTCGCAACAACTCGGTCGATTCCTCAGCGGCCTGCTGGACTGACTGCCGTGCGATCCCATCACCGGCTGCGAACTGGCAGAAGGCCCCCTGGCCAACCACACGCGCCCCCGAGTCGATCTCCAGCCACGTCCCCGGTGTCAATTCCCGGATCCCGACAAACGCCGTGCGAGCACCGGGGATGTAGTTCAAGCCGAAGTAGTGGTGCAGAGACTCAACATCGACCTCGGGACGGTACCCCGGCACTTCCAGCAGCGCCTTGATCTCGGATGCGAACCAGAAACAACCGTCGTGTTCGAGCAGGAACAGTGGTTTGATCCCGAACGGATCACGAGCCAGCAACAACTTCTGGCCACGGCTGTCCCAGGCGGCCAGGGCGAACATCCCGTCGAATTCCTCCAGCGCGGCGTGCCCGGACCTCTCGAGCAGGTGCAACACCACCTCGGTGTCAGTCCGAGAACGGAATGGTCCGGATTCTTGCTCGAGGTTCTTCTGCCGCTTCAACTCCCTGAAGTTGTACAACTCGCCGTTCCAGGCCAGCGTCGTGGCTCCCGACGGGGTCCGCATCGGCTGACGACCGGCGGCCGACAGGTCGATGACACTGAGTCGCCGATGAGCCAGTCCGCATCGTCCGTCCCAGGCCAGGCCCTGGTCGTCCGGTCCGCGATGGACCAGCCGGGCCGACATCCGTTCGAGTGCCTCCGACGGATCCCACCCGTCCCGGCTGCTCCCCCGTCCGACGACGACTCCTGCCAATCCGCACATCGTCGTTTCAGGCCTCGCCCGAGTCGGATTGCTTCTGTTCTGTCCGCAGCCGAGCCGGAATGTAGTCGATGCCCACCCGGCCACCCCGCCGCGCCATGCTCTCGGACATCATCCCCATCAACAGCATCTGCACCGCGACGACCAACAGGATCACCGTCGTCGTCGAAACCGTTTCGGTCGTCAGCAGTTTTTCCGCGCCACCGTCGCGAGCCGTCACGCTGATGTCCCACGCCAGCTTGATCCCGCCCAGGAAGAAACTGGCCAGGGCCATCGGGGCAAAGACCCGTAACGGACGAAACAGGATCGACAACCGTGTCACCAGCGAGAGAAATCCGAAAAAGTCCCAGGCGACAATCTTCGATCGACCCACCCGGCGACGGTACTCGATCGGTCGGTAGACCACCGCAAGTCCGTCGCACAGCGAGGCGATGGTCAGCGTGGTGGTGAAGCTGAACCGTTCCGAGAGGATCGGGAGGTACTGGATCACCAGCGATCGCCTGAAGACCCGCAGGCCCGAATTGAGGTCGGGAATCCGGGCACCGGTGACAAACCTCGCCAGGCCGCGCAGAAAGGCCTTGGCAGGCCGCCGGACCAGCGGCACCGCCGAGGGATGTCCGGACCGGTCGCCCACGACCATGTCGGCCTCGTCGAGCGCATCGACCAGTTCCGGAATCCTCCCGGCCGGGTAGGTGCCATCGGCGTCGATGATCACAATCGTCTCCCAGGCCGCCGCCTGCACGCCGGTCTTCAGAGACGCCCCGTAGCCCAGGTTCCGCTCGTGACGCACCACCCTCACGCCAGCGTCCCGGGCAACATCCGAGGTGCCGTCGTCGGAGGCATCATCGACCACCAGGATCTCGACCGGCCGATCCCAACCGGCAACCATCTTTTGGAGTTCGGCCAGCACCGTTCCCAGGCCCTCGCGTTCGCGGTACGCGGGAACGATCACCGACACGCCAGTTGGTTGGCTCATCGGCCAGCCCCCCCGGTCGGTGCTCGCTCGAGTCGCTCCAGGTTCAGACGCGCGGCCGTGAAATCGGGGTCGGCCTGCAGGGCCCGCCGCCACGCGGTCCCCGCCTTGTCGGACCGACCCTGGTCCAGGTAGACCAATCCCAGGTTGGTCCAGGCTTCGGCGTATTCCGGTGCCAGTTCCACGGCACGTTCGAGGTGCCCGCGGGCCTGGTCGAAGTGCCCCTGCTGGGCGAGAATCATGCCCAGGTTGTTGAGGGCTTCGACCAATTGCGGATCGAGTTCGACGGCACGACCGCAGGCCTCGGCAGCTTCGTCAAGTTTCCCCTGTCGCTCGATCACAAACCCCAGGTGATTCCAGGCGACGGCGTACGACGGCTTGGCATCGATCGCGCGACGAAACGACTTTTCGGCGGCCACCAACTCACCGCGGTGAAACAAGACCCGCCCCTTCCCGTCGTGTGCCTCGGAGTATTCGGGTTGCAATTGGAGCGCCCGATCGAGATGCCGTTCGGCAGCCGGGTCGTTGCCGTCCTCGAGCAAGACACCGGCCAGGCTCAAGTGTGCCTGGGCCGACGTCGGCACCGCCTCCACCCATTGTTCCAGAAAGCCGCGGTGGCTGCGATAGGCCGTCCCGCGTGCCCAGCCAACCACCGCCAAACCGACCACGGCGATCACCGCCACTCCCAGGCCGCGACGCCGTCGGCCAACCGGCAACCCCTCCCACGCCATCAGCACCAGCGCCACCAACGGCAGCGTTGCCAGGAATCCGTACCGCTCGGCAAACGGCGTCTGCTGCTGCACCAGGTTGGCCGTCGGTGCAATCACCAGCAGGAACCAGCCGACCCAGAACAACACCACCGGACCGCGTCGCGTCGCGCCATCGGTGCGTCCTCGCCACATCACCACGCCGATCACACAAAGCACCACCATCGACACCAGCCCGCGTGCCGGACTCCACCAGTTGGCGACGCCGGGCTCGTAGACCAGTGACCACCCCGGCGCCAACAGGGTCTGCAGCGTGTAACCGACCGATTGAAGCGGGCCGAGCGGATTGTCGAGAACCGCCAGGCGATGTTCTCCCGATCCGGCGAACAGGGACAGGCGAATCGCCAGGTACACGCCCAGCAGGACCACGCCCGCAGCGTGTCGACGGATCCAGGCGACCGGCGAGGACGGCCGTGTTCCCGTCATCCCCAACAGGTCGGCCCATACGAACAACACCGGCAGCACCACCGCCTGCTCGCGACACAACAAGCCCATTCCGACCAGTCCCCAGGCCATCCCGGCCCACCAGCGGCCACCGGGACCGTCGACCCGCAACCAGGCGGCCACCGCCGCGGTGATCGCCACGGCCGCAAGCAACGTCTCACGACCCGACGAGACGGGATAGATGGCACAGGCCGACACCGGGTGCACGGTGGCGGCCAACGCTCCGACCACCGCTACCGACCAACTCAGCCGCAACGACGACGACAGCAACAGCCAGAAGACCGACAGGGCCCAGCACGAGGCCAACAGCACGTTGAAAGCGTGGAACGCCGCGGCCGACTGGCCATGCACCGCGTTCTGCAAATCGATCGTCAACCAGGTCAGCGGACGGTAATAGGGCAGGTTGTCGGCCTGGCGTGTCGTGAAGACCGAGACGATCTCGCTCCAACCCGACGGCACCGGCCGGGCGTGGACCACCAGGAAGTCGTCATAGATGAAGTCGCACCACAACGCCGGCAGGTAGACGACGATCACCGCCGCGGCCAGGCCGCAGGCGATCGGGCCGAGCAAGCCGCGTTTGGGCGGTTGGTGCATCACAGCGGCCCCGCAGCTGCGGCCGAACTGGCGACCGGATGGGTGAGAAAAAGAGAGGCTGAAGCGGATCGAACCCCGAGTATAAGAGATGGCCGGGCTCGTCGGGACACCTCACCACGATTCCCTCCGTTGAGCAGATTCGCACTTACCGTCTCGTCCGGTTATGCTGCCGATGTTGACGGGTTCCGGCCCCGCGTCGCCGGCGGTCGGAGCCCAAGACACCCAACCACGGGATCCCCTGATCGATGACCACTGACCGCCTGCGACTGGGCATGTTCGTCATGCCGGTCCACGATCCACACAAGCCGCTGGCCCAGTGTTTCGACGAGGACCTTGAACTGGCGGTCAAGTGCGAGGAGTTGGGGTTCGACGATTTCTGGGTCGGCGAGCATCATTCGTCAACCTACGAGAACATCGCGATGCCCGAGATCTTCCTGGCCAGGGTGCTGGGCGAGACCTCGCGGATCCGCATCGGCCCGGCGCCGGTCTGCCTGCAGTATCACCACCCCGCTCACGTCGCCAGCCGTCTCGCCTTCCTCGACCACCTCTCACACGGTCGGCTCAACGTCTGCTTCGGCCCGGGGGCCATCCCCACGGACATGGAAATGTTCGGCGTCGACCCCCAGGAGTCCGGGCGGCGGGTCGTCGAGGCGATCAACGTGATCCTGGAGTTGTGGACCAGCACACCGCCCTACGAGATCGACGGGGAATTCTGGTCGATTCACCTGACCGACAACCTCGACCCCGACATGGGCCTGGCCGGCATCCACCACCCACTGCAGACTCCGCACCCGCCCATCTTCACTCCCTGCATCAGCCGCGATTCGATCGGGCTCCGTAAGGCGGCCGCGAGAGGGTTCTCTCCGATAAGCCACCACATGATCGGCACCGACGTGTTGAAGAACCACTGGGACACCTACGCGGCCGGCTGTCGCGAGGGGGGTCTCGAGCCCGACCCGGCCAACTGGTGTGTCTCGAGAAACATCTATGTCGCCGACACAACCGAGGAGGCGTTGGCGCGGGCACGGGTCAATTCGATGGGCCGCTGCATCGAATATATCGTCGAGCTGACCCGTCGCGGTGACGCACTGGACCTCTGGAAACGCGACGCGGATCAGCCCGATGACGAATTGACACTTGACTACTTCCTCGACGAGGTGATCATCGCGGGTGATCCCGACGAGGTGACTCGACAGCTGCAGGCACTCCGCACCGATATCGGGGACTTTGGGAGTCTGGTACTGGTGGCCCACGACTTCGACGACAAGGCCGGTTGGCTGCACAGCCTCGATCTGTTCGCCAACGAGGTGCTGCCGGCTCTGGAGAGCAATTGAGACGACGACAGGGGCGGGACGGAACCGCCGCGGAAGCGAGAAGACCAGGAGGGTCGACACGATGCCGCTGGGAACCACTCTGATCACCGGCGGAGCCGGAAACCTGGCCCGCCAGTTAGCCGCGGACCTGGCCGGTGCCGGACACCGCGTGGTGCTGGTCGACCTGCCGCCGTCGGTTCCCGACCTGCCCTTCGAGTACCACGTTGCCGACATCAGTGACCGCGAGCGGCTCGAGTTGATCCTGGCCGAGGTTCGGCCCAACCGCGTGATCCACTTCGCCTCGGTGCTTTCGGGCGGATCGGAGGACGACCGCGACCGGGCGTGGCGGGTCAACGTCGACGGCGCGTTCGGTCTCTTCGAGGCGGCGCTGGCCACCGGCGTCGGCTCGATCTTCTTTCCCAGTTCTGTCGCCGCCTACGGCAGTCCGTTGCCCGAGACGGTCCCGCCCGACCAACCCCAGTGGCCCTCGGGACTCTACGGCGTCACCAAGACGTGCGTGGAACGACTGGGGGTCTATTACCACCGCAGATTCGGGCTCGACTTCCGCTGCCTCCGCCTGCCGGTGGTCGTCTCGCGGTTCGCCCCACCCGGAGCCGCCAGCGCCTACGCCTCGCGGTGCTTTGTCGAAGCGGCCTCGTCGGGCAGCTACACCTTCCGTGTACGTCCCGAGACCCGGCCGTCGCTGATTTATGTCAAGGACGTGCTTCGAGCGGTGCAGCAGTTGATCGACGCCCCCGACGAACGACTCACTCGCCGTGTCTACAACCTCCAGGCGCTCTCGCCCACCGCCGGCGAGATCCGTCGGGCGATCACCGACCGGATCCCGGACGCCGAGCTGGACTTCGATCCGGACCCGGAGGTGACGCAGTTGATCGAGAGTTGGCCGGTGCGATTCGACGATGCTGCCGCCCGCACCGACTGGGGCTGGTCCCCGCATTTCGAACTCGACTCGTTAGCCGATGACTTTTTGGGAGAACTGATTGATGGCGATGCGGATGGACGCCGCCTACGCGGAACTGGTTGACAGGGCGCGGCGATCGCACGCGGCCAACCGGAATCCCGCGGGCATCAGCGAAACCGACATCGGCCGCGCGAGGCTGTACTGCTATGGCTACCGTGGCCAGGTGATCGGCACGTTCCACGCCACCCGCGTCGCTCTCGAACAACACGCCCCGGCCAACGGAGAAGCCGCGGCGTGGCGACAGCGGACCAACGACGCCCTGACCGACCTCGCCGACCTCGCCATGGACACCATCTCCGACGACTTCCGCGCGGTGATCTCGACCCTGCACCACTACCACGCCGGCGTGCTGAGGGTGCTCGAGAGCCTCGAACACGAATCCGCCACCGCCGGCAGCATCCACCTCTCGCGGATCATCTCGTTGTTTCAGACAACCGTCGAGACGATCAGCAACAGCGGCGGTCTGCCCTGCACCCAGGACACCCACGCTCCCGAACAGGCCAGCTTCGTCGTTCCGAGCCTGGGCATCGTGATCGTGCCCCTGATCTACGGCGACTTCCACTCGTGGAACCTCGCATGGCTCGGCGGCGATGAACGCAACGTGCCGACCCACCAGCACGAACGCGGCGTCGAAATTCACCTCGGCTACGAGCCGACTCACGGTGAGACCGTGCTCGGCGAATCGCGGTGCCGGTGCGACGAGGGATACGCCATGCCGATCCGGTCGCAGACCCGTCATGGCTGGGTCAACACCAGCGAAGATCCTCACCACGTCCCGTTCATCTTCGGGTCGCTCGACCACGGCGGCTGGGGCGTGTTCCTGGACGTCGAGGCACGCACCGAACCGGTCGCATCGCTCGAATCGGTCCCTCGCGAGGGGCCGGCATTCGCCGACATGGTCTTCCTGGAACGTGAACTCGATCGGTTGGCCACGCCCGGTGGCACGGAACGGCAGATCGTGATCGCCCACACGGTCACCGACCGCAACGGCACAGGCGGACTCGAACTCGCCGCCGCCCGGGTCGGTCCCGAACGGCTCGTATTCCACGATGTTCGCTATCGGATCGTGTCGATCGCTCGGGGCAATGGGCGGGTGCGGATCGCGGGCTTCGAACGGGCCGTCGACCAGCACGACCACTTCGGCATTCCCGCCGGGATGCCCGCCGAGCTGATCCCGGCCGGGGACACGCCCATGGTCGTCCTCGACACCACCATCCGCACCGACCATCCCGGCGGGGCCTCCTGAAACCCGCGCCGGTTCAACTCAACGAACCTGGCGAACGGCGATCTTGCAACCCGGCAACGCGAGACGGAGCGGAGCGACCCCGTCGGAGGTGACGCGAGTTCCGTCCAGCCGCAGCTGTTTCAGCGACTTGAGTCCCTCGAGAGACGACAGGCCCCGGTCACTGACACGGGTCTCGGAGAGATTCAGGACGGCGAGCCGACTGAGTTTCGACAGGTGGACCAGGCCGGCGTCCCCCACGGCGGTCCCCGAGAGGCTCAACAGGCGGAGATTCTCGAGTTCACCGATCGGCGCTATCGCCGCGTCGGTGATCCCCAGTCCCGAGAGTCCCAGTCCTTCCAGCTGTGAGAGGTCCCCGATGTGGCGGACGCCCTCGGTGCTGATTCGGGGGCCCTCCACCACCAACCGCTTCAACGACTTGAACTTCGAGAGGTGGGCCAACCCGCGGTCGGTGACGTCGAGCCGTCCGAGACTGAGACCCACCAGGTCGGGGACGTGGGCCAGCCGGGCCAACCCGTCGTCGGTGACCGGTGCCTTGTGCAGGTGCAGCCGCTGCAGTCCGTTGACCGAAGCCAACTGCGGCAGACCATCGTCGGTGATGTAGATCCCCTGCAGATACAGCTCACGGATCGTCCCCGCCTCACCCTCGACGATCCGCACCAACGGATCGTTCGAATCGAGTCGCGGCGGGCGACCGCTGCGACGCCGACGGGTCTCGGCCTCGAGGTGCTGCAGTGCTCCGAGTACGTTGCCGCCGGCCGGCACCAGGGCTTCGAGCAGGGCGTCCTTGGGAGCCGGTCCAAGGTCTGCCAGGCGACCAGATCGCGGAGCCGGAGCCTCGTCTTCGACCGACAATTCGTCGCAGCCACAAAGACCCAGCACGATGCCGCTCAACAGGGCCGACACCCGGATCCACCGCGGTTGTGTCGTGCGGCTGCGGGAGAGCATCATGGTCGATCACCGGCCCGGTTGTTTCGCGCAAGAAAAGTCCCGGGAACAGCCGGTCCCAGGGGGGCGAAGGACTCGAACTGCTCCCGGGAGCGATTGGCTTTCCGTGTGAGCGGCGGGACGATAAACCTTTGGCCAAAACGCGTCAAGCAAAGATTCACGAATTCGCGGCCGAGGGCTGGATTTCGACGCCCGCGACCGGAACCTCCAACCAACCGCTGATCAGCTGCGCCGCAACCACCAACAGCAGGCAGGCCAACAACACGTGTCGCCGATGCGATTCGGACCGACGGCAACACATCGACACACCACCTCCGACGACCACCGCGAGCATCAACACCAGGACGCCGGCCTGCCACGGCTGGCCGACCAGCCGCCCGACCAGCGGAGCCAGCACGCGGTGACTACCCAGACAGCAGCTGACACACGTCGCGGCCACGACCGGGGCGACTCCCACCCGACGATCACAGACCGACTCCAAGCCGCGGGCGGCCAGCACCGCCAACGGGACCACGGCAAACGACTCGGCCAGCCGCGACGGATACCCGTCACCGGCCAGCACGAACGCCAGCGAGGCCAGCACCGCCCACGCCATCACCAACACCGCCACCGGGCGTTCCGCCTGATCGCCCGAGCGGATCTCGCGGACGACTTGGATGACACCCAGCAAGACCGGTCCGATCAACCAGCCGAGCCACATGACCAGCCGCGCCGCCCGCTGCATCGCTTCGGGCCAACCGCTGAGACTGCGACCGGCGGCCGACCACAACCAGGGCACGAAGGGGTCGCGGCCGACCAGCCACGACCAGCCGACCACGAATGCGGCGGCGACGGCCATCACCACCAGATCGGCCGCCGGACCCTGCCAGCGGCCACCGACTCGAGTTCGGTTGACCGACCGGCCACTGCCCCACAGGCCCAGTTCTCCGGTCAGATTCGACAACGCCGCAACCGCCAACATCATCAACACCGGTAACACCAGCGGAGCCGCCAGCAACAACGTCGTGGCCAGCCCCATGGCCGACACGGCCAGGGCCATCGAAACCATGCGGTGGGAACGTTGAAGGTGAGAGACGAAGCTGATGATCGTCACGCCGGCAGCGACAGCCGAGACCGCCAGCGGTTCGAACGAGCGGCCGAACATCACGACCGGCGTGTGACAACACACCGCCACCGCCGCCAGCAATCCGTTTCGGGACTGAAACAAGACGCAACCGACGCACCAGACCAACCCGACCAGGACCACCGTCGCCAGGTAGCCGGGCACCACCGGCAGCCAGGCCACGGGAGGTTGATCCAAGCCCAACAGATCTCGCCAGGGCTGGTTGGCCACCCAGCGACCCCACGGCGAAAGAATCCGTGATGACCCATCGTCGGCCAGGACGGACGCATCGGGCACGCGAGTGGTGTCGGGCGAAAAGACCACCAGCGCCGTCAACCCGGGCAGCACGGCCATCAGCACCACCAGCGGAGCCATGGCAGAAGCGCGATCCAGCACCGGCAACAACGGCTCGGGCGGACCGGCCGCCAGTTCCATCAACCGCGAGTCGTCAACACCGACCACACCGACTGCTCCCGTCAGGTCCGCTCCCCGGTTTCTGCCTGGACCCCTCCGCCGGGCGTTCCAGTCCGTCTCCAGGCGATGATGTCGTCGAGAATTTCGTCAAGTGTCATGCGGGGCTTCGAGCCAATCACCCGCTCGAGCTTGTCGACCTCCGGCACCCGCCGTTGGATGTCCTCGAAGTCCTCGCCGTACGCCTCACTGTAGGCGATGTGCTCGATCGGAATCTCGCCACCCACCTTCGCGACCACTCGCTCGGCCAGTTGGCGAACCGAGACCGGCTGATCACTGCCGATATTGAACACGCCCCCGGCCGCATCCGGCTCGTCCATCAGCCCGAGGATACTCGTGATCACCTCGCGGACATGGGCGAAACAACGGACCTGGCTGCCGTCGTCGTAAACCACGACCGGCCCGCCGCCGAGTGCCTGGTCGACAAACCGCGGGATCACCATCCCGTAGGCACCGACTTGGCGCGGACCGACGACATTAAAGAATCGGCCCACCACCACCGGCAGCCCTCTCTGGCGGTGATAAGCCAGCGCCAGGAATTCGTCGATCGCCTTCGAGCAGCCGTAGGCCCAGCGGGGACGGGAAGTCGGCCCCAGCTGCAGATCGTCCTCCTCGGTCCACGTCGCCTTCGGGTTCTTGCCATAGACTTCGCTGGTCGACGCCAGAAAAAACGGCAGGCGTTCCTCGCTGGCCAGCCGCAACAGCAACTCGGTCGGGTAGATATTGGTGTGAATCGTCCGCACCGGGTTCTCGGCAACCAGCTTGACACCAACCGCGGCGGCCAGGTGGAACACCACGTCCACCCCGTCGATCGACGACTCGAGCAGAGCCGGATCGGTGATCGATCCGTCACGGATTTCCAGGCCCGCGTGGCCGGACGCGGCTGCCAGGTTCTCGGAGGTCCCGGTCGAGAAGTCGTCGATCACGCGGACGCTGTCACCTCGTTCGAGCAGTCGTTCGACCAGGTGGCTGCCGATGAAACCGGCGCCACCGGTGACCAGGCAATGAGCCATCGAGCGGTCTTCTCCTCAACCAGTCGTCACCGCACCAAAACGTTCATGGGCGGCCGCGACCAGCACCGTTGTGCCACTGGCCCCGATACGTGTCGCCCCCGCCTCGACCATCGCCACCAGCGTGTCCAGATCGCGGATGCCTCCCGAGGCCTTCACTCCAACCGACTCGGGACACTCGCTCCGCATCAACGCCACATGCTCGACCGTCGCACCCCCCGTGCCGAACCCCGTCGACGTCTTGACGAAGTCGACTTCCAGCCGGCTGCAGATCTCACACAACCGCCTCACCTGGTCATCGTCGAGGAAGCAGGTCTCGAAGATCACCTTCAGCGCCGCTCCCTCCAACCGCGTCACGTCGAGCACACCGCGGATTTCATCGGTCACCGTGTCCCACGCCCCCTCGCGGACGCGACCGACGTTAACGACCATGTCGAGTTCCGCGCCGCCGTCGGCCAACGCATTTCGGGCCTCGGCCAGCTTGACGGCGGTCGAGTGAGCACCGTGAGGAAATCCGATCACGGTGCTCGGAAGAACCGCCGATCCGTCAAGGAGCTGTGAACAGCGACGCAGCCAGTCGGGCTTGCAGCAGACGCTGGCCGTGCCCAGTTCCAACGCCACTCGGCAACCCTCTTCGAGATCAGCCGAGCCCTGGTCGGGACCCAGGACGGCGTGGTCGATCAGAGCCGCAACGACGTCACCGGAGAGTTGCACGCCAATCACTCCCCACCACGAACCGATTCGAGTCGCGCGACCAGGTCATCGCGGCCCTTTCGGTTGCAGAAGTCACCGAAGGACTCGTCCTGCAACCGCTCATCCCGGAAATATGCCAGCACCGGCACCAGCGTGGGAATGATCTCAGCGTAGGGGACGAGATCCTGGAAATTGAAGGCCAGCCGCGTGCCCAGCGAGTTGCCGCCCAGGAACACCGTGTATTTGCCAACCGTCTTGCCAACCAGGCCGATGTCGGGTGAGTAGGGTCGGGCACATCCGTTGGGGCAACCGGTCGTGTGGATCGTGATCTGCTCGTCGGCAAGCTCGTGGCGGGCCAGTTCGTGTTCGAGCCGGTCGAGGATCTCCGGCATCACCCGTTCGCTCTCGGTGATCGACAACCCGCAGGTCGGCAGTGCCGGACAGGCCATCGACAGCCGCCGAATCTGGGAATGCTCCTCGGCGGGCACCACCCCATGATCAGCCAGGATCCGGTCGATCTCGTCCCGCTGTGACGGCTCGACGTCGCACAGCAGGATATTCTGCTGAGCCGTCATGCGGGTCGGCATCCGATGGGCCTCCACGATCCGTCTCAGCGCCGACTTGGTGCGGATCGTCTCGGTGTCCTGAATTCGGCCGTTCTCGACGTAGATCCCCAGGAAATCGCGTCCGTCGCCCTGGGCACTCCAGCCGAGATGATCCTCAACCCCGGTGACTTCCACCGGATGGGGCTCGGCCATCTGTCGGCCGAGGTACTCCTCGACCGTTCCCTTCAACCGCTCCATCCCCCACCCGGCCAGCAAGTACTTCAGCCTGGCCGTCTTGCGATCGCTACGGTTGCCGTGGTCGCGGAAGACACAGACCAGTGCCCGGGCCACTTCGGCCGCTTCGTCGACACCGATGAAGGCCATCTTCTGTGCAACCGCCGGAAAGGTCTTCGCGGCACTGGGAGTCACTCCCTGGCCACCTCCGACAAACACGTTGTAACCGACCAGGCTCCCGCTCTCGACAATCCCCAACAGGCCCAGGTCGTACGTCAGGATGTCGACGCAGTTGTCCTCTGGCAACGCCACTCCAGTCTTGAACTTCCTTGGCAGGTAGCGTGACCCGTAGATCGGTTCGTCAACCGGGGTGAATTCCGTGACGTCCCGGCGGTTCCCCTGGTCGTCCTCGAGCCAGATCTCGCTGTAGGCGGTGGTCCGTGGCTTGAGCTCCTCGGCGATTGAGTCTGCGGTCTGTTGCAACTGGTCGTGGACCGGGTCGTGTCGCAGCGGTGCCGGACAGCACATCACGTTCCGTTCGATGTCTCCGCAGGCGCCAAACGTGGTCAACTGCGTCCGGTTGATTTCACGGATCGTCTCCTGCAGGTTGTCCTTGATGATCCCGTGCAGTTGCAGCCCCTGGCGGCTGGTGATCCGCAACGTCTGGTTGCCATACCGCTCGCAGAGATCCAGTTCAGCCAGCAGGGCGTCGGCCGGCACGCGACCTCCGGGAATCCTGGTGCGAACCATGAACATGAACGATTTGCCACGAGGCGTCCCGTCGGCGTTCTTTTGCTTGCGTGCATCCCGGTTGTCCTGCTGGTACAACCCGTGGTGCTTCAGCAAGCCGGCGTTGTCCTTGCTGAAGTGGTCGAGCTCGTCCTCGGCCAACTCGTCGGCAATCGTACCGCGCAGCTGCCGGCTGTCCTCTTTCACGAATTCGGACTTGTCGAGCTTCACCTCGTCAGGCATCGGGAAGTCGTTTCCGTGGGGATGAAGGAGCAAGTTCGCTGACAGGACGCGAGTATACTCGTCGCCGAAAGGGCTGAACAGTTGGGTAACGGTGACAGTGACACCCGTCGAACCGCGAGCGAGCACCTGGTTCTGCTGCTGGCCACCGGCCTGGGCAGCGGCCGTTCGCGTTGGGCACCGGGCACGGTCGGAAGCGTCGTGGGCCTGGCCTGGGCATGGGCTGTCGCCTCGATTCCCCAGCCGTTTCTGTCCGGTCTCCAGATCGGCCTCCCGAGCCTGCGACTTCTGGTCACCCTGGTCGCCGCAGCTGCCGCGATCCCGATCTGCACCCGAGCCTGCCGATTGCTCGGCCACAAGGATCCCGGGCAGGTGGTGCTCGACGAAATCGTCGCCGTCCCGCTGGTCTTCGGGTGCGGCCTTCTGCCGATGGAGCTGCCCTGGCTGGTCGCCGGATTCGTAGTCTTCCGCGTCTTCGACATCCTCAAGCCGCCCCCGATCCGCCAGTTCGAACGGCTTCCCGAAGGCACCGGGATCGTCGCCGACGACATGGTCGCCGGCCTCTACGCCGGGCTGGTGCTGTGGGCCGGTCACGAGACCTACCAGCGGCTGGTCGTCGTCGAAGACTTGTTGCCGCCCACGCCGTTTGGTTAACTGCCCGGCGACCTCACCGGCAATCGGTCGAGGAACGGACTCCAGCCGACAGCAACCGGGGGAGACGGCCGTGGCGGCTACGATTATCGACGGCAAGGCGATCGCAGCGACGATCCGCGAAGAACTCGCGGTGGAGGTTGCGGCGTTCCACGCAGACAGCAGTGTCACCCCCCACCTGGCCGCGGTCCTGGTCGGCGACGACCCGGCCAGCGCGATCTACGTCCGCAACAAGCAGCGAGCCTGTGAAAAGACCGGCATCGCCAGCACCCTGCACCGGCTCGACACCGACACCTCCCAGGACCAGCTGCTCGACCTGGTCGGCCAACTCAATGCAGACGCCGACATCCACGGCATCCTCTGTCAACTCCCGCTGCCCGACCAGATCAGCGAAATCGCCGTGCTCGACGCGGTCTCGCCTGACAAGGACGTCGACGGCTTCCACCCCGAGAATGTCGGACTGATCGCCCAGGGACGCCCTCGCTTTCTGCCCTGCACGCCCCACGGAATCCAGCAGCTGCTGATCCGCACAGGTGTCGAGACCTCCGGGGCCCACCTCGTGGTGCTCGGCCGCAGCGACATCGTCGGCAAGCCGATGGGACTGCTGATGATGCAGAAGGCCGAGGGAGCCAACGCGACGGTGACCTTCTGCCACAGCCGCACTCGCGACCTGGCCGGAATTGCCGCGACCGCCGACATCCTGGTGGCGGCAATCGGACGCCCGAAATTCGTCACCGCCGAGATGGTCAAGCCCGGAGCGGTGGTGATCGATGTGGGGATCAATCGAGTCGACGACAAGCTGGTCGGCGATGTGGACTACGTACCGGTGTCGGAGATCGCCGGAGCGATCACGCCTGTCCCCGGTGGAGTCGGACCGATGACGATCGCCATGCTGCTGAAGAACACGCTGACCGCCGCCCGCGGCCTCCACGCTGATGCGGCCGACTAGCGCAGCACCCGCCGCGTCACCAGGTCGATCGGACCCGAGCCAAGACCTCGAGGAACCTCCCACGTCGAAGCTGGAATCGGAGACGGGTTGACCTCGACGTCCCCCAACCGGATCACCAGCGACAATTCCGCCTCGGGCCATTCCAGCGAGATCCGCCGCGGGATGACAATCCCCGTCTCGGAATCCGTACGGTGATCATCGAGCGTGGCCTGGGCAATCAGGCTGCCGGTTTCGTCGTACAACGACTGCTCGATCACGACACCCAGGCAGGTGTCGACGACCAGTTGACGCCGCACCCGGCCACCCCGGGGTGACCGCCGCTCGGCAACCAATGTCAACCGGTGCTGGGAGGGCCGCGAACTGGCGACGCTCCATTCGCCCTCGGCCAACGGCGACACGCCCAGGGCCTCGATCAGCCAGTCGGGTTCGAACGGCAGCGAGAGCTGTTTGCGGACCCGGGGCAGGTCATTGTGACCGACGGTGATCACGTAGGGCTGCTCGCTGCGGCGAACCCAGAACCAGAACCGTTCAGCATTGGAACCCAGGTCGACCTCGTTGGCACCCAGCAGGCTGGCCCGGAGCCGGAACTGGCGGGGGCGAGCGATGGCGATGTTGGCCGAAAGCGTCACAGGCAGGCCGCCCTCGGCTCGGGCCCGGATTCTCGCCGACGTCGATCTCCACGAATACAACTGATCGGCATTGGCGTTGATGTGAGCGATGATCTCACCGGCGGTCGCATTTTCGGCCAGTTGGCACTCGGGCGGACAATACGGACACCAGCGGACCTGTTCACACAGCGCGCGGCATCCGGACGTCAGCAGCGCCGCCACCACGGCCAGCAGCAGCCACAGTCGACGGCCGCTAGCTCCATTCACGCAGCAACTGCTCATTGAGCCGGTCCTGTAACCCCTCGATTTCATCGTCCGCCAACTTGCAGTCCAATACGTCGAATTGGCCCTCGCCACGGACACCGGAGAATTCCCACACCTCGCGATCACCCTCCAGCCGCGATCCGTCCAGCCGCAATCGCCGCTTGCGCCACAGCATCAGCGCGATCACGTAGCGGAGCTTCTGTTGGAGCGGCTCGGCCGGATCATCGGCGTGGTCGGCAAATCGTTCGAAGTACCGCATCAGGTCGTCGGGATCGATCGACTTGGCGACCGACGCGTCGGGTTCGGGCACCGTGCATCGCCACTGACCGACCATCCCTTTCGGGGGTCCTGGCCAATCGGCTTCACAGTAGTCCAGCCGCACCAACTCGCCGTCTCGCTTGACCGCCACCGATATGCAGACGGTGTTGGGTTCGAGTCGTTCCCCACCGTGCGCGCAGGTCTTGCCGACCGGTTTGAGATTGTACTCCATGGCCCCCGTTCGCAGCTGGTCGTGCGGGGCGGGACTGTAGTGGAGGGTTCCGAAGCCGACAAGGCCGATTCCGACTCCAACGTCGCGTCGGCGTGGACGTATAATAGCCCGGCGACGGAAACCCCCGTGCCGCCGACTGTCGGGAGATCCATGAAGCAGTTCTTCGAATGGTACCTGGGCGTTCCGCCGGGGGTGCCCGGACAGGAGACGCGATGGCGGTGGTCCTATGAACCGCCCTGGCCCGGTTCGTGGCCGCCCGCTGCCGTTGCAGTCGTCGGCGGGTGTCTGCTGGCAGCCATCGTTTGGGTTTATCTCCGTGACACCAGCCGATTGCCGACCCGGACCCGGCTGGGGCTGATCGGCGTGAGGTTGCTGGCCACCGGCTGCGTGCTACTGTGCCTGACAAACGCCGCGATCCTGATCCAGCGGACGGGCCGACCGGTTGTGGCCATCCTGATCGACACCTCCGCCAGCATGGGACTCGAAGACCGCTACGCCGACCCCGACCACGGACTTCGTATCACACGGCTCGCGGGCCG
>CAUZRQ010000083.1:0-23273 GCA_963582065.1 Planctomycetota bacterium | reverse complement strand
GTTCGGGGTATCGCCCCCGAACCCAGTCCCAGTAGACCTCGTCACGCTCGATCCAGATGCTCCGCGGCGACTGAACCGTCTTATACATCTTGGCCAACGGCTCGGCCGATTCACCCGGATCGAATCGCTCGAGCCGCCCCGCCCCGGCCTGCTCCGCACCAATGCGGGGCACCGCCCAGGCATAATGTGACTCACACAGCTGATACCCCATATCTGCGTAGTACTCCGGCCTGATGTCCGAATAGAGCAGCCCGAACTGGGCCCCGGCGTCGAGTTGCTGCTGTTGGCCCCACTCCATCAGCATCGCGGCATAGCCGCGTCGCCGGAACTCCGGCACGGTGTGCACGGCGCCAATCCCATAACCCGGCCACGACTGCCCACCGGCCCGCAACACGATCGGGTAGGCTCCCAGCGACGTGGCGACTCGACCGTCGACGCACCCGACATACCAACTGGCCCGGGCGTGCTGTATCGACTGCATCCGCCACGCGACGTAGTCCTCGACCGACCGCTCGTCACCCCAGCATTCGTGGACATTGCCGAATGCTGCAGCCCGTTCGGTGTCGTTGGCGATGTGGCAATCCAGTCGAGGCACGCTGGTGTCGGTGGACATGTTGTCGATTGTGATTCGAGATGCGGTCGGTATGTTTAGAGGCCGTCATATTGACCTCGTAGCCACAAGGCTTCAAGCCGTCGCTTGCCCGACCCACCGAACGCCTCCGGGCGGCCAGCACCCCAGGGACCCGTGTCATGTCCAAGCCGTACTCGATCAACAAATCCGCCGCCGTCGATCTGGTGACCACGCTGATGGCGATTCCGGGCAAGAGCGGTCAAGAGCGGGAGGTGGCCAAGGCGATTATCACTCACCTGCGGAAGGCCGGCGTTCCATCGAAGGCGATCCGGCACGACACGGCTAACAGCCGCAGCCCTGCCGGTGGCGAAGTGGGCAACCTGGTCGTCAAGCTGCCCGGTACGTTCCGGGCTCCTCGCCGCCTGCTGATGGCCCACATCGACACCGTACCGCTGTGCGTCGGTTGCCGACCTGTCCGCCGCGGGGGCCTGATTGAGTCCCGAGACACCTCGACCGCCCTGGGCGGCGACGACCGCGCCGGGGCCTGCGTGGTGCTGACGTCCGTGCTCGAAATCCTGAAACAGGACCTGCCCCACCCGCCGCTGACACTGTTCTTCCCGATCCAGGAGGAGATCGGGCTCTACGGGGCCCGCTTCGCCAGCCTCTCAGGACTCGGCAAACCCGGCATGGGCTTCAACTGGGACGGCGGAGCCCCGGGCCTGGCCGTCGTCGGAGCCACCGGCGACTACAACATCGACGTGACGATCGATGGCATCGCCAGCCACGCCGGGGGACACCCCGAGGATGGTGTCAGTGCCATTGCGGTGGCGGGCCTGGCGATCGCCGACCTGGCCGAAAACGGCTGGCACGGCCTGATCGAAAAAGGCCGAAACCGCGGAACCAGCAACGTGGGAATCATCAACGCGGGCGATGCCACCAACGTCGTGACGCCCCGGCTGACGCTCAAGGCCGAAGCCCGCAGCCACGACCCCAAGTTCCGCAAGCGGATCGTTGCCGAGTTCGAGAAGGCCTTCCAACGTGCAGCCCGCAGTGTCCGTAACACAGCCAGAAAGACCGCCCGGGTCCACTTCGATGCCCAGTTGAAGTACGAGGCGTTCATGCTCTCGGAAAACGAACCCTGTGTGCAGACGGCGCTCTCGGTCGTCGAGGCTGTTGGTCTCGAGCCGGGAGTGCGGATCTCCAACGGGGGCCTCGATGCCAACTGGATGGTCGCTCACGGGATCCCCACCGTCACGCTCGGCTGCGGCCAGCAGGACATCCACACCGTCAACGAGTCGTTGCATGTCGAAAGCTACCTGCAGGCGTGCCGGATCGGCCTGCAACTGGCCACCGGGGCCGGCTGACCGGTCCCCGCCCGGACCGGGTTGCTATTCTCGACCCGTTCGACCGCGAGTAGAATGCCGTCAACTTCACGTCTCTTCGCGCCCCCGTCACCGCAACCGGCCCCCGTGTCCGCACGTACAATGAACGCCGAAGAAACGCTGGCTCGCTATGCCCCTCGAGTCGAGGAGGCGTTGGTCGAGGCGTTGCCGTCGGGACCCGACACGCCGCCGGACCTGCTCGAGGCGATGCGGTACAGCCTGATGGCCGGCGGCAAGCGGCTGCGGCCGATCCTGGTGTTGCTGGCCGCCGAGGCCTGTGGCGCCGACCCGCGTGACGCTCTGCCGGCCGCCTGCGCCGTCGAGATGATCCACACCTACTCGCTGATCCACGACGATCTGCCCGCGATGGACGACGACGATCTCCGGCGGGGCCGACCGACCAACCACGTTGCCTTTGGCGAGGCAATGGCAATCCTCGCCGGCGACGCCCTGCTGACCCTCGCCTTTGAGGTTCTCGCCACCGACCTCCCCGACCCTGTCGTCGCCGCCGAATGCTGCCGCGTGCTCGCATCGGCCGCCGGCAGCGACGGCATGGTCGGTGGACAGGTGGCCGACCTGGCCGCGACCGACACGCCACCGGAAACCGTTGACGATCCGCTCGAAACGCTCGGAGCCATTCACCGCCGCAAGACCGGGCGGCTGCTGGCTGCCAGCCTCGAACTCGGAGCCGTCGTCGCCGGAGCCCGGGAGCAGGTTCGCGAGAGCCTGGTCGATTACGGCCAGCAGATCGGCCTGGCCTTTCAGGTCGCCGACGACCTGCTCGATGTCGACGGGGACACCAACCGTACGGGAAAGACCTCCGGACGCGATGCCCAGCTGGGCAAGTGGACCTATCCGGCACTGGCCGGAAGCGATCGGAGTCGCGAGTTGGCTCGGAACTGCATCGAGTCGGCCCGCGCGGCAGTGGAACCGCTGGGTGAAGCGGGCGAGCCGTTGAGCGTCCTGGCCGAGTTCGTCATCGAGAGGGATCATTAGGTGACCGATCTCGAACTGCTGCCGCTGCTGGATTCGCCCGAGAAACTCGGCGAGTACACCGACGAGCAACTGCTGCAACTGGCCGATGAAATCCGCGAGGTGCTCTGCACCGTCGTCTCGGACCGCACCGCGCACTTCGCCAGCAATCTTGGCGTCGTCGAACTGGCCATCGCCCTGCACCTGGTCTTCGACTTCCGGAAGGACCGACTGATCTGGGACACCGGCCACCAGGTCTACCCCCACAAGTTGCTGACCGGCCGATACGCAGAATTCCACACGATGCGGAAGCGTGGCGGGTTGATGGGGTATCCCAACCCCGACGAGAGCGACTTCGACCTGTTCATGACCGGCCACGCCGGCGCCAGCGTCTCGAGCGTGCTGGGCCTGAAAGCCGGAGACGACCTGCTGGGTGAAGACGACCGCAAGGCGGTCGCGGTGATCGGCGACGGGGCACTGCCGTCGGGGATCGTCTTCGAGGCCTTCAACAATGCCGCGGGCCTGAACAAGGACGTCCTGGTCGTTCTCAACGACAACGAGATGGGCATCTGCCCACGGGTCGGCGGACTGGCCTCCACGCTCGACAAGGCCCGCACCGCCCCGTTCTACGACGGGCTCAAACGCGACGTCCAGGCATTCCTGAACAAGGTCCCCGTCGTCGGCCAATCGGTCGAGAATGTCCTCGGTGGAATCAAGGATGCCGTCAAGGGCTTCCTCCACGGCGGGATGCTCTTCGAAGAACTCGGCTTCCGCTACATCGGTCCCGTCGACGGCCACGACCTGGTCTCACTCCGCCGCTATCTCGACATGGTCAAGAACGTCCGCGGCCCGGTGCTGCTGCACGTGTTCACCGAAAAGGGACATGGATTTCGACCAGCCAGCGAGGACCCGGTCAAGTTCCACACGCCGGCCCCGTTCCAGCGGTCCGAAGACGACGAGGTGATCTCGGTCTCGTCCACCTCGGCCCCGGCCTACACCAACATCGTCAGCGAGGCGATCTACCGGGCGATGGAGACCGACCCGGAGGTGGTCGTACTGACCGCCGCGATGTGTGCCGGAAATAAGCTGGACCGCGTCCGCCAGGAATTCCCGGACCGGTTCTTCGACACGGGGATCTGCGAGGGCCACGCGGTGGCGTTTGCGGCGGGGATGGCCAAGGCGGGAATGAAGCCGATCGTCGCCATCTACAGCACGTTCCTGCAAAGAGGCTTCGACCAGATCTTCCAGGAAGTCGCTCTTCAGGGACTGCCGGTCACCTTCTGCCTGGACCGCTCGGGCCTGTGTGGCCCCGACGGCCCGACTCACCACGGTGTCTTCGATCACTCCTACCTCCGTCCGTTTCCGGGGCTGACTGTCATGGCCCCCGGCGACTCGCACGACATCGAACCGATGCTCACCTTCGCGATCGCACACGACGGGCCGGTCACGCTCAGGTACCCCAAGACGGCGATCGAGACGATCGAACGGTCACCGGCGGCGGTCATCCTGGGACAGAGTGAAGTGATCCGTTGGGGCCGTGACGGGGTCTTCCTGGCCTGTGGCAGCCTGCTGGCCAACTGCGTGGCGGCGGCCGACCGGCTGTCCGACGAGCACGGGATGGACGTGGGAGTGGTCAATGCCCGCTTCGTCAAGCCCTTCGACACCCCAACGCTGGAACGGGCTCTGACCGAATGCGGGTTCGTGATCACCGTCGAGGAGAACGTGCTGACGGGGGGATTTGGATCCGCAGCACTCGAAGCGGCCGTCGACTCTCGGCTCGACACCCGACGGCTGCACCGCAGCGGGCTGCCCGATGCCTACATCGAACATGGAGATCGGGGCGAACTGCTGGCCCTGTTCGGACTGGATGTCGATGGTTTGATCGAAACCGCCCGCGCCCGTGCTGCGACACCTGCTGCGGTGGTCGACGACTGACACCCGACCGTCGACAGTCAACGATCCAGGGAGGGATCGATGATGCGGAAAGCCACAATCAATCGAAACCGATCATGGCCGACCCCCGCCCTGCTGGCGTGGCTGGTCCTGCTGGCCACCGACACCGCGGGGAGATCCCAGGACACCACCTCACCCGATCCCAAGAAGCCGACCGTCCGGCTGGTTGAGGATCCCAAGCCGAACCGATTGCTCAGCGTGACCGCACACCTCGACGTCCGGGGCCGGATTCTGGCCCCCGTCGGAGTCGACCGGGTCGTGCCCCTGCCGCTGCAGGCCTCCGCGGACCTCCTGTGGCAGACCCGCCGCCTGCCGGCGGTCGGAGAATTCCACGGCTCACTGAGAACGCTGCGGAGCTATATCTCGGCGGTTTCGAGCGTGCGAGTCGACCGGCGGACGACCGAGTCATCGCTGAGAGCGTCTCGACGAACGATCGTCACCGAGGGCACCCCGTCGGGACTCAGGCACTACTCCCTGGAGGGCACCCTGACCGGCGACGAGGTCGAACTGCTGGGACTGCCGGCCGACCCACTGGCCCTGATCGGCACGTTGCCATTGGGGCAGGTGCCCCATGACCACACCTGGGCACCCGGCCGCTGGACCCTGCCACTGATCACCGGCCTCGACGCGGTCACTCGCGGATCGCTCAAGGGACGCATCATCAAGGTGACCGCCACCACCGCCGATGTGCTGCTGGAAGGCACCGCCGAGGGTGCGGCCGGAGGAGCCCGGTCGCAGGTGACCTTCAGCGGCTCGCTGGTCTTCGACCATCAACACGGCTTTCTCAAACAGGCCAGCATCACGATCGAAGAACACCGGCAGGCGGGTCCGATCAGCCCGGGTCTGGAGATCATCGCGAAGGTGAAGATCGAACGAAAACCGGCCACCGGCAAGGTCAGGTTGCAACCGGCCGTCGTGGCCGGTTGCCCGAAACAGCCCACGCCGACCCACCTGCGGTTGCTGCTCGCAACCCCCGGTGGCGGACGGCTGCTGCACGACCGGAACTGGCACGTCTTCCACCAGACCCCCGAGGTGTCCATTTTGCGCCGGCTCGAAAACGGCCGGCTGGTCGCCCAGTGCAACCTCTCGAACGCACCCAAAGTGGCCCCCGGGTCCGGCACGGGACGCGAGGCGTTTCTGCGAGACGTGAAGACCGCACTGGGACCGCGACTGCGGGACGTGGTGTCGATCGAACCGCTGCGGCCCCGTCGCGGTTGGCGGGTCATGGCCACCGGCATCGACCACGGACTGCCGATGCACTGGTTCTACTACCTCTGCACACATCCCACCGGCCGCCAACTCTCGCTGGTTTTCGCCGTCGAGAGCGACCGGTTGAAGAGCTGGGCACGTCGGGACCGTACAATCGTCTCGAGACTCGAGGTCACAACCACCAGGCCCCGCACAGCCGGCCGTTGAACCGATTCGCCCCGCAGCCGGGCTCCGACGCCAACTGGGCCGGCGGACCGGATATCACCCGCCTTGTCCGGTTTGTTGGGATGAGATACTATCCGCGGAGAAGATGGAAGTCCGGCATGGACGTCACCTCGGCGGTGACTGCTGCCGCTTTTCGTCCTTCGGTGCCCTTCCCGCGGGCATGGAACTGGCTCCAACGCACCTGACACGACAGGACACCGGATGTTCAAGTCAACTTGGCGAGTGGCTGCGACGTGTTTTCTGGGACTGCTGCTGCTGGCCGGCGGAACGATCTGTGCGCAGCAGTTCGACCCGACGCCCGAAGACCAGAAGTCGGCCCAGATGGTCTGCCAGCTGGTCCACCGGTTCCATATCAGCCAGAAGAAGATCGACGACGGCATCTCGAAGAAGACGCTCGAGCGGTATCTCGATTCGGTCGACCCGCTGAAGCTCTACTTCATCGAGAGGGACATCCAGGTGTTCCGCAAGGTCGAGAATGAACTCGATGACCAACTGCTGCGCGGTGACGTCAAGTTCGCCTTCGCCGTTCACCAGGCCTATCTCGAGAGGGTCAGGCGTCAGGTCAAGGTGGCCAGCCGTTACATTCAGGCCGATCACGACTTCACGCTCGATGAGAACCGTATCGCCAACCCCGATCACCTCGAGTGGTGCAAATCGGCCAAGGAACTCGACGAGCGGTGGCGGAAGCGGATCAAGGCCGAGCTGCTGGCCAAGAAGCTCGACGACACCAAGATGGCCGAGGCCCGCGAGCAACTCGCCAAGCGGTACACCAACGTGAAACGGTTCGCCGAGCAGACCGAGCGGTCGGAGGTGCTGCAGCGGTACCTCTCGTCGATGACCCACAGCTTCGACCCGCACTCCAGCTACATGTCTCCGCAGACCCGGGAGGATTTCGACATCAGCATGCGGCTTCGACTCCAGGGGATCGGAGCGGCCCTGAGCAGTGAAGACGGATTCACCGTCGTCCGCCAGATTGTCCCGGGTGGAGCCGCCGACAAGGACGACCGGCTGCAGCTGGGCGACAAGATCATCGGTGTCGGCCAGGCGGCGGGCGACATCGTGGACATCGTCGAAATGAAACTCAGCCGTGTCGTCCGGCTGATCCGTGGCAAGAAGGGCACCAAGGTCCGTTTGCGGGTCAAGACGGCCAAGACGGGCGAAACGAAGGTCTACGAACTGACCCGCAAGGTGATCGAGTTGAAGCAGTCGGCGGTCACCTCGGTCATCATCGACGCCGGGAAGCGGATCGAGGGGACCAGCGGCCGGATCGGGGTGATCAACATGCCGTCGTTCTACCGCGACTTCGACGCCGAACGCCGCGGGGTCGCCGATTTCCGCAGTGCCGCCCGGGATGTCCGCAAGGCGCTTGCGGTCTTCAACAAGGACGGCAAGGTCGACGCCGTGATCCTCGACCTCAGAAACAACGGCGGTGGAGCACTCAAGGACTCGGTCGAAGTCTCGGGCCTGTTCATCAATGAGGGTCCGGTCGTCCGGGTCAAGGAACTCGACGGCACCATCACACCTCACCGCGACCCCGACCCGGGCATCGCCTGGAAGGGCCCCCTGGTGGTGATGACCAGCCGCATGTCCGCATCAGCCTCGGAGATCTTCGCCGGGGCGATCAAGGACTATCACCGCGGCCTGATCGTCGGCGACGAAACGACTCACGGAAAGGGCACCGTTCAGAACGTGATGGCTGTCCGCACCTCCTCGCCGCTGAATTTCTTCGCCCGCAAACCCCCCGGAGCACTCAAGCTCACCATCCAGCAGTTCTACCGGGTCAACGGCGAGAGCAGCCAGGAACGAGGCATCCCCTCCGACATCACCCTCCCCTCGGTCATCAATCACATGGACGTCGGCGAGAACTCGCTCGACAACCACCTGCCGTTCGACAAGATCGCCGCGGCCGAGTACGACGCCGTGTCGCTGGTCAATCCCAAGATCGTCGCGACACTGCAGGCCGCCAGCCGGAAACGGATCGACACCAGCGGCGAATTCGCCAAGGACCGCACCGCCATCAAGAAATTCCTCGAACGCAAACAACGCAAGACCGTCTCACTGAATGAGGCCGTGTTGCGGAAGGAGATCGAGGAGAACAAGCAGGACGACAAGAAAGACAAGAAGAAGGACGAGGCCGACGACAAGCAGCCCAAGACGCCGCCGGTCTTCCGCGATGACCATTACAGCAACGAGGTCCTGCAGATCACCCTCGATTACATCCAGCAGCTCAAGCAGGCCAACTCGGCTGGCAAATAGCCGGACCTCCACGCCCCCCGCCCCACGGCATGCCCGCGATCTCCGTCCGCAACCTGTCGAAGATCTACCGGGTCTTCCGGAAACGCGAGGGGCTGCTCGCCTCGATCCGCGGGCTGTTCCACCGGGAATACGAGCCGATCCACGCGGTCGATGGGATTGACTTCGAGGTCCAGCGAGGGGAAATGGTCGCCTTCCTCGGCCCCAACGGTGCCGGCAAGACCACGACGCTCAAGCTGCTCAGCGGGCTGATCTTCCCCACCGGCGGCGAGGCAACCGTGCTGGGCCACGTGCCCTGGAAACGGGAAAACGCCTACCGCCGCCGCTTCTCGCTGGTCATGGGACAGAAGAACCAGCTGTGGTGGGACCTGCCCGCGCAGGAATCGTTCCGGCTGCACAAGGAGATCTACCGGATCGACTCCGACCAGTTCGACCGCAGGATCCAGGAACTGACCGACCTGCTTGAGGTCAGGGACCTGGTCGGGCAACCCGTTCGAGAACTCTCACTGGGCGAGAGGATGCGGATGGAACTGATTGCGGCCCTGCTGCACAGCCCCGACCTGCTGCTGCTCGACGAGCCCACCATCGGTCTCGACGTCGTCTCGCAACGCAAGGTCCAACAGTTCCTCAAGTACTACCAGAAGGAACGCCAGATCACCGTGCTGCTGACCAGCCACTACATGAAAGACGTCGAGGCTCTCTGCCAGCGGGCGATCATCATCAACGAGGGACTGATCAAGCACGACGGACCGCTCGAGGAGATCGTCGATCGCTTCAGCCAGCACAAGGTGATCGAGATTCAGTTCGCCGGAGCCAACATCCCCGAAGATCTCGACAGTTTCGGTGAGGTCTTCGAAACCCAACCGCCCCGGGTCAAGCTCCGGATCCCCCGCCAGGACGTGCCCGCCACGCTCAACGCGTTGCTGGACCGATTCACGATCGAGGACATCAGTGTCGTCGACCGGCCGTTGGAAGAAGTCATGGCCGAGTTCTTCACCGACTCGCACAACGACAGCGGCACTCGACTTCCCTGAGCAACCCCGCCCACCCACAACGACCCACTCGCCATGCTGGCCAGCACCCGAACCAACTGGGTCATTCTCAAAACGTGCCTCGAAGAGCGGTTCATCTACCGGGCCGACTTTGCCTTCGCGACACTCGTCCGGTTCCTGCCGATCATCACCCAGGTCTTCCTGTGGGGGGCCATCTACTCGGGAGCCACGGCCAAGAACGAGTCGGGTGAGACCGAGCTGAACAACTACACCTATCACGAGATGATTGCCTATTACCTGCTGGCGATGCTCGCACGGGCATTCTCGAGCATGCCGGGGCTGGCCAGCGGAATTGCCCGAGACGTCCGGGACGGCACGATCAAGAAGTACCTGACACAGCCGATCGACATGCTCGGCTACCTCTTCTGGCATCGCATCGCTCACAAGCTGGTCTACTACGTGATCGCCACAGGCCCCTTCGCCCTGATCTTCTTTCTCTGCCGAAGCTATTTCCCCCGGGCACTCGACGGTCCGACATTCCTGGCTTTGGTGCTGGCCCTGGTGATGGGCTTCCTGACCGGGTTCCTGATCGAGGCTCTGATCGGATTGGTCTCGTTCTGGTTCCTCGAGGTCAGTTCGCTGCTGTTCATCTACATGATGCTCAACTACTTCCTCTCCGGGCACATGATCCCACTCGACTGGCTGGGGCCGGTGGGCGAGTGGGTCGAGTTCCTGCCGTTCAAGTACCTGGCCTATGTGCCGGCGGCGATCGTGCTGGGCAAGCAGGGATATGTGCTCGGCGGAGGACTTGAACAGCAATTGCTGATCGAGGCGACCTGGATCGCCGCCCTGCTGATACTCAACCGCATCGCCTTCGCCCGGGGCGTGCGTCGTTACGGAGCATTCGGCGGATAGCGATCGGTGACGCCGCTAGTCAACCGACTTCGCACAGCCTAGAATCGCCGTTTCGACCGCACGATCAACAAGACGACCGTGACCACCACCCGCCTCGCCGCATCACCCGTCTACAACCGGTTGTTCTGGCTGACCTACGCCGCCAACACCGTGCTGGTGCTGGCCAATGCGCTGACGTTCCGGTTCGCCGAGTTCGTCACGTTCCTGGGTGGAACCGAGCAGATGACCGGAATGGTGATTTCCGTCGGCGTGCTGTCGTCGGTGGCGGTTCGCTTTCGGCTGGGCCAGGACATCGACGCCTGCGGCACCCGCCGGTTGTGGCTGACCAGCACCGTGCTGTTCGGGATCGCCTGTGGACTGCTGGTTCTTACCGACGGAATCTCATGGGTGCTTTACGTCGCCCGCATCGCCTTCTCGATCGGTATCGCCGGCATGTTCACCTGTTCGATGGTCAACATCCAGAACGTGGTGCCGGCCGACCGCAGGACCGAGGCGATCGGGAGCCTGGGCACCAGCGGCTTCTTCGGCATGATCCTCGGCTCACTGCTCGGCGACGTTGTCTTTACCGCTTTGCCCGACGGCAGCGGACGCTTCACGGTGCTCTTCTCGACCGCCCTGGCACTCGGCCTCGTCTACCTCGTTCTGGTGATGGTGATCACCCGGGGCGACTCGCAACCCGAGCGTCGACGGCACCATCCACCCGTCTACTGGTTGATCGGTCGATACTGGCCGGGTTCGGTGATGCTGGTTGCACTGGTGATGGGAGCGGGCCTGGTCGTCACCACCGTGTTCCTGACCCGGATGGCCACCGAGCGTGGAATCGCCGGCATCGGCACCTTCTTCATCGGCTACAGCCTCTCGGCACTCATCTGTCGCGTGGGGACACGGAAATGGAGCCGCACGGTCGGGCGGCGACGGATGATCGCCATCGGACTCTGCGGACACACCATCGGTCACCTGCTGCTGATGACCGTCTGGGCCGAGTGGCAACTGGTGGTTCCGGCGGTCTTCTGTGGACTCGGCCACGGCCTGCTCTTCCCCGCGGTCACCTCGCTGGGATCCGGCAGCTTTCCGGTCCACTTTCGTGGCACCGGCACGACCATCGCCCTGGGCATGTGCGAACTCGGCACCGCCATCTTCTCGCCTCTGATCGGCTGGATCATCGACACCTGGGGCTTCAACACCATGTACACCGTCTCGGCCACGCTCACCGTCGCCCTCGGCTCGGTCTACCTCGTCCGCTCAAGCTACCTGGTCGACGACGAACGGGTCGAGGCGACCGTTGTCGAAGCGGTTCGCGAGTCATCTGATCAGTCGACCGTCTCCGTTCGCATCGCCCGCGACCCGGCAACCGACACCGACCTCAAGATCCCGGTCCTCACGACCGAAACGAGCGTCGACGTCTCAGCCTGACTTGCGGCCGGGCCCCCTCGGCCGGTTACCGACCAACGAGGCGGAGGAACTGATCGCCCAGCCGAAGAACCTGATGCCCGAGTTGCTGCTCAAGGACATGACCGCCCGACAGGTGGCCGACCTGTTGGCCTGACCGGTTGCACCGAAGACACCGCCGAAGACTCGCCAGGGGCCATCTGCCCTCGGACCGAACTCTCTGGTCGCCGAAATCGGGTTTGAGTTCGCTAAAGCCCCTGCGACCAGCCTTCATCCTCAACGGAATCCGCGTCGTCGATCGGGAAGAAAGGGTACGACATCGGGTAGGGCCAAAGCTCACCCTTGTTCGCCTTGATCCCGTCGACCACGGGAAAAATGACCCCGACGAGGACCAACGCAAATGCAAACGGAATCCCGATAAGAAAGAAACTCGCCACACCGACGACCATTGCGAGCAGCACCTCGGTGATGATCCAGTTGGTCACAACCCGTCCGTGCTGATCGATGAGACGCGAGGTGTTCTTCTTGAGTTGCCAAAGTACGATCGGCAAGATCAAACCGATCCCCGAGACCGCGAGCAGTTGTGAGAGATGGATGATCATCGCCCACTGCTTTTCATCGGCCGCAAACTGGTCAAGCGTATCGCCGAGGCCCAGCCCACCGCTCGCGGCCGGTTTCGGGTTCAGCAAGTTGGCCTTCGCCGTCTCGAATTCCTCGTCGCTGAGCGTACCGATCCGTCTCAACTCCTCAAGCCGTTCCAGTTCCTCTGCCATGCTCATCGAACCACAACCTCCTTGAGACCTCGGCGAGAAACTCCACCATCCGTTTCACGGGGCGCACCCTGTTTATCCACAGCATCAGGTTTCGTCATTTCGCTGCGATCAGTCGCCGACCGACACCGACCTCAAGATCCCGGTCGTCACGCCCCAAGCGAGCGGCAACGTCTCAACCTGACTTGCGGCCGAGCCCCTTCTGCAGGTCAGCGACCAACTCGCCCAGCACCTCCACGTCCCGCGACGCCATCACGTGCTCGATCCGGCTCGGGATCACCTCCAGTCGCTCAAGCAGTCCCTCCACCCGCTCCCAGAGCTTCTCTTTCTGAGATTTTGACTCGGCCAGGTACAGGCTCGTGACCAGTTCACTGAGCTTTCCCTCATCGATCTGTTCACGGTTCTCGTAGTACCGCCGGATCACACCTTGCTGGAAGTTGCTGTACTCTCGCTTGGCCATGGGTCATGAGCCTGGATGGTGATCGGGATGACGCCCCTGTTCTCCTATCGGCATACGAGCCTCGAAGATCGTATCAGCATTGGCCACCGTTGACGCCCCACGAAAATCCGCGCTACGATGTCCATCACACACCTTCAACAAACACTCGGATCGACCTCCATGCCCTCTGCCCCCCGGAACATCACTCGACGGACCTTCCTCCACTCCACCGCAGCCACCGCAGCCACCCTCAGTTCCTCGCTGACCGGCCCCCACGTGCGGGCCGACGGAATTGCCAGGCGATACTCCAGGTTGCCTCGACGCGGCCTGCTCGGTGAGGTGGTGGTCGAGACCGAGGTCAAGGACCAGAAGATCTTCACCGAAGGCCCGGCCGTAGATGCCCGGGGGATCGTCCACTTCACCAACGTCCCGGTCGAGAAGATCCTGAGGTGGGATCCGGTGCGAAAGAAGCTGTCCGTCTTCCGTACCGGCAGCAACAAGGCCAACGGGCTGTTGTTCGATCCGGCCGGGCGATTGCTGGCGTGCGAGGGCGGTGCCGGCCGAGTCACACGAACCGACATGGCCACCGGCAAGATCACCGTGCTGGCCGACAAGTTCAACAACTTCCCGCTGGCCGCTCCCAACGACCTGGCGCTGCTCCGTTCGGGCACCCTGTTCTTCACCTCTCGGCCCGGCAACCCCGATTCGACCAAGGGCAATCCCAACGCCGTCTACCGGCTCGACCTGGCCACCAAGAAACCCGTCGGCCGGATCCTGCACCGCGTGCTCGAGTGGAAGAACATCCAGATGCCCAACGGCATCGTCTCCTCGCCCGATGACAAGGTGCTGTACGTGATCGAGGCGCACCCCGATGCGGGCCACAATCGCCTGATCTATGCCTATCACCTCGACCGTGACGACTGCTGGAAAAAACCTCGCACGCTGATCAACTTCTCACCCGGCCGCAGCGGCGACGGGATGTGCATCGACGCCGAGGGCAACCTCTACGTGGCCGCCGGGTTGCACAAGACGCGCAAGACCAGCGAGACACTCGACACCCGGCCCGGCATTCACGTGGTCTCACCCAAGGGCGACCTGCTGGACTTCGCCGAGACGCCCGTTGATACGATCACCAACTGCGCCTTCGGCGGCAAGGATCTCAGGACCCTCTACGTCACCTGTGGCCCCTTCCTTCTGAGCATCCGCACCAAGATCCCCGGCAAGTCGGCCTACCTGCCGAAGGGCTGATCCGCGACGGTTCATGCATCCCGTCGATAGAACGGCAACTTCACCACCTCAGCGGCCACCCGTTTCCCGCGGATGTCCACCTCCACGGCCGTCCCCAATTCGGCCGTCGCCGGCTCGACGTAGGCCATCGCGATCGGCGTTTCGAGCGTCGGCGAAAACGTCCCGCTGGTGACTTCGCCCACGGCGGACCCGCCGCTGAAAACCGATGCTCCCTCACGAGCAATCCGCCGCCCCTCCAGCCTCAGCCCCACCCGCCGCCGCCGGCCGTCCCGGTCTCGAGCCGCCAACACCGCCTCGCGTCCGATGAACTCGGCGGCCCCCGCCTTAACGGCGAATCCCAGACCCGCAGTGTAGGGATCGGTCTGTTCATCGAGTTCGTGGCCGTAGAGCGGCATGGCGGCCTCGAGCCTCAACGTATCACGACATCCCAGTCCGCAGGCCACGGCGACTCCCCCCGCCATCAGTCTCTCCCAGACCGAAAGTGCCTCCTCGGCGGGCACGATCAACTCAAACCCGTCCTCGCCCGTGTAACCGGTGCGGCTGATCCGGGACGGGTTCCCCAGAACCGGATCGACCACGCAGCGGTAGTACTGCATTGCCGCCACGTCGTGGTCGGTGACACCGGCGACCAGTTCGACCGAGCCCGGCCCCTGCACCGCCAGCATCGCCCAGTCACGGGTCCGGTCCACCACCTCCACGTCGTACCCCTGGCGATGATCCTCGATCCACTCGACGATCTTGACCCGGTTCGAGGCATTGACCACCAGCAGATAATCGTCCTCGAACCGGTACACCAGCACGTCGTCGAGAATCCCGCCGTCGTCACGACAGACCAGCGCGTATCGGACTCGGCCCACCTCCAGCGCGGCGACATCATTGGTGACCAGCCGGTCGAGAAACCGGCAGGCGTCGGGCCCGGAAAAGACCAGCCGGCCCATGTGGGCGATGTCGAAGATCCCCACCGAGGACCTGACGGCCGTGTGCTCCTCGATGATCGAAGTGTACTGCACCGGCATCTCCCAGCCGGAAAAATCGACCAGCCGCCCCCCATGATCAGCGTGCCAGGCGTGAAACGGCGTCCGCAACAATGTCTCGGTCATCGATCATCTCGGTCTTGTTCTACGGCACCACCCTCCGATGAGGGTCGGTTTCGACCGCACGTTGCCCCGCACCAGCACCGCTGTCAAGGGTCAACGTCGACCACGACGGCCTCTCCCGCCGCCGCGTCCGCTCCGACGCTTCTTCGGACCACGCGATCGCCTGCCACCGTCCGGATCCGATCTTCGCGAGGACCGCGGTCCGGCCTGCTTCGATTGGCGCTCTCCACCTTCGCTCTGCCGTGTCTTGCCACTGCGACGGTCCATTTCGAATCGAATGCTCCGCTCGTCAAGATCCACCGACACGATCTTCACCCGCACCGGGTCTCCCAGGCGGAATGACCGCCCGGTCCGACGTCCCGTCAGCGTCAACTCGTCGCGATCGAAGTCAAAGTACTCGCTCTCGTCCAGTTCCTTGACATGCACCAGCGCCTCGACAGGAATCCCTGTTCCCCGGCAAATGACCCCGAATTTCTCGACGCCCACCACCACCGCCTCGATCGTTTCGCCACGCCGACCGGCGAGGTAATGCAGCAGCTTCAACTGGACCAGCGCCCGTTCGGCCTGTTCGGACCGCCGCTCGATCATCGAACACGATCGCCCCAGACGCTCCGCCTTGGCATCGGTCAGCCCCTTGGGACGTTTTCCGGTGGCGATCGCGGCGATCATGCGGTGGATCACCAGGTCGGGGTATCGGCGGATCGGGCTGGTGAAGTGACAGTAGTCATCGGCGGCCAACGCGTAATGTCCGTCCTGGCGGCCCGTGTACTCGGCCTGCTTGAAACTCCGCAACAACGCGTAGTTGACCGCGTGGCTCAGGGGCCCATCAGAGGCCGAGTCGATCAGTTCCTGCAGAGCGTGACGCGACTGCGGACGGTCCAGCCGGAATCCCAGGCCGGCGACGAAGGCGGCGAACTGCCTGAGTTTCGACGGGCTGGGAGAGGGATGGACTCGCCGCAGGAACACCAGTCCACGGTCCGAAAGCTCTCTCGCGACGGCCATGTTGGCCGCCAGCATGAACTCCTCGATCACCTGGTGACTCTCGCCATGAACCGTCTCATGCACGTCCTCGACCCGACCCTGGTCATCCAGTTCGATGCGGACCTCCGGCAGGTGCAGTTCCAGTGCCCCGGCGTCGAATCGTCTCGATCGAAGTGTGCGACTGAGTCGGTGCATGTTCACGAGCAACTTCCGGACCGGCACCGCGACCCGGCCGTGAAAGCGGTCGGGGTCGGCCAGGATCTCGCTGACCTCCTCGTAACTGAAACGCCTGGTGACACGAATGGCCGCTCGAACGAATTCGAGTCCCCTGACAGTGCCCTCCTCGCTGTATTCGATCAGGGCCGAGAGCACGTAACGGAGCCGCTTCTGCTGCAGGCTGGCCAGGCCATTGGAGATCAACTCGGGAAGCATCGGAATGACCTGCCCCGGCAGGTAGGTGCTGGTCCCTCGAAGCCGCGCCTCGCGGTCGAGTGCTCCACGGGGTTGGACGAAGTGCGACACGTCGGCGATATGGACACCCAGCCGCCAACCACCGTCGCTGAGCGGCTCCAGCGAGATCGCGTCGTCGAAGTCACGAGCATCGGAGGGATCGATCGTGACAACGGTCAGCCCGGTGAGATCGACACGTCCCGAGACGGTGTCTTCAGCGAAGCCGGCAGCCGCCTCGCGGGCCGCCTCGAGCACCTCCTCGGGAAACTCGTCTCTCAGCCCGTACTCGTGAATCACCGTCTGCTGATCGACTCCCGGCTCGTCGCGCCGCCCCAGCACCTTGACCAGCACCCCCTCTCCGGATCGATGTCCATCGGGAAACGTCAGCATTTCCAGCACGACCTGGTCACCCGGCCCGGCTCCCTTTGCACCCGGGTCTCCAACCTCGATCGGGTCGTCGAACATCCGCCGATCGACCCGCACCCAGCCCCGGGCGTCGAGTTCGAAGTAGCGACCGACAAACCTGGTCGTGGACCTTTCGAGCACCGCGACCACCTCTCCGCACTGCCCGCCCCCACTCCGACGACGGCCCAGCTTGCGGACTCGAACCGTGTCGCCATGCATGGCCCCGTTCATCTCGCTGGACTTGATGAACAACTCCAGCGACGGCCGGCCATCGCTTCGAGACGGCATCCGGAAGAAACCGGCGCCCCGGGCGGTTCGTTGCACGGGCCCCTCGAAGATCGCCGGTCCGCGTGACCCCTTTCGTCCCACCGCCGACTAGACCTCGCTGTTGCCGGATGAGGTGAGGGCGGGCCGGGGATCCTGGCCCTTGTAGAACTTGCGGCCCAGCCGAGGCACGAAGGCCGTCCAGGCCGACTGGCGGTTCGGATCGCTGTTGATCACGTCCATCGCCTCGTTGATCCGCGCATCGAGGTTGTCGAGATGATGCACGGCGACCGCCTCGACGGTCATCGGCACCCGCGGGCTGCCCGTCTCGAGTGATCCGTGGTGACTGACGATCAGGTGCTTGAGCTGCAGCAGCAGGTCCGGGTCGAACTCGCGGCCGGTCCGCTCACCGAAGTCGGCCACCTTCGTCTCGAGTTCCTCGAGAATCAGCACGATGTGGCCCAGCAACTGACCCTCGTCGGTGTAGGAAAAGGTGCCCTCGATGGAGATCTCACGGACCTTGCCCATGTCGTGCAGGAAGACACCGGCCAGCATCAGGTCACGGTCCAGGAACGGGTAGAGACTGGAGATCTGATCGGCTGCCTCCAGCAGCGTGGAAACATGCTCGAGCAGTCCGCCGCGGAAGGCGTGGTGGATCTTGACCCCCGCCACGGCACGGGCGAACGCCGTGATCAGCGATTCATCGTCCAGAAAACAGATCATCAACTCGCGAAGGTCGTCGTTGCCAAGACCCCTCAACAACTCGTTGACCCTGACCAGTTGCCGCTCGGACGCCTCGCTGCGATCTTCTTCGAAATGCGAAACCTCGATCGTCGTCGCATCGACCGCGTTGACCCGGGTCAGGATCGTCTGCAGGGCTCCCTGGTAGAGTTGCACCTTGCCTTCAACCCGGACGAAATCGCCCGTGTCAAACCCCGCAACCGAGTCCTCCGAGACGTTCCACATCAAACCGTGAACCTCGCCGGTGCGGTCCTTGAGGTGAACCAGCAGGAAGAGATCGCCGTTGCGGTTGGCCCGCAACTGCTTTTCCGTAAGCAGGAAGATCTCGTCGACCGACTGGCCGTTCCGGAGATGTTCGACGAATTGACGAGGCATGAGGTGCCACGGATCGGGGGAGACTTCAGCGGCCCGCTGGGAGCAGCCGACGATTCTAGGCCGCCGCCAACTCGAACGACAGGCTACAACTCCCCTCGACTATCGGCCGTGTCCCGCCCCGAGCCTCTCTGCTAGAATCCCACCTTCGAACACCCACCGACAGGTCATGCGGCGGGCCACCCAAAGCAGGCATTGACCGACCCGGGAGATCAAGCGTGCGCTGGAGCCAGACGTTTATTCCTACGATGAAGGAAGTCCCGGCCGAAGCCGAGATTCCCAGCCACCAGTTGATGCTCCGTGCCGGGCTGATCCGCCAGGTGATGGCCGGAGCCTACACCTACCTGCCGCTGGGTTGGCGAACGGTGCGGAAGGTCGAGGCGATTGTCCGCGAGGAGATGGAACGGGCCGGTGCAATCGAACTGTTCATGCCGGCGTTGTGCCCGGCTGAACTGTGGGAACGGACCGGCCGGATCGACGACTACGGCAACGCGCTGATCAACTTCTCGCTCGTCCGTGGCGACCGACAGGTCCACGTCGTACTCGGCCCGACACACGAGGAGGTCGTCACCGACCTGATGGCCCGACAGATCAAGAGCTACAAGCAACTGCCGATCACCGTCTTCCAGATCCAGACGAAATTCCGGAACGAGGAGCGGCCCCGCTTCGGAGTGATGCGGACCAGCGAATTCCAGATGAAGGACGCCTACAGTTTCGGTACCGATCTCGATCAGCTCAACGAAGCCTACGAACAGATGTACCACGCCTACCGCCGGATCTTCTCGCGGTGCGGCCTCGATTATCGACCGGTGGAAGCCGAAAGCGGCCCGATCGGTGGGGATGCGTCACACGAGTTCATGGTGCCAGCCGAGAACGGTGAGGACGAAATCGTCCACTGCGACTCCTGCGAATACGCCGCCAACACCGAGCGAGCCGAGACCGGGCGGCCAGCTCCTGAAATCGCGACACCGGCCGAAATGACCGAGCGGGCCCTGGTCGATACTCCCGAGGCCGGCAGCATCGAACAGGTCAGCCGCATGCTCGGCTGCGAACCGTCACGGATGATCAAGACCCTGATCTACTCCGTCGACGACAAACCCGTGGCGGTGTTGGTCCGAGGTGATCACGAGGCGAACGAGGCGAAGATCCGACGGGCCATCGGGGCCGAGACGATCGAACTGGCCGATTCCGAGACGATCACCCGTGTGACCGGCGCCCCGGTCGGTTTTGCCGGTCCCGTCGGGCTCGACTGCCCACTGCTGGCCGACCACGACGTGGTGCAGATCACCGATGCCGTCACCGGTGCCAACCAGGGTGATGCCCACCTCACCGGCGTCAACATCGGCCGTGACTACTTGCTGGAAACCAGCCACGACCTGAGAATGGCCACCGCGGGCGACCCCTGTCCTCGCTGCGACGGGTCGCTGGAACTCGCCCGCGGCATCGAGGTCGGACACGTCTTCAAACTCGGAACCAAGTACTCCACCGCACTCTCGGCCGAGTTCCTCGACGAGAACGAGGACAAGCACCCGATGCTGATGGGCTGCTACGGGATCGGGATCAACCGCATCGTCGCCGCCATCGCTGAAACCTCCTACGACGACAACGGACTGATCTGGCCACTCTCGATCTCGCCCTTCCAGGTGCTCGTAATCCCCCTGAACATCACCGACGACGAGGTGATGTCGACCGCCGAGTCGATCTACGACCAACTCGGCAACGCCGGAGTCGACGTGCTCATGGACGAACGCAAGGCCCGACCCGGATTCAAGTTCAAGGACGCCGACCTGATCGGGATCCCCCTGAGAGTCATCGTCGGCGGCAAAGGACTCGCCGACGGCGCCGTCGAACTGAAGTGGCGGACCGATTCCGACGTCACCCGAATCCCGCTCGACCAAATCGTCGACACCGTCATCGACGAGATCGCCGGACGAACCGCGATTGAGGCCGAACCGGTGCCAGAATAACCGTCACAGCCGACAATATCGACACAACTCGTTTCTATTACTTATCTTACGAGGACAGCTTCTTTACCCTGCCTTACCACGGGTCTAGAATCCATTGGGTCGTGTGCCCGAACCTGAGTGGATTCGTGCAGGAGATCCGTGATGACGTTCGAGCCAACCGGGGACGAATTGTCGCTGCAGACGGCCGTGTTGTGTGAACCGACGGCCACGGCAACCGCGGACTCCGTCGACACTCTCGCACTCGACGCGGCGCTTGAAGAACTCGTTGCCGGGTCCGAGCAACTGGCAATGAGTCCGTTGTCGGAGCGGATCCAACTGGTCGAAGCGGTGCGGCAGAACGTGGTGCGAGTTGCCCGAGAGTGGGTCGACCGCTCGGCAGCGATCAAGCAGATCGAGCCGACAGATCATCTCCGCAGCGAGGAGATCCTGTCGGGCCCGGTGGCAACTGCACGCTACCTGCATCTGCTCGGGAGATCTCTCAGAGAAATCAGCACCACCGGTCGACCTCGTCTGCCGGGTCGAATCTGTCGTGGGGTCGACGGTCGGCTGCTGGTTCCGGTGGCCCCGGTCGCCGGACTCTTCGACCGCCTGGCCTTCATGGGCTTCAGGGTTCGGGCACGCATGCGGGCCGGCATTTCTCCGTCCACACTCATGACGTACATCGCCCGCCGATTCCAGCGATCGCACTCCCAACGGAGACCGCGAGTCACGCTGGTGCTCGGCGCCGGCAACATCTCCAGCGTTCCGGTGCTCGACGCCTGCGACCACATCTTCGCCCGCAACGAAGCGGTGCTGTTGAAACTGCATCCCCTGCACGAACCGCTCCAGCCAATCTTCGAGCGTTTGCTGGCACCGTTGATCGACCACGGTTGCCTGCGAATCATCTCGGGTGACGCCGAGACCGGCAGCCGGGCCGTGACTCACCCGGGCGTCGACGCGATTCACGTCACTGGCGGAGTCGAGACACATGACGCGATCGTCTGGGGACCTCCCGGACCCGAAAACGACGAGCGACGCCGGTTCGATCGGCCGCTGCTCGAGAAACCCCTCTCAGCCGAATTGGGCAACGTCAGCCCCTGGATCATCATTCCCGGCAAGTACACGAACCGGCAGTTGGAATACCAGGCCGAGAACGTCGCCTCGTCAGTCATCAACAACGCCGGGTGCAATTGCGTGGCCACGCGGGTGCTGGTGACCTGGCGGGGTTGGAGCCAGCGTGATCACTTCGTCGATCGCGTGGCCGAAGTGCTGAAGAACGCCGAGCCGCGCGACGCCTGGTATCCGGGAGCCGCTGAGCGGTTCGAGGAGTTCGCCGGGCAGACTCCGGTCGGTGACCGGCTTCAAGCGACCGTGGTTCGCGACGTCAACCCGGAGTCCGATTCGCCTTTCTTCGCTCGCGAACCGTTCACCTGCGTACTGGCCGAGGTGGGTCTCGAGGCCGAGACACCCGAGGAATTCTGCAGCCGGGCTGTCAATTTCTGCAACAACACTCTGTGGGGCACCCTCAGTGCCACACTGACAGTTCCGTCGAGACAAAAACGGGGCCGCGCCGCCCGCAAACGTCTCGACCGGCTGGTCGCTTCGCTGAAATACGGCATGGTTGGCATCAACCAGTGGGTCGGTCTCAACTACGTTCTGGCCAGTCCCCCGTGGGGGGGGCACCCCGACAGCACTCGGGGAGATGTCCAGAGTGGCAACGCACGGGTGCACAACACCTTTCTGCTCGACGGTGTGGACCAGGTGGTGATGGACGGCCCGCTGACGTCGTTTCCGCGACCGGTCTGGTTCCCCAGTCACCGCAATCCCGAACCGCTCTCATGGGCCCTGCTGGACCTCTACGACAGGCCCGGCTGGAAAACGCTCTGGCGACTGGCTCGCTGTACCTGAGCACAGATGACCGCTGAACCGAGACCTCCGGGCCTGGAGGACGCAACCATGACACGGCCAACAACACGACTGACGAACCGCTGGGTGTTGATCACAGGGGCCGGCCACGGCCTGGGCCGCGCACTGGCCGGGGCATTCGCCGACGCCGGTGCCCGGATCATCGTGACTGACAGCGATCCCTCGGGGATCGACATCACGACCGGCTGGCTGAGTCGACGTGGCAATACGGTGATAGGTCTCGAGATGGATGTGACCTGTCCGGAGAGCATCGAGCGAGCGCGACGAGCAGTGACTGCACGAGCCGGTGGCGTCGACGTGCTGGTCAACAACGCCGGAATCGTGCGCGGTGGCCTGTTCACCGACGTCCCACTCGACGAACATCTCGCCACGTTCGAGGTCAACACGCATGGCCCGATCCGGGTCACCCACGCATTCCTTCCCGATGTCCTCGACTCACCGGTTGCTCACCTGGTCAACATCATCAGTGCCTCCGCCCTGATCGGTCTGCCCGGTGCCTCGACCTACGCCGCCAGCAAGTGGGCGCTGCTGGGCTTCACCGAGTCGCTCCGCGAGGAACTGCGACACGGCGGACACCGGCATGCCGGTGTCACTGCCGTCTGTCCGAGCTACATCTCGACCGGACTGTTCTCCGGTGTCCGCCCACCGCGGTTCACTCGACTGCTCACCCCCGCCGAGGTCGCCCGCCAGGTGGTCCGAGCCGTCCTCGCCGGTCGCCCGAGCCTGATGCTGCCTCGCGTCGTCGGCTTGATCCCGCTCTCACGGGCCGTCCT
>CAUZRQ010000082.1:0-23668 GCA_963582065.1 Planctomycetota bacterium | reverse complement strand
CAGGCCACACCAGTGCGTGAAGCTCATTCGCTGTCGAGGCCACCCCTGGCGACACCAGAGATCCATCAACAGGGCCCGGACCATCGGCTCGGGGACGCCCGCCAGGTTCTCCGCACTCAGGCGAACCAACGATGGTGTCTGCTGCAGCAGACAACCGTCCCACAGTTCGCCAACCGCCTCGTCGACAATCTCCATCGCTTCTGAAGACAACCGAGCGACCCTGAGCAGGGCTTCCCTGACCTGCGGGTTGTAGTCCCTTTCGAGCACCGGCAACAGATCGTGGCGGATGCGGTTGCGTGTCCATTGAGGATCGCGATTCGTCACGTCCTCTCGCCAGGATTGCCCCAGAGATTCCAGCCAACGTTCGATTCTCTCGCGACCGATCTCCAGCAGAGGTCGCAGCACCTGCAACCCGTCTTGAAGGGTTTGCCCGGCCGACATGCCCGCCAGGCCCTTGAGACCGGTGCCTCTCAACAGGTGATGCAGAACCGTCTCGACCTGATCGTCCCGCGTGTGGGCAACGGCCACCACCCGACACTCATGTCGCCCAGCCATCTCTGCCAAAGCCGCGTAGCGATGCTGGCGGGCCACTTCCTCGGAGACCGAGCCGTCCAGGTCCACCCGCACAACCTCGTGCACCAGTCCCAAAGAACTGGCCAACGACCCGACCCACTCGCCATCTGCATCCGATTCCGCACCCCGGAGCCCATGGTTCACATGGCCGACGACGATCCTGACCTCCGAGATTCCGTCTGCGGCGACCATAGCCGTGAGCAAACCCACGCTGTCCGCGCCGCCGGAGACCCCGACAAGCACCGCGGAAGACTCCACCGCGTGTGTTCGCCACCAGCCGGCGATATGCTCGGACAGCCTTCGACCGGATGCCTCGCAACCCGACATGATCAGAGCGCTCTGCAAGCTGAACGGTTCGACCGCCTGTCCAGGCGTTCCGTCCGAACCGTTGACCGGACGTCGGCCTGTGGTAGGATGACCGCAACAATCAATTTGAACAAGATAGCGGTCCGGTCAAAGACTGGTACCCCACAGGCCACTGTCGATTCGTCGTTTCTCGCCGTTCCCCTTGGGCTTTCTTCATGACGGCCTTTTCAGTTGAGATTCCGGGTTGGGTGCTCGCCACCATGGCCTTGAGCCTGCTGTCCCTCTGGGTCGCCGGCTACGCCGTCGTTGCACGCCTCATCACGGACCGTCCGCGGTGGCACGCCCACCCCGAGATGGTGCTCATCTCGGCACCCAAGTGGATCCACCGCGTTCCAGGCCACCCGACTCCGCATTACGTCCACCGGCGTGTTCGCGAACGGTTGGCAACGGTGGAGGCTCACGGTCGATGAACATCGGCTTCCACGCCGATGATCGCAACAGACGATTGCTGTGCTCCTGACGGGTTCCCCTCGCCGACCGCACGTGGGAGCTCGATATGCACCTGGCCCAAGTTGCAGACCTCACCGCCGCCGCCGTTGCACTGGGTTCGTTGGTGGTCGGAGCCGCCGGATACTGGTTCCTCGAACGGACTCGCAAAACAGCAGCCAATCAGCGCCGCGAGGACATTATCCGTGACGCCGAACGCGAGGCGGAGACCGTCAAGAAGGCGGCCGAGTTGGCGGCCCGTGAGGAACTGCTGACAAGGCGGACCGAACTCGACGCCGAAAACAGTCGCCTCCGCGAAGACCAGAACCAGCGTGTCGCCGACTTGGTTCGCCGCGAACGCTCCCTCAACGAACAACAGGATGGGTTCAAGAAGCGGGAGAAGATGCTGGAAGGCACGCAGAAGACTCTGGCCGACCGTCAGAAGGTGATTGATTCTCGCGAGACGGAACTCGAACGCGTGCTGGATGACGAACAGGAGCAGCTCTACAAGATCAGCGGCCTGGAAGCTGACGCCGCCAAGGAAATGCTGCTCGACCGGCTCGAGCGGACACTCAAGCAGGATACCGGAGCCCTGCTTCTCAAACACGAAGCCCACCTCAAGGAGAAGCAGGACGAAATGGCCCGCGAGATTGTGGGCATGGCCGCCCAGCGTTGTGCATCGACGCACACATCCGAGATGACCGTCTCGACCGTCGACATTCCCAACGATGAGATGAAGGGGCGGATCATCGGCCGTGAAGGCCGCAACATCCGGGCGTTCGAGAAGACGACCGGCGTCGATGTTATCGTCGACGACACCCCGGGCGTCATTGTCGTCAGTGCCTTTGACAAGGTGCGGCGAGAAACAGCACGTCTTGCGATGATCAAACTCATCCAGGATGGCCGTATTCACCCGACCCGCATTGACGAGGTAGTCGCGGAAACCGAAAAGGAGATGGAAGCTCACATCAAGAAACTCGGCCAGGAGGCCTGCCAGGAGATCGGCGTCAATGACCTCCACGAGCGATTGGTGCACCTGATGGGTCGGTTGAATTTTCGGACCAGCTACAGCCAGAACGTCCTCAAGCACTCGATCGAGGTTGCCGTGATCACCGGACTGATCGCCGAACAATTCGGCCTCGATACACACCTCGCCCGTCGTTGCGGATTTCTTCACGACATCGGCAAGGCAGCCGACCACGAGATGGAGGGCGGACACCCTGCGGTGGGAGCCGAACTGTTGAAACGGTACGGCGAAGGAGACGAGGTCGTGCACGCCGCCGCCGGCCATCACGACGACATCCGTGTCGACTACATCTACACCGTTCTGGTCGCCGCGGCCGACGCGGTTTCGGCAGGACGGCCCGGAGCCCGACGCGAATCACTGGAGCGTTACGTCCGGCGACTCGAGGAACTCGAAGCACTCGCCTGTGGATTCCCCGGCGTCCACCAGGCCTACGCCATTCAGGCCGGGCGTGAGGTGCGGGTGATCGTTGATTCCGGCAAGGTCAACGACCGCGAAGCCATCGCCATGAGCAAGGAAGTGGCCAAGGCGATCGAGGAGACAATGACGTACCCGGGCGAGATCCGTGTCACCGTGCTCCGTGAGACGAAGGTGGTCGAGTACGCGAGATAGCCTCCATCAGCGTTTCGCGAACCAGCGGCCCCATCTTCGGGTGGGCCGGTTCGACATCGACCCGCACGCCCAGTGACTTCAAGGCCGCCGATGCGGTCGGCCCGACCGATCCGACCAGGCAGCAGGCCGCGGCCTGCCGCCACGCCTGTCCCAGCTCAAGTCGCTCGGCCACGGCCAACACGTTGGTCAATTGGTGAGCACTGGTGAACAACAACACGTCAAACCCGCCGGAGATGGTATCGCGAATCCCCTGTTCCAAGGGTCCCGTGTCCTCAGGCAGGCTCCACCGATAGACCGGGACCGGCACCACCCGGCCTCCTCGACTCGAGATGGCTTCGTAGAACGACGGGTTCGGGATTCCGTATTCCTGAACAGCCACGCTTCGGCCCGCTACCGCCTCAAGCCGATCCAGTTCCGGCATCAGTTCCTGCCACGTGTTGGGTTCCACCGCGCGACCGTCGATGCGGACTCCCCAATCGGCGAGCACCGTGGCGGGCTTGGGACCACGGACCACGATTGTGCAGCGTTCCAGCAGTTTCACCAACTCGTCCCTGGAGCATTCCCCGGCGACCGACTCGGCTAACGTCGTTGCTCCGACACCGGTCAGGAACACCACCGTGTCGATACCACCGTTTCGGAGCTCATCGACAAACCACAGGGCCTTGTGATTGTCCGATAGCGGCGTCTCCTGCATCGATGCGACCACCGTCGCCCGACCACCGTGACGGCGAATCAAATCCGACATCTCCTGCTGACGTCGGCTTTCGAAACTCAGCACCCTGGGGCCCTCTTCGCTTCCCACCACAATCCGCCCCCGCCTTCCATTCCCGGATCCGGACTATCCTAACCACCACCGGGCCACATCGTCAGCGAAGCGTGTCACCGGCGGCCCTGCCCTGTCCAGATCGCGATTGACCGCCTTGACCGTTCGCCAGGGGCCGCCGTATCCTGCCCCATCGCTTACCCCTTGCCCATGCACAGCTTCGTCCAACATGTCCGATTCCGATTCGTCGCCCCAATCGAATCTCCCCGACGAGTGGCCGGAGGCTTCTGTCGGGGAGCTCATTACCATGTGTACGTCGCCGGCCCTGATTGGCCTGGGAATCCTACCCACGCCCGGCCAGGAGCAGCCCTCGATCGATTTGCCCCTGGCCCGGCACTTCATTGATCTACTCGCGTTGCTCAACGAAAAGACCGGCGACCGTCTGGACGCCACCGACCAGCAGGCCATTGACCAGTCACTCCATGAACTGCGTATGGCCTTCGTCCAGGTTCAACAATCGCCCCGGCTTGAGACGGAACCGGTCTCGGCCGACCCCGACCGCGATGATGACGCCGGTGAGGGCCACGAACCCGCCAACAGGCCGGACGCCGACGATGATCCCGTGACGGATTCCGACGAAGGCGAATGAGGTATGGGGGACACCACCTCGCGGCAGCTCGTGCTACTGGGCACCGGCACCAGTGTCGGCGTGCCGATGATCGGATGCCACTGCCCGGTCTGCGACTCCGACGATCCCCGTAACCAACGGGATCGCTGCGGCGTCGCTGTCGAGGCCCCTGACGGGATCTTTCTTATCGACACGCCACCGGAACTGAGACTGCAACTTATTCGCGAGCGGATCGACCTGGTTCACGCAGCCGTGTTCACTCACAACCACGCCGACCACATCTTCGGACTCGACGACCTGAGGATTTTCGGGCACTACCTCGACGGCTCGATCCCCCTGTACTGCGAAGAAGCTGTCGAGGAACAGATCCGCCGCGCTTATCACTATGCCTTCAGCGAAACCCCGGCCAACAACCACCGTGGAGCCATCCCACGGTTTCACTTCGAGCGAATCTCGACCGTCCCGTTTTCGTTGTTGGGCACCACCGTCACGCCAATCCGTCTCAACCACGGCCGCCTTCCTGTCCTCGGATTCCGTTTCGACAATGTGGCCTATTGCACTGACGTCAGCGAGATTCCTGAAGAGAGTTGGGCCGCACTTGAGGGGCTGGATGTGCTGGTGATTGATGCACTCCGTGAACAACCGCACCCGACGCACTTCTCCGTCCAACAGAGCCTCGCAGTCGTCGAGAAACTAAAACCTCGCCAGGCCTACTTCACTCACATCTCCCACCATCTCGACCACGCCGCCACCTCTGCCCAACTCCCCGACCACGTGGACCTGGCGTGGGACGGGCTCAGGATTCCGCTGGGGAACTCTACGTGATCACCCCCGACCAACGACCACGCAGCGAGCGTCTGGCAGTGCTGTACCTGCAACTCGCCTCGGCGTGCCGTGGTCGCGGACCGGCCGCTACACGGGACCGCCTGTTGCTGCTGGCGGCACATCATGCCTCCGACGCCAACTGGGTGGGGGAGGCCGAAACCTGCCGGGAACTGGTTCTTTCGGCAAACCCACAGCACATCATCGGTCGGTTCGACAGTTTCGCCGCCGCGGTGGAGAGCGACGACTTCCAGGCGCTCGCTCGTCAACTCCAACGACAATGCCCCCAGGAAATGGCCGAGCACCTTGCCGAACGACAACAGATCGACCTCGACCTCGCTGTCCGCGAACCACCGCGTCTGGTCGCCCACGATCTGCTCGCCGGATTCGCCGACGAAACGCGCGGCGAGATCAGCTGACTCTTGGCGACCGGCCGCTACCTGGGTGTCGGCAACGGAATCGCACGAAGACGCTGTCCGACTTGCGCAGCACTGGGATTCAGCGTCCCAAGAACAACCGCCAGGGACGATTTGACGCCCGCCCGAGTTTCTTCACGGTGCCCGACCCGCAACTCCTCAATCCTGGTCCGGTTCAACAACACGCCGTGCTTCTGTATGTGAAACGCCAGGTGGGCAGCCGCCCGTTCGCGAATCCCCGGTGGCAGGTCCGGCTGCAAAGCGGTGGTCGCGATCCGGTCCTGAGCCGACGTGGTCCCGATTGCCGCCAGGGCGTACACGGCTCCCTCGGCGAGTTCGGGGACCTGGATGGCCGAGTGCAGACTCGATTCCGCCGGACGCAGGTCGAAGACGCTCGAACGACGGCCATCGGCGAGGAACCCCAGCAGATCCACGGCCGCCCTGGCCCGTTCACCACGTTCGGCCGCGGACAGCGGTGTGCTGGTCAGCCTGGCCAGGAACGGGCCAAGTTGATTCCCCAGTCCCTTTACGTTGGCGGGCCGTTGGATGTAGCCCATCAGTGGATCCCTCGAGATCATTCGCTCGACCGAGGGAATCCGCATCGGTTCTCCGACGACCACGATCGGTATCCACGCCGTTCGCGAATCAGCCCGCAGGTTGGCCACCGTTTGAGAAAGACTCCATCGGATCACGTTCGCATCGAGAATCACCAACTGCACATCTCCGCGACCGGCCGCTTCCCGGAAAGCATCGCGTCCTCCCGAGACAATCACGGCATGGAAACCGTTCTGGTCCACCAGTCCGGCCAACGCGTTGACCTTTTCGGGCTTTGGACCGGCCACAACCGCGCGGGGACTGTCGGTGGACTTGAGTGCCCGCGACAGGATTCCGACCACTCGCGATGCACCCCGGAACGACTTCCACGGATCGGTTTCCACGACCACCATCGCCGCGGTGAACTGCACACGGGGATCCGGGTAGTTCAGGGCACCGGCCAATGGAGCCAGTCCCCCACCACGCGACTGCAGATCGTGCCGGTTGGCCAGGTTCCGCAAGACCTCCAGGGCCGCCACCGCCGCCGTTGCGTTTCCACTTCCAAGAGAATCGTTCAGCGACCGCATCACCACGGTACCGCCGGTCAGTAACGCCGCGTCATAGGCAGTTCCCTCCCCCCGCGGCAGCGCCTGTGTCCAGGGAGTCCGAGTCCGCGCCCGCGTCAGAAACAACGAGACCACCAAGGCCTGCAACCGGCGATTTTCCGGAGAGATCGCCAATGCCTGTTGAGCCAAACGGCTCCCCACGTGCAGGGCCACATCATCGGGGTCGGCTGCCGTGCTCTGAACGCGTTCGGCAGCCTTGTCGAAATACCATGCTCTCACCTTGCCATCTGCCCCGACGACCGCGCGGCCCCCACCGGCCAGACGCAGACGGGCACCTTGTTCCAGGGATTTCAAGGCCATCGTTCGCCCCAACGCGGATGCGTGTCGTGCGTGGCCAAGGGTCAACCTCGCAACGGCCTCGGCAGCTGCCACCCGGACACCCGGTGGCTGGGCATCGTCCACAGCGAAATACCACATGTGCACTGCGGTGGCTCGAGTCCCGACCCGTCCCAACACTTCCAACGCCGCCGTTTTCAGGTTGTCGTCACTGCTCTCCAAGACCGCAAGCACTGGCGGCACCACGTCGGCTCCCAGTCTGGTCAATGTGTAGATCAACAACTCACGCGTCATATCGTCCTTCACATCTCCGATACGCTCCACAAGCCTGGGAACCACCAGGGCACCACCAGAACGCAGCTGCAGGATTGCTGCATCACGAACCGAGGGGGCGGCACCCAATTCACCGATCAATCGGTCGATTCGAGTTGTGTCTGCCGCAAAACGCCCGAAGGCGGCATTCATCCGGACCAGCAACGTCACCGACCCGGGTTGCAGCGACACGAGATTTGCCAGTCTCAGAAAGACCGCCGGACCGTGCTTGTCACGCATTGCCAAAAAGGTGGCGTCATCCGGATTCAATTCAAGCAGCTTCTCGAGATAACTTCGGGCCAATGCCGGACGCCCCAAATCGGTCATCAGGACAACTGCGTCAAACAACGCCCCGGGTGAAGTGGGTTCGCTCAACAACGGCGATGCCTGATCGGCCGGCTGGTCGTCCGCTGCTTGAGGACCCGGCTGTACGGCGGGTTGTGCCATCGCAGGTCGCACAACGGGAAGCCACATCACGATCAGCAACAGCAACACCGTCCGGACGGATTTTCGGCCGTCGTGAGAGCACAAAACGCTGGGATCGCAAACCATGATCTGTCAGCTCCGCGTGAAGTCGACGACCCGAGACAGTCTCGGAGAACCCACCCCCCGGACCGTCACATCGTCTTCTGTCTCTATCGGCCCGCCCCGTGCCCCCACTGCCTCGGGGAAACGGTCACCGGTGCTCTCGGATCCGAGTCGCCACGGCCTGGGGCAATCGTACCGAAGTTTCCGACCACGAGGGCTGCGAAACCCGTGCAACCGTCATCCCCGGAGCCCCCATCCCATCGTCGAGCTTCCGCCACTCGAATGGGAGTTCTAGAATCGAGGTGCTCGGGTTCCGCTTGATCGGTCAACCCGGTCACCCCACCGACCGACTCCCATTCCCAGCTCGACCATGCCGACTCTTCCGCTTCCTTTTGACGAGGCTCGCGTTCGCGAATGGACACGCGAGATCCCGACACCGTTCTATGTCTACGATGAAGCCGCGATCCGCAGCAGTGCCCGCCGTCTGCTGGACGCTTTCGCCTGGTGCCCGTCGTTCCGGAACCATTTTGCCGTCAAGGCCACGCCCAATCCGCACCTGCTGGAAATCCTGGCGAGGGAGGGGTTCGGGAGCGACTGTTCCAGCCTGCCGGAGATGCTGTTGTCGGAGGCCGCCGGGATTTCCGGCGATCGCATCATGTTCACCTCCAACGACACGCCCGCCGGCGAGTACATCCACGCCAAGAGGGTCGGTGCAGTTCTCAACCTCGACGACATTTCCCACATCGATTTCGTCGACCGACACGCAGGACTGCCCGAACTGGTCAGCTTCCGTTACAACCCCGGCCCACATCGACAAGAAACCGGAAACGCGATCATCGGCAATCCCGAAGAGGCCAAGTACGGCCTGACCCGCGACCAGCTCTTTGACGGATACCGCCAGCTCAAGGACCGCGGAGTCTCCCGGTTTGGACTCCACACGATGGTCGTCTCCAACGAGCTCAACGTTGCCTCGTTCATCGCGACCGCGCGAATGCTGTTCACCCTGGCCGCCGAACTGGCCGCAACGCTCGACATCCGGATCGAGTGGGTGAACCTCGGCGGCGGAATCGGGATCCCGTACAGCCCCGACGACCAGCCGGTCGATCTCGAAGCGATTGGACAGGGTGTTCACGACGCCTACGACGAACTGGTGGTCCCGGCGGGACTCGACCCCCTTGGCGTCCTGATGGAGAACGGACGGGTGATCACCGGCCCCTATGGGTACCTGGTCACCACGGCGATACACCACAAGACCATCTACAAGAATTACGTCGGCGTCGATGCCTGCATGGCCAATCTGATGAGACCGGGCATGTATGGCGCCTACCACCACATCACCGTGCTGGGCAAAGAAACCGCCGCCCACGACACCGTCGTCGATGTCGTGGGCTCGTTGTGTGAGAACAACGACAAGTTCGCCGTGGATCGCAGCCTGCCCCCGATCACTCCCGGCGACCTGCTGGTGATCCACGATGCCGGAGCCCATGGCCACGCAATGGGTTTTCAGTACAACGCCAAGCTGAGATCCGCCGAACTGCTGCTGCAGGAAGACGGCCAGTTGCGGGTCATTCGTCGTGCCGAAACTGTCGGAGACTACTTCGCCACTCTCCAGCATGGACGGCTCACCGAACTGGTCGTATCCACCTCAAGCTGACCCTCGTGGCGCCAGGGACATCCGCCATGGCCAAGCTGTACTTCTACTACTCGTCGATGAACGCCGGAAAGTCGACAAACCTGTTGCAGTCCAGTTACAACTACCGCGAACGCGGTATGAACACGATTGTCTTGACCCCCGAACTCGACATCCGGTACGGTGGTTCTGTTGTTTCTTCTAGAATCGGACTCTCGGCTGACGCCACCGCGTTTTCGACGGCCGACAACCTGTTCTCCCTCGTCAGAGACGCTCACCGCGAACGGCCACTGCACTGCCTGCTCATTGACGAGGCCCAGTTCCTTTCCCGCGACCAGGTTCACCAACTCGGGGATGTCGCTGATGAACTCGGCATCCCCGTGCTTTGTTACGGCCTGCGGACCGATTTCCAGGGACAACTCTTCGAAGGGAGCCAACATCTGCTGGCCTGGGCCGACAACCTGGTCGAGATCAAGACGATCTGCCACTGCGGCCGCAAGGCCACCATGGTGCTCCGACTCGACGATCGAGGTCAAGTCGTCAAACGGGGAGCACAAATCAAGATCGGCGGCAACGAAACCTACCAGGCGGTGTGCCGCAAGCACTTCAAAAGTGGCATGGCCAATCGACAGGACAATGAACTTCCCTTCGACTTTTCACCGGGAAAACCCAATCAACAGCCAAAGTGACCTGAACAGCCGGCCAGCCGGGCAGACTGGGCAATCCACATAAGGGTGGATGGTTCGTGCAAAGGGTACCTTCAGAAGTGATAATTAAATACGTGATCCAAGCAACGACTACGCCCCTCCCGACTCGGCGAGGATTGGAGAAAGACATGAGCATGCGACCTCACATTCGAACAGTCCTGTGTGCCCTTCTAACGGTGGGACTGTTTTCGCCGGCGATCGCCGGTGAGAAATCGGCTGCCCGCCAGGCATTGATTCCCGGCTACATAGACGCCAACGGCGGGGTCCATCCCGAGAAGGTCCTCTCCTATGTCGACGCGCTTCACCGTGCCGACGACGCCGACGAAGCTGAAGCCCACATCGCCAAGCTCGACACTCGAATTGCCCGGCTCATCGCCACTCTCAACCAAACCCGGCGGGACCTGGCTCAACAGACTCGCCGCGCCGAGACAGGGGAAGCCCTGGCCGCAACAAGGGCCACCCAACTCACCCGACTCGACAACCGCCTGAAGGACAATCAGGCCAACCTGGCCGACACGCTCGCCACACTCAAGTCGACAACCACGTCGCTGACGGCCCAGACCACAAGGGCGACCCTCCTGGCAGCCGAGCGGTCCCGGCTGAGAGCCCGGGTCACCGCGTTGGTCACCTCGGTCCAGCAATCCCAGGCCCGTGCCACTCACCTGACAACGGAATTGGGCCGAGCACACCTCTCTATCGCCAAGACGGCTGCCGAACGTGATGCGTCACGCAATGAGGTAGCGAACTTGACTGTTGCCAACACCAAGCTCGACGGGGAGCTGAAATCGACCGGTCAACAACTTTCCGACACCAAGAAGTCCCTGGCTGAAACGCAGGGATCCCTGAACGACACCAACAAGACACTGGCCGCCAACACCAAGTCTCTGGCCAACACCAGCAAGTCACTGGCTGACACCACCAAGACATTGGCCAACACCACCAAGTCACTGGCCGACACCAACAAGTTGCTCGTCGCTTCCAGGGCGAAGCTTTCCGACACCGAGAAAGTCGTGATCAACACCGAGACCAAGCTGAACACGACCCAAAAACGCCTGGTCGACACCGAGGCCAAACTGGCCGACTCGAACACGAAGCTGGTCACCTCGAACAAGAAGCAGGCCGACTCCAGCAAGACGCTCGCCGATACCAGGAAGTCCCTGGCCAACACTCAGGGTCAACTTCTCAGCACCAAGACATCGCTGGTTGCCACCGAGAACAAACTCGGTGACTCCAACAAAGCGGTCACTGATACCAAGAAGTCCCTGGCCGAATCCATCAAGACGCTCACCGGTACCAGAAAGTCCCTGGCCGAATCCAGCAAGACGCTCACCGGTACCAGAAAGTCCCTGGCCGAATCCAGCAAGACGCTCACCGACACCAAGAGGTCCCTGTCCGCCACGGTGAAGACGTTGTCTGCAACCAAGGTCGCCCTGGCCGTCAGGACCAAGGCCCTCACCTCGTCGCGGACAATCCTGGAGACCACCACCAAGACACTGCAGACGACCACGAAGTTGTTGGCCGAGACCAAAGCGGCATTGGTGGCTTCTCGGGAAGACCACAAGAAGATCAAGGCTCGACTGAACGAGAAGTCCGAGAAATCCAAGCCGGCAGTTGTCGAGAACGACGACACGAAAAGGGGTCTACCCGCCGCCGACGCCAAGGTGGAACCGAAGGCCAAGGTCAAGGCGGACAAGGGTTCCTGAGCGAGACCTTCAGGCCGGCTGACCATCGGCGCCCACCGCCTGGCTTCCGCGGTGGCGCCCCAACAACTCGGCGATCTGCACGGCGTTGGTCGCGGCCCCTTTCCGCAGGTTGTCCGAAACGCACCAGAACGACAACCCGTTGGGATGCGACAGATCTCGTCGAATCCGCCCGATGAACACGTCGTCCTTGCCGGTGCACTGCTTGGGCAACGGATAACGGCCGGCCGCCGTGTCGTCGAGCACGCTGATTCCGGGAAACGCGGCAAACAGGTCCTTGGCCTCCTCCGGCGGGATCGCCCGTTCTGTCTCCACAGTGATCGTTTCGCTGTGGCAATTGGCCACGGGGATCCGCACACAGGTGGCGTTGATCGGCAGATCCTCGACGCCCAGGATCTTTCGAGTTTCGTACACCATCTTCAGTTCTTCACTGGTGTAGGCCTCTTCCTTGACGCTGCCGATCTGTGGAATCGCGTTGAAGGCGATCGGGTGGGAGAACGCCCGGTACTCGTAGACCTCGCCGTCCAATTCGGCCCGGGTCCCCTCAAACAGGTCCTCGGTCCCTTGCACCCCCGCCCCGCTGGTCGCCTGGTAGGTGCTGACAATCACCCGGGTCAAGGGCGAAGCGTCGTGCAAAGGCTTCAGGGCAACGACCATCTGCGTGGTCGAACAGTTCGGACTGGCGATGATCCCCTCGGCGGCCACTGCCACCTGCGGATTGATCTCCGGCACCACCAACGCGACCTCCGGGTTCATTCGCCAGTACCCGGATTCATCGATCACCGTCGCCCCGGCTGCGACCGCCGAGGGCAGATACTCGGCCGCCACGTCGTCGGGTGTACTCGAGAGCACCAGGTCCACACCGTCAAAGGAATCGTGAGTCAACTCCTCGATCACCAACTGTCCACCACGAAACGGAACAGAGGTTCCGGCACTCCTGGCCGAGGCCAGGAGACGAAACCTGTTGGCTTCGAATGCCCGTTCCTCGAGCAACTGCAGCATGATCCGACCCACGGCACCCGTGGCACCGATGACCGCAACCGTGTCGAACATCCTGGCTCACCCTTCGCGACACATTGGCAATCCGGGAACCGCTGCCGGCCAACCGGGTCGGTAACGGCTACCTGTCGACTCCCTTCACCCGGTGATATACTCCGACCGGTTTCGCATCAAGACCTGCACCCAAAGATGGATCGCCGTGATGAAGGTTCTTGTCGTCGGCCAGGGAGGCCGCGAACACGCACTCGCCTGGAAGTTGTCCCATTCCGAATCGGTCAGTGAAGTCTTCTGCGTCCCGGGCAACGCCGGCATCGCGGCCGACGCGGACTGTGTTGATCTTGATGTCGGCGACATTCCGGCACTGGTCGACTTCGCCGACTCATCTGCCATCGACCTCGCGGTGATCGGTCCGGAGGCACCCCTGGTCGACGGACTGGTTGACGCCTTCCAGGCCGTCGGCCTGAGTGCCTTCGGCCCCACCGCATCCGCGGCCGCCCTGGAGGGAAGCAAGGCCTTCGCCAAGGAGATCATGCGACGCGGCAACGTGCCCACCGCCGACTACGCCGTCTTCGACAACGTTGCTGACGCCCGGCACTTCCTTGACGATCGCGAGGACCAGGCCTGGGTGGTCAAGGCTGATGGATTGGCCGCCGGCAAGGGCGTTCTGATGTGCGCCAATCGTGGCGAGGCGTTGGTGGCCGTCGATCAGATGCTCGTCCAATCGTCTTTCGGCGATGCCGGCCGGAAGATCGTCATCGAGCAGACCCTGGTCGGACAGGAGACCAGTATTCTGGCACTGGTTGACGGCAACACGATCCTTTCACTCGAAGCCTCACAGGACCACAAACGGGCCGGTGACGGAGACACCGGGCCCAACACCGGGGGCATGGGGGCCTACTCGCCCACTCCGCTGGTCACCCACGACTTGCTGGCTGAAATTGAGGAACGGGTCCTCATTCCCACCGTTCACACCATGAAACTCGCCGGAACGCCGTTTTCCGGTCTGCTCTATGCCGGCCTGATGATCACCAAGCAGGGTCCCAAGGTCCTGGAATTCAATGTCCGTTTCGGCGACCCCGAAACACAGCCCGTGCTGATGAGATTGCGGTCCGATCTCGGGCTGATCCTGAAGGCCGCCGCCGATGGCCAGCTGTCGGATTTCGGTGCACTCAATTGGGATCCACGGCCGTCGGTCTGTGTCGTAATGGCCTCCCACGGCTACCCCGGCTCATATGACAAGGGACATGAGATTCGCGGTCTCGACGAAGCCAACTCGCTCGATGATGTCCAGGTCTTTCATGCCGGCACCTCTGAGAACAACGGGCAGATCGTTTCCAACGGTGGTCGCGTTTTGGGGATCACCGCGCTGGGCGACGACCTGTCTGCCGCCAAAAAGCGTGCCTACGAGGCGGTCAAGTGCATTCGCTGGGAAGGAGCCTGGTGCCGCAAGGACATTTCCGACAAGGCACGTCAATACTGACAGTTCATAACCGGGACAACCTCATGCGGCGTCTCCCCCCGCTCCTCGCCTCGTTGCTGATCGCACAGGCCACGCTGATGTCCCGGCCGCTGCCGGCTGCCCCACCTCCCAATATCGTCGTCATCCTGGCTGACGACATGGGCTACGGCGACGTGCAGGCGATCAACCGCGATTCAAAGATTCCCACGCCGAACCTCAACCGCCTGGCCGACCAGGGCGTCACCTTCGCCGACGCCCACACACCCTCGTCGGTCTGCACCCCCACCCGCTACGGCCTGCTGACCGGTCGCTACTGCTGGCGGAGCCGGCTGAAGTCGGGAGTCCTCAACGGCTACGGGACTCCGTTGATCGAACCGGATCGCCCCACGATTGCCTCGTTCCTCAAAGCACACGGTTACCACACCGGTATCGTCGGCAAGTGGCATCTCGGTCTCGATTTCACCCGCCTGCCTCTCCCGGGCAAGACGTCACCTGCCACGCAGTCAACCGGCCAGGCCCAAAACCAGAAACAGAAGAAGAACAAGAAGCGGCGTCGCGCGGCGTCTCCTCGGTTGGACTTCACCAAGCCGATTCTCGACGGTCCCAACCGGCGAGGTTTTGTCGATTCCCTGGTCATCCCCGCCTCGCTCGACTTTCCGCCCTATGTCTACATCCGCAACACCCGGATCACCTCCAGCGAAACCGTCGAACAACCGGCCGTGAGATTTCCCGGTTTTCTCCGTCGTGGACCTCGCGGCAAGGACCTGGTGATGGCCGACTGCCTCGACCATCTCAAGCAACAGGCGATCACATTTCTCGAACAACGCGCCCGCGAACCCAAGACCCCCTTCTTCCTCTACTTCCCGCTCACGGCACCACACAAGCCGATCCTGCCACACCCTCGTTTTCGGGGTCGCACGCAACTCGGCCCTTATGGGGACTTCATCGTCCAGGTCGACGACACTGTCGGGGAGGTGCTCCAGGCTATCGATCGTACCGGCCTGGCCTCAAACACGCTGGTCATCTACACCAGCGACAACGGATCGTTCATGCACCGTCGTGACCAGCCCGACGCCCGCGACCATGTCGACGACCAGGCGATCCAGGCCTTCCGTTCCGACCGTCATCGGTCGAATCGTCATCTCCGTGGCACCAAGGCCGACATCTGGGAGGCCGGACACCGAGTACCGTTCTTTGCCCGTTGGCCGGGACTCATCAAGCCCGGCAGTCGCAACGCGACGACCATCTGTCTGACCGATCTCTTTGCCACGTTTGCCGAGTCCATCGGCAAAGAGCTCCCCAAGAATGCCGCACCCGACAGCTACAGTTTTCTTTCGCTGCTCACCGGGAGTGGAAAGCCCCGCCGCCGGCCGCCGGTGATCCACCATTCGGCCGCGGGCATGTTCGCCATCCGCGACGGACGTTGGAAGCTCGTACTCGGCAACGGCTCCGGGGGCCGTCAGTCTCCCCGCGGCCGGCCCTTCGTCAAGCCGTATTTCCTTGCCGACCTTGAAGCCGATCCCTCGGAAAAGACCAACTTGGCCGAGAAGCACCCGGATATCGTTATCCGACTCGAAGAGGCGGCGCAGCGGATCCGTCGCAGCCCCTTGCCTCGTTGAGTGCTGCAGTTGTATCTTCGTCCGAACGGATGCGGAACTTCCACGACGATTGACCGACCGGGAGAATTCACGATGCGACCGAGTGCCCTGCTGACCGCCTCGCTGCTGACCTGCCTGCTGACCTCCTCGGTCGTGGCCGAAGCAAAGCCCTGGGTGGTCTATCCCGGTGGCAAGGGTCCGGGAGCCGGCAAGCATATCGTCTTTGTCACCGGTGACGACGAGTACCGGTCGGAAGAAGGCATGCCGATGCTGGCCAAGATTCTTTCGGTCCGCCACGGGTTCAAGTGCACCGTGCTGTTTGCCGTCGACCCCAAGACCGGGGTGATCAAGCCTGACCACCAGACCAATATCCCCGGACTCGAGGCACTCGACTCCGCCGACCTGATGGTGCTGTTTCTCCGTTTTCGTGAACTCCCCGACCAGCAGATGAAACACATTGTCGACTTCACCCATAGCGGCAAACCGATCATAGGCCTTCGCACGTCAACACACGCCTTCAACTACAGTCGCGACAAGACCAGCAAGTTTCGCCCACTGACCTTCAACAGCGGCAAACCTCGAGGCGGTTGGGGTGGACTGGTGCTTGGTGACACGTGGCTCAATCACCACGGTCACCACGGCCGAGAAAGCACCCGCGGCGTCATCAATCCCAAGCACAAGGACCACCCGGTGCTCACCGGCGTCACCGACATCTGGGGGCCCACAGATGTCTATGGAGTCCGCACGCTTCCCAAAGATGCACGAGTCATCGTCCACGGACAGGTGCTGGCCGGTATGAAACCGTCCGCGATACCGGTCAAGGGCCGCAAGAATGAACCGATGATGCCGCTGGTGTGGATTCGCTCGTTCAAGACTGAAACGGGAAAGATCACACGGGTGCTGGCCACCACCATGGGAGCCTCAACCGACCTCCAGAGTGCCGGTCTTCGCAGGTTGCTGGTCAACGGCTGCTTCTGGGGACTGGAGATGGAGAAGAAGATCTCCGCCAAGAGTGATGTGACCTACGTGGGTGCCTACAAGCCGACCCGGTTCGGGTTCGGCAGCTACGTCAAGGGCGTCAAGCCGTCCGACCACGCACTCGAGTAGCCTCAACGACGCATGCGGAAGTCGTTGTCACCCGACCGGTCAACGCCCCGCATCAGGTAGACGGTGCGTTCGGACATTGCCAACGGACCCGCCTGGCTGATCCGGGTCGGTGTGTCGTGGCGGTACACCGAGGTGGTCGGCATGTACCGCAATGTCATCGCCCGCCTCGGGCGGTTCGACTGGTTGGGTTCCGAACCGTGGAACAGGTAAACGTCGTGCAAAGACACCTGCCCGGCCTCGAGCACGATGTCGTGCGCCTCGGATTCGTCGAACTCGTCGCCGTCCAGTTCCAGGTTCAGGCTCAGCCCCTCCCCCGGGTTCTCGTTGTGCCGCGCCAGTCTCCGACTTCGGTGCGATCCGGGGATCACCCGCAAGCAGCCGTTCTCGGTCGTCGAAGCATCAATTGCAATCCACACGGTGCATGTTGCCAGCGGATCGATCGGCCAGTACTCGCCGTCCTGGTGCCACGGAGTGCGAGTGCCCACGCTAGCCGGTTTCGCAAAGAAACTCGAATTCCAGAGCGCGACGTCGTCGCCAAGAACGTCGCTGACCATCTCGAGAATCTCCGGAATCCGGGCCACGTTCAGGAACCAGGTGTCGTAGGCCAACACCGCCGAACAGTAATCGCCGAATTCCGGATGTCGTGTCACCAGCCGTGAGTGAGCTTCCCGAACCGCCTCGAGCCAGGACTCGGGCAGCCGGTAGTCGGGGGTCACGAAACCCTCCCGACGGTAGGCGTCGGCTTCTTCCTGGCTGAGCATCCGCGGATCGTAGCGAGCCGCCCAGCCCCGGTCCATGCCGCCTACAACTGCATGGGCTTGAACTGACACGCCTCGGTAAAGACCTCGAAGAAGTCCTCGGTCGTCTCAAGTTCAATGTGCTCAATCCGCTCGACCAACCGCTCGACACGATCGTGACGCCCGGTGTCCAGGACGAGTTGTCTCGCACCCTCCAGGGCCGCGTTTCCGACGCGGTGAACACGATCCGGGTCGAACGGGGCCAGGAAGCCGATCGACACGGCCGCCCGGACGTCGATCGAATGGGCAAAGCCCCCGGCAAGTTCGACTCGCTGGACCTTACCGGGATCGATGCCCAGCATCCTCAACAGGATAAACTGGCCGCAAAAGCTGGCCGCCTTGGCCTGCGCCAGGTGACTCGCATCCTGGCGTGACAACGTGATGAGGGGTTCGTCGACGACGGCCACTTCCCGGGCTCGTCCGTCTCCGAACGTGAAGACCCCCATCTCGGTCATCTGCCCGGTCCGCTTCAGTTCGGCCAGAAGATCCACCAAGCCCGAGCCGCAGATGCCGACCGGATCGGCATCGGCCAGCGTGGTGTACTGAAAGCCACTGCCGATGGCCTTCAGCGTATCAATTGCCCCGTCGCAGGCCGGAAGGCCATGCCGAACCAAGCCCCCTTCAAACGCCGGCCCGGCCGGGCACGACGCCGCGACAATCCGGTCCGGCGTCCCGATCACCACCTCCGTATTGGTGCCGATGTCCAGGAAGATCCTGTTTCCCGAATCCAGGTCGAAATCACACGCCAACAGGCCCGCCGCGATGTCGGCCCCCACGTGACTGCCTACGAGCGGCGGGGAGACAAGGCGGCCGTGTGCGCTGGCGACCAATCCCAGTTGCCGTGTCCCGGCCTCCAAGGCGGTGCCGGTCCGCCTGCCAGCCAGACACTCGTGCTCGGTCACCGACTTGTAGGGCCTCTGCCCTATCGTCTGCACGTCGAGGCCGAAGACCAGGTCCCGCATCGTCGAATTGCCCACAACCAGAATTTCGTAGAGCGTGTGACGACTGACACCGGCGTGTTGACACATCGACAGGATTTCGTTGTTGAGTGCCTTGATGATTGCCTGGTGCATTTCGCCGTCGTGCTGTGCGTCGTAGGCTACGCGGCTGATCACGTCGCTGCCGCCGAATCGCTGCGGATTCTCGAATCCGCCCCGGCACAACGACTCAGCCGTCTCGAGATCGACCAGTTCGGCGGCTACCGTGGTGGTTCCCACGTCAACTGCCAGGCCGATCAGCCGGCCGCGCCACTGGTCAATCGCTTCACCGTCCCGGAACACTTCCTCACCCTGTCGTGATACCGCCGGGCAAGCGTCAACATGGCTTTCCGGTCTCTCCGTCAACACGTGTGGGTTTCTGCGGAGCGGTGCAAAGGTGACGGCACCGGGACTGGCAACCCGTGCCTGGCACGCGAGTCGAAATCGGTCGGCCAGGAACCGTTCGCCGTCACCCCGCTCGGTCAAGATTTCGTCGCCTTCCAGCACCTCAACCACGCACTCGTGGCAACTCCCCATCCGGCCGCACGAACTATCGACCCTGACATCATGGTCGTCTGCCAGGTCGAACAGGGTCGCTCCCTGCCGACCCGGGCAATCCACCGCACCGGGACGTATCGTCTTCTCGCCTTGCACCTCAGGATCGACCGGTGGCGGCGGTGGACGGTCCGCTTCGGCACGCCACTGAGCCAGGACCGCCTCCGGATCTTCAACCTCCCAGGCGCCTCGGTAGTCCAATTCGCCATCGCACAGACAACTGGACAGCCCGTGCTGCGGGTCGACCGGCCCCTGGTTGCGGCAACCGAACCGTGCGGTACACAGGTCGCGTCGGTCGCGGTATGGGCAACGTGACAGGCATTGGACCTGCGCATGCTGAATGATGTCGGCAAAGATCCGAGTCATTCGGGCCCGACGCCGCTCGACCGCCTCACTGTCGATCCGTTCGCTCATCGGTCCTGCCTGTGCACCGGGCCGTGGGCTATCTGGAGACCCCGACCAACCGCTTGGCCACCTCGACGCATTCGACCGCATTGTCCCCGTAGGCGTCCGCGCCCATTTCGTCGGCGAACTCGGGTGTCACCGGAGCCCCTCCGACCATGATCTTGACGTCATCCCGCACGTCGGCATCTATGAATGCGTCTATCGTCCGTCCCATGTTCGGCATCGTCGTGGTCAGCAGCGCCGACATCCCCACCAGCGTCGCATTGTGTTGCTCAACCGCATCGATGAACTCGTCGGCCGAAATATCGACGCCCAGATCGATCACCTCGAACCCGGCTCCGCGCAGCATCATGATACACAGGTTCTTGCCGATGTCGTGCAGGTCACCCTTGACGGTGCCCATGATCACCTTGGCCAGGGGCTCGATCCCCGAGGCGGACAGGATCGGTTCAATGTGGACCATTCCCGCCTTCATGGCCCTCGCACACGCAAGCACTTCCGGAACGAAAATGAAGTTCTCACGAAACTTGATCCCCACCAACGCCATCCCGGCAATCAATCCGTCATCCATCACCTCCAGCGCCCCGGTCCCCCGTTGGAGAGCCTCCACCGTCAGGCGATCAGAATCTTCGTTGCGACCGCTGATGATCGCAGCTCCGATCTCCAGCAGGTGAGGCGCCGACTGCGAGTAGAGTTCAATCAACTCGGCCCGCTCGTCGTCGCGTTCGACGAATTCGTCGAGTTCATTCCTGATGAACTCGTTGGGAATGTCCGCTAGCTCAGCCATGGTCGTTCTAATGAATTCGGGGACTTCCCCCCCCTTTTCGCTCACGCCGCTCCACCTCGCAAGCGTGAAACGAACGCACGGACGTGCTCCGGACCAGTTCCGCAGCAACCGCCCACCAGATTCGCACCCGCCTCGATCACGCGTTCCATCTGATCGGCCATGAACTCGGGACTGTCCGGATAAACGATCTCTCCGGCTTCGATTCTCGGAATCCCGGCATTGATATGAGTCAGAATTGGACGGTCGGTCGCCTGCCGCATCGCTACGATCACCTCGATCATGTCACCGATGGCGATTCCGCAGTTGGACCCCACCACGTCCGCTCCCATCTCGGTCAACGCCGCTGAGGCACTCTGCGGCGTATCACCCATCATCGTAAACAACCCGCGCGGGCCGCGATCGAAACACAGGGTCGCCACCACCGGCAGGCCGGTCGTCTCTTTCACCGCCCGGATCGCCAGCGACATCTCGCCCGTCACGTCGCTCATCGTCTCGATACACACCGCATCAACCCCGCCGGCTGCCAGTCCACGAGCCTGCTCCTGAAACACGCCGTACATCTCCCCGTCGTCGGCCGCCCCGCCCTTCTCCGCGAGAATCTCTCCGGTGGGCCCGATCGATCCCAGCACGAAACAGCCATCGGGAGCCGCCGCTCTCGCCAATTCACCGGCCAGCCGGTTCAATTCCTCGACCCGATCACCGTGACCGTACTTGGCCAACATGTAGCGGCTGCCGCCGAACGAGTTAGTCTCCACCATGTCCGACCCCGCGGCGAAATACGCCGCCGCCATTTCCCGAATCACCTCGGGATGGTCGGAGTTGAACGCTTCCGGGCAACCACCCGGTTCCAACCCGTTTTGTTGAAGATAGGTGCCGGTGGCCCCGTCGGAGATCAACAACGCACCGCTGGAAATCCTCTCCAGGAATCCACTCATGGATCGTTCGCCCCCGACGCCCCCGACGCCCTCGGGTCGGTCGCTGCCCGTTCGGCATGCCAGCGTTCAACGGCCAACGGGATCTCCTTGAGGTTCTCGAGCGCCGTCTGCAGCGGAATGGCGCACTCCGGGCCAACCAACGGCACGCCGGCGTCGAGGTTTCGAACCACTTCTTCGGCGACCTGCTCGGGCCCCCGTGCATACAGAGTCTCGGGGTTGTTGATATTGCCGACCAGCGCGATCCGATCGGTGACGATCTCCATCGACTCAGCCGGGTCGTTCTTCGAATCATAATGGAACGCCGCCAGACCGGTCTCAGCGATGTAGTCCATCCGGTCGACGGTCTTGCCGCAGATGTGCAGAATCAACGGAATGGGAATCTCGTCGACCAGCTCGGTATGCAGATCTCGCAGGAACTCCCGGTAGTACTCGCCGCTGACCAGGTCACCGGTGGCATGGTCGGGAAGTGTCAGCGCGTCGGCACCGGCGTCGATCTGTGCTTGGCCGAAGGCGATCGTGATCTCCTTCATCCGATCAAGACACAGTTTCGTAAGCCCGGGGTCGTCCAACGACATCAACAGAAACGGTTCAACCCCAAACACGTGGTAACCCAGGGTCCACGGCCCCATTGTCTTACCAATGATCGCCACGTCGTCTCCGACTTCCTTACGGAGGCGGCCGATGGCATCCAGCACACAGGTGATGTCGGGATGCTTGAGAAAATCGGCTGGCATCCTGACGTCGTCAGCAGTTTTCCAGATCGGCCGCGACATCCTCACCGTCGGCCAGTTGTCCTTGGCCTCCCACTGGATATCGCATCCCAGCGCTGACGATTCCTGGATGATCGTAAACACCGGCATCACGCTGTCGAATCCGAGTTCGGTGTAGCTTGTTGCAGCCAAACGAGCCATTTTCTCGCTGTCCCGGTTCGCGGCCGGAAAGTGCGCATCCACCAGGTCCATCAGTTCGACAGTCGCCACCGACGTCGGATTGCAGACAGGCGTCCGATCAACCGCCTGTCCGGCCAATGCGGCCATCACGCGTTCGCGGCCGGTCATTTCACCGACAACGGACTGGCCAGTTGCCGGCTCGTCGCTCGAGTGGTCACCCACCATCTGTCCACCTCACTCGTCAGGGATCGTCCTGTTTACCCGGGGCCGCCAACACGCCGCGGCCCGCCGACAGTTCATCTTCCTGCATCGCCGACCGCACGTTCTGCGCGCGGAAGAACAACGAACCCATCAACGGATCGTGCGGAGCTCCACACGCGAAACTCACCACCGCCTCATCCGATTCATCGATCGCCATGTCGCACAGTTTCGCGAAGCCACGGGCCACCGCCCGTATCCGTCTCGGCCCCATCTCAGCCGATTCGGGTGCGGTGATTCGATATCGTCCATTGTTCTCCGAATTCACCGTCAACTCACACTCGGCCTTCTTGTCGTGCCGCACCAGGGGCGACGGGCCGCCAATCTCCTCATCGGCAAACTTGCAGACCTCCAGAAAAGTCCGCCTCAGGGCTTTTTCATGATCTCCGCCACAGGAAAACTCCAGCAGCCCCGCGTGCCCCTCCACGAAACTCATCCCGGCCAGTGCGGCCAGTCCCTTGCCGATCGCAGCCACTCGACCCGTCGCCGCCTCGACACCACTGTAACTGTGGACAAGGTAGTTGAACCGACCCCCGTGGACCTGCCGGTACAGACCGAGACTGATATCGTGGCAATGCGGGTCCATCGAATGCAGTTCGATGCGGCGCCCGAGGTCACGCGTCTGACCCATCACGGCCTCCTGGCATCCCGTCGTCGGACAACTTCTGGAAAAGGCCAGCCGCGGAGCCACTCCGCATTCGGACCATCGGCGATCAGTGTGGCGAATCCCTTCACCGGCGGCAACCACCTCGGGCGACGCGTTTGCACCTCAGCCGTCGGCCGCCGGCAATTTGACTGATTGATCTCCGACCACATCGAATGGCAACGCCGAGAAATCCGACTTCACGGGCGTCACTTCGACACGAACCGCACGCCGTTTCTGATCCTGATCCAGCTTGCACGAAGCTGCCCCACCACCCCCTCAGCCATATTCCATCAGTCCGCTAGCGACCGTCCG
>CAUZRQ010000081.1:0-23789 GCA_963582065.1 Planctomycetota bacterium | reverse complement strand
AGGCGACGCTGCGGCATCCGGTGGCCACAGCCGCCTCGGCGATCGCCTCGGGCGTGGCCTGTTCACTGAGCCGTTGGATTTCGCGTGATTTCGAGATCGACCAGTTCTGGCAGAACTTGCAGCCGAGATTGCAGCCGGCGGTGCCGAAGCTGAGCACCGCGGTGCCGGGCAGGAAGTGGTTCAGCGGCTTCTTCTCGATCGGATCGATACAGAAACCGGTGCTGCGGCCGTAGGTGGTGAGCACCATTTCGCCGTCGACGTTCTGGCGGACGAAACAGAAGCCGCGGTCGCCTTCCTTGAGCAGGCATTCCCGTGGGCAGAGGTCGCAGAGGATGCGGTCGCCACGGCGAGTCCACCAGCCGCCCGGCCGTAGGCCGTCGGCGCGATGAGGGGGCGGTGGCAGGAGGACGGAGTCGACCATCGCTGCGAGGATACCGCGACGTCAGGGCTGTTGTCGACGTGGATCGTCGGGCCGACCGCGGCGTCGAGCCGCGTCGGCCTCGGCCATCCGGCCGGCCTCTTCCAGGCAACCGGCCAGCAGCAACCACACCCGGCCGTTTTCGGGATGGCGAACGACGAAGTTGTTCAACCTGGCGATCGCGCGGTCGAGCCGCCCCTGCTCCTGCAGGACGCCGGCGAGACTCTCGACGTATTCGCCGCGGTCGGAGTCGATCCGACAGGCGGTCTCCAGATGCGTGATGGCCTGGTGCATCAACCGTGGCTCGCCGGCCTGTCGCGAGGCTTGGCCCAGGAACATGCCAAGGTTGTTGTGGACGCGGGCGGTCTCGACGTGACCGGACCCGAACTGCCGTTCGATCAGCTCCACGGCCGCCAGGTAGTGTTCCCGGGCGTCGTCGATCTTCTGGCTGGAACCGACAAGGTTGGCCAACTGGTTGTGAGCCAGCCAGCAGCCGGGGTTTCGAGCCAGCGTGTCGCGCCACAGCCGCTGCGGGGACTGGTAGATGCCGACCTGTTGCCAGGTCAGCCCGGCCAGCATGGCGAGCAGGCCGATCGAGGCGACCCGCAGGAGCAGGCGGTCGATGTTGCGGATACGTGCCGCGTGGGACAGGCCACCGATGACCAGGACAATCACTCCGGGCAGGGCCACGTACTGGTAATGATCGGCGACCAGCGAGTAGCGGAAGAAGTAGATGTCGACGAGCCCGAGCACCGGGGCGAGGCTCAGCAGGACATAGAGCACCGCGGCCAGCGGTGCTCGGCCCAGTCCGGTTCGCGTGGCCCAAGCCAGGACAAACAGCACGGCCAGGCCCGCCGCCAGAGGCAGCCACTGCAACAGGTCAGACGTGTCGAACCGCCACAACGGGTACACGAACGACAGGTCGAGTGGAACCAGTGCCTTCTGGAGATAGAACCAGGCGATCGGCCCGGTGGCCATCACGCGCTCGGCCAGGTCCGCCTGGCGAATCGTCTCGTCACCAATCGCCCGCACCTGCTGGAACCAGATCTCGACTCCGCTCATCACGATCGACACGGCCCAGAAGGGCAGCGTCCTCAGAACATCGGTCCGGGTCACCCGGCCACGTCGCCACCAGGCCAGTACCAGCAGCACCAGCGGCATCGCCACGACGGCTCCCTTGCTGAGCATGCCCAGCAGGAACGCGACGATGGCAACCAGCTGCCGGCTGCGGCGGTCGGTTTGCTCGAAGTCGAGAAACTGCCACAGCGACACGAGATAGAAGACCATCGCCAGGACGTTCTTTCGCTGGGTGATCCAGGCGACCGATTCGACATTGACCGGGTGGACGGCGAAAACCGCTGCGGCCAACCACGCTCCGGGGATCTCGAGCCGAACCAGCACCCGCCACAGCAGCAGGCCGGCTGCCGCGTGCAGCAGGACGTTGACGACGTGGTAACTGGTGGGGTGGGGCAGGCCGGTGGCCGGGTTGGTGCCGAAAACCTGGTGCTCGATCCAGTAACTGGTCCAGGTCACCGGCCAGTAGTTGAACGCTTCGGACGAGAACCAGACGGCCGAGAGTCCCTGCCGTTGGATCAGGGCGAGGATCGCCGTCAAATCGTCGTCGTTCCAGATGAACCCGGCGTCGAGAACCGGGAGATAAGCCAGCAGCGTGGCGGCCAGCAGCATGAGAGCCTGCCACACGACCTCACGCCGCGAGTGCGAGATCGCGAATTTCGGGCCGGCGGTGGGAACGGTGTCGGTCATGGCGACTGGCGGTTGTCCGCGGCGGCCGTGTCGGGCAGCAGTTGCCTGCGGACGAATTCCTCCAGCGAGCCGGCGGCGATGTCGTGGGCGATTTCGTTGGGATGATGATCGGTCGGATGCACCCAGAGCCGCCGGTCCTCAAGTCCTCGAAAGGCGGGCAGCAGGTCGTGAACCGGCAAGCCGAGTTCGCCGCAGGTCTCGTCGATGAAGGTGTGGATTGCCGTGAACGGGTAACTCTCGAGCGATATCAGCTCGGGGAAGATCGCCAGGCCGACCCGGAATCCGTGGATTTCGGACAACTCGACAATCCGGGCCAGTGCGGATCGCGATTCCGGCCAGTCCATTTGCCGGGATGACGAACGGTCCTCGGCGAAGAAGGCTCGCGGGTTGGTGAAGTAGGCCTGGCTGTAGTGCGAGATCATCCGCCGTCTCAGGTCGCGGACCCGCCACGAGTACTGGCACCAGTCGAGCAGATGGGAGTAGCGGGCCAGGCCGGTCGGCTGCAGGTAGACCCCGTCTCCCTCGCCGTTGTTCCAGAAGGCCACGGCCGATTCGTCGCGGTAGATGTCGTTGAGGTAGAAGACGACGAGCACGATGTCGGGAGCGAGTGCGAGCCAGCGGTTTTCGAGGGTGACCTGCTGGTCGCGGGTGTTGTAGCCCTGGGTGCCGGCATTGAGGACTTCGACGGGTTGTTGCCCGGCGAGTCGACCTTCGAGGCGACGCAGAAACGTGTGCTCTTCACCGACACCGACGCCGAAGGTGAACGAATCGCCCAGCCCGAGGAGTCGCAGCGTTCCGGCGGGCTTCTCGCGTGTCACCTCCGGCCCGCGCAGTCCCATTTTGTTGACCGTCATCTCGACCCCGTTGCGATCGTCGAAGTACCCGCGGGGATTCGAGGCGTACTCGATGCGGAAGCGGGCACCGGGGGTGTACTGGCCCATGTCGATGCCGGCGAAGGGGCTGGGTTGCTTGATCAGCCCGTCGGCCCACATGTCGCTGCGTCGGAACGAGTTGCCGTCGAAGGCACTCCAGCGAGGGGGACGGAACCGCTCGGGCCGGATGTCGGCGACCTGCAGGCCGGCTTCGGCCACGACCAGGCCGAGTGCCAGTCCCCCGGCGATCGCCAGCAGTCGTTTCCGGCCGCGGGGTGGCGATGGTGACATGGGAGGTCCGACGCGGTCCGTGGTTTCGGGCTGGAAAGCCCGCAGGGGATCCCGGGGTTCTCACTCCGGGCTGGAGGCCACCTCGTCCGCCTGCGGCGGGCTGGTCTCCACGGGTGACGGTGGCTGTTGCTTCGAACCGGATCCACCGATCCGACAACCGATCCAACCGACAGTCACGATGACCACGAGTGCCAACGGAGAAATCCACTGGAAGCTGATCGGGTCATTGCAGCTGGTCCTCATCTCACCGGTGACCTTGTCCTCCAACTCGATGAACTCGGTCCCGAACACCTCGGGATTGATGCCGAACCGGTCGAACAGCAGGTAGGCCAGCGGACCCGAGAAGGCGATCACCACGGCGGTGATGGTCCCGGCGATCGTTCCCAGCCAGACGGCCCATCGCTTGGGGTTGTGGACGAACAGGGCGAAGAAGAACAACCCGAAGATCGGCACGGTCAGCAGGTTGACCGTCTTGCTGGTCATCTCGGTGATGTTCCCCTGGATGAACCGCATCAGCGTGCTGCTGAGTACGACGAAGCCGCCGATCGAAACGGCCAGGATCCGAGCCAACCTCAGCTGGGCCTTCTCGGACATCTCGGTCTTGCGGAAACGGCTGATGAAGTCCCTCAGCACCACGGCGGTGACCGAGTTGACACCCGAATCGATGCTCGACATCGCCGCAGCGAACATGGCGGCGACAACCAGTCCCGAGGCGCCCACCGGAAGGTGGTAGGCGATGAAGCGGGGGAACAGCTTGTCGGCGTTGTCCTTGAGCTGGATCGAATCGGGCAGCTGGTCGAGGTTCTTTTCGAAGTAGCCCAGCAGGGAGAACCCCACGGCACACAGAGTTACGGTGACGATGCTGCCGACGATCAACTGGGTGGCCAGTGCCCGGCGGGCGGCCTTGGTGTCGGTGGTCGCCATGAATCTCTGCACCGTCGTCTGGTCACCGCCCAGGGTGGCGATGTACCAGATGGTGGAACTGAGCAGCGCGCCCAGTCCCGAGACCCTCAGCTTGAAGCTGACCGCTCCGTCCTCGATCGGCAACAGCGGTTGGGAATCCCAGTTGGCATGCCAGCCGGTGGGGATCCAGCCGAAACCGCCGAAATCGTAGGTCACCGTCGCGACGACCAGCAGGGCTCCGCCGAACAGCAGCACGGTCTGGAGGAAGTCGGTGATCACGACCGCCTGCAGTCCGCCCAGCGAGGTGTAGATGACCGCCACCACGCCGGTGACGGCCGCCACGGCGGGAATCCATTTCGGGTCCAGTCCCATCATCACCGTCATGGCCTCGGCGGCCAGGTAGACCAGCAATGTCATCCAGACCAGTCGCAGGGCCAGGAACATCGTCGCCCCCAGTAACCGCAGGCTCAGCCCCAGCTTCTCCTCCAGCAACTCGTAGGCACTCGTCACCCGGAACTTCATGTAGATCGGCAGCATCAGGTAGCCGACCACGAAGAAGACGATCGGCAGCCCGAGCAACGAGATCTGGTTGACCGGCCCCTTGCCGACCGCTTCGCCGGGGACCGAGAGGTAGGAGATGGTGCTCAACAAGGTCGCGAACAGCGAGACGCCGATCAGCATCGGGTTCATGTTCCCGCCGCCGGTGAAGTAGTCCTGCATCGACTTCTGCCGACGGCTGAAATACAGGCCCAGCCCGATCGTCGAGGCAGCGTAGAGCACGATCAGCACCCAGTCGGGCCACTGCAGTCCGACCGCCTGCTCGACCGCCTGCCTGGTATCTTCACCCGACATGTCTGGTCACCAATTCGTTAAAGGGCACTGCCAATTAGACCGTCGTTCGGCCTTGGGCCACAAGCAGGACACAGGCTACTTGGCCAGGAACTCGGCCAGCGCCAGGGCCATGTGCGACATCCCCATGCCACCTCGCTGCTGGTGCTGTCGCATCTGCGGTGCGAAGGCCTCGAGCGTCTGCTGGGCGTAGGTGCGGTACTTCGCCTGGCCGGTTCGCTTGGCCAGTCGAACCAGGTTGCGGATGCTGGTGCTGTTGCCCGAGGGCAGCACGCTGTCGAAGCCGTTCTGGGTCCGGGCCAGCAGTTCCTCGTGATTGTGCGAGGTGAAGTAGAATCCGTGGCGGGTCTTGTCCCAGTAGAGAGTGATCTGCTCGTCGGTCAGTTTCTGTGCCGCGGTCAGCCACTTCGCGTCGCCGGTCGCCTGGTGCAGCGCCAGCAGGCCTTCGACCAGGAATGCGTAGTCGACCAGGTAGGCGTGCAACTTGGCTTTGCCCTTGCGGTAGGTTCTCAGCAGGTGGCCCTTGGACTTGTCTCGCAGCTTGGCGAGCAGGAAGTCGGCGGCCTTCGAGGCCGCCCGGGTGTACTCGGGTTTCTTCAACACGCGGCCACCGTCGGCGAGGCTGCGGATCATCAGCCCGTTCCAGCTGGTCAGCACCTTGTCGTCCAGCAGCGGCGGCTTGCGTTTTTTTCTGGCCGCCAGCAACGTCCGGTGCATCTGCTGGACCAGGGCGGTCTGCTTGGTGTCGGCGATCGAGTCCTCCAGCGACACGGCCCGGAACAACACGTTGCCGTGTTCAAATTCGGGTTTGTCGACCACCCCGAACAACTTGCGGTACGTCGTGGCGTTTTTTTCTCCGAGCAGCCGGTCGATCTCGACCCCGGACCAGACGTAGTACTTGCCTTCGATCGCGTCGGTTTCGGCGTCCTGGGCCGAGAAGAACGGGCCGTCGGGATCGGTCATGTCACGGAGCACGTAGGTGAACACGCCCTCGGCGACGGCCCGAAAGGCCGGGTGGGAGGTGCGAGCGAAGGCGTTGACATAGAGCCCGGCGAGTTGCGCGTTGTCGTAGAGCATCTTCTCGAAGTGAGGCACGTGCCAGCGGCGGTCGGTGCTGTAGCGGTGGAAACCGCCACCGACCTGGTCGTGGATGCCGCCGTTGGCGATCGCCAGCAGGGTATGATCCAGCACCTCGGTCGCCGGCTTCTCGGCCGATTTGTCCGTCCGTTCGAGGGCCGCCGCGTGGGCCAGCAGTTCGAGTTTCGGAGGAGTCGGGAACTTGGGCCGATCGGCGCGGCTGCGGCTGAACCCGATGCCCCCGAACCGGGTGTCGTGCGAGTTGACCAGGGCTGCCAGTGATGTGTCGACCAGCGCCTTGTCGAGTTCCGCCGATGCCAGCACCAACCGCCGCCGCAATGTCTGCCGCAACGCCTGGGTCAGCGCCTTCGCGTTCACCTCCGCGGATTTCTTGTCCTCGGTCCACAGCTTGTTGATGGACTTGAGTACGCCGAGGAACCCGGGCGGCCGATTCGGCTGGTCGCGGGGCGGGAAGTACGTGCCGCCGGCAACCGGGCGGGTGTCGGGGGTGAGGAACATCGAAAGTGGCCAGCCGGTCCCTCCCCCCGTCTGGCTCACGTAGATACTCAGGGCGGTCATGTAGATGTCGTCGATGTCCGGCCGCTCCTCGCGGTCGATCTTGATGTTCACGAAGTGCTCGTTCATGAACTTGGCGATCTCGGGGTCCGTAAAACTCTCACGCTCCATCACGTGGCACCAGTAGCAACTGCTGTAGCCGATCGACAGGAAGATCATCTTCTCCTCTTTGCGGGCCTTCTCCAGGGCCTCGGGACCCCAGGGGAACCAGTCGACCGGATTGTGAGCATGCAGCAGCAGGTACGGGCTCGTCTCGCCCGCCAACCGGTTGGCTCGTCGTTTCTCACCAGCATGTGGCGTCTTTGACTCACCGGGTTTCTTCGATGAGGCGGCCGTCGGAGCGGTTTGGACTTTTGGTTCGGCCGGTTGTTCGGCCGGTTGTTCGGCCAGTTGTTCGGCCGGTTGTTCGGCCAGTTGTTCGGCCAGTTGTTCGGCCGGTTGTTCGGCCGGTTGTTCGGCCGGCTTCTTCGAGCTTCCCTCTTCGGGCGGACCGGTCACGGGGGCTGGTCCACTGTCTGGGGCGGTTCCCTGGTCAGCACAACCCGACGGGATGATCAGGCTGATCAGCAGGATGACGGCGAGGGACCGAAACGGGGATGTGGTCACGGTACGAGTCCTTGAGAGAGGGCGCAGTGTGTTGGGGAGATGGAGCCTAGGTGGGGACCGGCGTACGTTCGATGATCTGTCGGACGATGCCCAGTCCCCGGTCACGTCCCGAGTCTCTCAGCGGTCCACGGCAGATCACACGGTGGGCCAACACCGCGGGGGCCAGCGTCTTGACGTCGTCTGGCACGGTGTAGTCGCGTCCGTCGCACAGGGCCAGTGCCTGCGCGGCCCGGAACAGTGCGATCGCACCACGTGGACTGGCTCCCAGGGACAATTCCTGGTGATCGCGCGTGCCGCCGACGATATCCAGCAGGTACTCGCGGATCGATTCCTCGACGGTCACCTCGCGACAGGTCGCCTGCAGTGCGAGCAGTTCGTCGGCTTCGAGAACCGGTTCGAGTCCCGACAGCGGTCCGCCCTCGTAGTGCTGTTGCAGCATCTCGAGTTCGATCGACCGGTCCGGGTATCCGATTTCCAGGCAGATCAGGAACCGGTCCCGCTGGTTCTCGGGCAGCGGATAGGTGCCCTCGTACTCGTAGGGGTTCTGCGTGGCGACCAGGACGAACGGGTTGGGCAGGGTGTGGGTGATTCCGTCGACGGAGACCTGGCGTTCGTTCATTGCCTCCAGCAACGCACTCTGGGTCCGCGGTGTGGTTCGGTTGACCTCGTCGGCCAGCAGGATGTTGGTGAAGACGGGGCCGGGCCGGAACTCGAAGTCACCGGCCTGGGGCAGGAAGACCCCGGTGCCGAGGATGTCGCTGGGCAACAGGTCGGGCGTGCACTGCAGGCGAGTGAATTTTCCCTGGATGCTGGCAGCCAGGGCCCGGGCCAGCACGGTCTTGCCCACGCCGGGAACATCCTCGATCAACACGTGTCCTTCGGCCAGCAAAGCGACGACGACCTGGCGGATGGCCTCGGGTTTTCCGAGCAGTGCTCGGGAGAGGTTGGCTTCGAGCGCGGCAATCCGTGAGACGGTCTCGGCGGTGGCCACGGGCCGGTCCTCGGCAATGTGAGTCACAACGGGTTTCAGTATAGCGTGCCGACCGTCGACGGCGGGAGGAAACGGAGGTTGGCGGTGTCGCGGGTTCCCCTGTCAAGCTGTGCGGGCTGTCTGGCCTGTGACGATTGTGACAATTCGTCTGACCCGCCTCGTGTCCACGCGACGAAGCAGACTGTGGAACTGCGCCGCGACCTGGTGACACCGTGATCAGCGACATTTTTCCTGCACTCACTCGACTGTCGTCATCGGTGGCGCCCTGCCTGTTGATCATGTTGCTGGCGTGTGGCTGCCGTGCTCTGCCCGTAGATGAGACCCCGGCGGCGGCCGGTGACGACGCCGTCGAGCCGGTCGGCTACCGACCGATCGGGACGATCGTCAACACCGCAGCCGGCACCGATTCTCGATCTCCGGCAGTGGTCACCGACGACGGATCGGTCGAATCGCCGTTTCCCGGACTCGGGCCACTGGTCGAACGGCTGGGTGTCGACCTGCAAGAGATCACCACCGGCGAGAACCTGTTGTTCCTGGGAGCCGCCGCGGGGGCGTCGGCGGCGATCCGCGAGGGCGTCGATGCCGACGTGAGACGGTCCACGTCAAAGCATCCCGAGCGGTTGGGCGGGTTCGGTCGTGCGGTTGGATACCTGGGCAACGCCGAAGTGCAGGTTCCCCTGCTGCTGGCCTCGACGTGGATCGCCCAGCAGGATGGCGACCCGGACAGCATCTCGATGCACCGGTCCCTGGTCGATGCCTACATACTCGCCGGGCTCGGCACGCTGTTGGTCAAGGGGGTGACCAACACCTCCCGGCCGAGTGATGACTGGAACGGCGGCCATTACGGGTTTCCCTCGTTTCACGCCGCAAGCAGTTTCACCATCGCGGCGGTGATCGACGAGTACCACGGTCCCAAGGCGGGGTTGCCGGCGATGGCGGTGGCCGGGCTGATCTCCTACAGCCGCATCGACCTCCGCGACCACGATCTCTCCGACATTCTCTTCGGAGCTGCGATGGGCTGCCTGGTCGGGCGTTCGGTGGCGAGGTGGCATCTGCACGGCGATGGCAACGTGAGGTTGTTGCCGTGGAGCGAGGCCGGTCTGGACCAGCAGGCCGCGGCCGATGTCACGGGGCTCCGCTGGTCGATCGACTACTAGCCGGCGGTCACCGGGACCGGCCGGCGGTTTCGCCGGCCAGTCGTTTCTCGAAGTTGGCGATGGCCTCCAGGTGCACGTCAAGCACCCGGGCACGTGCGGCGTCGTCGAGGAACTTTCCGTTCTTGCGGATCGCGTCGACATGGGTCTTCATCGTCGCCAACATCTCGCCGGCGACGGCGAGATCGAAAATCGCCCGTCCCCCGATCTCGACATAGACCGGGCTGGTGTGAGCGAACAGTTCGCGGCCGACGAGGTTCAGCGGAGTCTTGCGGCTTCGCTTGGGGTCTCCCGAGACCGACGGGGGCGGCGTGCGCAGGGCGAACCAGCCGGGTCGGCTGAGGTCGACGGTGGTGTCGATGATCGCCTCGTGGTGCCCGGCCACCGTTCGTGACGCGGCGCTGGCCACGATGCCGCCGTTGTGGATCAGTTCGAGCCGCTCGAAGTCGGATCGCCCGACGGCCCGGCCTCGGACCTTCACCCGGCCGGCCTTCTCCAGCTTTATGGTGCCGCCGATCGGCCGGCCGGCGACGGTGAATTCCAGGAACGGCCCATTGGTGATGTAGCTGTGTCCGGTGGCGAGTTGCTTGAGCCAGGATCGGGAAGTGAGCTTGCCGCTGACGGGGACGTAGACCCGCGAGAAGTCGTACATGAACCAGTCGGTGCCGGTCGAGAAGGGGACCTTGAGCCCGGCGTTCAGGTAGCGGTAGAAGCTGTCGCGGTAGCTGCTGCGAATGCCGCCGTCGAAGATGTTCTGGGCGTCGATCCTGCCTGCCAGCCAACTGGGCAGTGCTTCGAGTCCCCATTCGTTGTGGCACCAGACGATGGTGGCCCCGTCACGGCGGGCCGTTTCGATGCCCCTCCGCAGCGGCAGCCCGTCGTGGCCGGCCTTCATGATGCCCGGCCCGATCGAGACCGGCAGGATCAGTTTCTTGATGTCCAGCAGCATCACGTGTCCGTAGCCCTGCCCGAAGCCGGCAAAGTTGTGCCGGTGCTCTTCGCCGTTGCCGAAGACGACCCCCGACTCACCGGTCAACTTGGCCAGGTCGTCGGTGGTGTAGCGGTTCGAGGTGTAGTTCTGGTCCTCGACGGCCCGTTCGAGGTACGAGAGGAAGACCATGTCGAGTCCATCGGCACGCGGGATCTCGCGGAGGTAGCGGTCGCAGTCCTTCCGCGAGATCTTCATCAGGTGCAGGTGAGTGTTGGCCGACCTCAGGCCGCGTTCGGCCGCACTGTAGAACCGCCTGAGTTGCAGCGTGATGGTCGGTGGTGACTTGTCGGCGAGGTCGATCTCGACCCGGGCCCGCTCGGTCTCGAGTCCCGAGATCGCTTCGATCGTGACCACCTGCTTTGGCAGGGCGACCGTCCTGGCCCGCGGCAGCACCGACCACGTGGCGATGCGGGGTTGCTTCTGCAACAGCCCGACCCCGCGGCTCAACAGCGAGGGCAGAGAAACGACCTGCCCGTCCGGACCGGTGACCCGGATCAGTCCCGGCAATTCGGATCCGCTTCGAGCATCGACCAGGCGGATGGTTACCGGCCGGGTCTGGGGTGCCGGGGCGCGACCGGCCAAGAGCAGCAGTGGCAGCAGGAGACAGGTTGCCAGAGATGCAAGCCGCATGACGAGGACTCCGTTGCGAGGACGCCTCATCCTAGCGCCGAGTCCTCCCGCAGGCAAACGGCCGGACTACTCGCCCACCTGGTCGTCCACCCATTCGGGCACCAGCGGCCGGTTGCGAGTCAGTTCCCAGTGTTCCTGGATCACCTCGGCGGCCTCGGCGGCGGTGTTCTTCTTCGACCTGAACAGCACGGTGTCCTTGTCAACCTGCTTGGTGTCGACCCCGGTGGTCGACCCCGACGTGGCACCCGTGTTGGCGTCTTTTTCGTCGGACTTGTCGTGGCCGGTCAACTGGTACAGCAGGGGGCCGACCCGCAGCAGGTCGCCGGGACGCATGAAGACCGGGCCGTCGATCCGTTTGCGATTGACGAAGGTCCCGTCGTCGGTGTCGAGGTCTCGGACACGAAGTCCCTCGGAGGTCGGCAACAACGAACAGTGCCGCTCGGCCAGTTCCTCGGACGCGTCCCGGATCTGGCACTCCTTGGCCCGCCCGATGGTGACCTCCTCGTTGGGCAACAGCAGTTTCTTGCCCTTGTGGCGGCCCGATCGGATCAGCAGAACTCTCATCGAACTGGCCAGCGCAGCTCGCGAGAGCGGGGCACCGACGATCGAGAGCGACCCCTGCTGCGTCTCGTGACACTTCGGGCAGGTTCGCCCTTCCTCCATCTTGCCGGGCGTCAATCGGTAAAACGTGCCACAGAACTGGCACTTGACCGTGACGAAGTTGAGAGGCTCCATGGCGTCCAAGTTCAGTTCCCCACAGCACCGAACGAACCGCCCACCCAAGAGACCGATGGGATGGGAACACCCCACCGGTGTCGCTGGTAGGTTCGCACGATCGGCCGCCGGGTGCAATACGGGGTCTGACCGTCAGCGACTCCGGTGGCGGAATCAGGCCTGTCGCGGCACGGTCAGCGGATCCCCGCAGTTGGTGCAGGTCATCATCTTGCCCTGTCGCCTGATGCTGACCTTGAACCGTTTGCCGCAGTGGCAAGCGAAGCGGATGACGCCCTCGTCCTTGGACTTGTCTCGATGGGCTCGCCGGAAGGCCGCCTTGCTGACCGACTTGATCGTCTCAAGCAACTCGGCTTCGCGGATCGGCTTGGACAGGTAGCCGTCGGCTCCGGCCTTGGCCGCGAGGTTGCGGGAGGACTCGAGGTCGATGATCGAGAGCACCAGGACGGGCACGGTGTCGCGGTGGGCCTTCAGGCGTTCGCAGATCTCGAAGCCGCTCTCGCCCGGCAGGATCAGGTCCAGCAGCACGATGTCGGGCTTGTACATCGCGAAGGTCGAATGGGCCTGTCCCCCGTCACGGGCGACCCGGACCGCGAACCCGTTCCGTTCGAGCAGCGCCTTGAGGTAATCACAGGTTTCGGGCTTGTCTTCGACGATCAGGATGTTCTGTGTGATGGCTCCACCGGTGCCTTCGGTATCCACCACGTAGCCAGCGCCGCGTGACATGCTCCACCTCTCCCCGGAGACCGATTCCGGAAATGCCGCGACGGCCTCTCAGGCAAGCAGGACCGACAGCGTGATCGATCGCACGGCATACCGGCCGGGATCGTGGCCTGTCGTAATCCAGCGGCCGCATTCTAGTCGTTGTGACGAGGCAGGGATACATGACCTTGTCGCTCGACCGGTCGGGTGAGGTTTGACGATATAGTCAGTGGGCAGGCGGTCTGGTATCCTGACCGTAGCAGACGTGGCGGGTGCAGCAGACGGGAGGAATTTCCTGCAATGTGGTCTCTGGAAGGCGACGCGGGACGGCTGTGTGATCGACTGGATCGCCGCGAGTTGATCCGGGTGGGGGGGCTTTCCAGCCTGGGACTCTCGCTGCCGGGCCTGCTCGCTTCGACCGCCCGTGGTGCCAGTGAAAACTCGGATCCGACCTTCGGTCGGGCCAAGAGCGTGATCTACGTCTGGCTGCAGGGGGGGCCGCCCCAGCACGAGACGTTCGATCCCAAGCCGCTGGCTCCCTCGGGGATCCGCGGTGAGTTCTCGCCGATCCAGACCAACGTTCCCGGCGTGAACTTCTGCGAACTGCTGCCGCGGACGGCCCGGATCGCCGACAAGCTGGCGATTGTCCGCTCGATGGCCACCGACAACAACCAGCATTCCGGCAGCGGTTACGAGGTGCTGACCGGTTACAAGTACCAGGGATCGAACCCCCGGCGGATCACCCCCGAAGACTGGCCGTGGTTCGGGTCTCTGATCAAGCAACTCAAGCCCAGCGAGAAACTGCCGCCGCTGACGACCGTCTGGGTCCCCCAGATCATGCGGCTCAACGAAAACGTCACCCCCGCCGGGCAGACAGCCGGGTTCCTGGGCCGTCGCTGGGATCCGGACCGGTTCGCGGTGAACCCGTCTGAGCCCGGAGACGGCGTGCCCGGCCTGCAGCTTGGCGAGGTGCCTCCACTGCGACTGCGGAAGCGAGTCGGGCTGCTCGAGCAGGTCGACCGCCACTTCGGCGGGATCGAGCGAGGCCGTGAGCCGAAGTTGTTCAATACCTACCAGGACCAGGCGTTCGACATCCTGCTCAACGGGCGGGTCCGGACCGCGTTCGATGTCAGCGGCGAACCCGAGACACTCAGGCGGCGCTACGGCATGTCCAACTGGAACCAGTTGCTGCTGCTTTCGCGGCGGCTGGTCGAAGCGGGCGTGCGGCTGGTCCACGTCAACTGGGTCCGCGAGCCGGGCGACTCGGCCGTCGACAACCCGATGTGGGACACGCATGCCCAGAACGCCGACCGGCTCGAGGACGTGCTGTGTCCGAAGTTCGACGTCGGTTTCACGGCCCTGATCGAGGACCTCGACACCCGCGGTCTGCTCGATGAGACATTGGTGGTGGCGATTGCCGAGTTCGGACGGACTCCCAAGATCAATGCACTGGGCGGCCGAGATCACTGGGGACCGGTCTTCAGCTTTGCCCTGGCCGGTGCCGGCATCTCGCCGGGGCAGGTCTACGGGGCCAGTGATCGACACGGGGCCTACCCGGCCCGCAACCGGGTGACTCCGGCCGACCTGACGGCGACCATCTTCCATCTGCTCGGCATCGATCCCCACGGCGCGTTCCACGACACGCTCGGCCGCCAGCACCAGCTGACCCGCGGCGAACCGATCCGGGATTTGCTGGGCACTCGTCCGGCGACCGACATTCGGGTGCTGCCGGGTGGATCGCTGGATCGGGTCAGGCCTTTCGACGGCCGCAAGTTGAACCAGCGGGGGTTTGCCGAGGACGCGGTGATCAAGGCGGCCGATTTCGGGTCGCGGCCGAAGGGCTGGCGAGCGACTCCGCTGCTGGCCGCCGCCGCACCGACCGGATTTGGTGCGTGGCACGACCGGTCGTCCGCATCGGCTCGACTGGGGTACGCCACGCCCGGCAGCAAGCCGTCCGCTGTCGCGTACCTGGGCCAGGAACTGATCAACCCGCGGGCGGGCGGCTACCTGGCGCGGATCAAGCTGCGGGGTCACGGAGCGATCGACAAGCTGGCCACCGCGAAGCTCGAGTTCTGCCGCTACAACAGCCTGGTCAAGAACCCCGCTCAACGACAGACCCTGGTCGCCCACGCGTTGCCGTCCGAGGCGGTGGGGGGCGACGAGTGGGTCACCCTGGAATTCTCCGCGAGGCTCGACAGCAACAAGCCGGGTTCGAACTTCGCGATCGGCAAGGGGCTGGGAGTGGTTGTTTCGCTGTCGCCTCGAGATCAGCAGGCGTCGGCCGGGGCGTCGGCGTGGCTGGAGATCGCTGACATCGAGGTAATTTTCACCGGGCGGACGATCAACGAAAACGTGACCGTGTAACGTCGGCGATGCCGATACTGGACAAGAGGGGCCAACACGAGGGTCGCGGGCGGGCCGCTTCGAGACCGGTGGTGGAGGCAGAAACGGGATGCCACTCAAGGGTGCCGAACGAACCGAAGAGGCGGCAATCAACCTGACGCCGATGATCGACATCGTCTTCCTGTTGGTCATCTTCTTCATGGTCGGAGCCCGCTTCACCGAACAGGAACGGCAGTACGACATCCAACTGCCCAGTTCGGCCGAAGTCCGACCCCTGACCGGCACGCCCGATCCGTTGTTGATCAACGTCCGCCGGGACGGAGCAATCCTGCTGGGCAGCCGGCCGGTGTCACTGGCCGAGCTGGAAGAGCAGTTGCGGGAGGCGAAAGAGAACTTCGAGGGCCAGGCGGTGGTGGTTCGGGGCGAGGGAGAGGGGCTGTACCAGCCGGTGATCGACGTGCTCGGTGTCTGCCACCGTTCGCAGGTGACCAGGATCTCGCTGGCCTACAAGTTCGACCGGGAGGGCAAGTGATGGTGCTGGCCGTCGCGGACACCGCTCAACACATCGGTGGCCTGCTGGGGATCTCGCCCGACTTCGTGGCGAAGGTGCTCTGGGGCTGCCTGCTGGCCGGCCTGTTCTGCGCAACGCTGCACCTGTTCACGATGCTGGTGACCCGCTGGGGCGACAACGATCCCAGCCGGAAGTCGCTGGTCTTTTCGATCCTGGTCCACGTCTCGTGCGCGATGGGCCTGGTGGTGATTTCACCGCCGCCGGCGATTCCCGATGTGCAGACACCGGTGGTGGAAGTCGATGTCGAGCACCAGTTGGTCGAGGCCGACGAGCCGGTCCCCGAGCCGGATCCGGGGAACACGCCGGTCTGGCAGCAGGTGCCCAAGACCGAGCCGCAACCGGTCGATCGGATCCCGCCGACGCCGCCGCAACTGGAAGAACTGACGACTCCCGAGCGGCAGCCCGAGGAGATCGATCGGGTCGAGCCCGAGTTGAAGGACGTGGCCCAGGTGCCCGACCGTCCCGAAGCGCGGCCCGAGCCGATCGAGTTGGCCGAGCGGGGTCGACGACAACGTGCCGACGTGCCGTTCCGGGTCGATGATCCGACGGCCGAGATCCGGCAGGAGATCAGCGTGCCGACGAGCCGGCTGAAGCGGCCGCAGGGACGGGCGGGATTGCGGGAGAACGTGACGATCGACCGGGCTCCGACCCGCGGCAGCGTCGAGCGGCCGACCCCGAATCCGGCGCGGGTCTCGCGGCCGATGGGTCTCGAGAGTCCCCGGGTGACGTCCTCGGACATCTCGATCAAGCGGGCCGCCGAGGGTGACACGATCCGCCGCCGCGAGGGGCCGGTGGCCGGGGCGGCCGACCTGGACGTGGCCGGTGCCGATGCGGCCGAGAGCACGACCGGTGCCGCCGCCGGTTCGCCCTCCTCCGAGCGGTTCACTCGCATCAGGCGGCGTCGGCCCGGTGGTCGGTCCGACGGGGTGCCGACCCGTCAGGCTCCCGGCCGGATCGCCCGCACGCCGACGCCTCGACCCGGCCCCACCCGATCGGTCCGCGACGGAGTCGCCAGCCGATTGCCGGTTCCCGGACCGCGGCCCAACGTGGTGCGACCGGGGTTGGCAACGACACCGCGGCGGCGCGAGTTGAGCCTGCCGGCGACGTACCGCCTGAGAACGCTCTCGCAGAGGCGGCTGGCGGCTCAGAAATTCGGCGGGACCGACGCGTCCGAGCGGGCAGTCGAGGCCAGCCTGGTGTGGTTGTCGCGTCACCAGCACCGTGACGGGTACTGGGATTCGGATCGCTTCGTGATTCTGTGTCCCGATGGCCAGAAATGCCAGGATCCCGGTGGACGCGGGTTGCACGGTGACCCCGAGCGACCCGAAGCCGACCGGCGGGCCGGGTTGCACGCCGATGCGGGGATCACGGCGTTGTCGCTGTTGACATTCCTGGGGGCCGGGTACACCCACGAGGAAGGACCGCACGCCGACCAGATCACCCGGGCGATCGACTGGTTGATCCGCCAGCAGCGGTTCGATGGTTTCCTGGGCAGCCGGGCGACCCGTTATGCCCAGAACTACTGCCACGCGATGGCGACTTACGCGTTGGCCGAGGCCTATGGGATGCAGTCGGACAAGACACAGAACGCCCGGCTGAAGACGGCCGTCCTGCGGGCGGTGGCCTACATCATCTCGCAGCAGCACCCCATGACGGGCGGCTGGCGTTACGTGAAGGGCCAGGAGGGCGACATGAGCATGTTCGGGTGGCAGTTGATGGCATTGAAGAGTGCCGAGATCGCCGGCCTAAGGGTGCCCGAACGATCCAAGGACCTGATGTTCCACTTCGTCAACAGTCGCAGCCAGGGTCGGTTCAAGGGGCTGGCGTCGTATCGACCCGAGGAGGCGGTGACCCCGACAATGACGGCCGAGGCATTGTTCTCGAAGCAGATGCTGGGAATCGCGCGAGATCATCCGGCCAGCCGGGAAGCGGTGCAGTACCTGTCGGGCAACAAGCCGAAGCTGTCCGAGACGAACCTCTACTACTGGTATTACGGCACGCTGGCGATGTACCAGTACGGTGGCGAGCCGTGGCAGAAGTGGAACGGCAGCCTGCGGAACCTGCTGGTGGCCACGCAGCGACAGGACGGTCACGCCAAGGGCAGCTGGGACCCGCGGGGTCCCTGGGGCACCTACGGCGGCCGGATCTACGCGACGGCGCTCAGCACGCTGTGCCTGGAGGTCTATTACCGCTTCCTGCCGCTGTACCAGTTGAAGGAACGGGCCGACGCAGCGGGTGAGCGATAGGTCGTCGCCCGGGCTGGGCATGGACTCTTTTCGGTTCTCTCGCCGGTGACGGCCAAGTGGACGTCACTTCATCCAGAAACTAAACTGGCCCCCCCGGTCGCCGGATGGCAACCCGCGGTCCCTTAGCTCAGTCCGGTTAGAGCGCTCGGTTCACATCCGAGAGGTCACTGGTTCAAATCCAGTAGGGACCACTGAGCCCGAAACCGCCCCCTCGCACCGGGCCGCACTTTCACGCAAAGCCTTGCAATCAGCAGGTTTGGTGGGATTGGCCATTTCCGGCTGCGACCCCGTGCGAGGCAAAACGGCAGGTTGCTGCAGCGCATTTTGCAGCGCGCTGTCCTTGGTCAATGCTCGCTCGTAGTCCGCGTCTGTCACCCGCAGGTAGTTTGACATTGCCACCGAAGGCGTGTTGCCAATCCACTCGCAAACGATGTGCAGCGGGTGCTCTAGGGCCAGTTCAGTTTCCCGTGTCGATCGGAGATTTCGGAACGGGTTCGACCAGGGCTCCAGGCCAGCACGGCGGACGATTCGCTTCAACTGTGGTCCCAGGTTGGTATTGGCCTTCAGCCGGTATCTTGTGATGACGAACTCGGTTCCCGGTTCGGCCAACTCGAAGGTCTCCTCGAGGTAGGGACGGAGTTCTGGGAAAATCGGGATGCTGCGTGACTCGCCGTCCTGCAGATGCTCGGTCTTGGGACTGGGGACCGTGATTCGCTCGGTGTCCTAATTGATCCGCGGCCCTGGCACCGCCTGCCCTCACCCCCTTTGGCCCTCTGATGGGACCTCTCTGCCAACCTCTTGGCCCAGATTGGCTCACTCATTGAGATTGAGTTCACCAAGCTGACCACTGTCACAGATACCGTCCAAAATCATCTTGCCGACGGGTTGACGGGACCACTGAATCAACAAGACAATCACGGTCGCGCAGGCTAATGACCCTATGGGGTCCCACGGATTCGTCCGTGCCCCCCTGTATTTCGTCCGGCGTACCGCCGGGGGGAGGGGAAAACTCGATACCGATGGGCCTCTGGCCGGGTGCGGCGACCGCCGCGGTCGCGGTGGGCATGTTCGTTCCCAGGTCACGTCCGACGTCGTTCACGCCGAGAGCCGCCGGCACGATGTCCGTGGACGGGACGCCTCGGCCTCGTGGTACTGGGTTAGCCTGCCCCCCGGGAATCCCCCGCGGGAACAGGACCCGCACGCCGTCGAAGCCGTGTTCCTTGAGGGCGTTCATCGTCTCTACACCCCCCCAGGGGGGCGGAAATAGACCGGGGTATTCTCGAGTTGTTGCATCGCTGCGCCTGGCCCTGTGATTTAGATCGCAGGGCCAGCTTCTTTTGGCACCGCCTGGCCCCCCCCACCCCCGTGGGACGTCTCTCCAAACACCCCCTAAACCCGCAGGAAACAGCCTGTGCTAAATTTAGCACAGGCTGTTTTGTCAGCATTGTCAGTGCCCACCGGGGGCGTTCTGGTCGTTTCAGATTGACACCCGCCTCCGCATCACGCGTGCTGTTGCGGTACAACCGCCCTGGAGATCAGGCGTCGAGACGCAGCTTGCGGCCCCGAGCTGGTGGGCCGGCTGTACCCACCCTCTTGGGCCCCCTGATGGGACCTCTCTGCGCATGGTGGGAAGGTGTGTAGATGTTTACACACCTTTAGACGTTACACCGCAACAGGGTGGCCAGCCTCGCGTCGTACCGCCCTGGAGAACCTCTACCCGGGTCTTGCGGTCGCGGTGCGAGGGTGGGCGTGCAGCCGAAACTTCTCGAGGGACCCGGGCAACCAGTCGCCGGGACCGGCTCATGCGGCGGTCGTCCGGGAGCCCCCTCCGCTTCGTACGCATCGTCGGTGTCGATCGTGTAGGCTTGGCCCATGGACCTCAGGTTGCGTCACCGCGTCAACGAGTTGATGGACCAACCCGGGCTGGACGAACAGCTGCATCGAAAAGCGCTTCGCGGCCTGCGTCGGGTGAACTGGTTCAGTCGCAGCAGCCGGATTCTCTGGTCGGCAATTCGTGAACTGGCAGGCCGGGTCGAGAGGAGGCCGTTGCGGGTTCTCGACATCGCCTGCGGCGGCGGCGACGTCACCGTGGCGATTGCCCGTCGGGGACAACGCGCCGGGATCGAGATGCAGGTCGACGGCTGTGACATCAGCCCGGTCGCCGTTCGCCACGCACGGCAGCAGGCCGAACAGGTCCAACCGGGTGTTGGTTTCTTCGAACTGGACGCGTTGTCCGATCCGCTGCCGGGCGACTACGACGTCCTGATGTGCTCGCTCTTCCTGCATCACCTCGACGAAGCGGACGCGGTCGAGCTGTTGAGGAGGATGTCGGTTGCGACGCGACACCTGCTGCTGGTCAACGACCTGCGTCGAACACGCTGGGGGTACTGGCTCGCGCGGTGGGGGTCCCGGGTACTGACACGTTCACAGATTGTCCACACCGACGGACCACTCTCGGTGTCAGCCGCCTTTACGGCCGAGGAGACATTGCAACTGGCCAGGCAAGCCGGCATCGATCACGCGACACTCTCGCAACACTGGCCACAGAGGTTTCTCTTCAGCTGGAGACGGCGATGACCCGCCTCCCGGCCACGATTGATCTTGCCCGCGCGTCACGCACGAGCTGGGATGCGGTGGTGGCAGGAGCCGGCCCCGCGGGATCGGTCGCGGCACGAGAGCTGGCGTTGCGGGGCCTGCGGACCTTGCTGGTTGATCGCAAGTCCTTCCCCAGGGACAAGACCTGCGGGGCCTGCGTCAACCGGCGGGCGATTTCGGCCCTGGCACAGCTGGGACTGGAGGGAATCCTCGAACGGTCAAACGCGGTGCCGCTGGACCGCTTTCGCGTGCAAAGCTGTGGCCGGCAGGTGGTGGTTCCACTGCCGGGAGGCGTTGCCGTGACACGAGCCGCGCTGGACTCCGGCCTGGTCGAGGCCGCCGTTGAAGCGGGAGCCGACTTCCTGCCGGAAACGACGGCCACCCTGGCTGACGCCTCGGAGGACGGATGCTCCCGAGATGTCCAGCTCGTTTCCCGCGAGAACGCCACCTGCACGGTCCCTGCCAGGGTCGTCCTGCTCTCGGACGGCCTGGGAAACTCGACCCTGAAGCGGCATGGCGAGTTCCGCAGCACCCTGGCCACCGCCTCCCGCATCGGCTTCGGCGCAGTCGTCAGGGATTTCCCCGACAGTTACGAAACCGGCACGATCTTCATGGCGGTTGCCAGGGGGGGCTATGTCGGACTGGTCCGGGTGGAAGACGGCAGCCTGAACATTGCCGCCGCGCTGGATCCGGGGTTCCTGAAGGGCCGCGGCCGGCAGGCCGAGCCGATCGCCAGGGTGCTGCAGGAGTCCGGGTTTGGAGCCATCGACGGCTTGGAGTCGGCCAACTGGTCGGGCACCGTACGGCTGACCCGCAGATTGCTGCGACCGGCCGGAAACCGGGTTCTGCTGTTGGGCGATGCGGCGGGGTATGTCGAACCGTTCACCGGCGAGGGGATTGCCACCGCGCTGTGCAGCGGGGCAGCCGCCGCCTCGTTGGTGTCGAGTCGACTGGAGAGCTGGGACCGGCGGGTCGAACGGGAATGGCTGTCTCGCCACCGCCGGCTGGTTCACGGTCGGCAACACTGGTGTCGCTGGCTGGCACGGCTGGCGAGACATCCGCGAGCGGTTCGCGCCGCGCTGTCCACCGTTGCACTCTTCCCGTGGCTGCTGCGTCCCGTCGTCAAACACCTCAATCAACCTCCGACCAACCTCGCCGGGCCAGCCGACTCACGTGACACAACCAGGAAGCCTTCCTCATGAGTTTTGAAATCCTCGGCATCGGTACGGCGACCCCGGAACACTCGATCGACCAACTCGACGCGGCGACGCTGGCCGAGTCATCCTGCTGGCAAGGCTCGGGGCAACTGCGGGTGCTGCAGGCCATTCACCGTCGAACCGGTGTCCGCACGCGACACAGCGTCGTCCTCGAGTCCTCGACCAACCACACGCCGGCTCGCCAGTCGTTCTACCAGCCGGCGACCTCATCCGACGATCACGGCCCGACGATGGCCAGCCGGATGCGGCGCTACGAGAGTGACGCCGCGCCGTTGGCCTGTGAGGTGACAACCACCGCCCTGCGGGAAGCCGAGACCTCGCCGGCCGACGTGACACATCTTGTGACCGTGTCCTGCAGCGGCTTCGCCGCACCGGGATTCGACCTGTCCCTGGTCGATGCCCTGGGCTTCCCGGCGGATGTCGCCCGAACCCATGTCGGCTTCATGGGGTGTCATGGGGCGCTCAACGGGCTCAGGGTGGCCAGGGCGTTCACCGATGCCGACCCGGACGCCCGCGTCGTCGTCTGTGCCGTCGAACTGTGCAGCCTGCATCACCAGTACGGCTGGGACCCGGAGAAAATCGTGGCCAACGCGCTGTTCGCCGACGGAGCGGCCGCGGTCGTGGGGCGCCGTGCCCCCGCGACAGGCCGGGCCAACTGGTCGCTGGCGGCATCGGGGTCCACGATCATCGCCGGCACCGCCGGGGCGATGAGCTGGCGGATCGGCGACCATGGATTCGAAATGTCGCTGTCGTCGCAGGTCCCCGATTACATCCGCCGCCACCTCCCGGGATGGCTCGAGCGGTGGCTTGGTGAACACGGTTTGTCGGTCGACGAGATCGGTTCGTGGGCCATTCATCCCGGCGGCCCGAGAGTTCTCACGGCCTGCGCCGAGGCGGTCGGCCTGGCCGGGCACCTGCTCGATCCGTCCCGGGAAATCCTCGCCGAGTTCGGCAACATGTCCTCGCCGACGCTGCTGTTCATCCTCGAGCGACTGCGCGACCGGGGAGCGGCCCGGCCCTGTGTGCTGCTCGGATTCGGGCCGGGCCTGGCAGTCGAGGCAGCACTGCTCCGCTAGCCGAGACCGCCGCGCAACGCTCCGCTTCTCCCTCGCGACGGCGACGACGCCGGGACACGCCGGAGAACTCGAACCCCCGGGCCTTCGGTGACATGGCAACGATCGATCAGCGTCTGGCCGATCCGGTCGCGGCCACCTGGGCCTGTCCAGTGCTGAGAGATCCCACGTCCTCGCCGTCTTGTCCCGGCCCCGACGACGCTGTGCCGTCCGGCTACGACCGCGGTCGGCTCACTCCTCGAGGAACCGCAGGTTGGCATCGCGCAGTTCGGCGGCCGCATCGTCATAGAGGAAGGGCAGGAAGGCAAAACGCCGTCCGCGGATCATCGGCAGGACCTCGTGCAGCAGTGAACACGAGAAGACCACGGCCCCACCTGTCGTCGCCCTGTAGGTCTTCGAGCCGAATTCCGGGAACCGGACGTCGCCCCCCTCGTACTCATCCGGATTCAGGAAGATCGCGAAGTCCGGCTTCAGGCGGATGGCTTCCGAGAGGTCCTTGATCGCCTGCTCGATCTCGTCGTTCTTGAGGTACGCGAACCCCCGGTTGTTGTAGGCCGCCGCGAAGTCAGGGTTCAGGCGGATGGCCTCCGTGTAGCAAGCGATCGCGGTATCCCAGTCTTCGCGTTCAGCGAAATGACCACCTTTGTTGTATTCGGTGATCGCGGGGGTCTGAGTCCTGGGACTGTCACCACACCCACCCAACAACAGCGTGATGGCAACCCACCTGGCATACCGTCGCATCATGATTTCGTCTTGCGGAATGTTGTCAGGACACATTCTGCCAAGCCACACGTTGCCCGTACAACTGGCGCCTCCGTGAACACGCGTTATCTCCCGGTACCCGCCGAGCGAGGGGTGGGGGCGTGGTTCGGATCTGGCGGGTTGAATGCCGGGGCTGGGTTGGGGAGACTGGGGGTCGCGGATCAGATTTCCGACGGCTTGCCAAAACGGGGGTATGATCGTCCTCGCAGGCCGCCGTCACACCACGAGAATGGCTGCCAGGCCGGCCGGCCGTGGACCGGACGGCGATCGGGTTGTGTCGCCCACCAGCGGCGGCCTGGCGGCCTCTAGATTCGAAAGACACAGCCTGTTAAATTTTCTTCTTGCGGGATGTTTCCTCGATGTTTGCCGGAAAGATACTCTCGATTTCAACGGACAAGGGCTTTGGGTTCATTCAACCCATGTCCG
>CAUZRQ010000080.1:0-24008 GCA_963582065.1 Planctomycetota bacterium | reverse complement strand
AGGACGACGCCCACGGTGCCGGACTGGATTACACGGCCTGGAGCCTGGACGTCCTCTACGAACGTCCTACCGACGGCGGCGGGGTCATGACGGCTGAAGCCGCCTACTACGACCGCGACGACGACGACTCCGCAGTCGGTAACGGCAGCCAAGGTGAAGGCTACTTCATCCTCGGCAGCTACCTGTTCTCCGACAGCATGAGCATCGGCAACCTCGAGGGTCGTCTGCAACCGTCGATCCGGTACCAGGAATCGGATCGCGACGCTCCTCAGGTCGGTGACAGAGAGCACCAGGTCGACTACTCGCTGAACTACATCATCCACGGGCACAGCGCCCGGGTGTCCCTGGTCTTCCAGGACATCAATGTCGCAGGTGGTGCCGAAGATCAGCAGAACCTGATCATCGGCGGCCAGATCAGCTTCTAGGATCACCCCGATGGATCCGCCACGGCGGATCCGGATGATGGCTACTCAAGCCCCGGTCCCATCTCCATGTGGGACCGGGGTTTTTCTTTTTCCCGCCCGACCCTGCCCGACCCCGCCGACCCCGCCGGGTCCGCCGCGTCCGTGCCCTCGATCTAGGCGCACCTGCCCGGTGCGCGGGCAACGAGGCCGCCGGTGCGGACTCGCTCGCAGGCCCGATTCTGCCTCGCGGACGAGTGCGTCACGGGAAAAGACAGTCGCTGGATGTTCCGGCAATCTGTTTTCCCACGTTTGGCACTGCCTTTGCACTCTGAAACCCCGTTCGACAGATCGGTCCGTCGGCAGTGAGCCACGGGTCGCATTGGGGAGTGTTTCAGGAAGAAACCAGTCCAGATCACACACTGGCGTGCCACGAGACAAGGATCCGGGCCCGCTGCACAGTCGCATCCCGAAGGGATGCGGGAAGGTACCAGAGAGATGATTCGAAAGACACTGGCAACCATGTTGCTTGGACTCAGCACGACGTTGCTGCTGGGCGGATGTGCCGGGAGTGGCGATGCCGAAACCGATGCGGGCGGCGGAGTCAGTTCCAGCGGAAGCGGGACACCGACAACCGATGCCGCCGCAGGTGGAGAGATCACCACCGAGGGCAGCACCCGGGTGACCGACGATCCGATCGAGGCGGCCTACTTTGGCGTGTACGTCTGGAAGGCGGCCGTCGAGAAGGCGCAGAGTTTCGAGATCGACAAGGTGCGTGAGGCGGTCTACGGGCTCGAATTCGACGCTCCGGGCGGCAAGAAGAGCATGCACGAGTCGAACCAGCACACGCTCAAGCCGGTCTACATCGGCGAGATCCTCAAGGACGGCCAGTTCAAGATCGTCAAGGCGTTCAACGACGGCAACCTGGTCGTTCCCGACTCCTACAGCAGCTACCTGCACAAGAAGGGCGAAGCGCCGGCACCGACCGGTGGCCCCCAGAAAGGCAAGGAGTATCCCCAGGCCGAGGTCACCGAAACGACCGTCAAGATCGGGATCCTCCACTCGCTCTCGGGAACCATGGCGATCTCTGAGAAGTCACTCAAGGACGTCGTGCTGTTCGCCGTCGACGAGATCAACGCCGCTGGTGGTGTGCTGGGTCGCAAGATCGAAACCATCACCGAAGATGGAGCCAGCGACTGGGACCTCTTCGCCGAGAAGGCCCGCAAGATGATCACCACCGACAAGGTGTCGGTGATCTTCGGCTGCTGGACCTCTTCGAGTCGCAAGAGCGTGTTGCCGGTGTTCGAGGAATACAACCACCTGCTCTTCTACCCCGTCCAGTACGAGGGTGAAGAACAGTCCAAGAACGTCTTCTACACGGCGGCCACGCCCAACCAGCAGTTGGTGCCCGCAGCCCAGTACATGCTCGACGAGGGCTACAAGAAGTTCTATCTGCTGGGAACCGACTACGTCTTCCCAAGAACGGCCAACAAGGTGCTCAAGGCCTTCCTGAAGGCCAAGGGTGTTCCCGACGAGAACATCATCGAGCAGTACACGGCATTCGATCACTCGGACTACCAGACCTACGTCCAGGAGATCAAGAAGTTCGCCGCCGGTGGCAACACGTGCATCCTCTCGACGATCAACGGCTCCTCGAACGTGCCGTTCTACAAGGAATTCGCCAACCAGGGCCTCAGGGCCGGCGATTGCCCGATCATGGCGTTCTCGGTTGCCGAAGACGAACTGCGGGCGATGGACGTCCCGCCACTGGTTGGCCACCTGGCCTGCTGGAACTACTACCAGAGCATCGACACGCCCGCGAACAAGGCGTTCGTGTCCGGCTTCCAGGCATTCTGCAAGAAGAACAACCTGAAGTAGGGACTGACCGAACTCCCCAATTTCTGTCAGTCTTCCCTGGACCCGGCGTCCGCATCAGGACGCCGGGTCTTCGGCATGACTGATCCGTGTCAAACCGACCCTCAGCCCCAGGCCGGTTGAATCCACCTTGCCGTTGTGCCACCGGGTTGTCGCATGATGTTCGCCGAGCCCTTCGCCGCCGGCCGCGGCCTGGCTCCGTGGCTGTACCTGCTGATCGTCCTGCTGGTGGTGCCAAGCCCGGCTCCGGCAGCCGACGACGAACGGTTTGCTGAACTTATTCGACTCGCTTCCGACGACCGCACCGTGCGACAGGAAGCCCTGCAGCAGTTGGGCCGTTCTCGGGACGGTCGGCTGGTCGCGTTTTTCGCGGCCTACCAGCAGGGCGACGCCTACGTGCACAACGGTCGCGTCGTCGTCTGCCCGAAATTCCAGGAGATCGACGGTCGCAAGATGGCCCCGCTCTCCGACCCGCTCTCGGCCAACCCCCTGCCCGGCCCCGACGGATCACCCCTGGTCGTTCCCGCCGGGGAACTCGAGTCCATGAGCCCCAGCGGCCGCGAGCGGCGGGCCGTGAGCGACGCGATCCGCCGGCTTGAAATCTGGTCGCCGCAACTCGAAACCCGCCTGGCGGCGATCCGCCAATTCGGCAACAGCCGGAAGTCCGAATTCCTGGAACCACTCGGTGAACTGGTCGAAGCCGACGTGCCCGGGACGGTCCGGGACAAGGCCACCGAGAGCATCGCGTTGATCGAGTTGGGTTCGGAGGACTTCGCCGATTCGCCCGCCAAGCGAATTGCCGCCGCGATCCGGCTTGGCGAGATGGCCAGCGCTGCCGCTGTTCCGATTCTCGACGAACTGCTCAAGACCCCCGAATCGCTCGACCCACTGGAACACGACGCGTTCACTCGGGCCCTGGAGACGATCGAGTGGTACCAGTGGAAGATCGCCCGAGTCCAGAACCTTTTCCAGGGCCTCTCGCTGGGCAGCGTGCTGATCCTGGTCGCGCTGGGCCTGGCGATCATCTTTGGCCAGATGGGCGTGATCAACATGGCCCACGGGGAACTGATGATGATCGGGGCCTACGCCACCTACGAAATCCAGATGCTCATGGGACACACGCCCGACGCCCCGGTGAACCTGTACTTTGTCGTCGCCCTGCCGGTCGCATTTCTCTCGGCCGCACTGGTCGGCTGGTTGATCGAACTGCTGATCGTCCGGCACCTCTACGGCCGACCGCTCGAGACCCTGCTGGCGACCTGGGGCGTCGGCCTGATCCTGATCCAGTCGGTCCGATTGCGGTACGGAGACAGCACCCCGGTCAACAGTCCGACCTGGTTGATCGGCAGCTTCGAACCGATCCAGGACCTGATCATCTCCTACAACCGCGTTTTCATCATGGCATTGTGCTGCGGCTGCGTGCTGGCCATCTCGGCCATCATGAACGGCACGCGTCGTGGGCTGTTGATCCGCGCCACGGTACAGAATCGTGAGACAGCCGAAAGCCTGGGGATCAACACCCGCCGGACCGACGGATTGACCTTCGCCCTGGGAGCCGGCCTGGCGGGGATCGCCGGTTACGCCTGGACCCTGATCGGTGGAGTGTCCCCCAACATGGGACAGAACCACATCGTCGACGCGTTCCTGGTCGTGGTCACCGGGGGGGTCGGCGAACTGGCGGGCAGCGTGATGGCCGGGCTGGGACTGGGCGTGCTCAACAAGATGATCGAGCCGGCCCTGGGATCGGCGATCTGGGCCAAGGTGATCCTGTTGCTGATCGTGATCGCCTTCATCCAGTGGAAGCCCGCCGGGCTCTTCCCACCCAAGGGGAGGCTGGCGGATGTCTAGCCCACTCACATCCCGGCCCGGTCGAACTGTCAACATCGCGATCACCGCGGCCGTGCTGACAACCGGAATCGTCGGCGTGCCCGGGCTCTACCTGTTGGGCGTGATCGGCGTCGAAACCGTCAACATGCTCGGCCGGTACCTCTGCTTCGCACTGCTGGCCCTGAGCCTCGACCTGATCTGGGGCTACGGCGGCATGCTCTGTCTCTGCCAGAGTTTCTTCTTCTCGCTGGGCGGCTACGCGATGGGAATGTTCCTGTCCCATCACGGTGGCCCCGAGGGAATCATCGACGCCAACGGATGGAAACTGCCCGCCGGCCTCTTCATCGTCTATCCCTACGAGGTGGGGCAGGCGCCCGAGGAGGCACTGCTGCCCTGGTTCTGGAAGCCCTTCTGGAGCCTGCCGGTCACGCTGCTTCTGGGCATGCTGATCCCGGGACTGGTCGCCGCGTTGATCGGGTTCTTCGTCTTCCGCAGCCGTGTCCGGGGCGTGTTCTTCGCCGTCCTGACCCAGGCCGTCACATTGGCCGCCTGGCTGGTCTTTTTGATGAACCAGATGATGCTCTGCGGCACCAACGGGATGAATCGCTTCGACAGGATCACGACCAGTTTCACCGAGGTGATCCAGATCGACGTCGATGGACAGGCGTTGACCGAAAAGCGGATCGGACTTCCCGAAATTCAGAAGGTGCTTGCCGTCTACCAGGCTGACCACGGTGGATCGCTCTCCCAGTCCGGACACCGCTTCACCAGTCGTCCCCGGACGTTCCAGAACATCGATGCCGACTTCTCGTCCCTGGAGGTGACCACTCCACAGGGGCCGGTCAAGCTGGGTGACATCGCCAGGCTCGAAGTCGCCGGCTGGCGGCTCAGCGACCCAAACGTCAAGTTCGCGCTGTACCTGGTCACGGTGGTCACCCTGCTGGTCGTCTACATCGGCTGTCGGGTGATGATCGGATCGCGGTTCGGCCGCGTGCTGATCGCGATCCGCGACAACGAGACCCGTTTGCGTTTTTCCGGCTACCGGCCCTACGTCTTCAAGATGTCCATCTTCGCCATTTCGGCAATGATCGCCGGGCTGGCCGGATTGCTCTACGCGCCCCAGATGCAGATCTTCACACCGACCAACCTCAAGCCGGTCGAGTCGATCCTGGTCGTCGTGTGGGTGGCCTTCGGCGGCCGCGGAACACTCAGCGGCCCCATCGTCGGCGCCCTGCTGGTCAACCTGCTGTACACCTTCCTGACCGGCTGGTCCACCGACGCCTGGCCCTTCCTGCTGGGTGGCCTGTTCGTGTTCGTGGTGATCCTGATGCCCGACGGCGTAATGGGGTTCTGGAACTCGCTGATCCGTCTGTTGGACCGCCAGCGGACGGTGTCGTCCGCCGACAAGCAACCCAACGAGTCAACGTCGATTCCGATGGCCAACCGTCTCCAGGCCCTGGCGATGCGGCAGCGGACCAACACGACCGACAGCCACCTGGACAGCCCGCTGTTGTCCGTCGATGACATTCAGGTCCATTTCGACGGCTTCCGGGCTCTCGATATCGACCACTACACCGTGCCGCACTACGCCCTGAACGTGATCATCGGACCCAACGGGGCGGGCAAGACCACCCTCTGCGACGTGATCAGCGGCAAGACCCGGGTCAGCCAGGGCCGTGTCGAGTTCTCCGGATCCGACATCACCCGGGCCAGCGAGGTTGACATCGCCAGAAAGGGGGTCGGACGCAAGTTCCAGACCCCCACCGTCTTCGATGGACTCGATGTGCGACAGAACATGGAACTGGCCCTGCCGGGGCGGCAGAAGCTGCTGCGGAACCTGCAGATGAAGTCCACGCCCCGAGAATCTCGGCGGATCAACGAGATCCTCGAACGGGTCCACCTGATCGACGATGTTGACCGGCCGGTCAAGTTTCTTAGCCACGGACAACGTCAGTGGTTGGAGATCAGCATGCTGATCCTCTCCAGCCCCCAGTTGCTGCTCGTCGACGAGCCGGCCGCCGGGCTCACCGACGAGGAAACCGTGCTCACCGCCGAGTTGTTGCTCGAGTTGCAGGATGAGCACAGCATCATCGTGATCGAACACGACATGGAATTCGTCCGCCTGCTCAATTCCCGCGTCACCGTGCTCAACGAGGGCAGGATCATCGCCCAGGGCTCTCTCGACGAGGTCAAGCAGGATCCCGACGTGATCGAGGCCTACCTCGGTCGCTGAACCCGTACCCCGCTCACTCCCCTTTCGCCACTCATCCGATCATGCTCACACTCACCGATCTCACGTTCGCCTACGGGACCATCCAGACCCTGCACGGGATCTCGGCTCAGATGTCGCCCGGGCGGATCACCTGCGTGATCGGCCGCAACGGCGTGGGCAAGACCACCCTGCTGAAGGTGATCATGGGGATCCTGCGGTCCAGCAGCGGCTCGATTCAACTCGATGACCTCAATGTCACCGCCTACGCCGCCAACCGGCGGGCCCGCGAGGGCATCGCCCTGGTGCCGCAAGGACGTCAGATCTTTCCCAAGCTCTCCGTCGCCGACAATCTCCGTGTCGGGCTCGAGGCGACCCGGCCCCGGGTCCGGCGGGTCCCCCAGGAGGTCTACGACCTGTTCCCGATCCTCTGGGACAACCGCCAGCGTCCCGGGGGCAATCTCTCCGGCGGCATGCAACAGCAGTTGGCAATCGCCCGGGCCCTGGTCAGCAACCCCCGTGTGCTGCTGCTCGACGAACCGACCGAGGGCATCCAGCCGAACATCATCCAGCAGATCGGCGAGCTACTGCAGGAACTGGTCACCGAGCGGAACATGACCGTGGTGCTGGTTGAACAGTACCTCGACTTCGTCAGGGAATTCGGCCACGACTTCTATATCATGAACCGCGGCCGGATCACCGCCGATGGCGAGACGTCCGACCTGACCCAGGAACTCATCTCCAACTACCTCAGCGTCTAGCCACCCCCGACGTGTCTCTCCCCATCTCGATCCGGACTCCGGACACCGACTCGACCGCCTCCCCGCCACCGGAAGAGGTGACAGGTTCCGGTCCCCCTGTGCCGTTGCGACCCGGCCAGGGCCGGATCCGAGTCACCCGGGTCGGCCGACGCAGCCACGTCACAAGCAACCGCGCCACCAACCCGCTGAAGCTCTGGGTTCCACGCCGTCCCGGTCCGGTTAGCTGGATCTACGTCACCACCTTCGGTGGCGGCCTGGTCGCCGGCGACAGTGTGCAGCTCGAACTCGAACTCCAAGACGACACCACCACGGTGCTGACCACCCAGGCTTCGACCAAGGTCTACCGCTCGCTGAAGGACCGCGGCTGCAGCCAGCAGCTGCAGGCCCGCGTCGGCAGGCGGGCCACCCTGGTGGTCGCTCCCGACCCGCTGGTCTGTTTTCGCGGCGCCATCTACCAGCAGCACAATCGCGTGCACCTGGCCGACGACGCCAGCCTGGTCCACATCGACTGGCTGACCAGCGGACGCATCGCGCGGGGCGAGTGCTGGCAATTCGGCCGGCTGAAGACCCGCCTGGAAGTGATCCGTGGCGGACGCATGCTGCTGCTCGACTCGCTCGACCTCGTCCCTCGCCAGTCCCAGCTCGACAACCCCCTGCGCATGGGCCACCATCACTGCCTGGCCACCGTGGTGCTGTTCGGTGAGACATTCGGCAAAGCCATCGAGTCGATCCGCGAAGCGGTGACCTCCGAACAGACCGGTGAAGACGGCTGCCTCGAAGCGGTCAGCCCGCGAGAGGAGGGCCTGGTCTGGAGACTCGTCGGGCCGAACACCGAAGCCGTCGGCCGGCGACTCAAACAGCGACTCGCCTTCCTCGCCGATCACCTCCAGGAAACACCCTGGGAGCGAAAGTGGTAACCCGCCCTCCGGCGGGCCCGTCACCAAGGAGACCCTGCTGATGCACCTGAGTCCGCGCGAAATCGAGAAGCTGATGCTTCACAACGCCGGGTCCGTCGCCCAGAAGCGACTCGCCCGCGGACTGAAACTCAATCACCCCGAAGCCGTAGCCCTGATCGCGGCGCAGTTGCTGGAGTTCATCCGCGACGGGCGGACCGTGGCCGAGTTGATGGACCTGGGCAGGCAGTTCCTCGGACGTCGGCAGGTGATGGACGGGATCGCCGAGATGCTCGCCGAGGTCCAGGTCGAGGGGACCTTCCCCGACGGCACCAAGCTGGTCACCGTCCACTCGCCGATCGCAGACATCGACGGGGACCTGGAACTGGCCCTCTACGGCAGCGGCCTGGCCACCCCCGACCTGGCACTCTTCGGTGATCCGCCCGAGGAAACCGACACGCCGGGGGCCTGCCTGGCCGCCGACGGCACACTGGTGCTCAATGCCGACCGCGAAACGGTCTCGCTGGAAGTCACCAACCTCGGAGACCGGCCGATCCAGGTGGGCAGCCATTACCACTTCGTCGAGACCAATGCCCAGTTGGCCTTCAACCGCGAGTCCGCCTACGGCAAACGGCTCGACATCCCCGCCGGCACCGCGGTGCGGTTCGAACCGGGCGAGTCCCGCACCGTCACGCTGGTCGACATCGCCGGCAACCGGGTGATCCGGGGCGGCAACAACCTGGCCGACGGTCCCGTCAACGACGCGGGCCGCACGGCGATGCTCGAGAAGGTCTCGCAACAGGGCTTCGCCCACCGGAGCTAGGCGGACACCTCCACACCACATCACCCGGCCGATTCCCCAGGCAATCGACGGCTCGACACGGAAACCGACAACATGGCCTACGAAATCAAGCGATCCACCTACGCGGAAATCTACGGACCGACCACCGGCGACCGGCTGCGGCTGGGCGACACCGGGCTGGTGCTCGAGGTCGAGCACGACCACGCGGTCTACGGAGACGAATGCAAGTTCGGCGGCGGCAAGGTGCTCCGCGAGGGCATGGGCCAGGCCGCCGGCGTCTCACAGGCCGATGCGCTGGACCTGTTGATCACCAACGCCCTGGTCGTCGACCACACCGGCATCTTCAAGGCCGACATCGGGATCAAGGACGGCCGGATCGTCGGCATCGGCAAGGCCGGCAACCCCGACGTGATGGCCGGTGTCGAGGACTCGATGGTGATGGGCGTCACGACCGAGGTGGTCGCCGGCGAGGGCAAGATCCTGACCGCCGGGGGCATCGACACCCACATCCACTTCATCTGCCCGCAGCAGGCCCACGAGGCGATCGCCAGCGGACTGACGACGATGCTCGGCGGGGGCACCGGTCCGGCCACCGGCACCTGCGCGACCACCTGCACGCCCGGGGCCAACCACATCCGGATGATGCTCCAGGCCACCGATGACCTGCCGTTGAACTTCGGCTTCCTGGGCAAGGGCAACACGGCCAAGCCCGAGGGGATCGCCGAGCAGATCGTCGGCGGAGCGGTGGGGCTGAAGTTGCACGAGGACTGGGGCACCACCCCGGCGGCGATCGACTGCTGCCTGGGCGTCGCCGAGGACTACGACGTGCAGGTCTGCATCCACACCGACACGCTCAACGAATCCGGATTCGTCGAAGCCTCGATCGCCGCCTTCCGGGGCCGCACCATCCACACCTACCACTCCGAGGGAGCTGGCGGAGGACACGCGCCGGACATCCTGACCGTCTGCGGACAACCCAATGTCCTGCCCAGTTCGACCAACCCCACGCGGCCGTTCACCCGCAACACGATCGATGAACACCTCGACATGCTGATGGTCTGCCACCACCTCGACAAGAACCTGCCCGAAGACGTGGCGTTCGCCGAGAGCCGGATCCGGGGCGAGACGATTGCCGCCGAGGACATCCTGCACGACCTGGGTGCGATCAGCATCATGGGATCCGACTCGCAGGCGATGGGCCGCATCGGCGAGGTGATCACCCGGACCTGGCAGACGGCCGACAAGATGCGGTCCCAGCGGGGGCGGCTGCCGGAGGAGACCGGTGAGAACGACAACCTGAGGATCCGCCGTTACGTCGCCAAGTACACGATCAATCCAGCCATCGCCCACGGGATGAGCCACGAGATCGGCTCGGTCGAGGTCGGCAAGCTGGCCGACCTGGTGCTGTGGCACCCCGCGATGTTCGGGGCCAAGCCGGAACTGGTGATCAAGGGCGGGATCATCGCCTCGAGCCAGATGGGCGACCCCAACGCCTCGATCCCCACGCCGCAACCGGTCTTCACCAGGCCGATGTTCGGCGGCTACGGACGCGCCGCGGCCCCCATCTCGCTGGCGTTCGTCAGCCAGGCCTGCCTCGACAACGATGCCGCCGCCGACTACGGACTCGCCAAGACCCTGGCGGCGGTGAAGAACTGCCGGTCGATCAACAAGGCCGACATGAAGCTCAACGACGCCACGCCCGATCTTCACGTCGATCCCGAGACCTACCAGGTCACCGCCGACGGAGTGGAACTGACCTGCGAACCGGCCGAGGAACTGGCACTGGCACAGAAGTACTTCCTGTTCTAATCGCCGACCACTCGCCGCACCCGCTGGCTGTTGCGGAACCCGATCCGGCAGGCGACCGCTCGCAGTTGCGTTCCCGCAGCCACCGAGATCGGTCGGCTGTAGAGCTGCCACTTCGGAGGGTTTCCCTTGCCGGTCGCGTAGGCGATCGAAGCCCCCGGCGTCCTGGAACCGATCGTCACCGTCAACCCGTCTCCACCGGTTGACTTGGCGACGGAAATCACAGGGTCAGCCGTCACCTGGTACCGGTTCCCCGGCCGCATCGCCTCGACCAGCAACGCCTCGGGCACCAGCCCCCGGTCACCGATCTTCTCCTGCCAGCCCTCCAGTTCTCCTCGCAGCCGCTTCAGCGTGTCGGCGTGAGCCGGATCGGCGGCCAGGTTGTTGACCTCGAACGGATCACTTTCCAGGTCGTACAACTCCTCGACCGGCTTGGTCGGTTCGAAATACTGCCGCAGTGCGACCGTGGCGAGTTTTCCGGCGGCGTTGAGCCGCCGCATGTCGATCATCGTCGGCATCTTGTTCATGTAGTCGATGTTCTGGGCCCGGCTGCGGCCGGGCATCAGGTTGCGGATGTACTTGAACCGGCGATCCCGTACGGCCCGGATCAGGTCGTAGGCCTCGTCCATCCGGTCGCGGTGGGCAAACAGGTGCCGGCGGGGTCCGGCGGTGTGCTGCCCCAGGATCACCTGGCCGTGCATGTGCGCGGGGGGCTTCACACCGGCCAGCGAGAGCACGGTGGGAGCGAAGTCGAGAAAACAGACCAGGTCGTCCCGGGATGTTCTCGGCTTGATCTGTCCCGGCCAGCGGACGACCAGTGGCACGTGGATCCCCGAATCGTAGATCCACCGCTTGCCCCGCGGCAGGCCTTCGCCGTGGTCGCCCCAGAACATCACGATCGTGTTCTCGGCCAGTCCATCCGCTTTCAGCCTCGCCAGGATCTCACCCACCTGCCGGTCCATCAGCGTGATGATGTCGTAGTAACGGGCCCGGTCCCGGCGAGCCGCCGGGGTGTCGGGGATGTAGGGGGGCAACGAGACCCTGGCCGGATCATGCACCAGCCTGTCGAACTTCGCCCGGATCCGGCTCTCGTGCGAAATCGTCAGGTTGATCACGCTGAAGAACGATTGACCCTCGGCCCGGCCGCTCCAGTCACCGCTCCTGCGACCGCTTTCGTCCCAGGCGGTCAACGGCGGTTCGAAGTTGTAGTCGGTCTTCGAGCGGTTGGTGCAGTAGTAACCGGCGGCTCTGAGGTACTCGGTGAAACAGCGCACGTTCGGTGGCGGCACGATGCGGGACCGCATGTGCTGGCTGCCGATCGAGGCGGGATAGACACCGGTGATCAGGCCCGACCGGGCCACGGCACAGACACCGGCGTGCGAGAAACACCGACGGAAGACGACGCCCTGGGCAGCCAGGCCATCGATGTTGGGCGAGGTCGAGTACCCATCGCCGTAACACCCCAGGCTGGGGCTGATGTCCTCGCAACTGATCCAGAGGATATTGGGGCGATCGGCAGCGGACGACGCCGACGGCATCCATGACAGCAGCGAGATCACAGAGAGCAGCAGCAGGCGATCACGAGTCATCACTTGCCCTCCTTCGCAGCACGGATCCGCTTCAACGCTTCGTTAGCCGCCCCCTTGACGTGGTAGTCCTTGTGCTTGGCAGCCACCTGGAGCGCCGCAACCGCGTTTGCAGCAGGCGGCCCGATGCGAGCCAGAAAATCGGCCGCCGTACAGGCCACGCCGCGATGAGGATGTTCCAGCCCCTTGGCCAGCACACCGATCCCCGACCCCGTCTCGCCCAGCCGGCTCAATGCGTAGGCCGCACTCAACCGCACTCCAACCGCCTTGTGACCCAGCAGCCCCTTCAGTTGTTTGAGAACCGGCTTGGTGTGAGCCGACTTGTGGGACAGGTCCCCCAGGCCACTGGCTGCCCAGTAGACGACCCCGGGATCATCGTGTTCGAGCGCTTCGACAAGCGGCTTGACCGCGTCGGCCCCGAATGATGGCAGCGTCAACGTCGCCCGCAGTCGGCGGGTTCGTGACTTCGCGGCCAGTTCCGCCGACCACTCGGTCAGGCTCCGGCCCGCCACGCTTTTCGGAGCCGCGGCCGGACACTCGGCGAACGACAATCCAACCAGAAAAACGACCGACCAGGCCCGGGTTCTCACTCTCATCACCACGCCCCCTTGCTGTCTTCGAGTCACCCCGTGGCCAACGGGTAGCCGCGGGCGTGCCACTCGCCGATTCCACCGTCCATCGAGATGACGTTCGTGTATCCCATCTGTTGCAGTGCATCTCCGGCCAGCGCCGACCGGTAACCACCTCCGCAATACAGCACGATCTCTGCCTCGCGGTCGGGAATCACCTTTTCGACGTCCCGCTCGATCACTCCCTTGCCCAGGTGAACCGCACCCGGCAGATGCGCCGTCGCCCACTCGGTGTCCTCGCGGACATCGACCAGGAAGAACGACCGGTCCGCGTCAAGCCACTCCTTGACGTCCCCGGTGGTGCATTCCCGCACTCGCGTCTTGGCGTCGTTGACCAGATCAAGAAAACCGTTCGTGTGACTCTTGCCCATGCTGCCCTCACCGGGAGAATTGTCGATTCGCCCATCCTAGCGATGCCTCACGACGTGTGAAACGGGTCCGTAGCCGACGCGTTCGTGACGTGTCAGAATGACATCCGAGAACTTCTCGCCCTTTCCCCACCGGATCCTCCACCTTGGCCGACCGACGATCCGAACTGGCCCACTACGACAACGTCGATCGAGACTATCTCGACAGACGCCGACTGCGTCCCAGTGCCGGCTGGGTGCTGCTGTGGGCACTGGGAGTCGGCGCGGTCATCTCGGGCGATTTCTTCGGCTGGAATCTCGGACTGAAATATGCGGGTTTCAACGGCCTGGCCATCGCCACGGTGCTGATGGCCGTGATGTACGTCTGCATGGTTTTCACCATCGCAGAACTGTCGGCTGCGCTGCCGCACGCCGGGGGATTCTTCTCGTTCACCCGCAACGCTCTGGGTCCGCTGGGCGGATTCCTGTGCGGGTTGACCGACACGATCGAGTACATCGTCACGCCGGCAGTGATCGTCGTCGGCATCGGCGGATACCTCAACGCGGTCGTCTTCACCGACCCGTCGCAGGCACCCGAGTGGCTGCCGCTGGTGTGGTGGACACTGGCCTACACGATCTTCGTGGTGATCAACGTGCTGGGAGTCGAGTTGACCTTGAGGTTCGGGTTGATCGTGACCGGTCTGGCCGCAGCCGTGCTGGTGGTCTTCTACGCTGCAACTCTCGCCACCGGGTCGTTCGACACCGAGTTGCTCTACAACATTCCGCCCGATGAGGGGCAAACCGCTCGAGGTCTCCCGCACGGCTGGCTGGGCGTCTTTTCGGCCCTCCCGTTTGCCATCTGGTTCTACCTGGCGATCGAACAACTGCCACTGGCAGCCGAGGAATCGCACGATGTCGTTCGCGACATGCCCCGGGCGCTGCTGCTGGGCATCGTCACGCTGCTGGTCCTGTCGTTGCTGACCCTGGTCCTGAACACGGGGGTCGGTGGGGGAGCGGAGGCGTTGTCGACATCCGAGGCCCCGCTCGAAGACGGATTCCGAGCGGTATTCGGCAACAACGCGACCAGTCGCGTACTCGGGCTGGTCGCGTTGACCGGCCTGGTGGCCAGTTTCCACACGATCATCTACGCCTACGGCCGCGTGCTGTTCGCACTGTCACGCGCCGGCTATTTCCCGCGGTGGATTTCGATCACCGGTCGGTCCCAGACCCCGTGGGTCGCTCTGGTCCTGGGCGCGGTCGTCGGCCTGGGCCTGGCGGCGGCCATCCATTTCAGCCAGACATCGGCCGAGGCCGCGACGGATGCCAGCGATTCGGTCACCGTCGGTGCCGTGCTGCTGAACATGGCCGTCTTCGGCGCGGTCCTCTCCTACATCCTCGTCATGGTCAGCTACATCGTGCTGAAGATCACTCGTCCCGAAATGCCGCGGCCCTACCACAGCCCGCTGGGGATCCCCGGAGCAGCCGTCGGCACCGCGCTGGCGGTGGTCGCCCTGGCCGCGACATTCTCGGTTCCCGAGTTCCGACCCGGCATGTACGGGGTCGCCATCTTCCTGGTCATCGGACTGGCCTGGTTCCTCTGCTACAGTCGATATCACCTGGTCGCCCAGGCCCCCGAGGAAGAAGTCGCGTTGCTCTCGGCCGCCCAACGGGAACTCGACGGCGGTGACGGCGAACAGGTCATCCCCGAGCTACCCATGAGCGATGACGCCCCATGAACCTCCCCACTCGCCCACCCGGCTGCCTGACCCTCGAAGAGCTCCAAGCCCGAGTCGCCGACGGCACCATCGACACCGTACTGGTCGGTTTCACCGATCTCTACGGACGGCTGGCCGGCAAGCGGTTCGACGCGGATTTCTTCCTGGAAGAGGTCGCCGACCACGGCACGCACGGCTGCGACTACCTGCTGACGGTCGACATGGAGATGGAGCCGGTCGGCGGCTACGACTTCGCCAACTGGGAACGGGGCTACGGCGACGTGCACATGGTCCCCGACCTGGCCACGCTCCGCCAGGCCGCCTGGCTCGACCGCACCGCGATCGTGCTCTGCAACGTCGTCGACGACTCGACCGGCGATGCCGTCCCCCAGGCCCCTCGGGTGATGCTCGCGGGACAACTCGAGACCGCGGCCACCATGGGGCTCCAGCCACAGGCCGCCTCCGAACTCGAATACTACCTCTTCCGCACCACTTACCGCGACGCCGCGGCTGCCGGTTACCACGGCCTGCCGGCCGGCGGATGGTACCTGGAAGACTACCAGTTGCTGCACGGCAGCCGGGACGAGGACATCCACGGGGCGGCTCGACGGCACCTGGCGGCCTCGGGCATCCCGGTCGAAAACACGAAGGGCGAATGGGGCCTGGGCCAGCACGAGTTGAACATCCGTTACGCCCCGATGCTCGAGATGGCCGACCGCCACGTGCTGCTCAAGCAGTGCCTCAAGGAAACCGCCGACGCGGCCGGAGCGGCGGTGACCTTCATGGCCAAGTTCGATGCCGGGCAGGCCGGGTCGAGTTGCCACGTCCACGTGAGTCTCTGGAAAGACGGCTCCAACGCGTTCGCCGGAGACGAGTCGCTGGGGCCGATCCGCTGCAGCCCGACCTTCCGCTGGTTCCTGGGCGGGTTCATGAAACGCGTGCCCGAGTTGATGCCCCTGCTGGCTCCCACCGTCAATTCCTACAAGCGCTACCAGTCAGGTTCGTGGACTCCGACGCGGATCGCCTGGAGCCACGACAACCGCACCGCAGGGTTTCGCGTGGTCGGACACGACACGTCGCTGCGGGTCGAGTGCCGCATCCCCGGAGCCGACTGCAACCCGTACCTGGTCTACTCGGCCGCCCTGGCCGCCGGCCTGGACGGGATCACCAACCAGGTCGAGCCACCGGCTCACTTCGACGGCGACGCCTACCAGGCCGACGACGTACCCGGCGTACCGGGCTCGCTGGCCGAAGCCACCGAGTTGTTCGCCGCCAGCGAGTTCACTCGAGCCGCGTTCGGCGATTCCGTCGTCGACCACTACGCCCACTTCTTCCGCACCGAACAGGCCGCCTTCGACCGGACCGTCACCGATTGGGAACGGCGGAGATACTTCGAGAGGATCTGAGGCAATGGCCGCAGGAACGCCATTGATCGGAATCACGACGTACGGACGCAACGAAGAGGACAATTTCTCGTTGCCGACAAACTACGTCGCGAGCGTGCGTCGTGCCGGGGGCGTCCCCGTGCTGTTGCCCCCGGGCGAGACGGCCGTCGAGGAGTTGTTTGCCCGGCTCGACGGCATCGTGTTGGCCGGCGGTGGCGACATCGATCCGGAACTGTACGGCGGGAGGATGCACCCTGAGGTCTACATGGTCGACCCCGATCGCGACCTGCTGGAACTGAGCCTGACTCGCCGGATCCTCTCCGAGCGACTCCCGACCCTGGCCATCTGCCGCGGTGCCCAGATGATCAACGTCGCGCTGGGCGGATCGCTGCACGAACACCTGCCCGACGTGGTCGGCGAGGAAATCCAGCACCGACTGCCACCGCGTGAACCAACACCGCACGGGGTGACACTGGTCGAGGGGACCGCGCTGGCCGAACTGATGGTCCAAACGACCTTCGACGCCGCCTCGTGGCACCACCAGGCCATCGACCGGGTCGGCCGCGGGCTGGTCGTGGCCGCCCACGCACCCGATGGCACAATCGAGGCTGTCGAGTTGCCCGGCCACAGGTGGCTGTACGCGGTGCAGTGGCACCCGGAACTGACTGCCGAGGCCGATCCGCTGCAACAGGCTCTTTTCGACGAACTGGTAGAGGCCTGCGAGAACCGGGCGGCCGATTCGCAGAACATCAACGGCGACCGTTTCGATGATGAACAAGGGGACGAAGTGTGAGTGGACGACTGGCTGAGAAGGTGGTGGTGGTGACAGGGGCCGGTGGGGGAATCGGCCGGGAGACCTGCCGGTTGTTTGCCTCCGAAGGGGCTCGAATCGTCGCCGTGGACATCAACGAGGATTCGGGCCGGGAAACGGTCGCCGAGATCGAGGCGGACCATCCGGAAACGGCGATCTTCGTCCGGGCCGATGTCGCCGACTCGGACGACTGCCAGGCGATGGTGGCTGCAGCCGAGGAGTCGTTCGGGCGGCTTGACGTGCTGTTCAACAACGCCGGCATCATGGATTCCGCCGATGGCGACTCGGTCGAGACATCCCTGGAAACCTGGAACCGCACCATCGCCATCAACCTCACCGGTGTCTTCCTGGGCTGCAAGTTCGGCGTGCCGGCGCTGCAGCGAGCCGGTGGCGGGGCGATCATCAACACCGCTTCATTCGTGGCCCTGATGGGGGCCGCCACACCACAACTGGCCTACACCGCCAGCAAGGGCGGCGTGCTGGCATTGACCCGCGAGTTGGCCATCATCCACGCCCGGCAGAACATCCGGGTCAACGCGCTGTGCCCGGGGCCGTTGAAGACCGAAATGCTGATGAACTTTCTGGACACCGACCAGAAGAAACAGCGTCGACTGGTTCACATCCCGATGGGACGATTCGGCGAGGCGTCCGAGATGGCCAAGGCGGCGCTGTACCTGGCCAGCGACGATTCGAGCTACGTGACCGGGACCGAGTTCGTGGTCGACGGCGGGATCACGTCGGCCTACGTGACGCCGGAGTGAACCGGGGCCGGCTTCACACCAGCGCCACCGCCCGGCACCAGCCGGCGCTGGCCCGCGCGATCTTCACCGGCAGGCACGAAACCCAGAACCCGTGAGGCCGTGGCAGCCGGTCGAGGTTGGCCAGCTTCTCGATCTGGCAGTACTCGCGGGTGATCCCGGCGAAGTGAGCTGGCCAGATGTGACGGCCGTCACCGGTCTCGCGATAGTCGGCCACCATGTCTGCGAACGGACGATCGATCGTGTAGGCGTCGATGCCGATCATCCGTACGCCCTGCTCGACCAGCCACAGGACACCGTCCCGCCCCAGGCCGGGCTGACGGAAGTACTCGGGAGACTCCAACCGGGCGTCCGCCCCGGTCCACAGCAGCACGATGTCCCGTTCGGCCAACGTGTACTCGATGACGGTCAGCGCGGCCTCAAGATCCTCGACGGTGATCTCCTCGCCCGCCGCCTTGTGTCGCACGTCCAGCCGGACCCCGGGAGCAAAACACCACTCCAACGGCACCTCGTCGATCCGCCGCGCCGGCCGCCCTTCGGACTTGGCCCCGTAATGGTAGGGAGCATCGACGTGGGTGCCCGTGTGAGTGATCGCCTCGATCTTCTCGATCGCCCACCCCTGCCCGTCCGAATAGACCAGGTCGGCGGGGTCCACTCCGAAGAACTGCTGCATCTGGGCCAGCCCCTCGGCCTCGTGAGTGATGTAGTGGATCGACGCCGGCATCGGCTCACTGACCGCCGCATCCTCCAGCGGCACCGACAGGTCGATCAGTTCCAGGGAACCCAGGGAACCAACGGAATCGCTCATCGGCCGGCCGCCTCGGTGGAATCACCCGTATCGTCTTCGGGGAAAAACAGGTCGTCGTCGCTGATGTCGGGAATCCCCACCACCAGCACCCGCATCCGGCCCCTGGCTCCGTGCACCACGCCGGGGGGAATGTGAACGATCGATCCGGTGTGGACCGGGTGCTCCACCCCGTCGAGCATCACGCTGCCCTCACCGTCGAGCACGTAGTACAACTCGGTTCCCACCTTGTGGTAGTGCTCACGAGCCCCGTCGATGTCGACAGCGTGTGCCCAGGCGGCCAGCCCGCGATCACGGTCCTGGCGGCTCAACAGCAGGTGCCGCCAGCCGCAGGTGCTCCGCTCGCGATCGGCCGTCTCCTCGTGCCGAACCAGCAGCCCACCGGTTGATTCATCCATCTTGCCTCGCTCCTCTCACTTCTCTGCAGCCTTGGCTGCCTGGTACACCTCTTCCATCTCGACCAACGATGCCTCCTGCACATCTCTCCCCTGGGCAGCCAGGCCGTCTTCGATCGCCCGGAACCGTCGTTCGAACTTTCGGGAACTCCGCCGCAGCGCCTCCTCGGCATTCATTCCCCAGCGTCGGGCGATGTTGGCCAGCACGAACAGCACGTCCCCGAGTTCCTCCTCGGCGCGGTCCCGTACGTCATCGGCCAGCGGTCCATCCTCGATGATGTCGGCCTCGACCTCCGCCGACACCTCGGGCACCGAGCCCTCCTCAAACAACTCCGCGGCCAACTCGGCCAGTTCTTCACGCAGCTTGTCGAAGAGCATCCGGCGATCGGGAAAGTCGTAGCCGACCCGTGCGGCCCGTCCGGTGATCCGGGCCGCACGTGCCAATGCCGGCATCGCCAGCGGCAGTCCATCCATCACGCCATCGCGTTGTTTCTCGGCCCGCTTGGCCGAGTCCCAGTTCCGCCGCACCTCCTCGGATGTCTCGGCCGTTTCGTCGCCGAACACGTGAGGGTGCCGAGTGACCAGCTTGCGGGTCACTCCCTCGACCACCTCGAGCAATCCGAACCGCCCCTCGTCGGCACCGATCTGGGCATCGAGCACCACCTGCAGCAGCACGTCGCCGAGTTCCTCGACGATAGCCGTATCGTCGCCCGAGTCGATCGCTTCGAGCAGTTCGTAGGTCTCCTCGAGCGTGTACGGCTTGATCGTCTCGAGAGTCTGCTCGCGGTCCCATGGACAGCCATCGGGGCCGCGCAGCGCGGCGACGACCTGGCAGAATTCCCGAACGGCGGGAAGCAGCAGTTCAAACGGGGGCGGCTGGCCTTGTGGACTGTTCATCGTTTCGGGCCGGTGGTGTAGGATGGGTTCGCATGATAACGAGTCGCTGTCCGAGATGGAGATCCGTGCGATGACCCGCCACGTCCCCACGTTTCGTTCGTACCTGCCGGCCCTGCTGGTGCTGGCCGTGTTGTGTGCCCCGCTGGCCCTGGCCGCAAACGATGCCGCCGAGGCGAAACAGAAGGCCCGCGACCAGGCTTTCATGAAGACGATGTCCGGAACCACGCTGACGGGGTTCTTCAGTGTCGTCGGAGAAGAGCAGGACGGGCCGCCCAACGCCGACAGCTACGAGATCAGCAAGGTGTCCAAGGGGGGCAACTTCTTTTTGTTCCACTCCAAGTTCGGCCAGGCCAAGCTGCCGCCGCTGCCACTGAAGGTCGTCTGGGCCGGCACCAAGCCGGTGATCACGATGGACAAGATCACCATCCCCGGCATGGGCACCTTCTCGGTCCACCTGCTGATCGACGGCAACCGCTACGCCGGCACCTGGTCACACGGCAAGACGCTCGGTCACATGTGGGGCACGATCAAGAAGACCAAGACGGACAAGAAGACGTGAACCGTTCCGGTCGGTGGATCCGCTCGATCACCGTGTGCCTGTTGGCCACGGCGCCCGTCGCGGCCGACGACCTGCCGCCGCTGGCCGATGTCTCGATCACCAGCACGCTCGACGGTTCCCGGCAGCCGTCCCGGGTCTGGACCCCGAAGCGGGCTTCCGAACGACCGACTCCGCTGCTGGTCTTCCTGCACAGTTGGAGCGGTGACTACCGGCAGGACAACTCGGCGTGGCTCAAGCAGGCCGTCACCCGTGGCTGGATCTTCCTGCACCCCAACTTCCGTGGCCGCAATGACACGCCGGCCGCCTGCGGATCGAAGCTGGCCCGGGGTGACATCCTCGATGCCATCGACTGGGCCACCGGCAAATACCGGGTCGATCCCGCACGGATCTACCTGGCCGGTTCCTCGGGCGGCGGTCACATGGCGATGCTGATGGCCGGACATCATCCCAGGCGGTTTTCGGCCGTCTCGGCGTGGGTCGGCATCAGCGACCTCGGCCAGTGGTACCGCTTCCACCTCAAGGACGGCCAACCCCAGAACTATGCCCGGATGATCCTCAAGAGCCTGGGCGGACCACCGGGTGCCTCCAGGAAAATCGACCTCGAGTACCGTGACCGCTCGCCGGTGTCGGTGCTGGCCCGCGCGGCCGATGTGCCGCTGGACCTGTGTGCGGGTGTCCACGACGGCAAGACCGGCTCGGTCCCGATCCACCATACGCTGAGGGCCTGGAACATTGTCGCCCGGGCCCGCAAGGTCACGATGATCAGCGACGCCGAAATGGACCAGTTGTGGACGGCCGGCCGGTTGAAGCAGCCCGGTCGGGGCGAGAACGTCAAGGACAACGAGTTCGGTCGACTGATCCATCTCCGCCGCCGATCGGGCCCGTCGCGGGTGACGATCTTCGAAGGGGGCCACGAGGGGCTCGCCGGACCGGCCTCGGCGTGGCTGGCTCGACAGAAACGGCTAACGAGCCGGTGAGCGGCCGGGCCACCCCCTGGACCTGTGGATCTTCAGCCGGTTCTTGGCCCGGGTGACGAACAACGACTCGACGCCCCGGGTCCCGGCGACCAACCGCTGTCCTGCCACCGGCCCCATCACGCTGACGGCCGAAGCCATCGCATCGGCGGTGGTCGCGTCGGCAGCCAGCACCGTGACGCTCGACGAGCTGGTCAACCCCAGGCCGGTCCGCGGATCGAGGATGTGAGAATACCGCGTGCCGTCGATCGTCACCGACTGGAAGGCGTCACCCGATGTGGCAATCGCGGTGTTGGCCAGTTCCAGCACCTCGACCGATCGCCTGTCGGGATTCTCCAGCGACGCCACCGCCACTTTCCAGCCGGCTCGACCCGGTGGCGGATCGCCGACGGCCAGGTCTCCGCTGCCGTCAACCATCGACCGTGTGAACCCATGGTGAGCCAGGATCTCCATCGCCCGATCAACGGCGTATCCCTTGGCGATGCCGCCCAGGTCCAGCCGCATCCCGGCACGCTTCAGGGTCACCTGCCGCGCACGGCCGTCGACCGACACCAATCGGTATCCCACCAGGCTGCGGGCCTGGTTCAATCGGTCGGCCGGGGGCAGTTTCTTCTGTCGCCTGGCCCGTCGCCAGAGCTTCGTCAGTGGACCGACTGTCACGTCGAAGGCTCCACCGGAGAGCTTCGAGACTTGCTGCGACCGTTCGAGCACGCGGGCCAGGTCCACGCTGACCGGCATCGCCTGCCCGGGCTTGGCCTCGGCGCACAGCCGCCGCAACTCGCTGGTCGCCTTGTAGTCGCTGCAGATCGCATCGAGTTGGGTCACCCGATCCAGCGCCGCCTCCGCAGCGGTATTTGCGGCACCCTTTTTGGCCCCATACAATACGACGGTGAAATCGACCCCCATCGCCTTGCGACGGAACTCGAACCGTGTCAACGGCTCGTCGGCCAATCCGGGCCGCAGCCCCAACAGGACCACGACCGCCACGCCGCCGACTGTCCACCGACCGTGTTGCCTCACCGCACGCCTCCCCAGCGGATTGATCATGCTCAAACTAACGGCTGCCAACTCATCCCGACAACCCGGTCGCCCCCTCGAGAGGGTCTCGTGGCCGGCCCTCGTGATCGTCATCGCATCGGTCACCCTCGGATCCCGACCGGCACCGGCCGCCCCACCGATCACGCCGAAGGAAGCCGAGGCGAAGACGGCCAAGGACATGAAGTCCTATTCGCAGAAGATCCCCGGCACCCGCACCTCGTTCGGAATGCTGCCGATCCAGGGCGGCGAGTTCGTGATGGGCAGCCCGGCCGGTGAAGCCGACCGGGAAGCCGACGAGGGACCTCAACTGAAGGTCAGGATCGAGCCGTTCTGGATGGGCAAGCACGAGGTGACCTGGGACGAGTACGACGTCTGGAGCTTCAACCTGGACATCCAGCGTCGGAAGCTGGCCGGCTTCAAGCCCACGCCGCTGGACAAGACCGCCGATGTCGTCACCCGGCCGACCAAGCCCTACACCGACATGACCTTCGGCATGGGCCACAACGGCTACCCGGCCATCTGCATGACCCAGCTGGCCGCCAAGATGTACTGCCGCTGGCTCTCGGCCAAGACCGGCCACTTCTACCGGCTGCCCACCGAGTCCGAATGGGAATACGCCTGCCGCGCCGGAACCAGCACCGCCTACCACTTCGGCAACGACCCCAAGCCGCTCGGACAGTACGCCTGGTTCTACGACAACAGCGACGAGGCGTACCACAAGGTGGGACTCAAGAAGCCCAACCCCTGGGGACTTCATGACATGCACGGCAATGTCAGCGAATGGGTGCTCGACGCCTACTCGGCCAAGCACTACGCCCAGTTCACCAGCAAGCCGAGCCCGTTGCGACCGCTGCAGTTGCTCAGGCAGTCCAAGAAGCTCTACCCGAGAACCGTCCGTGGAGGCAGCTGGGACAACGACCCCGAAGAACTGCGGGCGGCCAACCGGATCTTCTCCAGCGATGAATGGAAAATGCAGGATCCGCAACTGCCGCAGAGCATCTGGTACCACACCGACGCGCTGTTCGTCGGCTTCCGGATCATCCGCCCGTTGAAGGTCCCGCCCGAAGCCGTCCGCCGCAAGTTCGATCTCGACGCGGCAGCCGACATCAAGAACAACAACGACTGAACCCGCAATCCGCCTCAGGCCGAGAACACGCGGTCCATCCGTTGCGAGATGTCCTTCAGTCGCGCCGCGTCGCCACCTCGGACCTCGGCCGTGGCCCAACCCGAGAACTTGATCTCGGCCAGGGCCTTCATCACCGCCGGCCAGTCACAGTCGCCGTCGCCGATCTTCACCCCGAACCCGGCATACGGCCCCTTCTGATTCTGCAGCTTGCGGCTGTACTCCTTGATGTCGAGCTTCTTGATCCTGGAACCGAGCGTCTTGATCCACTGCTCGGGCCAGCCGAAGCGGACCACGTTGCCGACGTCGAAATAGACGCCCACCAACGGACTCTTCAACTCGTCGACGAACCGAGCCGTCTCGATCGGGCTCAGCAGGAAGTTGTTCCAGACGTTCTCGATCAGGATCTGGA
>CAUZRQ010000079.1:0-24136 GCA_963582065.1 Planctomycetota bacterium | reverse complement strand
AATCGGGGCAATTGTCCCGGCTCCACCGCGGACACCTCGGCCTGAAAATTGAAAGTCGATCGGATTCCGGCTTCGACGCCGGCGATCACCTCGTCGACGGCTGCGCCGGCCACCGGTTCGATTTCCACCGAGAACCGATCCAGCGCGGTCTCCGTTTCAACCACCACCCGGAATTCGGCAACACCGCTCACACTCCGGATCACCGCTTCGATGCTCGACGGAAAGACGTTGTTGCCCCGCACGGTGATCATGTCATCGGCCCGACCCAGAATCCCCCCTCGCAACCGCAACAGTTCCCGGCCGCATGGACAGGTTTCCGGATCGGCAATCACCAGGTCACCAGTCCGGTAACGCAGCACGGGGCTCCCGGTCCGTCTCAGCGTGGTGACCAACAATTCACCCTGCACGCCGGGCGGGACCGGTTTCAGCGTGTCCGGATCGACGATCTCCGCAATGCACTCGCTCTCCAAAACGTGCATCCCTCCCGGCCCCTCGTCACACTCCACCGCAATCGGACCCAGTTCGGTCATTCCCCAATGATCGATGACCCTCGCGTCCCACGCCGACTCGATCTCCTTACGGACTGCCGGCACGCTGCCACCGGGTTCTCCGGCGACGATCAGCATTCGCACCGAACCTGACGCCAGATCGACTCCTTCCTCCCGGGCCACCTCCGCCAGCCTCAGTGCATAAGTCGGTGTGCAACACAGGACAGTCGCCTGGTTGTCCTCGATCAGCCGCAGCCTCGCTGCACTGTTCATCCCGCCACCGGGAAGACACAGGTGCCCGGACGCCGCAGCACCCTCGAATGCCGCCCAGAAACCGATGAATGGACCGAATGAGAACGGGAACGCGAACCGGTCTTCGGCTCTCACCCCGGCGATCCGGAACATCTGCGACCAGGCGTCGAGCAGATTGCCCCACGCCTCCGGCGTGTCCAGCCAGCGCAGTGGACGCCCCGTCGTTCCCGAGGTCTGATGCAGCCGAGTGTAACCGGCCAACGGTTCGCTGAGGTTCGTGCCGTATGGTCGGTGCTCGTCCTGGTCGGCCACGAAGTCCTGCTTGCTGCATACGGGAAACTCTCCCAGCGCCGCCAGGTCCTCGAAACGCTTTGCTGCGTCCGCCGTGGAACCCCAACCGGATTCCTCCAGACGCCGTCTCCAGAACGCATTGCCGCTGACGGTGTCATTGACCAGGCTCTGCAGCCGCTCCCGCTGCAGGAGATCCAGTTCCTCTCGTGAGAGATCTTCCGGTAATGACATCTCGCCGACCTCGTTCCCCTCGCCGAACCGCAAGGTAACCGGTTACCAACCACAGAATTGTAACGGCCGCCCAACTGCTCCGAACCACTCAAGTGCCCTTTTCCAACCGCCGACAAAGAGTAAGTGGCGTTCTCCGCGCCCGGCTGCTCCCGCACCCTGGACTTCAACCCGATGAATGGCCCGGTTGTCGATTCCCGCACGTTCCGTATCGGTTTTCTGGCAGCGCTGGAAACCGACGACGGGGCTTTCGTCGCCGGCCTTCTTGTGACCAACCGCTACGGGCGGCCTCTCGAATTTCAATGCACCAGTCCGGTCCGGCCGACCCACGCCCAGAAACTTCTTTACGGCGAGACACTTCGCCCCTTCCTTCTCGGCGAACTGATGGGCCGCGCGCTTCTGGACCGACTCGGATCTCCGCCCGACCTCCTTGTCACCGACAACGACGACATTCTCGACCTCCGGCACCACATCGCCATCCCCATGGCACGCGTTGAACCGTTGGCCGACGAAGCCGGCTCCGCCACCACCGCGCCGCCACTGGGCCGCGTCCGCATGGGACGTCGCATCCTGTCGATCCACTCGGCACACGAAACCGACATCGCCGCGCTGCATCACGGCGCGACCCAGGTGACCGCCGAAACCGACCTCCAGGAACCGCTCGAACGAGTACGGCAAGCGTTGGCCGAGACGCTCCAGGGTCAGCAAACGGGGAACCCGGGTGGACCACGCAGTTGATCGTCGGCGAACCGGTTCCGTGCCGCCGCGGGTCGATACCCGCGCGGTGCCGCTTCACCTCGATGTTCAACTGTTCAGTTCCGGACTCGGTGCCGGCATCACCCGCCCGCCCGCCTGCCACATTTCGCCGCAACCGCTGATCGCCACACCCAGGCTCTTGCCACCCTGGCAGCCCAACTGGCCCGCAATGAAGAGCATCGGGGTTCGCTTTCCCGACGCCTCGCTCTGCGAATCGGACGGCTCTGAGATCGAACCCTCATTCGACGCGATCGACGGCGGACTCTTCTGCTCACCCCGCACGTCAACCCCCTCGCGACCATCAAAAGACAACGCACACACCCGCGTCTCTGTTCCCGCCGAAGCACTGTCGATCTCCGACCGCCTGTTCTATCTGCTCCAACCCCCCATCGAAACGTTGCTCTCCGGGCAGGAGTTGGTGATGCCCTTCGAGCCGTTTCCCTTTCAGTACCACGGGATCGCCTGGCTGTTTTCTCAAGGATCTGCCCTGCTCGCCGACGAAATGGGACTCGGAAAAACCATGCAGGCCATCAGCGCCCTGAGATTGCTGATGCGTGCCGGGCAGATCCGCAGCGTACTGCTGATCTGCCCCAAGCCGCTGATCACCAATTGGCAGAGAGAACTGCAGATGTGGGCCGAAGAGATCCCGGTCATCGCGATCGAGGGACCCGCCCGCCGCCGCCGCATGCTCTGGGAAATGCCCAACGTCCCGGTAAAGGTCGCCAACTACGAATTGCTGGTTAGAGATCTCGAGATGATTGGTGAAGACGACTTCCCCTCATTCGATCTCCTTATTCTCGACGAAGCCCAGCGGATCAAGAACCGCGACTCTCAGATCAACCACGCCGCCCGGTCACTCAAACGACAACGGGCATGGGCCCTGACCGGTACGCCGATCGAAAATCGGCCATCCGAGTTCGTCTCGCTGCTGGAGTTTCTCGGCGCCGTCCCCGACCACAGCGTCAATGACATCCGCCAGTTGAACCGGCTCGCACGCACGTACGTGCTTCGCCGCACCAAGGACCGCGTCCTGACCGATCTCCCGCCTCGCCTTGATCGCGACGAACTCCTGGAACTCACGCCAGCACAACAGACCGCCTACCTCACAGCCGAACGCGACGGAATCGTGCGACTCGGAGAACTCGGCGAGTCCATCACCATTCAACACGTCTTCGAGTTGGTATTGCGATTGAAACAGATCTGCAATTACGACCCGCTGACCGGTGAAAGCAGCAAGCTCGAGCGATTGGCGGCCGAGATGGAAGAAATCTCGGCCAGTGGCGGAAAGGCCATCCTCTTCAGTCAGTGGACGAAATCTCTGGATTGGATGCACCAGAAATTGCGGCATTTCAACCCGCTGATCTACCACGGAGCCGTCCCCTCCTCACGGCGCGACGCCGTTCTCGAACGATTCCGCCGCGACCCGGACTGCCATCTTCTCCTGATGAGCTACGGGGTGGGGGCCGTCGGCTTGAACCTGCAGTTCGCCGGGTACGTCTTCCTGTATGATCGCTGGTGGAATCCCGCCGTCGAAGACCAGGCCATCAACCGTGCCCACCGAATCGGCCAAAAGAATCCGGTGTTCGTCACCAAGTTCATTTGTCACGACACGATCGAAGAGCGGATCGACCAGGTTCTCCAGCAGAAGCGTGAACTTTTTCGGGCCGTTCTTGGTGATTCGGAGGTCAGCAATACGAGCCTCAGCCTTAGTGCCCAGGACATCTTCGGGCTGTTTGACCTGAAGACCGGCCAAGGCGATCAACTCCGCAGCATCACTCCGCCGCCAGCAGAACTCGCCTGATTCGGCCGCTCTAGATCCGCAACCACTCGGCCTTCGATCGCCTCATTCTCGGCACACTGGTCGTAGACCAGCAGCACCAATCCGCTGACGGTATCTGGTGGAGAGGTCTGCGGCGAAAACCGTTTTGCCCGGGCCAGTCCACCGATCTTCAATTCGGCGTTGGCCAGTTGTTGATCGACCGACTTGGGGTCTGCCCACCTGACGATCAACACCGACGCTCCCACGTCGTGCGGAATGTGGCTTTCCCACTCCAGCGCACAACGGCCCATCGTGTGCCGGGCGTTGACATCCTGCAACGGCCGCCAAGCCGTCTCTCCGGTTGGCAACCGGTACCGCATGGAGTCGATACCCAGCGGACCGAAGTACCCGCACCGACCAATCTCTGCGACCAACGGCTCGACCATCGCAAGCAACGACTCCAACGCCTTCGGCGACATCCCCTGCGGACGGGTTCCAATTCGGCTCCCCCGATAGCCGCCCGATTCAGTCACCAACAACTCGGTCACGCCGCAGTGGCGCACTTTCGCACCAGGTCCGATCTCAAATTGCAGACCGAATTCACCGATCGAGTCGAGCCACGGTTCGATGATCACAAGGCCATCCCGTTTCAACATCTCCGCCACCCATTCCAGGACAACGCCGTCGACGGTCGTTTCACGAATCCGCCGCTGGCCTCGGCCCGCCGCCCCGAGGTCGGACTTCACGACCCACCCACCACCCCCGTCGCGGCCTTTCGCCACCAAGGCTCGCAATTCGGCGATGCTTTCGATGATGGTGGTGCCAACCGGGCACATTCCCATTTGCGATTCACGCTTAAACGCCCAACTGCGACGGTTGATCCGCTCCACCACGCCCAACTCAGGAATTTGCTGAGTCGAACCGGTTGTTTTGGCCAACTTCGCTACCGACACACTCCAGCCCCATGGCACAATCTCCACCCGCCTACCTTGACCGAACGAAAATTCCTGCCGCTGCTCTGAGGTCTCAGAATCGCCCTCGATGCCCCACGAGACGATCTGGTCCGAAGCCTCCAGCAACGGCGTCCAGACACCGCACAGGCCCATTGTCGCAGCCCTGGCGGTCCGTGACATTCTCCGCCCCGCCAACTCGTCCTCGAAGCCGAAATTCGGTACGAACAGCCGAGAACTCATCCCATCCCACCTAACCCGGACCTCTTGCCCGCACCCCCATGTCGCCTCGAGGAGGGACCAGTTGCGTCCCTTCCGAGGTCTCAGTATACGGCCTTTTGTAGCAATCCGGTCCACGTAGGCCGCCAACGGCGACCCCGACAGCAGTTGTCGCTGCGAATGGTCGATTCAACCTTCTAGGAACCACAAACGGGCCCTCTTTCACACGGTCACGGATGACTGGCCGACTTTCGACGATCTTGTTTTCGGCAGTGATTTTCGCGATCGGCTGCGCTCATCCGGCCGGCCGCGCCCGGGTCAGCCAACCCAGTCACAGCGATGATCCCGACACATTTCGTCTCGCCGCGACATCCGGTTGGACCGATTCACCACTGACTTTGGCCAGCGGTGACGCTGTTGACATTGTCGCCACCGGCTGGGTTCGCGATCGCCTGCCGCCCGACGCACACGACGGGGCGGACCTGTGGTCCGACCCGTCCGGGACCTATTTGGTTGCTGACTCGCACGACGGTTCCACCGACCCGCTTCCTACCGGTGCCCATGGTCCGGCCCCCTCGTTGGCCCTGATCGCCCGAATCGGTGATGACCGGCCGTTTCTGGTCGGTCGTCGTACCGGGATCCGCGCCACCGGGACAGGCCGCCTTCAATTTCGTGTCAACGACGCCACCCCCCACGACAACGCCGGGGAATTCTCGATCCGCGTCGAACGAGTTGAAGCCCCGTCGCCGGCATGGCACGAGAAGGTCATCACCGCTCCATCGCCGGAACTCCCCCCACCAGCTCCAGCCAAACAGGTTCTCATCTTCTATATCGACGGTCTCCGGGCCGACGTCGTTCGCGAAATGGCGTTGACCGGGCACCTGCCAACCATCCACAGCCTCTTTATCAAGGGCGGCAGCTGGCTGCAAAACACCACGACGGTTTTCCCGTCGAGCACATTGACGGCCAACGGATCCATGTGGACCGGTTGCTTTCCTGACCGCCACGGACTCACAGCGATGATCCGCTTCGATCGTCAGACACAGACCAGCCAGTCCCACCTTTCGACCCTGGGTCCGATTCGTGCAGCCGAAGCTCTCCATCCGGTCGGCCTCCTCGGCCTCGCCTCGACCGCCAATGAATCGATACACGATGCGGTGGGTGCTCCCCTTCCGAAACAGCCTCGCGCCGACGCGGCCGTTCCGCTGTACACCCTGCTCAGACGGCAGGGCACCGACTGGGCAACCGGCGTTCTGCCGATCATGCCGCACCTCAGCCCGCCTTTGTGGAGCCGCAGCCTGCTGCGGCACCTGCCATTCCTGAGAGCCGACAAGGCCTGGCAGCACTTCGACGACGCCAATACCACCTACGCTCTGCGACACCTTGTCGATCTCCAGCGGCCAGTCACCATCATCTGGCTGCCCGAAACCGACTCGGTCAGCCACAATTGTGGTCGCGGCCAATTCGGAGCAACCCGCCGCACGCTTGTCCGAGCCGATCAGCTGATCGGATCCGTCGTCGACCACCTTCGACGTCGCGGCCAACTTGACGACACCGTCCTGATGCTCGTCAGCGACCACGGCCACCATGGCGGCCGGCGTCAGCCGCTGCGGCATTTTGATGTGGCCCACGAGGTATTTTTCCGCACACGGACGGTGTCGCAGGACCGGCGATGGCTGGACGGTGGGCTGGGGCTCTCCGTTCACCAGCACCAGTTCACCTCTCGCCATCCCCACGACAAGCACTTTGTGTTCGTTGACAGCATCCCCGACGGCACGTGCCGAATTTACCTGCCCCGCCGCGGCTACCGCTCGCAAGACTGGACCTCTCCTGCCCGGCCCGCCGATTTGCTCAACTACCCGATCTCCGATGACCTTCCGCCAGTCAACCTGATTCGACGTCTCATCACCGCCCGCGTCGACGCGACATCAGTTCATCCGGTCGACATGGCCTTGATCCGCAACACTCCCGATTCACTGCTTCTGGTCAGCCACCGGAAGGGAGCCGCCGCAATCACCCGTCGACGTGATTCCTCGGATCGTCTTCTGTTTCGCTACCAGGTCGTCAACAAACTCGAACCAGCTCCCGACGGATCCATTGCCTGGCGGCCAGTCCCTCTCCCGACGGTCGACCCACTGGGTTTTCTCGAACACCTGCCTGTGGATTTTCTGGCCGCCGAACACGATCAACAGGCCTGGCTGGACGCCACCTGCGACACCGAGTACCCCGACGCTGTCGTTTCGCTGGCACGTTCGATGCTCTGGGTTCCTTCGCTCGACGCGACCGCACGTCGCCACGCACCCGACATCGTCCTGACCGCCTCCCACGGCTGGTATTTCGGCCGCAACTCCACTCCCGGAACAATGCACGGCCACCCCTTCCGCGACTCGATGCTCTCGACCTGGTTCGTCGCCGGACCCGGCATCCGGCGGAACACCCGCATCACGACGCCGTGCCGCCTGACCGACCTGACACCCACGATTCTCGATTGTCTCGGACGCCTCCCTGCCGGCCATCCATTCGATGGACGTCCAATTCGCCAATTCCATCAGTCCGGCACCTCCGAGGCCAAGTCGTCAGCGGTGGCTTGGCCGGAGATTCTGCTGACCGACTGGACACCGCTGCAGCTTCAACACCGGCCGCCAGCCGAAACACTTCCGCGTACGGTCAATGTCCCCCACTCCCCTGCCGATCTCAATTCGATCATCCACAACGTCGCCAGCCTCCCGTCCTGGAATCCACTTCGCCTGATCGACGATCTTCTCCACGACTCCGATTCCGCAACATTCACATCCGGTCTCGAGCAGGTCGAGGACACAGCCCGCACGCAGCTTCCCGGCGAATGGAATTCCACTCCGGGTGTCTTTCGGCTTTCCGACCTGTCCTTTTCCGACTACAGCCCCGCGTCCGACGGAAACCTGTTCCGGGTCGATCGACTGGTCGATTCCCTGCAATCGGCAACCCACGCGGCCCCTGAAGACCAACTGTCCGTCGACCCGTCGAGTCCGCTCGCCCCTCTGCACGGGCTTGTCGACGGTATCCAGACACTGCGTCTTGAGATCTCCAACTCGGGACAGAGAATCTTCGTCGAGGCGATCGATGACTCGCTGGCAAGTTGGCTTGAAGCCCTCGCCGACCTCGTAATCAACACCGACTACCGGATCCCCGCAGAGATCATCGTGCCGTACGATGCAGATTTCGCTCGACAGAAACCTAGAACACGATCTCCAGTACCTGCTGCTCCTTGAGCAGCTTCGACTGGATACGGATCTTGTCGCGGACCAGCTTCTTCGCCGGGGGCACACGAATCACCAGCTGCGCGATCCGGTCGCGAACGGGCAGGAAATCGCCACGTTTCAGAGGCACCAGCCGCCCCTTCCGGATTGTCAACGCCACGTCTGTGCGGTTCTTCCACCTCGGATCCCACGGGATCTGCTGCCGATACCTGTCGCTCCCTTCGACTTCACCGGACAAATCGGTCGCGCGATAACGTCGTACGTAATTCGGCAACCGCACCTGAATCACGATCTGGTACTCCTGTTCGGGCAATGGGTCCTTGGGCACAGTCCACACCGAAAAGCTGCCCTTTTTGACCACCCGACTTCCTTTCGGTGCCTTCAACACCGAACCACCGTCATTGGGGTTGTCCGCATCGAAGTCGGACACGTAATCGACCATTACGCCGGAGAGCGCGTCCTCAAGCACATGCTCACGCCCTTCCAGAAGGGCCGTGTCGATCCTGGGTGCCTGGCTTTTCTGTTTGACAGCCGATTCGACCTCCAAGGGCCCCGCGACCGATTCCGGCAGCGACGGCGGACCCTTATCTGACTGATTCCATTCGGTCGACAATGGCTCGGGGTCACGAAACTGGTCCAGCACCAGGAGCGAAAGCACCAACAACACAAATCCGTGCAACAGAAAAGACCCGCTCACACCGGTAAAACCCGCTCGCCGAACCTGCGGGTCGCTCGCCAACGACCACCACACGTCGGACTCACGCACCCGGCGATCTTTCGGCAGTTCCAACTGCGGTCGGCTCCGTTTCACGGCTTGCCTCGGACTCCGAATGGCCACTCACCCTGTTGGGATCTCTCGACCAGCTTCCCGGGCTGTCGACAGGATTCCCCAACCCTCCGAGGACATCCTAGCCCACTGCGCATCAGCGGCAATCCCATTCGACTCACCTGGACACTCCGCCACATCGTTGCCCCTCCTGAACGCGGTCCGCGACGCGACGCGCTGCGACCGACAAAGGTCGCGCCGGCAATTCGTCGATCTCGACCCACTCGGCCACGACCGGTCCGGTCCAGTTTCCTGCTCGCCAGGTCGCCACAACCGGTTGCAGATGAAGCCGAAACCGAGTCACGCCGTGCCGGAACTCCTGCAACCACTCATCAACCTCCACGTCACAGCCCCATTCAGCCGCCTCCGAAACGATCTGCAGTTCGTCAATTCGACTCCGGGCCAACGGACCCTGTCGCGACAACGTCGGAAATCCCCACAACCCGCCCCATCTTTCATTCTCGGGGTGCTGAATCAGCAACAGCCGATCGTCCCGCCGGATGACCAGCAGCAGCTCGAACAGATCCGTCGTCCGACGTCGGGGCGAGCGAACCGGCACTCGGTCCACCTCGCCCAGTTCGAGAGACCGACAAGACGAACGCACCGGACACTCTCGGCATCGAGCCTCAACCCCGCAGACAGTCGCCCCGAGATCGATCAGTGCCTGGTTGAATTCGCCGGCACGCACCCGTGGAACCACCCGTTCGGCCAGGGACCACAATTGCCCGCGGCCCTCGCTGCTGGACGGATCGACGCCGAGTGCGAGTAGCCGAGAAAACAGCCTCGCTGTATTGGCTTCGACAATCGCTGCCGGCTGGTCAAACGCAAACGAAGCAATCGCCCCGGCCGTATAGGGCCCGATGCCCGGCAACGCCTGGAGTTCGACGGCCGTTTCCCGCCATTGTCCACCCCATTCCTCGACAATCACCCTGGCCGCCCGGTGCAGATTCCTCGCCCGACTGTAGTACCCCAATCCCTCCCACACGCGAAGCACCTCGCCGGTCTCCGACGCCGCCAGTTCTTCGACGGTCGGAAACTGATCGAGGAACCTCTCGAGATACGGCACCACGGCCTTGACGGTCGTCTGCTGCAGCATGATCTCGCGGACCCAGACGGCATAGGGATCTCGCTCACCCACCCACGGCAAGTCGCGCCCGCCGCGGACGTACCAACGGCGAACGCTGCGGCGAAACCGAGCGACCCATTCGCTGCTCACCGCACACTGGTCCATTCGCTCGCCTGCCGATGCTAGAGCGGGTCCCGATTGTCGGCGCCGCCCAACTGGTCGGCGCCAAACGGCTGTGGCAGAAGTTCGCTCAACCGTGTCACCATCCGCACCCCGCTGCTGTCGGCCAATATGATCTCCAGATCGTCGCAGAATTCGGCCAACACCTGGCGGCAGGCACCACACGGCGCCACGGGCTCATCCGATTCGACAACCACCGCCAGTCGTCGCCAACCGGTGATTCCCTGACTGACGGCCGCAGTCACCGCAGCCCGTTCGGCACACACACCCAGCCCGAAGCTGGCATTTTCGACATTGCACCCGACAACGATTCGCCCGTCGGCCGCTTCGATCGCCGCGCCCACGGCGAACCCCGAGTAGGGGGCATGAGCTCTTCGGCGTGCCTCGGCCGCTCTGGCGATCAACTCGTCCACAATCTCCCCCCGCAGCGAACAACCTGACGGACTACAGGAACATCCCGGCCATCGTCGCTGTCATCCACGACGCCATGGCCCCGCCGAGCATGGCACGAGGAGCCAGCTTGGCGAGATCGACTTTTCGCGACGGTGCCAATGGACTGATGCCGCCAATCTGGATCCCGATCGACGCGAAATTCGCAAAACCACACAGCGCGTAGGCCGCCATCTTGGCGGTCTTCGGGCTTTCGAACACCATCTCGCCGCCCGCGGCGGGCAGCATGTCCTGCAACTGAGTGAACGCCACGAATTCGTTGACCGCCACTTTCGCCCCCAGCAAGCTGCCGAACAACTGGCAATCGTGGCCGCCTTCGACGCCCATCAACCAGGCCACCGGCGAGAGCACCCAGCCAAAGACCTTCTGCAACGACAGATCCTGCAACAGATCACTCAGCAACGGAAACGCCACCCCCAGGCGGCTCGTGGCGATGCTGCCGCCAACCGTCCCCAGCATCAAGTCGACAAGTGCCACAAGGCCAGTGAAGGCGACCAACATCGCGATCACGTTCAGCCACAGCTTCAACCCATCGGTCGTGCCGTTGGCAGCTGCCTCGACCAGGTTGGTCGCCGTGCGATCCATGCGGAACTCGACGGTCCCGCCGGTTTCCGATCGTTCACTCTCGGGCAGCATGATCTTCGCGATAAGGAACGCCGCCGGGGCACTCATCACTGACGCTGCCAACAGGTGTGGACCGTATTCCTCGCCCAGTACCCCGATGTACACAGCCAGCACTGAACCCGCGATTGTGGCAAATCCGCCGGTCATCATCGCATTCAGTTCCGACGCCGTCATCTTCTCGATATATGGCCGCACGACCAGCGGCGCCTCGGTCTGACCCACAAACACGTTGGCCGCCATCGCCATCGATTCCGAACCCGACACTCCGAGCACAGCACTCATCACCCGCGCCAGGCCGTAAACCAGCACCTGCATGAGGCCGATGTGGTACAGCACGCCCATCAGTGCCGAGAAGAAGATGATTGCCACCAGGCCACGACCGGCGAAAGCAAAGACAAACGCATGCTTGGGGCCAACCGCCTGCGCCATCGCCGCCGGGTCCGCCAGCGGACCAAACACCAGCTTTGCCCCGGGCTCGGCCATCTCGATCAACGTCTGCACGCCGGCCGAAAGATACTCAAAAACCGTTCCGCCGGTGTCGGTCCCCAGGATGGCCCACCCCAGCACCGCCTGCATCGCCAAACCGAAGAACACGATCCGCCACGGGAATCGCCGCCGATCCGACGACAACCCCCACGCCACCATGCAGAAGAAGACCAGGCCGATCAGGCCACGAGCGACTGTCATGAATCCGACTCAACAGGAGATTCCGTCCCGATCGTACCGAGGACCAACCGTCGAGGCACGCCCGGATCGTCGGTGATCGTCACGGCCGCCCCGGCCAGTTCTGCGGCCGGATCGAGCCGCTCCACATCCGCGGACTGCAATTCCAACAAGGCGTCGCCGGCTGCGACCCGGACGCCGACGGGAACCAGGATCCTGATCCCGGCCAGCAGGTCCAATTTGCCATCACCTCGGCCACCCGCTCCGCCCAACCGGGCAACAGATCTGCCGATCTGAAGAGCATCCAGACCACTGAGCCAGCCGTCCCGATCGGCCTCAACTGTTCTCATGCCCGAGGCACGCCCCAGACGTTCCGGTTCGTCAACCACCCGGGCGTCGCCCCCTTGGGCGACCAGCATTCTCTCGAATCGCTCCAACCCGGCCCCGCCATCCAGGGCTCTGGACACCAACGTCACGGCATTCTCCATTTCATCACAAACGCCACCGGCAAGGAGCATCCGAGCCACGAGATGAACAGAGAGCTCACGCAGGTCCTCCGGCCCGCCACCCTGCAGGCACTCGATGGCCTCGACAACCTCGACAGCGTTGCCAACGGCCCTCCCCAGTGGAACAGCCATGTCGGTCACCACCGCAACGGTGAGCAATCCCGAGGCTGTTCCTGAATCAACCAGGGCCCGGGCCAAAGTGTTCGCATCGGCTGGATCACTGAAGACCGCGCCGGCCCCACATTTCACGTCCAGGACAAGAGCAGAAATTCCTTCAGCCAGTTTCTTGCTGAGGATCGAACCGCAGATCAACGGAACACTGTCGACTGTCGCCGTGGCGTCACGCAACGCGTACAACACGGCGTCGGCCGGAGCCATTTCGTCGCCAGCTCCACAGATCGCGCAACCGGCCGCCCGGACAACTTCGACCAGTTCGTCAACCGACAGCCCCACGCGAAATCCGGGGATCGACTCCAGCTTGTCCAACGTCCCACCGGTGTGCCCGAGTCCGCGGCCGGAGATCATCGGCACATCCACGCCACAGGCGGCGGCCAGCGGCGCCACCACCAGTGACGCCTTGTCTCCGACACCCCCGGTCGAGTGCTTGTCGACAGCCGGCCGATCGAACCGGTCGGGGCTGATCCGTCGCCCGCTGCCAGCCATCTCCGCAACCAGCCAGCCGGTTTCCTCGGCATCCAGGCCAACCACCGCGATTGCCATCAGCATGGCAGCCAGTTGCTCACCCGGCCACCCGCCTTCTGCCGCCCCCGTGACAAAAGCCTGCAAGTCAGCGCGGCTGAGCTTCTCTCCCGCTCTTTTGCGGGCGATGATCTCGACGGCCGCCATCATCGCGCTCCTGACACGACCCCCACGGAGAGGCTCCTCCGGTCGACTTCGGCGATCAGACGTTGTCGATCCAGGTGTCGTAGAAGGTGAACTCCTCGTCGATTTCGATCGGCAGGTTGCCGAGTGCCGCAACAGAGAAGTCGATCCCCTTGTCATCGCCCGTGCCACCGGCGAGCACGTCTTCGCCGGATTGACCCTTGATGAAGTCGTTGCCGTCTTCACCCAGGATGCTGTCGCGGTCGTTGCCGCCGAACATGCGGTCGTTGCCGGTGCCGCCGAACATGATGTCCCGGCCCTTGGAGCCGTTCAGCGTGTCGTCACCGGTCCATCCCGACAGGCTGTCCGCTCCGGACCCGCCATTGGCAAAGTCGTCACCATCTCCGCCGTTGAGAATGTCGTCTCCATCATCGCCACGCAGCGAGTCGTCGCCGATGCCACCCTTCAACGAGTCGTCATCGCGCTGTCCGTACAGGACGTCGTCGCCGGCATCACCCTCAAGCGTGTCCTTCCCGGAACCCCCGAACATCGTGTCCGCAGCGCCGTTTCCAACCAGGCTGTCGTCGCCGGGACCACCGTTGATCCGGTCTTCGTTCTCGGTACCGATCAAGGTGTCGGTCCCGGGTCCTCCCCACAGCACGGCTCGTCCCGAGAATCCACTGGCGTCGAAGTTGTTGGCACCCGATCCCCCGGAGAACTTCACTTCCTCGAAGTTGGCGACCACGTCCGTCCCGAGGCCACCGCTCATCTGGGTGTCGTCAATCGTGATGTTCACGTCACCCGACTCGAACACCCGGTCGTAGCCGGCACCGCCGTCGAGATTATCGTCGCCGCTTTCGCCGCGGAGCGTGTCGTTGGCTCCCTGCCCTTCGAGCGTGTCGTTTCCCTCGCCGCCGACCACCAAGTCCTTGCCGGCTCCGCCCTGGATCGAATCGTCTCCGAGCCCACCGTCCAGGCTGTCGTTGTCCCCGTTGCCGTTGAGGAAGTCTCCGGCCTGCCCGCCGATCATCGTGTCGGCGCCTTTGCCGCCGATCATCGTCACGGGGATCGTCGCCAGGCTGGCATCGAAGAAGTTCACACCCTGGTCGATGTTGGCTCCGACCTTGCCGTTGAGGACCGCCGCTTCGATTCCGCTGAGCACCTTCTCACCAAGATCCCCACTTAGGAAGTTGTTACCGAGGATCAGCGTGCCGACTGCAAGATTCTCGTCCAACTTGTCAGTGCCCAATCCGCCGATGATCGTGTCGGCGCCCTCGGAACCTCGCAACCGGTCGTCACCGTCACCGCCATCCACCAGGTCGTCTCCGGTGTTGGCGTTGATGAAGTCCGCACCGTCGCCGCCGATGGCGGTGTCGTCACCGTATCCGCCCAAAAGCGTGTCGTCGCCGGGGCCACCTTCGAGAGAGTCGTCGCCCCTCTTGGCATTGAGCTTGTCGTTACCCTCGCCGCCGATGATCGAGTCGTTCAACCTGCCGCCGGTCAGCGTGTCGTTGCCGGCCGCCCCGTCGATGGTCACATCCCCGAGCGTGTAGCTGCCGGCATGGATCACGTTGTCCGCCGCACCACCGTTCATGATCACTTCTTCGACGCTGGAAAATCCGTCCGTGGAGGTTGCCGTGAACGACCCACCGGCCGGCCATGTGCCGACTTCGATGGCCACGTCCGAAAGCTTCTGCGCCGCGTTGCCGGACTGCACGATCCGGTCATTCCCGGAATCGCCGTTGAGTTGATCATCACCGGCTGAACCGATCATCGTGTCGTCGCCGCCGGCTCCATTGAGCGTGACCGAGCCGCCAAACCCGGACGCGTCGAACGAGTTGGCCGACACCCCGCCGGTCAGTGAAGCCTGCTCGATTGCCGTAAGCGTGTCGGTGTCGGTGCTTCCGCCGACCACCAGGACCGTGACCAGTTGGTTGTCCGTCAGCTGATAATTCGCGTCCAACGACTCGGTAACGATGTCGACACCTGTCCCGCCGTCCAGCAAGTCATCGCCCTGTCCACCACCAGGCGAGTCATTGCCCGCACCACCGTTGACCGTGTCATCACCGAGTCCGCCACCGAGGAGATCGGCACCGTCGTCGCCGTTGATCGTCAACGAAGTGGGATAGGTCGCCGCATCAACAATGTCATCGCCACCCCCGGCATTGACCGTCACAGCTGCGGTGAGCGTCGAGTCCATTGGCGTCAGCGTAAAGGTGTTGTCGCCGGGTCCGGAATTGAAGGCCAGGTTGCTGGCCGGGTTCTCGAACGCAAAGACACCAAAGGTCGATGTGCCGTCACTCTCGAACAGAGAGTTCCCCGCGCCCGAAGCGTTTCGGGTCCGCATCGCGTGGTTGCCGGCAAACAGGCTGTCCAGGGTGAAGTTTCGGGCCGCAGACGGCGTGTAGTCGATGACGGCCTCGACACCAACATAACTCACCGCCGATCCATCGAGGCTGATGGTCGCTTCGGCGTTGCCGGTGATCAAGTAACCGACCGACGCGAAACCGACCGACTGGTTCATGAGTTGCACAACATCGGCGCCACTCTGATCCCCGCCATCCAGCTGCAGGCCGGCCGTCGGGATGGGAGTTCCCCCGGCAAAATCGACGATGAACAGGTCATCAATCACGCCCGTCTGGTCACCGGTGAGCGACAGCGCGCTGGCGAGGTCAGTGGTGGAGATGAACAACACGTCGTTGAGAACAACCTCGATTGTCGGCGTCCCTGCGTTGTCGACCAGGGAAATCTCCCAGACATCCGGAGGATCTTCGTCATCCTCGATCGTTCCGACAGCCGGGACTCCACCGTTGAGATCGGCAAGTGCATCGGCCACCCCATCGTTGGTCGCATTGGCCAGCGTGAACAGGAGTTCTTCGTCGGGCTCAAGCAGAACATCACCGTTGACCGTCACGCTGACAGTCTGGTCCGTTTCGCCGGGCTGGAACGTCACGGTCCCCGAAGCGGCATCGTAATCCTCGCCCGCAGTTGCCGCGCCGGTGGTCGTGGTGATGTCCACTTCCGAAGTTGTTCCGCCGACCAGGTTGTTGGCTCCCAGTTGCAGTTCCGTGACATCCGTTCCAGCCAGTGCTCCGATGAATTCAACCAGGACACCGGCGCCGGGCAAGTCACCGCCCGTGACCGACACGGCACCGATCCCGATGTTGGCCAAGCCCTCAAGGGCGAGCCGCACGTCTCCGGCATCCGCGTCGAACGCGATCGGGTCGGTTGTCTGTGCGTCGTAGGTCAGAGTGAAATCGCCGCCGGTGGGAGAACCGCTCAACGCCACCTGCTGGACTTCGTTGCCGTTGCTCGTCGAATAGTCGACCGTGACCAGGGCGGTGCTGGACTCGACCAGCGACACGACGAAGTCCATGTTCACGGTCCCGAAGTTGCCTTCGACAACCGTCGGATTCGTGACGGTGAAGGCGGAGTCGTCGTTGAGAATCGTGCCCTCACCCTGGCCGTCGGTGATATTGACGCTCGCCGTTGGGATTGTCAGCAGCACGGTCTCATCGGGCTCCACAGACGTGTCGCCGTTGATCGTCACCACCACCGTCTGGGACAGTTGCGCCGGATCCGTCGGATCGGCAAACGTCAACTGGCCGGATGTCGCCACGTAATCGGGATTGGCTCCCGAACTCGTGGCCGTACCGTCGGCGGTCGCGTAATCCACGGTGATCGTCGTGGCCGCGTCGATGGTCTGCACCAGGCTGATCGTAAAGACCATGTCCAGGGTTCCCGAATCCGTCTCGATCACCGACACATCATCGACGATGACCGCGGTGTCATCGTTGACGATCGTGACCACAGCCTGGGAATTGAGTAAGTCGGCCTGACCGACATCGGAAAGCTCGACGAAAAATGTCTCGGTGGACTCGACCGAAAGATCCCCGTTGACCATCACGATGATGTTCTGTGTCAGTTCTCCCGGTGCGAACGTCAACGTTCCGGACGCCGCCTGATAGTCGCTGCCCTGGAACGCCGTCCCGTCGACGGTGTTGTAGTCCACCGAAATCGACTCGACACTTGGATTCGACAGGATCACGCTCACGTTGACCGGCTGGGCCCCCGTCGCGCCTTCGACCACCGTTGCGTCATTGGCCAGCAACGACAACACCGTCCTTTCGAAGGACCCGATGTCGGCATCCTGGTTGGTCGGCCGCACCGCACCTCGCTGGTCCGTCGTCTCATCACTGCCGGTATTGTCAGCGGAATCGATTGCCGGGCTGCTGGGCAACAGTCGGTGAGTACGAGTCGGCCCACCGTTGTCCCTCAACACGAGGTCCATAACCGGATCGTACGGACTGCCCGAAGACCCGACCTGGTCGGAATTGACCCCGTGCACCAGCCCGACCGACACACCAGCGTCACCGATCAGGTTGTAGCCGGTGCTGATGAACCGCCCCCGCACGTCGGCGCCTTCTCCGGTGGCGGTGTTGGCGGCGACAATGGTGTTCTTGAGTTCGAACCGCCCGCCATCTGCTGCCACGCCGCCCGCATTGACGGCGATGTTTTTTGCCACGGTAGAATTGACGACCGTCGCCGAGCCATTGCTCGCTACGCCGCCGCCGGCACCTGCGACGTTCGACGACACCGTGCTGCTCGTGATAACCAGAGTGGCTTCGCTGAAGATGCCGCCACCGGCCGACCCGGCCGCATTCTCGGCGATCGTGCTGCGATCGATGCTGGTGAACGCCTTTCCGACCAGCCGCACCTCGGCGCCAGCACCGTGGGGAACAGGGATCGTACCACTCACACCACGGACCACCGTCAACTGGTTGCCGTTGACCGCCGTCACGGCCATGCCCTCGCTGTCGATCAAGATGTCGAACGGGGCCGCTGCCGGAATGCTGGCCGCATCGACCAGGTCGATCGTGGTGCTGGTAGCCAACACCGCGTTAGCCAACTCGGCCGTCAGTGTCGCGTTGTAGATGCCGCCACCTCGAGAATCCGACACGTTCTGGACGATCTCGCTGAACCCGATCGCCAAAGATGCCTCGTTGTAGATTCCCGCGCCCTGGGCATTGGCCCTGTTGCCGGTCAGTGTACTGCGGTCGACCGTCACGACCCCGCCACCGATCAGTTCGACCGTGGCTCGATCAGGATGGGCGGCGGACGTTGTCCCATTGACACCGCGTGTCACGCTGAACAGGTCTCCGTCGACGGCCGTCACCGACAACTCTTCGGCGTCGATCTTCACGTTGAACGACCCGGTCGTGGGGAACGAAGTCCCGTCACCGATCCGCAACGTGACGTCCCCGGCCCCGATCGCGCCGTCGATTTCGCCGGTCAGGAAGTTGTAGATGGCCCCGCCCTGCAAGCCGGCCTGGTTGCCTTCAATCGTGCTTTCCGTCACGGTCAATACGCCCGAGGTGAACACCCCGCCGCCTCGATTGGCCGTGTTGCCCGTCACCACCGATTCGTTGAGGGACACCGTGCCGTGGCTCAACAGGGCGCCGCCGCTACCGGTGTTCCCGGCATCGCCACCGGTAATCGTCACGCCAAATACGTTCAGTGTGACGCCGTTGAGTACATGAAAGACGCGGTCAATCCCGTCGGCATCGATCGTCGTCTGGCCCGACCCCGCGCCGAGAATATCGAGATCTCCACTGATATCCAGATCGCCAGTCAACCCGTTGTCTTCATCGCGGCCGGTCAGACTCAAAAGGAACGTCCCCGCGGGCAGGATGATGGTATCGCCGCCAGGTGACGCGTTGGCCTCGTTGATGGCCGCCCTCAAACTGCTGTTTCCGTCGCTGTCGGCACTGATGCCGTCGTCGGGGCTCACGTCAATCGTGTCTTCAAAGCTGTTGACGACGAAGCCGCTCTCCAGTGCCCCGATGTCGATCGTGGAGGTCCCGTCCCCGTCACCGTCGAAGATCCTCGCGAATCCCCGCTGGTCGGTCACCGGTGCATCGGAGTTGTCTCCGGCGTCGCGGGCGGGGCTGCCGAACTGCAGGCCGTGTGTCTGGGTGGGTCCGCCGTTGAACTTCAGGTCGAACAGGGACGGATCCAGGGGAGCCGCGGTGTTGCCGACCTGGTCTCCAACTCCGCCGAACACCACTCCGCCTGCGTCACCGATCAGGTTGTGTCCATCGGACTGGAACAGCGACCCCACCACGTCCGAGGCGAGGCTGCTGGTGTTGCGGGCGACGATCGTGTTCCTGATCACCAACTGATCCGGAACGGTAGGCGCGTTGAAGATCCCGCCGCCATCCGTTTCGGCTTCGTTCTCGTAGACGGTACTGTGTGTCAACATCAGGTTGCCGTTGTTGACCAGGCCCCCGCCGTTGGCCGCAACGTTCTGGCCGAACGTCACGTTGGCCAACACGGCATCACCGAGGTCACTGTTGTAGAACCCGCCCCCGTCTCCCACGGCCACGTTGCCCACCAGCAGCGTCTCGCTGAGCTCAAAGGCCGCGACTCCACTGGGAGAAGACGTCTGGGTGGCATTGAACACGCCGCCGCCATTTCCGGCGGCCTGGTTGTTTTCAATGGTCAGGAAACTGAAGGTGACATCACTGTTGTCGCTGACGAAAAGGCCACCGCCGTCACCGCCGGATGTGTTGCCGACAATCCGCGTGGAGGTGACGTTCGCCACTCCGACATCGTCATTGAACAACCCGCCGCCGCGTGACGCCGCGACATTGCCAGTCAAGACCGCGCCGGTGATATCCAGTTGCCTGGCGCTGGCGATCGCTCCGCCGTCGTCAGCCGTGTTGCTGATCAACGTCGTCCCGTCCAGCAAGAGTGTTCCGAAGTTGTCGGCAACGCCACCTCGACCGCCGGCCACGTTCAATGTCATCGAATCGCCGTCGAATGTCACATCGCCATTTGAGGCGTTGAACAACACGCCACCACCATCACCAGCGATGTTCCCGGAGTAGATATTTCGGGTGCTTACGACCAGCCCGTCATCGTTGTAGATCGCACCACCGTCGTCACTGGCCTGGTTCGCCGAGAACGACGTGTTGCTGACCGTCAGCACGCTGACCAGTTCGTTGAAAATCGCACCACCGTCCTCGGCCGTATTCACCGAGAAACGACTGTTGCTGACATCCAGGCTGGCAGCATCGTTGTTGTAGACACCCCCACCCTGGCCGACAGCCACATTGCCGATCAGGTCGCTGTTGATCAGGTCGACGTCGCCATCGAGATCGTTGTAGACACCGCCACCGTCGTTACTCGCGACATTGTCATGAACCGACGAGTTGCGGATCGACAGGGCTCCGTCGTCGTTGTTGTAGATGCCACCCCCGTCGAAGGCGGTATTGGCCGACACGTCACTTTCATCGATCGTCAGCGTTCCGCCCAGCGTGTTGTAGAGCCCGCCGCCGACGGCCTGGCTCGTGTTTCCGGAGACAGTCACGGCCGAGAGAAACAGTGCGCCACTGTTGGATACCGCTCCGCCCTCGGAGCTGCCCGTGACCGCGCCCCCGGTCACCGTCAGATTCTGCAGCCTGGCCGTAACGTTCTCCAGCACCTGGAATACCCGATCGATCCCGTTGGCATCGATGAAGGTCGTGCCACTGCCGGTCCCGACCACTGTCAGGCTGCCGGTGGTGTCGGTAATGTCCAGGTCGCCGGCTCCGTCAGACGCCTCACCTCGCGTCCAGGTGTCTACGGCATCGGTGACCATCAGGTTGGTCGCAACGTCCTGGATCCCCGATCCCGCGGCGACCAGTGTCAACACGTAGTCGCCATCGAACCCCGTCACCGAGTTCATGTTCAGGGTGTACCGCATCTGCGAGAGTGGCGTCAGCACGACGGTCGTCAGCGGGACGTTGACCGCACCGCTTCCGGCATCCCGCATCAGCGTGAAATCGCCGATGTCGACACCGGTGACGGATTCGAGGAAGTCAACTGTCACCAGCCCGACATTGGTGATCCGCGGATCGGGATCGACGTCGATGATGTCGGCGGTGGGGGGAACCGAATCCACTCCCCGCTCCCAGGAGTCGGTTGCATCGGTGACGAAGTTGTTGGCCGCAAAGTCCTGGATTCCGGACCCGCTGGCCAACAGGCTCACCGTGTAGATTCCCAGCGGAGTCGTCATCAGCGCTTCAAACGTCAACACGTACTGGGACGTCGTCAGTTGCTGCAGTGTCGAATTGCCCAGCGGAATGTTCTGCGGTCCCAGCCCGCCACCAAGATCGATTTCGAGCGTGAAATCGGCCAGGTCCACACCCACGACCGGTTCGGAGAAGTTGATCGTGATCGGGTCGGCGTCAGTCGAACGAGGATCGGGCGTGACATCAACGATGTCGGCTGTCGGCGGGTAGATATCCGGCCCGATTCGCCAGTCATCAACAGCATCATCGACCAGCGGGTTCCCCACCAGGTCGATGATCGACGTGGCTGCCGCGTCGAGCGTCAGCGAGTAGATCCCGTCCACGTCGGTCACCGTGCTCAGGTCCAGCGTGTATTCCGAATTGCTGATTTCGGACAAGGCGAGCCCGGCCAGCGACACAACCTGCTGCCCGGAAAGATCGGTACGGGTGAGCACGAAATCGGGGACACCGTCACTGAGATCCACGTTGAGTACGTCTTCGTCGAAGTTGATCGTCACCACCCCCACGGGAACGTCACGGGGGTCGGGATCAATATCAACGATGTCCGCCGTCGGGTTGACGGTGTCGGGCTCGGTCATTGTCAACGTGTAGACATTGGAGCCCAGCTGAATCGTGTTTTCTCCAGCCAGTGCGTTGGCTTCCTGTAATGCCGCACGCAAGGTGATCTGCTTGCCCAGGGTCAACAGGTCGCCATCCACCCGCCCATCGCCCAGGGGTGAGGTGTCGGTCAGGTCCGCCAGGCTGTTGACGTAGAAATTGCCGAATTCCACCGCTCCGATGTCGACCGTCGCCGTCAGATCCAGGTCCGGCCCATCGAGAACTCGAATGGCTCCGCGCTGCTCGGTACTGACATTGGCATCCAGCCCCGCGTTGTTACCGGCATCGATGGCCGGGCTGCCAAACAGCAGCAGGTGTGTCCTGGTGGCTCCACCGTTGTCACCCAACGTGTCTTCGATCAACGGATCGAGCAGCGAGCCCGGATCGCCCACCAGGTCTCCGTTCGCATTGGGCAATCCAACCGGGAAGGACACATCGGCGCCGGAGTTGTTTCCGACCAGGTTGTTACCCAGCGTCGTGAAGACTCCGCTGACATCGGGGAAATTCAGCGTCGCGGAGTTCCTGGCCACCAGCGAGTTCTGGATTGATGTCTGGCTGCCGCCATCACTGGACACGCCGCCCGCGAAGTTCTCTGCGTTGTTGTGGACAATCGTCGCGCTGTTCAACAGCAGCACCGCCTCGTTGTGGACGGCTCCGCCATCATGACCCGAGGAATTTCCCGAAAACGTCACGTTGTTGAAGACGGCGTCTCCCTGGGCGATGTTCACCAAGGCCCCGCCATCGACGCCGCTGAAGTTCTCTGAGAACTCCGAATTCAGTCCGTTCAGCGTACCGGTATTGCGGATTCCCCCTCCGTCGGAAGCAGCGGAATTGCCGATGACAACCGATCCGATCAGTGACAGGCTGCCGCTGGTGTTGATTCCCCCGCCACTGTCCAGTGTCGAGTTGTTGCTCACGACGACGTTTTCGAGTGTCAGGTCGCCGCCGCTGCGGATTCCGCCACCGTCTTCGCTGCCCACGACCGCTCCACCGGTGATCGTCACGTCGCTGATGTGCACCGTCACTCCACCGAAGATCTGGAACACGCGTTCCAGGCCATCCGCATCGATCACCGTCTGACCGGCACCCTGCCCGAAGATCCGCAGGTCCTGGCGAATATCCAGGTCACCGGTGGCTGAGAGGTCTTCGCCTGGTCCGGACAGTGCCAGGGTGAATGTCCCGGCCGGCAACGAGATCGCGCCCGCACCCGGCAACTGGTTGGATTCCTGAATCGCCGCCCGCAACGTGATCTGCTTCCCTGGCTGGGTGAGATCCACGTCGACAATACCGTCCCCCAGCGGTGTCGCGTCCACAAGGTCGTCGGTGCTGTTGACCTGGATCACCGTATCCGTCACCCAGCTCTCAACCGCATCCAGCACGAACGGTTCGTTGTCCGAGACACGTGTGACGCCCGACCCCGCAGCCAGCAACTTCAGGTCGTAGGTCCCGTCCACTACGGTCACATCGGTCAGCACCAGTTCATACTGGCTGCCGGAGAAGACCGTCAGCGTGACCTCGCTGAGGTCCAGCAGCAGTCCGTCCCGACGCAACAGGAAATCACCAACGTCCAGCCCGGTCACGTCGGAAGGGGCACCGGTGCCCGGGTCGGTGAAATTGACCGCCACCGAGGCGACCGGTGTGATCCTCGGGTCCGGCGTTACGTCGACGATGTCGGCTGTCGGACCGGTGTTTCCCTTCACCCAGTCGTCAGTTGCGTCGACAGCCAGGACGTTGCCCGACCCGTCAACGATGTTCGACCCGGACGCGGTGAGCGTCAGCAGGTAGGTTCCGTCCTCGCCACTGACGCCCGACAGATCGATCGCATACCGTCGCGGAGTGATCTCGATCGCGGTCAGCGAACTGATGTCCACGGCCACCGAGTCGCGGGTCAACGAGAAATCTCCAATGTCCACCCCGGTCACATCTTCGGCGAACGAGGTGCTGACAAACGAGACGCTGGTGATCCGCGGATCCGGATCAACGTCGACGATGTCCGCTTCCGGCGGCGTGGTGTCACTGGCCGTCTTCTGCCAATCGTCGACGGCGTCGGCCACGAGGCTGCCGCCGGCTTCATCGACGATGCCCGAACCCGAAGCGGTCAGTTGCAGCACATAGCTGCCGTTGACGCCGGTGACATTCCGGAGGTTG
>CAUZRQ010000078.1:0-24416 GCA_963582065.1 Planctomycetota bacterium | reverse complement strand
ACCCGGTCACCTGGACCACCAGGTCCGTGCCATCGCCGCCGTCGAGCGAATCGCTCGAAGTCGATCCCCTCAACGTGTCGTCGCCGTCTCCACCGCTGAGCGTGGCGGGTCCGGCGGTGAAGCCGGTGGCGTCGAGACTGTTGTCGCCGGCGCCCCCGGTCAAGCGGATCCCCTCGATTCCGGCCAGGATGTCGGTGCCGTGGCCGACCAGGCTGGTGTTGGTCGCCACCTGGTTGGCGTCGGCGGACTGGCCGCCGATGTCGGTTCCGGCTCCGCCATCCAGCGAATCGTTGCCGGAGGATCCCAGCAGGGTGTCGTCGCCGGCGGCCCCGGCCAGCGTCACGCCCAGGCCGGTGAACGATCCTGCATCGATCAGGTTGTCGGATGCTCCACCGGAGAGAATCGCCTGTTCGAACCCCGACAGCGAGTCCGTGCCCAGCCCCTGGAGGGTGGTGTCGCTGAGAGCCTGGTCGGCGTCGACGGTTTGTTCGACGGTGTCGGTCCCCGCGCCACCGATCAGCGTGTCGTCGCTGGTCGAGCCCAGCAGGGTGTCGTTGCCGCCGGCTCCATCGAGCGTGACCGAGCCGAGAGTGTAGGCCGAGGCGTCGAAGTGGTTGTCACCGCTGCCGCCGCTGATCGTGAACCGTTCGATGGCAATCAGCGTGTCGCTGCCGGGACCCACGACCGTCGAATCGGTCAGCACCAGGTTGCCGTCGTAAATCACTCGGCCGGTATCGGTGTCGGGGCCGCCATCCAGCGTGTCGGAGGTCGCGGTGCCCGTGAGCGTGTCGTTGCCGTCGGCACCGACGAGTGTCACCGGCCCGGCAGAGAATCCGCCGGCATCCAGATCGTTGTTGCCTGCTCCACCGGTCAGGATCGCTTCCTCGATCGAGACCAGCAGGTCGCTGCCCTGCCCGGACAGGCTGGTGTTGGTCAGCACCTGGTCGGCGTTGACTGCCTGCCGCACCTGGTCACTGCCGGTGCCGCCATCAATGAGGTCGTTTCCGGGACTGCCGTGCAGGGTGTCGTTGCCGGCGAGTCCCAGGAGAGTGACCGGGCCAAGCGTGAAGCCGCTGGGATCCAGCGTGTTGTTCGAACCGCCCCCGGTGAGCACTGCACGTTCGATGCTGTTCAGAGTGTCGTTGCCGTCGCCTGTGAGGCTGTTGTCAACCAGCACCTGGTCGGCATCGGCGACCTGTTGGATTTCGTCGGTCCCCGTTCCCCCGTCGAGCGAGTCGTCGCCCGCGGCGCCCAGCAGCGTGTCGTTGCCCTGGCCACCGACCAGCGTGGCGGTTCCCGAAAAGTCGGCCGCGTCGATCCGGTTGTCCGAGTTGCCCCCGGTGAGGGCGGCCAGCTCGATGCTCGACACCACGTCGTTGCCGCGTCCGGTCAGGCTGCTGTCGGTGAGCACCTGCTGGGTGTCGGCGGTCTGGAGCACGAGATCGGTGCCGGTGCCGCCGTCGAGCGAATCGTCCTGGCCGGACCCGGTCAGCGTGTCGTTGCCGCCGGCCCCGTCGAGAGTGACCGATCCAAGAGCGAAGCCGTCGGCATCCAGGGAGTTGTCCGAGCTTCCCGCGATCAACCACCCACTCTCGACACTCGTCAAGGTGTCGTTGCCGTCGCCGGTGACCAGGGTGTCGACCAGCACCTGGTCGGCATCGATCTCCTGGCGGACCAGGTCGTTGCCAGAGCCACCATCGAGCGAGTCGTTTCCGGCAGCGGCCCACAGCGTGTCGTCGGCGGCCAGTCCCGAGAGGGAAACGGTGCCGCCGAAGCCGCGGGCATCGAGCGTGTTGGCGGCGGCACCGCCGGTCAGCTGGGCCTCCTCGAGCGACGAAACCTCGTCGGTGCCCCGTCCGGTCAGCGAACTGTCGGTGAGCACCTGGTCGGCGTCGACGATCTGCCTCAATTGGTCGGTCCCGGTCCCCCCCACCAGCGAGTCGTCCCCGGCCGATCCGAGCAGCGTGTCGGCGCCGTCGCCGCCGTCGAGCGTGACGGAGCCGGAGTTGAATCCGCTGGCGTCGAGCGTGTTGTCGGAGCTGCCGGCTGTCAGCTGGGCCTCCTCGATCGCCGCGAGCGTGTCGTTGCCGTCGCCGGTGACCAGCGTGTCGATCAGCACCTGGTCGGCGTCGCGGATCTGGCGGATCTGGTCGGTGCCGTCGTCGCCCTCGAGAACGTCATCGGCGGGGCTGCCCCACAGCGTGTCGTCTCCACCGGCTCCGGAGAGCGTGACCGAACCCTTGGTGAATCCCGCGGCGTCGATCGTGTTGGCCGAGGCGCCTCCGGTGAGGTCGGCCCGTTCGATGTCCGAGAGCGTGTCCGAGCCGTCGCCGGTGAGCACGGAGTCGTTGAGCACCTGGTCGGTATCGACCGACTGGGCGACCAGGTCGGTGCCGTCGCCGCCATCGAGCGAGTCGTTGCCGGCGGCGCCCCACAGCGTGTCGTTGCCGCCGAGTCCGGACAGCGTGACGGTGCCGGAAAACCCGCTGGCCTCGAGCGTGTTGTCCGAGCCACCCCCGGTCAGTGCGGCCTCTTCGACTTCCGAGACCGAGTCGGTGCCGCGGCCGGTCAGGCTGGTGTCGGTGAGCACCTGCAGGGTGTCGGCTGTCTGCTGGATGCGGTCTGTGCCGCTGCCGCCGACGAACGAATCGTCGCCGTCGCCGCCCACCAGCGTGTCGTCGCCACCGCCGCCGATCAGCGTGGCGGTTCCCGAAAACGTGTCCGCGTCGATCGTGTTGTTGCCGGCGCCCCCTGTCAGGATTGCCTGCTCGATCGTCTCGAACGTCACGCTGCCGGCACCCGGATTGGTCAACAGTGCCCCGGTCAGCGTGTAGTCGAAGTCGCCGGTGACCTCGAGCGTGTCCGTGCCGTCGTGGCCCAGGAACGACACCGTCACGTCGATGGCCGCAGCCGTGTGGTCGATGATCAACGTGTCGTCGTCGTCGGAGCCGACGACCTGGATCGAATCGACCGAGGCGAACGGCACGCGGCCGCTCTCGGATCCGTTGACCGTCACCACCAGGTCGCTGCCCGAACGGGTCAGCAGGATGGTGTCGGCCGTGTCGTCGTCGCCGACATTGGGGGTCGGGCTGTCCCAGGCGGTGATCATCAACACGTTGGGGCCGGCCTCGATGACCGGGACCATCGCCTCGGCATCGGCCAGGCCGTAACCGTTGTCGTGATTGAAGCCGGCCGGCACCATCGCGACCGTCTCCTCGGTGAACGCGTCGAGGACATCATCGGGGGAAGTGAACGGGCGGGTTTCGAGCATCAGTGCGGCGATGCCGGCTGCGTGGGGGGCGGCGGCGGAGGTCCCGAAGAAGTTGGGGAAAGTGTCCGCGTCGGCAGCGATGTCCGAGCCGAAGAAGGTCGTGTTCGCACCGTCGGGTGCCGTAAAGCTTGGTGTTTCGCGGACGACGGGTGTCGTGAGCCGGTTGCCGTCGGTGTCGAAGTAGATCGGCGTGCCACCGCGGGAACTGAAACCCTCGAGCAAGGCAGGCGATTGGCCGAAGGCGGGAGTGTCCCCGTAAAACGCCGCCGCGACCGCCACCGCACCTTCGGCGTTGTTCTGTCCGAATGTCGTGCTGCTTTGGGTGTCGTGTTCGGCGATGGTCCCCGAGCGGAACTTCACGTACTTCAGCATGCCGGGGTCCGGGCCGATGTCGTCGTACTTGACCAGGGCCAGGTAGACCGTCGCCGTCGACGCCGACGAGTTGGTGTAACTAAAGAGCTCGACCGCGTCTCCGCCGATGTTGTTGGTTGCGCCCGAGGCCAGCACCGTTGCGGACGTCGATTCACTGGCCAGTACCAGGATGTCCATGTCGCTGGTCGAGCCCGCTCCTCCCAGCGACCCAAATGGCTCGTCCCACTGAAAACTCAGCACCATCGTGCTCAGTCCCGGGACCGTGATTCTCTGGTAGGTGTCGGTGACGCCGCCGGCATCGAAATCGTGCAGGACCCCGTCGTAGGCCGTGACTCCAGAATCCCGGAATACGCTCTCGTAAGAATCACGTCCACTGTTGCCCGCGGCCGAGAAGTAGGGGATACCCAGGGCCGCGACCTCGTCGACCGCCTGTGCGATTATGCCGTCCTGGAACATCGGTTCGCCGAAGTAACCCACGTCGTCGACGATCACGTCCGACTGGGCCTCCTTGGCCAACTTGACGATGCCTTCGGCGAATGACGCATTGCCCAGGAAGGCCGAGTGGAACGCCTGGTCGACTCCGGGAGCGACGTCGTGGATGATCTGCATCATCGCCCGACCCTCGTCGCTGCCCGAACCGCAACCGGTTTCCTCCTGCAACACCACGATTCCGGTGGGAAGATCGCCGCTGGTCACGTCGGCGCTTGCGTTGCCGTCGCAGTCGTAGCTGTCCGACAGGGTGCCGACGACGACACCGGTGCCGTCCAGGCCGTAGGTCGAACGGGCCAGGTCCGATCGCTGGGCCGGATCGCCCTGGCTGGTGACCGCCCCGGCATGTGTCATCGGAATTCCCGGGGACGCAAACCGCAACTGCGTTGATGTCGCCAGCTGGTCCAGGGACGCCAGCGGGACCAGGGCCGAGACCGATGAGCCCCAGGTGCCTGTCACCGTCGCTCCCATTGCCTCCAACGAATCGACCAGTTCGTCAGCCTCGCCCACCGCCGTCGCGTGAACCAGCACGTCGCTGCCGCGCAACCGCAACAACTCGTTGCTGGGCTCGAATGTTCCCTCGCCGTTCTCGACGTGGGCGGCGAACTCGTGATGGACCAGTGCCAGATCGAAGCCGATCGAGGACATCTCGCCGTCCTTGCCGACCAGGTCGTCGCCGTGAAAACCGACCAGGGCCTGCTGGAACGCCTGCGTGCCGTCCAGCAGCGTACGGTCCTCAAGCCACTCGGCCGCCGTCGACATGCGGCTGCAATGTCGGTGAGTCCGTGTGCGATCGCCGGGACGAAGCGAGAAACGGGAACGGAACCGGTCAAGCCATGAACTGATGAGCATCGACGAGAGAACCTCGGTGCGAGCTACGACCGAGGTCACACTCCGAGCGCCCTCGACCGAACCGACATCACTGGATCCCTCCAGCTATCCACCGTAAACCCCTCAGCTTGCCGATACAAACGCGGATGATGCGGAATCTGAGGGTTATGAGGGGAGACGTCGCGAGGACGGGACCGGATCGAGCAGGTGGGAACCCGGCATCAGCCCCGAATCAGATCAGTTCGCCGATCGGCTTTTGCTGGTCGACGACATACTGGGGGCGACCTCTGAGGTCATTGAGCGTCAGCGTTTCGGGGACGATGCCCATGTTGTGGTACAGCGTCGCGAACACTTCGCGGTAGTGCACCGGCCGATCCTTGGGCACTTCGCCCAATCGGTTGGTCGACCCGACCACCTGCCCGGTCTGCATGCCGCCGCCGGCCATGATGCACATGTTGGCGTTGGGCCAGTGGTCGCGGCCACCGTTGCTGTTGATCTTGGGGGTGCGTCCGAATTCGCCCCAGACCACCACCGACACGTCGTCGGCCAGTCCCCGCGCGTGCAGGTCTTCGACCATCGCCGAGAGCCCGATGTCGAGCATCGGGACGGTGGCCCGCACGTTGGGGAAGTTCTCCTTGTGCCAGTCCCAGTTGAATCCCCCGCGGCTCATCCGTTCCAGTGGCCACTGGCTGAAGGCGAGTGTCACGCAGCGGCAACCGGCCTCGACCAGCCGCGTGGCGACCAGGAACTGCTTGAGCAGTTCGGGACCGCCGTGCACCGGCTTGGCGGCGTCCGAGATGCCGTAGCGTCGGACCACTTCGGCCGGCTCCAGCCGAAAATCCAGCGCCCGGGCCAACCGACTGGAGGTCAGGATGCCCAGGGCCTGCTGGGTGATCATGTCCATGCCGTCCATCACGCCGCCCGCCTCGACGTTGCGGCGGAACCTGTCGAAGGACTTCAGCAACAGCGTGCGGTCTCCGAGCCGGTCCAGCGAGATGCCCTTGAGCGTGATGTCGGCGCCACTCTCGGCGTCGGCGGCCACCTGATCCTTGGAGACGCCCGACTTGTAGACGATGTCGTCGCGCTTGCGGCGGTTGGTTTCGAATCCGGCGTGGCCGACGCCCAGGAATCCCGACTGGTTCAGGCTGGCCCGCGTGGTCGATTCGGCATTGGGCGGCGAGAGGCTGATGAAGGGGGGCATCGAGCGATGAACCGGGCCGTGGACCTTCGACACGACCGCTCCCAGCGAAGGCCAACCACCAATAGGGAATCCCGGCCGGTGCGGGCTGTCGCCCATCTGCGGGTGGGTTTCCCAGCCGGTGAGATTGATGTGGATGTTGTGGTCGTTGAGTCCGCCGTAGAGCGATCGGACGATCGCCATCTTGTCCATGATCGCCGCCGTCCTGGGCATCATCTCGCCCAGGTCGATCCCCGGCACGTTGGTGCGGATCGGCTGGAACGGGCCGCGGATTTCCTTCGGAGCCGTCGGCTTCAGGTCGACCATGTCCTGGTGGGGCGGACCGCCCGGGAGCAGGATCATGATCGTGGCCTTGTGCGGCCGCGAGACGCCCTGGATCGACTCGGCCGCCAGCACCTCGCGCAATCCCATCCCGCCCATCGCCAGGCTTCCGATCGACAGGAAACTGCGGCGGGACAGCCCGTCGCAGAATCGGGATCCGGGGCCGAGGATATTCAACATGACGGATTGCTCAGAAATCGAGCCCCGGCCGGGTGGCCGAAGCACCACGAGTATTATCGGAAGAATTCGGGCTGTGGCAACACGAACGGTTTCCAATGGCCGGATCGTTGCGTCAACGACCGTCTACGACAGTTTCCAGGTGCGGACCACTTGGTCGTAACCGGCCGAGGCCAGTATTCGACCGTCAGGTGAAAATGTCACCGCCAGGATGGGTGTGTCGTGGGCGGGGGTCCGGGAGAGTTCGCTGCCGGTGGTGACATTCCAGGTCCGCAGCTCCCCGTCCCAGCCTCCGGTCGCCAGTTGCGACCCGTCGGAACTGAAAGCCAGGGAGTACACGAAGTTCCGGTGGCCGAACAGGTCGGAGACGACGCGGCCGCTGGCGACGTCGCGGATTTCGACGTGGCCCACCACGCTGCGATCGGGCTGATGCCGTCCGTACCCGCACGCCAGCAGGCGACCGTCCGGCGAGAAGGCCGTGGCGTGCACCCAGCCGGGTTCGACCGAAACCACCGTCGCCGCCTTCGGGTCCGCCGTGTCCTTTCCGGCGGCAGGCGGCTTGAGACCGACCATGTCCCAGGCGGCCAGGTTCCAGTTGCGGGTGACCTTGTCGGCCTGGGCGGTCAGCAGTTGCCGGCCGTCGGCGGTGAACTGGACCGAGTAGAGCTTGTGGTTGTAGCCACCGAGAGTGGCCTGCAGGGCGGCCGATCCGGGTTGCCCGTTGACATCCCAGACGCGGACCATCCGATCGTATCCACCGCTGGCCAGCCAGCGGCCGTCCGGTGACCAGCCCAGCGTGTGCACCACGTTGCCGTGGCCGGTCAATTCGATCTGCTCGGTGCCGCTGGCGACGTCCCAGAGCTTCACCACGCTGCTGTTGTTGGCACTTCCGGATGCCAGCGTCTTGCCGTCGGGGGAAAACGCCAGGCAGTAGACCTCCGATTTGTGATCCTTGAGCACCGCCCGCTCACGCCCTGTCTCGACATCCCACATCCGGATCCACTCGTCCCACCCCCCCGAGGCCAGCGTGCGGCCGTCGGGCGAAAAGGCCAGCGAGTAGACCCAGCTGGTGTGGCCCTTCAGAACATGGCCGGCGGTTGCGGTGTTGGCTGCGGTGTTGGGCATGTTCAGGTCCCCACCAGTTCGGTGATGGGCGTGCCCTTGCAGACCCGGTGGGGCCGGCCGAGAAAATCGTGGAAGACGCGGGTGACGTCGATGCCCAGCAGGTGGAAGATCGACGCCCCGATATCGAACGGCGACACGGCGTCGCGGGCGGGGTAGCCGGCCTTGCTGTCTGAGGCACCGAAGACCTGTCCGCCGGAGATGCCGGCCCCGGCCATCACGACCGAATAGCAGAACGGCCAGTGCTGGCGGCCGCCCTCGGCACTGATCCCCGGTGTCCGGCCGAATTCGCCCATCAGCACGACCAGGGTGTCTTCGAGCAGTCCCCGCTGGCCGAGTTCATCGAACAGGGCGGCGACGGCCATGTCGGTCGGCGGCAGTTGCCAGTTCTTGAGATTGGCGAAGTTGTTGATGTGGTTGTCCCAGCCGATGTCGGTCCGTCGGCGTCCGTTTCGCCAATAGATGTTGACCAGCGGCACGCCGACCTCGATCAGCCTCCGGGCCAGCAGGCAACTCTGTCCGAACGGGGTGAACCCGTAACGCGAGCGGACCTCGGGCGGCTCGGCGGCGAGGTTGAACGCCTGCCGGGCCTTGCTCGAGGCGACCAGCGAGAAGGCCTGCTGGTAGTAGTCGTCGAAGCCGGCCAGTCGCTTGCCCCGTTCGGCCTTGTCGAATCCCTCCTCGACCGACGCCAGCAGCTTGCGACGGCGGTCGATACGGATGTTGGACAGGGATCCACCGGGGTTGCGGAACGCCGGCGGGTTGAAGTCGGTGTACCCGGGGTCGTGGGCGGGCTTGTAGTTGTCCACCGCCTTGATCAGGAACGGGTCGAAACTCTTGCCCAGGAAACCCGCGTTCTGGCCGGGGACGATCTTGCCCGAATTGGTCTGCAGCAGGCTGGGCAACTGGACGTACTCGGGCAGCCCGTTCTTCCGGGGCCTCAGGTGAGCCAGCACGGCGCCGATGTTGGGGTTGTCGGTCGGCTTGGCCGCGTTCCGCTTGTCGAGCCACTGGTAGCGGTTGCCGGTCATCATGTCGTGGAAGGCGGCCTGGTGGTCGCCCTCGCGATGATTCACCGACCTCACGATCGTGAACTTCTCGGCATGTCGGGACAGCAGCGGCAGGTGGTCACCGATCTCGACGCCCGGCACATTGGTCGGAATCGGCAGAAACGGGCCACGGACCTCGATCGGAGCCTCGGGTTTCAGGTCAAACGTGTCCTGGTGAGGCGCGGCACCCCAGAGATGCATCAGGATGCACCGCTTGGCGCGTCCGAAGGTCGTGGTGGGTCCCGCCGCGTCAGCCCCGTTCTGCAGGGCCAGCATTTCCGGCAGTCCAAGTCCCAGTGATCCCAATGCCCCAACCCGCAGGAATTCGCGGCGCGGGTGCCGTGGTGAGGTGGCAAGCTGTTGGCCCAGGATGGAAAGCATCGGTGCCTCAGGCGATGACGATGTCTGACTTGGTACTGTCTATGATAGCGAACAGTTCACTCTGTTCGGTCGCCGGGACCTCGAACTTGTCGAGTGTAGCCTGAAAGTCTGCCAGGAAGGCCTGCCATTCCTGCTCGGTGATGTCCAGGTGGTCGTGCGAGTCGGCCATCGATCGGCCGGTGTAATTCTGCGGCCCGCCGGCGGCCCAGCAGACCTGCTCGGTGACCAGGTACTTGAAACCGGCGGGGTGCACCTTGTGATGGGCCTCGTCGACTTTCGGGTTGGCGTTGAGCCTGGGGTCGGACATCACGCGGTCGATGAAATCATCGACGACGGCGGCGATGGCGTAGACGCCGCCGAGCCGTTCGTACAGCGAGGGGATGTCGTCGGTGGTGGTCATGTTCGGATGAAGCTCAGGCCAGGATTTGCTCGACAACCTGTCCGTGCACGTCGGTCAGCCGGAAGTCGCGGCCGCCGTAACGGTAGGTCAACGCGGTGTGGTCGAGTCCCATCAGGTGCAGAATCGTGGCGTGCAGGTCGTGCAGGTGGACGCGTCCGGAGACCGAGGCATAACCGAACTCGTCGGTGGCCCCGTGCTGGAACCCGCCCTTCACCCCCCCGCCGGCCAGCCACATCGTGTAGCCGTTGGGGTTGTGATCGCGGCCGTCGAGGTCCTTGCGACCGGTGTCAGCGGTGCGGCCGAACTCGCCGCCCCACAGCACCAGGGTGTCCTCGAGCAGGCCCCGTTGTTCGAGATCGGCCAGCAGCGCTGCGGCCGGCTGGTCGGTGGCGTCGGCCCGCGCCTGGTGGCCTTTCTCCAGGCCGCCATGCTGGTCCCAGAACTCGTCGCAGACCTCCACGTGTCGCACGCCCGCCTCGATCAGCCGTCGTGCCATCAGGCACTGCCGTCCAAAATTGTCGCTCCTGCGGCCCTCGCCGATGCCGTACATCTGCTGGGTGGACCGGGTTTCGGAGGAGAGGTCGATCACGTGAGGCAGTTCGGCCTGCATCCGGAAGGCCAGTTCGTAGGACTGGATCACCCCGTCGATCCGAGTGTCGTAGGGGGTGCGGGTGGCGAGGTCGCGATTGATTGCCTGGAGCAGGTCGAGTTGCTTGCGCTGGGTGGCGGTGTCCAGCCGCGGGTTGGAGATATTGCCGATCCTCGCGTTGCGGACGGGGCTCTTGATGTCTCCGATCGCCGTGCCCTGGTAGACCGACGGCAGGAAGGCGGTGCCGTAGTTGCTGGTGCCGCCGTTGATCAGCGGGGGGCAGATGCTGACGAAACCGGGCAGGTTCTGGTTGTCGGTGCCCAGGCCGTACAGCAGCCAACTGCCCAGTGACGGCCGGGCGAAGGTGAAACTGCCGGTGTGCAGGAACAGCATCGCCGGGGTGTGGTTGGCGATGTCGGTGTGCATGCCCGAGAGCACGCAGAGCTTGTCGGCGTGGCGGGCCTGGTGCTTGACCAGGTCGGAGACCCACAGGCCGCTCTCGCCCCGCTGCTGCCAGCGCCACTTCGAGCCGATCAGTTTCCGCTTGCCGTTGCGGCCAGTGGTTCCGTGTCGCCTGGCCAGTTCGGGCTTGTGCTCGAACGTCTCCATGTGAGCCGGCCCACCCCGCATGTGCAGGAAGATCATCCGCTTGGCCCGCGGTGTGTGGTGGGGCTGCTTGGGAGACAGCGGGGCCGCGTACTCGGCCCGCGCCTGCTGGCACAGGCCGGCCAGGGCCAGCGTGCCGATGCCGCATGTGGCCTGGCCCAGCAGTGCACGACGCGAGAGCACCGGGTGGGCGGGCTGCGGCGATCGTGCGGCTGAAGTTGTCATCGGTTCATTCTGCCTGAAATTGTCCCCGGCACGTTGCCGACAACACGTCCCGGTCAGTCAAGGTATCGGAATTCGGCGCCCGCCAGCAACACCTGGCAGAACAGGCCCCAGGCCTGCTGCCGGGGTGTCGTCTTCTTGGCGGGTTTCTTGTCCGGTTGTTTGTCGGGCTTCTTGTCGGAGTGGCCGAGTGTCCCGGTCGTGCTGGTGATGTAGGCCAGGACCCGGTTGCGTTCGTCATTGCTCGGGCTGCGTCCAAGCGTGACCCGGTAGGCCACCGCAATCCGATCGCTGTCGTCACCGTCGTTTGCCAGCAGCCTCAGGGCCAGCGTGTCGGCCTGTTCGATCACGAAGGGGCTGTTGAGCAGGAACAGCGACTGGGCCGGAAGGTTGGTTTCGTCGCGGACGGCCTGGGGGTTGGAGGGGTCGGGGAAGTCGAACAGCTTGAGGAACTCCGGGACGATCCCCCGCACGATCGGCAGGTAGACGCTGCGGTGGGGGAACGGAGCGGTCAGCGGCTTGATGTTGATGTTCCGCCCCACTTCGCCCTCACCGATCTTGGTCACCTGCGAGGCTTCGGGACGGGAGAGGTCGAGCCGTCCCGAGACGGCCAGCATCGCGTCGCGGATCGCTTCGGCGTCGAGCCGTCGCCGGTTGTGGCGCCAGGCCAGCCGGGCTTCCGGATCGGCTTCGAACGCGGCCGGGTCGTGGGCCGAGGAAAGTCGGTAGTCACGGGTCAGCACCAGTTCCCGGATCATCGCCTTGCGGGACCACTTCAACTCGGAGACGAACCGGTGGGCCAGCCAGTCGAGCAGCCGGGGGTGGCTGGGGGGCTGGCCGTTGTGTCCGAAGTTGTCGACGGTGGCGACCAGTCCCTGGCCGAAGAGGTGCTGCCAGATTCGGTTGACCGCCACTCGGGGCGTCAGTGGGTTGTCCGAGCGGGTCAACCACTCGGCCAACTCGCGACGACCGCTTTGCTTGTCAGTGACCGTCGGCGGATCGGCAACGGGGACGGCCGAGAGGAACCCGCGGGGGACCACGCGGCCGGCCTTGCCCTTTTCGCCGCGGACCTGGATCGGACCGTCGGCCACCTTGGCGCGATCGCGGACGCCGACGGCGAAGTCCAGTGCCGGCAGCTTGTCCTTGAGCGACTGGATCTGCTTGTCGAGATCGGCCAGTTGCTGGACCACTTTCTCGAATTGAGCCGTCAGCTTCTGGAGATTCGGCTTCTTCCGTTTCGGCTTCTTCTGGCCGTCGTTTTTCTGCTTGGCCTGTTTCCCGTCGGCTGCCTTCTTCTTCGGCGAACCGGCGTCGTTCTTGTCGCCGTCGGTGGGCAGTCGCTTCTTCAGGTTGTTCTTCCGCTTGGCCAGGTTCTTTCTCTGCTTCTGCAGCTTGGCGAGGGTCTTCTGGTGCTGCTTGAGGTCGCCCAACTGCGAGGTGTCGCCCAGGACGAGGTAGACCTTCATCTTGGCGTCGATGTTCTTCGGCCGGTTGATGCTGCCACCGTAGAGCGTTTCGGTGCTGCGGAAGATGCCGGCCAGGGCGTAATAGTCGGCCGTGGGGATGGGGTCGAACTTGTGGTCGTGGCACCGGGCACAGGCGATTGTCAGCCCGAGCACGGTCTTGCCGATCACGTCGAGTTGATCGTCGATGATGTCCAGCGGGATGTTGCCGCCGTTGAGTGACTTCTGCCCGATCGCCAGCAGTCCCGTCGCCACCTGCAGCCGCCGGGCTTCCTCGGGGGTCTTGGCCTCCAGCAGGTCCCCGGCAAGTTGTTCGATCAGGAACCGGTCGTAGGGGATGTCGGCGTTGACCGCGTCGATCACGTAGTTGCGGTATCGCCAGGCCCAGGGCATCAGCACGTCACGGCTGCTGCCGGCCGATTCGGCGTAGCGAGCCACGTCCAGCCAGTGCCGGGCCCAGCGTTCGCCGAAACGGGGTGAGGCGAGCAGGTCGTCGACGATCTTCCGGTAGGCGGCCGGGGTGTGGTCGGCTGCGAAGGCATCCAGCTGGCCGGGTGTCGGCGGCAACCCGACCAGATCGAAGTGCACCCGCCGCAGCAGCGTCTCGGGTGTGGCATCGGTGACGGGAGCCAGGCCCGCGGATTCCATCCTCGCCAGCAGGAACCGGTCGATGTCGGTCCGGGGCCATCCGGAGTTCTTGACCGTCGGCACCTCGGGACGCGTGACCGGTTTCAGGGACCAGAGGTCCCGGGAGGGCGGGGGGCGGCTCGTGCCGGTTTTCGGCCTGGCCGCCGGTGACACCCGGGGGTCGACGGCTCCCTGGGCGATCCACGTCCGGAAGTCCTTGATCACCGCGGCCGACAGCTTCCTGTCGGGCGGCATCTCGAGCCCGTCGCGGTGCTCGATCGCCTGGATCAGCAGGCTGGCCCCGGGCTTGTTCGGCACCACCGCCGGCCCGGTTTCGCCTCCCCGAACCAGCCCATCACGGTGGTCGAGCCGGAGCTTGCCGCCGAGTTCCTTGGCGTCGGCCGAGTGGCACTTGTAGCACGACTTGATGAGCACCGGCCGGATCTTCTTCTCGAAGAAGTCCAGCTTGCGGCGATCGGGAGCCTGGGCCGAGGCGGTCGAGTTGACCGGCAGAACGGCCAGGGAGATCAGTGCGAGAGACAACGCGGGTCGCATCACACGATTGTAGGTCACCTCAGGGGGAGGTGATAGTTTTGGTTGCGGCGGCCTGCGAAGAGGCCGAGCTGTTCCGGGCACGTTGCCGATCAGGCCAGTTCGTCCACCGGCTCGCGGCGGTCCAGCAGGAACTGCGGCCGCCCGGCCTGGTCGTCGATCGTCGCCGTCATCGGGTCGATGCCGAGGTTCCTGTAGAGCGTGGCGAACACGTCCTGGTAGTGCACCGGACGGTCCTGGGGCACCTCGCCCAGGCGGTTGGTCGAACCGATCACCTGTCCGACCTTCATGCCGCCCCCGGCCAGCAACGCGCACGAGGCCTGTGGCCAGTGGTCTCGACCGGCTCCCTTGTTGATCCGCGGTGTCCGGCCGAACTCGCCCCAGGCGATCACGCTGACGTCCTGGTCGAGTCCCCGGTTGTGCAGGTCATCGACCAGCGCGGTGACGGCCTGGTCGAGCTTGGGCAACTGGATCGGCAGCCTCGAGAAGTTGGCCCCGTGACGGTCCCAGCTGCCGAACGACAGCGTGACGCATCGCACGCCCGCTTCGACCAGCCGGCGGGCCATCAGGAACTGGTCCATCCAGTGCGGCCCGGCGTCTTCGCCGAAGGCCGGCGCCGAACTGCCCCGGCCGTACCGGTCCCGCAGGCCCTTGTCCTCCTTGTCGAGGTTCATGGCTTCGATCAACCGGCTGGAACCCAGCACGTCGAAGGCCTGGCGGGTGAAGGTGTCGGCGGTCTCGTAGACGGCACTGCGGTCGACATGCCGCCGGAAGCGGTCGATGCCGGCCAGCAGGGCCCGGCGGTCGCCGAGCCGATCCAGCGAGACGCCGGTGAGTTTCATGTTGGCCATGGCTTCGCCGGAGGGCTGGAAGGCGGCGTGGCCCTGCCCCAGGAATCCGGGGAGACCGGGGTTCGAGTAGGGCGAGTGGCGAGTGGGCGTGGTCAGGCCGACGAACGGCGGAACCGACGGTTCGACCGGTCCCTTCAACCGGGACACCGCGGATCCCAGCGAGGGGTGTCCGTCCTGGCGGCCCCTGGGCCCGCTCGGGTAACCCGAAAGAGAGATGTCGGAGTTGTGCTGGTCGGGTGACCCGTACAGCGAGCGAATGATCGCGAACTTCTCCATCGACCGGGCCAGCAGCGGCATGTGCTCACAGATCTGGATTCCCGGCACGGTCGTCGCGATCGGCTTGAACGACCCGCGGATCTCCTTGGGAGCTTCCATCTTCAGGTCGTACATGTCCTGGTGCGAGGGGCCTCCGGAGAGGTAGATCATGATCACGGCCTTGTGACCCAATCCCCCGGTCTTGACCTCCCGACCCTCGGCCTTGGCCTGCGCCTCGGCCCTGAGGATCGTCGTCATCGACAGCCCACCCAGGGCCATGCCCCCGATCTGCAGGAAGTGACGACGGGGCACCCCGTCGCAGAAGCGGTCGATCTGTCCCTGGATCTTCAACATCGGTCACCTCGGCCGGGTCTCGTTTGGCGACAACCGTCTAAGAGTAGTATCGGCGGGTATTGTATGCGTTGACCAGTCCCCGGCGAAACTCCATCCCGGACGTCGGCGACTTGCGGCTGCGACATCGACCGCGCGAGAATGTCTGCCGGTCACACGTCAGAGCATCAAATGAGTTTTTCGTCATGACACGTCTCATCCCGTTCGCCGTCGCCCTGCTCTCAGCCTGTGCCCCGCTCACCTCGGTCGCCGATGGACCCCGGGATTATTCCGATCCCGGTTACCACCGCATTGGTGTCTATGCCGGCGGCCCACGGGACTATTTCGATTACGCCCTCGCAAAGACGAACCTCGGCGACACGTTCCCGAACAAGAAGTCGTTCTGGTCCGAACGCAAGGCCAGGGCCGGTGGCGGCGAATCGCCTCACAACGTCTATGTCATCTACTGCGGTGTGCGGGATGGTGCCACGTTCGAGGTCTGCCGTCGTCGTATCGACGCGTGGCTGAAATCCGAGCCGGGTGTGCCGACCTATCCGGAGACGATTCCGGCGGTCTGTCTTGCGGAGGAGAACATCGCCAGCCGGTCGAAGCTGATGGATCGCGTCGCGCGTCACATCCGCGACAACTACAAGATCCCCGTCTTCCAGTGGTACAGCGATCCCTTCGGACCCAGCACCGCCGTGACCGCCGACGGATGGATCTGGGATTCCTACGGCTGGAATCCACAACGGTTCCGACGTCACGTGATGGGGTTCGTGCTGTTGGGCAAGCCGGTGATCTGTGTTCCCTGGGCCTCGGATCCGCACTGGCCCCAGTGGACGCAATACCCCTCCACCACCGCGCTGATCAATCGTGAATGGCACCAGTTCAGCACCTGCATGGAGTTCAACGTCTCAACAGCCCCCTTCTGCGTTGCCGGTCCCGGTGCGTTGAACCCGTGGCTGGGCAGCAGCACGCCCGACATGATCCACCTCCGGCGGGCCCTCAAGTCCAAGCGGCGGCAGATGCACGCCCTGCCTGCCGGCACCCTGCCCCTGGCATCGGCCAATTTCTCGGAAGCCATCCGGACGATTCCCGTTGGCGGAGATCCCGGCAAGCCGAGCGTCTATGTCGATGACTTCGGCGGCACGGCGATCGTTCACGATGCCTCGATCACCGGGTTCCTGGACCTGAAGCTGACCAGCCGACCCGCCGAGCCCGGGTACCTGGTCATTCGACCGCGGCCAGGTCATGGCCGGAAATCGGCCAGGCGACCGGTCGATGTGTCGTTGACCTACGAACTCCGTTCCCACTTTCCCCTGCGTCGGATCCGCGTGCACCTGGATGCCACGGCTCCCAGGGAACTGGGAGCCAGCAACACACTCAGCCTGCTGCCGTCGGATCGGCAGAGCATCGGGGTCAAGCCGATCGCCGAGGTGACCGGAACCGGCGATGATGGTCTGGTCCTGGAATTGGGACCCGACCGGTTGAGGAACCGGCACGGTGTGCTGCTGCGGATCGCGATGCGCCAGTCGCGGGGCGATTCCGACAATCTCGCGCATCGACTGGACCGGCTTGTCATCGAGTGCGAACACCAGCCACCGGCGGCCGGATCGGTGGCCGGACTGGTCTCCGACGACTACGGCAACCTGAGTTACGACGATGGCTTCGCCACGACCCGCTGGAAGTACTTCGGCGAATTTGCCGCCAGTCACCCCTCGCATGCGGGGTTCCGTGGCTCGGGGTTCTGGGTGGGGCTCAAGGGCGGCTTCGTCGTTTCCAACGTGATCGTTCAACGCTTCCAGGCGCCCCGCGCCCTGAAGCAACTGAAGGTCTCGGTCACCGGCTACGCCAATTCTCCGGACCTCGGGGGATCGATCCAACTGGAGATCGTCCCGCGGGGGGGCAAGCCACTGTGGTCGACCACGTCTCGTGGCCGTCACCAGGGGGAGTTGACTCTCGAGGTGCCCGCCAAGGAACTCTCGGGCAAGTCGGCCAAGGTCTCCGGGGGGATCAAGGACTTTGATGTCCGGATCACGCTGCGGAGCCACAGCGGTGTCGAGCAGGGTGACAAGGCGTGCGCCACGCTGGACAAGATCTCGATCCGCGCAAAGTGAGACACCCTAAAGGCACCCGATGAACGTTCCGATGGATCTCACAGGCGATTGGCACCAGGCCACCACGCTCGAGGAACTTGCCGGGGGAGCGGTGGTCTTCAAGAGCGGTCGGCGTCAACTGGCGGTGTTCCGGCTCGAGACCGCCGGGGGACCGGCCGTCTATGCCGTCGACAACCGGTGCCCTCACGAGGGCTTTCCGTTGTCCGAGGGGACCGTTGATGAGGAGTGCCAACTGACCTGCAACTGGCACAACTGGAAGTTCCGGCTCGATGACGGCCAGTGCCTGCTGGGAGGTGACAACCTCCGCCGCTACGAGGTGCGGGTCGAGGGGGATGGGACCGTGCTGGTGGATCTCTCCGAACCATCAGTCGAGCAGCAGCGGGCCGAGATTCTCGCGGGACTGCGGACGGCGTTCCGGGAACGGGACTTCGGCAGGATCTGTCGCGAGATCACCCGGATGCACTTTTCCGGTTCGGATCCGTTCGACGCGGTCCGTGAGGCGATTCGCTGGGCTCACGATCGGTTCGAGTACGGCACGACTCATGCCGTGGCCGTGGCGGCCGACTGGGTCGCGTTGGCCCGGGGCTACGACGACTGGGAACGGCGGCTGGTCTGCCTGGCCGAGTGTGTCGATCACCTGGCCTTCGACGCATTGCGACACCCCGAGTTTGCCTACGCGGCGGCGAGCGAAGCGGAGTTTTCCAGCGAGGCGATTCTCGAGGCGATCGAGGCCGAGCGGCGGGAGGAGGCCGAGGGGCTGGTCGTGAGGGCACTCGACGACGGGCTCCACTTCGCCGACATGAGGCAGGCCTTCGTCACTGCCGCGTTGGCGCACTACAACGACTTTGGCCACTCGCTGATCTACGTGCAGAAGAGCGGCGAGTTGATCGAGAGCCTGGGGGCTGAGATCGAGCGGTGGGTGCTGCCGGCCCTGGCCCGTACGCTGGTGTACGCGACCCGCGAGGACCTGGTTCCCGAGTTCGCCGGGTATGCGGAGACGCTCGGGTCACTGAGATCGATCGAAGCCGCCGTGGACGTGGACGGGGATCTCGATGCCGACGCGTTGGTCGGCCAGGGTGTCCGCGGCTGCCTGGCATGGACCAGTGACGCGATCAGCCGGTTCGGGATCGAGCGGGCCGAGGAGATCTTCGAGGTGCTGCTGGCGGCCAACGCACGGCAGATGGTCTTCTACGACACCGCCTACCAGGACGCCTACGACCGTCCGGTCAACGACAGCGTCGGCTGGCTCAGCTTCACCCACGCGTTGACCTTCTCGCATGCCGTGCACGACGTCTGCCGCACCGAGCCGCAACTGTGGCTCGAAGGACTGTTGCAGGTGGCGTGTTTCGTGGGACGCAACCGGAGGTTCCAGGATGCCGGGATCGATGCCGGGGCCTGGCGGGTTGCCGACCGACGAGAATTCCTCGAGGGCGTGCATCACGTGTTGCTCGACCACGGTCTCCGCGATCCGATCTTCAGTGCGCACCTGGTCAAGACCTCGCTGGCCATCGAGCGGGAAATCGATGCGAACGGCGAGCCGACCTGCACCTGGCTGCTGTCGGGCCTGAACCGTTTCCTCAACTCCCCGCTGAAGCAGAAGCACGTCCGTCGGCTGGCCCGCCAGGCCATCGACCTGGTGGCGCGGGATCATGAATGACCGATTCGGTTGGACGACCCACTGCGGCCCGGGCCTGACCTGATTCCGCGCTCGGTCGGGGAGAACGGGCCGGCAGCCGAAGGAATTCGCCCGGGGTTCGGCCTGCTGCCACCGGCGGCATTCCCTACCCGGCGAACCGTTCGGCCAGGTACGGTTCGATCACCACGTCCGGTGTCTCGCCGACGATCGTCTGGGCAGTGACGCGTGCCATCAGTGGTGCCGCCACGATCCCGGTGCGGAATCCCCCGGTGACGTTGGCGTAACCCTGGACACCGGCCACAGGTCCCAGCACCGGCATCTCGTCGGGAGTTCCCGGACGCAGCCCGGCCCAGGTCCGCTTCACCCCCACGTCGGCCAGCGACGGGATTGCCCGAACGGCTCCCCGGCACAGTTGGCGGATCCCGTCCTCGGTCACTCCCGTGTCGAACCCGACGTGTTCGGTCGTGCTGCCGATGAGGATTTCCCCGTGGCGTTTCTGCGCGAGGTAGCAGGAGGAGGTCGAGAGGCAGCTGGCCAGGACCGGTGGCAGGGCCTGCGTCAACACGACCTGGCCCCGCACCGGTTCCACCGGCAGCGAGATGCCGGCTGTTGCGGCCAGTTGTCCCGCCCAGGCCCCGGCCGCGTTGACGACGTGCCCGCAACTGATCGTCTCCTCGCCCAGTCGCACACCGACCACCCGGTCGTCCTCGCGGAGAATCTCGTCAACCAGCCGGTCGTGTTGCAGCCGGGCGCCGCTGGCCAGGGCGGCCCGCTTGTACGCTTCGGTGAGCATCATCGGGTTGAGCTGGTCCTCGCCGGGCAGCAGCGCCCCGCCGACGATGTCGGTGGAAACGGCCGGTTCGAGTTCCGCAACCTCCTCGGGAGAGAGCACTTCCAGGACGAAGCCGTCGGGCAGACCGCGAACGATGTTGTCGACGACGGACTGTTGCCGGGCGGTCTGCATCAGGAACAACAGTCCGGGACCCGAGTCGAGTTCGATGTCGACACCGGTGAGGTCCTTGAGTTCCTCGGCCAGGGCGGGGAACCGCCGGTTGCTTTCGACCAGGAAGTCGCGGAACACCACGGGCAGGGTCGCGGGCACGGCATCACCACTGTCACTGCCGGTGCGGGCGGCCTGGTAGATCACACCGCAGCCGAGCCCGACCGCCTCGCCGACCGGCCAGAGTCCACCGGCCGAAGCGGAGGTGGCACGTCCGGGGAGGTGGCGGTCGACGATCAGCACCTCGACATCACGCCGTGCCAACTCCCACGCCGTGGCGTGTCCGACCACGCCACCGCCGGCGATCACCACGTCGATGGCCTTTGGGGTCATGGTGCCGGGCCTGCATGCGGGGTGTTCTCGACCAGTTCGAGATCTTCCGATTCCTCGTCGTTTCCGGCCAGTTGTCCCAGCGTCAGGGGGACCAGGGGCGGGCGGAAGGCGGGCGGCCCAATCTCCTCCAGCGTGTTGCAGCCCAGGTCGATCAACCGGCGGCTGCAGGCCGGCTGGCACATCCGGCCCTGGCAGGGACCCATTCCAAGTCGCGTGGCCACCTTCAGGCTCCGCAACGTCGTGCTGCCGGCGGAGATCGCCGCGTCGATCTCGTCTCGCCGGATCTCCTCGCACCGGCACACGACTGTCGACTCGTCAGCCAACTGCGAAAGTCCGGGACGGGGCCACCCCAGTTCGTCCAGGCCCCGGCGGAACCGGCCCAGCTGGTGCAGTCGCTCGCGGATCGGTTCGGCCGACCGTTCGGCCTCCGAGGATTCGATCGCCCCGCAACTCGAGGCGACTCCCAGCCCGACCAACTGGCCGGCCAACTCGGCGACGATGGCACCGGCCACGCCGGCTCCGTCACCTGCGGTCCAGACACCCGGCACGCTGGTCTGTCCCCACGGGTCGGTCACGGGAATCCATCCGCCCGGCAGATTGGTGGGGGCCAGTTCACAGCCGGCAAGCTGGGCCAGGTCCACGCGCGGCACGAAGCCGTAGCCGACACACAGCGTGTCGACAACGACGGGACGCGAGCGGTTGTGATCAGGAACCCAGTCCCCGTCGCAGGGCGCCACGACCACCTGCTCGAGCCGTCCGTGGCCCTCGGCGCGGGTGACGATGTGACCGGTCATCAACGGGATGCCCGCCTTGCTGACACCGGCGACGTAGTCGAACCCCTGTTTCAACAACTTGCCGTCGGCCAGCAGGGAGGGCAACTGCCAGAAGGCGTCACGCCGTCTCAGCGTGTCGATGATGCCCGCCACCTGCACACCCACCTCGTGCAGCGCCAGTGCCACCACCAGCAGGAACGGGCCGGTGCCGGCCAGCAGCACCCGCCGGCCCGGGGCCACGCCCTGCGATTTGACCAGTTGCTGGGCGGCCCCGGGGGTGATCACCCCCGGCAGGGTCCACCCGGGAAACGGCGGCACGTATTCGTAGGCCCCCGGTGCCAGCACCAGGTGGTCGGCCTCGACGATCCGGAACCCGTCGGGTCCGCACAGGCTCAGGCGGGGACCCGGGTGGATGTCCACCAGGTTGTGTTCCGGGAGGACCGTGATCCGTTCGCTGTGCTCGGCCAGGTGCTGCCGCAGCATCGCCCCGCGTTCGGGAGTCTGAGGGGTTTTCGGAGTGACGGCGGGGAAACGGTAGATCTGTCCACCCGGGTGCGGGTTCTGGTCGACCACGGTGACGGACAGGCCGCGTTCGGCCAGCGTGATCGCCGTGGCCATGCCGGCGGGACCGGCTCCGACGACGACCAGCCGTGGAGTCTCTGCGGCGGCACGTCCGGTGGCCTGCGGGTTGCTGCTCATCTCCCGCCCCCGGTCGGTTCGGGATCCGCTCCGTTTCCGTATTGATGCGTCACCACCATGCCGTCGGCAGCCGGCACCAGGCAGGCCTGGCAGTTGGGGCGGCCGTCGACGGTGACCAGGCAGTCGAAGCAGATGCCCATCCCGCAGAAATACCCGCGGGGTGCCGCATCCCTGGCGGTCGTCCTCAAGGCGGTCTGCTGAGTCGCCCACAACGCCGCTGCGATGCTCTGACCGGGTCGAGCGAGTATCTTCTGACCCTCGAATTCGAACTCGACGTTTTCGGATCGAACGGTGCTGGTTGACATCACACGTTCCTAACCGCAGCCGCGGCGAGAGATTCACGGGGCAACTGGGCGATTTCGACGGATCCGGCCGATAGGGAGGGCCGCCAGTGTATGTCAGGTTCCTTTCGGCAAGAACCCCGTCTCCGGCACCTCGTTTGAATCCGGTGGCCTGTCCGGACCCGGTGATGAATCACGCTGCAGGCGTCAAGCAATTAAATGGCTCGCCACAATCCAGTTGTGACGAGCCATTGCGTTTTCGAGTCGGGATGACAGGATTTGAACCTGCGACCTCTGCGTCCCGAACGCAGCGCTCTGCCAGGCTGAGCTACATCCCGGGGACAGGCCACGATTCTAGCAACGCCGTTGGACCGGTCAACGTTCGGTCGGGTTTCCAGTCCGCCTGGAGTCGGCTGCCGGTACCGGCTCTTCGGGGAGTGGTGGTTGAGGGGCCGCTACCGAATTGGTCTCTATCGACCTTCCGACCGGTCGCTGTGGCATGACAAGTCTCCAAGACTGCCAACTTGGCAGATTTCCAGCTCTTCACGGTGACTTGACAGTTTGGGCCTAACCTCTCTCAATAGAGGGTCTTGCGTCGTCACGGGTCCTTTTGGCACGACGATTGCAAAACCTCCACGTGTGATTTGCATTCTGAAGAGCCTGACAGCGGAAGCGTGAGGAGCAAACCGTGCCGAAGTTGTTGAAATTTGATGAGGACGCCCGCAAGAGCCTGCTGGCTGGGGTGTCGAAGTTGTCCCGGGCCGTCAAGAGCACCTTGGGGCCCCGTGGCCGCAACGCCGTGCTCGACAAGGGCTGGGGCGCCCCCAAGGTGACCAAGGACGGCGTGACCGTCGCCGAAGACATCGAGATGGAGGACCCCTTCGAAAACATGGGGGTCCAACTGGTCAAGGAGGTTGCTTCGAAGACCAGCGACGTCGCCGGCGACGGGACCACCACCGCCACGTTACTCGCCGAAGCCATCTACCAGTCGGGGCTGAAGTACATCGCCGCCGGCGCCGACGCCATGGCGATGTCTCGCGGCGTCCACAAGGCCGTCGAAGTCTGCATCGAGCAACTCGGCAAGATGGCCACCCCGGTGAAGTCCAACGACAAGAAGGCGATCGCCACGGTGGCCATGATCGCCGGAAACAACGACCCCGAAATCGGCAAAATCCTGGCCGACGCCCTGCTGAAGGTCGGCAACGACGGTGTGATCACCGTCGAGGAAGGCCGCCAGATCAACACCGAGGTCGACCTGGTCGAGGGCATGCAGTTCGAACGCGGATACCTCTCGCCTCACTTCGTCACCGACGAGGATGAGCAGGTCTGTGTACTGGAGAACTGCCGGGTCCTGATCTGGGAAGAGAAGATCAGCAACGCCAAGGACCTGGTGCCGCTACTCGAAACGATCTCCGAATCAGGACAGCCCCTGCTGATCATTGCCGAGGATGTCGAGGGCGAGGCGCTGGCGACACTGGTCGTCAACAAGCTCCGCGGCATCCTCAAGATCGCCGCCGTCAAGGCCCCCGGCTACGGCGACCGCCGCAAGGCCCAGATGGAAGACATCGCCGTGTTGACCGGCGGACAGGCCATCTTCAAGGATCTCGGCATCAAGCTCGAAAACGTCACCGTCGATCAACTGGGCACTGTCGGCAAGATCATCATCGACGCCGAGAACACCACGGTGGTCAAGGGCGCCGGCAACAAGACCGAGATCGACGGCCGGGCCGAGCAGATCCGACAGGAGATCGAGGTCACCGAGAGCGAGTACGACGTCGAGAAGCTGCAGGAGCGACTGGCCAAGCTCGCCGGCGGTGTGGCCCAGATCAACGTCGGGGCCGCCACCGAGACGGCCATGAAGGAACGCAAGGACCTGATCGACGATGCCCTGTCCGCCACGCGTGCCGCGATCGACGAGGGCATCGTGCCCGGCGGCGGGGTCGCGTTGCTGCGGTGCCACAAGGCGGTCGAGAAACTCGAGCTCGACGGCGACGAACAGTACGGCGCCCAGTTGATCCTCGAGGTGCTCTCGATGCCCGTGCGGACCATAGCCGAAAACGCCGGCCAGGACGGAGCCGTCGTCGCCAGCCGAATCCTCAAGAGCAGGCAGGCCAACTACGGTTACGACGCCCTGAACGATAAGTACGGCGACATGATCGAGTTCGGGGTCATCGATCCGACAAAGGTCGTCCGCTCGGCTCTCCAGAACGCCGCCAGCGTTGCCGGATTGCTGCTGACGACCGATGCGATTGTCGTCGAAGAACCGACCGAGGAAGAGGACGACCACCACGACGACCATCACCACGACATGGGCGGCATGGGTGGGATGGGCGGCGGCATGCCGGGCATGGGCGGCGGCATGGGCGGCGGCATGGGTGGCGGCATGGGTGGGATGCCCGGCATGATGTGAACCGGCCGGACGACCACGTGGAAATAGACCAACAAACACCGAAGTTGCCCGGAAACCGACC
>CAUZRQ010000077.1:0-24476 GCA_963582065.1 Planctomycetota bacterium | reverse complement strand
GGAGGCGGCCGGACTGTTCGACACGCCACCGCTATCGGTCAAGGATCTCAGGGCCACCCTCGAGGCCACCCGGGCCGCGCTCGACGGAGCCGACATCACGAGCGTGATCCCCGAGAACGAACTCGAGGCGCTCTGGAGCGAGATGAAACAGGTGGCCGGGGAAGAGAATGTCGGCCTGCTGGGCGTCTCGGGTGCCGTCACCATGCTGACCCTGCAGAAGATCAGCACCGTCGGGCAAGGCGCACTGACCGGAGTCCAGGTCGTCGGCGGACTGCTCAATCGCAAGGTCATCAGCCACTACATCGAATCGATGGTCACGATTCGGAAACACGGTTTCTACAGGTCGCTCCGGGACACCAGCGAACCGTACATCGAAGCCGTCTGGTCCAACTTCTCGATCGATCGCGAGACCTGGACCGAAGCGGTGTTCAATGGCCGGGCGATCGGATGGGGATTCAGCAAGGTGACGGGTTGGCTGCGGGGCAACAAGATCGAGAAGTCCGATGACCCGGTGGATGATGTCCAGAATGTCGAAGCGGATGAAACGGCAAGTCCCGCCGAGGGGGACGACGATGTCGACGACGGAGACGACGGAGACGAGACCTCATGACCGACCAGACACCGCTCTGGGCCCCCTGGCGACTCGACTACGTCAAGTCCACCGACCGGGACGAGGGGTGTTTCCTGTGCCGGTACCGCGACGCCGATCCGTCCGAGGACGCTCAGAACCTGGTGATCGGACGGGGCGAACGGACCATCAGCCTGCTCAACCGGTTCCCCTACAACAACGGACACTTGCTGGTCGCTCCACTCGAACACGTCAGTGATCTCGAGAACGTCTCGGTCGAAGGACTGGCCGAGTGCATGCGAGAACTCAAGCGGTGGACCGGGCTGTTGCGCGAGACGATGTCGCCAGACGGATTCAACATCGGACTCAACATCGGCCAGGTCGCCGGGGCCGGGCTGCCCGGCCACCTGCACTGGCATATCGTTCCCCGCTGGAACGGCGACACGAACTTCATGTCGGTCATCGGCAACGCCAACGTGATTCCCCAGTCGCTGGAATCGCTCTACGGACTGCTGGTTGCCGAGAAGTCCGCCGACTGATCGGGCCGGTGGAATTCGGCCCGATTGCCGCCTATCATGAATCTCCCCGGCGACCTCGTGACAATCTCGACAAGGCTGCCCACCGACACATTCCACAGGTCGTGGCAACACGCATCATGCTGATTTTTATTGTCCGAGCCCTGTATTTTCTGGTTTGTGCCGGGGCGCTGGCGACCTACATCCGCCAGGACACTTTCGATCTCCCCTACTATGCGGCCCTGCTGCTGTGGGTCGGCCTGTTGGCCGTGACCCAGTTGTTCACGCTGATCGACGTCTTGATCAAGCGGAAGCGGATCGAGGTGCTTTCGTCGATCTACTTCGGGCTGCTTGTCGGAGCACTGCTCAGCTACCTGCTGATCCAGGCTCTCGAACCAGTCCGGGAGCAACTCAAATCCCTCAATGTCACCGGCGATGCGACCAGTTCGGGACTCAACGTGATGTTCCTCATCGAGTTGCTCACCCCGCTGATCCTCAGCTACGTCAGCATCTCGTTCCTGCTGCAGACCAAGGACGATTTCCGGTTCGTGATCCCTTACGTCGAGTTCTCACGTGAGCTCAAGGGGAGCCGGCCGCTGGTGCTCGACAGCAGCGCGCTGATCGACGGGCGGATCGCCGACGTGGCCGAGACACAGATCATCGAATCGCAGCTGATCGTCCCCTCCTTCATTCTCAAGGAGGTCCAGGACATCGCCGACAGCAACGACAAGAACCGTCGTATCCGGGGCCGACGGGGACTCGATGTGCTCGACAAGCTGCAGAAGAGCGCTCATATCGAAGTGACCGTCTACCGCGGGACGAACATCGAACGCATGGATCTGACCAACGACCAGCGGCTGGTCGAACTCGCCAGCGAACTCGGCGGCGGCATCGTCACCAACGACTTCAACCTCAACAAGGTCGCCACTCTGCAGGGAGTGACAGCGATCAACCTCAACGACGTCTCCAATGCCCTGAAACCCCGATTCGTCCCCGGCGACCTGCTGAAGACGAAGATCACCAAGGAGGGCGAGACGGCCGGACAGGGGGTCGGGTTCCTCGACGACGGCACGATGGTCGTCTGTGAACAGACCGCCGAGTTGATCGGCAAGGAGATCGATGTGGTCGTGACCAGCGTGCTGCAGAACAGCGCCGGCCGCATGATCTTCGGACGCCGGTCCGACTCCGACCCGGTTTCCCCCTGACGGACTTCACCGCGGGATCGTCACATCTGTTCGCAGGTGGTGATGCCCAGCAGTTCGAGTCCGGTCTCAAAGACCCGTGCGGCCAGGTCGCACAGCGCCAACCGGCTCGCCCGTCTCGCGGGGTCTGCTTCCTTGAGCACCGAGCAGCTGTTGTAGAAGGTCGAGAACGTGTTGGCGGTTTCGAACAGGTACCCGGTCAGGACGTTCGGCCGACGTTCGACAACGGTGATGTCCACCGCATCGGCGAAGCGATTCAGCGCCATCGCCAGGGCCCGCTCGGCGTCGTCCTCGAGCACGATCGCCGGCCCCTCGGCCCGCAATGACTCGCGGTCGATCTCACCCCGCCGGAAAATCCCCAGGATCCGGGCGCAGGCGTACTGCATGTAGGTGGCCGAGTCGCCGTTGGTGGCCAACATCTTGTCCCAGCTGAACTGGTAGTCGCTCTCGCGGTTGTGATGCAGGTCGGCGTACTTGATGCCGCCCAACCCGACCGTCTCGGCCACCGCCGCCCGGGTCGACTCGTCCAGTTCGGGTCCGTCCGGCTTCCCGTCATCGTTCTCGTCGACAATCCTGCGTGCCCGCGCCACCGCTTCATCGAGCAGGCTCTCCAGCCCCACGGTGTCACCCGAACGGGTCTGGAACGGGCGGCGGTCGTCGCCCAGCACGGTGCCGAAGCTGACATGAGCGAACTTTGTATCGGAATGCCCCCATTGCCGGGCGGTTTCAAACAGCAACCGAAAATGTTCTCCCTGCCTGGCATCGACCACGTAGAGCATCTCGTCGGCATCGAGCTCCTCGGCACGATACCGGATAGTCGCCAGGTCGGTGGTGGCGTAGGTGAAAGCGCCGTCGGTCTTCTGGACGATGAACGGGGCGTCGTTGCCCTCGATGAAGACACACACGGCGCCCTCGCTGTTGGAGGCCAGGCCCTGCTGTTGAAGGCTCGCGACGACATCGGCCAGCATCGGGTGGTAGTGGCTTTCTCCAAGCGTGAGATCGAAGGTGATCCCCAGACGGCGGTAGACACTCTCCATCACCTCCCGGCACGGCGGCAGGAATTCTGCCCACAACGCACGGTTCTCGGCGTCGCCGGCGTGCAGCTTGGCGGTCTCCGTCCGTGACGCCTCGGTGATGTCCGGATGATCTGCCGCAACAGCCGCCAGTTCGGCATCCGCCTCGACGGCCGACAGCTCCGCCTCGTCCGACGACACCGATTCGGCCAGTCCCGCCACCTCGCCCCGCAGTTTCTTCGCCTCGCCCTTCTTCGACTTGTCGCCCTCGGCAATGGCTGCCTCGAGTGCCTCCAACTCCCTGCGGCGATTCTCGAGCCGCTCGAGGTTTCCCGGCAACGCCGTCCGCTTGTCGTGGTAACCGGCGATACGGTTGACCAGTCGGTAGAGTCGCGAGAGTTCTGCCACGGGGTCGGCGGAATAGGCCGCGGGATCCAGGAAGTTGCGGTACCCCTGGATGATCATCCCGAACTGGGTGCCCCAGTCCCCCACGTGGTTGTCGGCGGTGACCCGGTGGCCCTGGAACCGGAACACCCGGGTCAGCGCGTCGCCGATGACCGTGCTGCGAAGATGACCGACATGCATCGGCTTGGCGACGTTCGGGCTCGAAAAGTCGATGACCACATGCCGAGGTGTCTCGACGGCGTGATGGCCCAGCCTGGGATCGGACAGCATCCTCGACGTCTCGGCCACCAACCAGTCGTCACGGATCCGCAGGTTGATGAATCCCGGCCCGGCGATCTCGGGCGGATCGCACAACTCACCGACATCGAGCCGATCGACCAGGTCCCCGGCGACCTCGCGAGGGTTCTTGCCGGTGACCTTTCCCAGCGGCATGGCACAGTTGGCCTGGAAGTCGCCGAAGCGAGCGTCCTGGGCGGGACGAACCATCGAGGTGTATTCGGATGGGTCGTCGCAGAGTCCGTCGAGTGCCTGGTGAAAGCGACGTCGGAGTTCGGCGAGGAGGTTCATGCCGTATCCGAACCCGGGTCGTTTGTCGGAATTGCGGTGTCGGCTGCGGTGTCGGCTGCGGTGTCGGCTGCGGTGTCGGCTGCGGCCACTTGCCAGTCGACGCGAGGGGCATCGGCCCAAAGGTGATCGAGGTCGTAAAGCGCGCGGGCTTCTGCATCCTGCAAGTGCACGACGATGTCCCCGAAATCGACCAGGGTCCAGTTCGAATCGTTGTCATAACCTTCGATCCCCAACCGGGTGTCCCCGGCCTCTTTGAACACCCGGCTGATCTCATCGGCCACCGCGTATATCTGCCGACGACTGGTGCCGGTTGCGACGACGAAGTAATCGACGATGGGTGTGATGCCGGTCAGGTCGAGCACGACGACATCGCGACTGCGGTAATCGTCGGCGATCCGCGCAGCCTGGCAGGCCTGTCGGTGCCGGGTCGGTCGGGTCGTGGCGTCCGTGCCTCCCACGGTGGTGCTGGTCACGTCGTCGACCACGGTCCGACCTAGAACAATTCGAGAGCGTACTGGACGATCAGTCCGGCGAAGACGACCGACACCATGCTCATCAATTTGATCAGGATGTTGAGGCTGGGTCCGCTGGTGTCCTTGAACGGATCACCGACGGTGTCGCCGACGACCCCGGCCGTGTGGGCATCCGAACCCTTGCCGCCGAAGTTCCCCGCCTCGATATACTTCTTGGCGTTGTCCCAGGCCCCGCCCGCGTTGGCCATGAAGATGGCCACGGCGAAGCCGGAGGTGAGTCCACCGGCGAGCATGCCCATGACGCCGCCGACGCCCAGTACCAGGCCGACGACGATCGGCACGATCAGCCCCAGCAGCGACGGAAGGATCATCTCCCTCTGAGCCGCTATGGTGCTGATCGACACGCAGTTGGCGTAGTCGGGCTTGACGCTTCCGTCGAGGATCCCGGGGTTTTCGGCGAACTGCCGCCGCACTTCCTGGACCATCCCGTCGGCGGCCCGGCCGACAGCCTTCATCGTCATCGCGCAGAAGACGAACGCCAGCATCACTCCCATGAACATGCCGATCAACACGGCGGGGTTCATGATCGTAACGTCGTAGAGCCGGACGAAATCGGGAATGGTCGCGGTTTGGTTGTTGACCAGAAGGCCCGCCGTGATCAGCGCCTCCACGTCGGCGTCGACAACTTCTCCCCCGGCATCAACTGCCTTGACCTTGGCGACAAAGTCCTTGCTCTGCTGGGCGGCTCCCGCCGGCATCACGAGATAGGTCTTGGCGGAGTCACCGTGCTTGACGACCAACGCGCGTTTGTTCAGCTTGACCACCGTTCCCTCGTCAAGCTCGACCACTTCGCTCTTTGCCCAACGGTCGTAACCAACCCGGACCTCTTCAACGTAGGCGGCCAGCAGGGCCAGCGCGGTCAGGGCGGCCGAGCCGATGGCGAAACCCTTGCCGGTGGCGGCGGTCGTGTTGCCCAGGCTGTCCAGGGCATCGGTTCGCTCGCGAACGATCGGATCCAGATCGGCCATTTGGGCGTTGCCACCCGCGTTGTCGGCAATCGGACCGTAAGCATCAGTGGCCAGCGTCAGGCCGAGCGTACTGAGCATGCCGACCGCCCCCAGGCCGACGCCGTAGAGTCCCAGGGCGAACTTGTCGGCGTCGCCGAAAGCCCAGCCGGTACTGAATCCGAAGGCCAGCAGGATGGCCGCACTGATCACGACGATCGGCACCCAGACACTGTAGAGTCCCTCGGCAACACCGGCGATGATGAGCGTCGCCGGGCCACTCTCCGCCTGCTTGGCGATGGCCTGGGTCGGAGCGTACTCGTCGCTGGTGCAATACTCGGTCCACCAGCCAATCAGCCAGCCGGCGAGCAGTCCGACGCTGACGGACATGAACAGAAACGGGGTATCGGGCAGCAGCAACCGGGCCAGAAAAAAGGCGGCAACGGCCACGGCGATGCTGCTGTAGTTGATGCCCTTGCCCAGCGCCTTGAGCAGGTTCTTCTGGGTGGTGTCTTCCTCGGTCTTGACCAGGAACACTCCCCAGATCGAAAAGACGATCCCCGCGGCGGCCAGCATCATCGGAAACAACAGGGCGTTGACCTGGACGGCTTCACCCTGGTGGTGGAATGCGGCCACGCCCAGCGCGGCACTGGCCAGGATCGAGCCACAGTACGATTCGTACAGGTCGGCACCCATGCCGGCCACGTCGCCGACGTTGTCACCAACGTTGTCGGCGATCGTCGCCGGGTTCCTCGGATCATCTTCGGGAATCCCCGCCTCGATCTTGCCGACCAAATCGGCACCCACATCGGCCGCCTTGGTGAAGATGCCGCCGCCGACTCGAGCAAACAACGCCTGGGCACTGGCTCCCATGCCGAAGCAGAGCATTGTCACGGTGATCTCGGCCAGGGACATCGAGCCCTCGAACAGGAAGTAGAGAGCACCGAACCAAAGGCAGATGTCCAGCAGGCCCAGTCCGACGACGGTCAGGCCCATCACGGCCCCGCTGCGGAAGGCCACCTGCAGGCCCTCGTTGAGAGAATTCATGGCACCCTGCGTGGTGCGGGAACTGGCCCAGGTGGCCGTCTTCATCCCAAACCAACCCGCCAGGCCACTGAAGAATCCACCGGTCAGGAACGCGAACGGCACCAGCGGATGCTGGGCTCCCAGCACGAACGACACGAACATCAACGCCAAGCAGGCGACCACAAAGAAGATGCCGACCACCTTGTACTGTCGCTTCAGGTAGGCATCGGCTCCGTCGCGGACCGCCTGGGCGATCTCGACCATCTTCTCGTTGCCCTCATCCTGCTTCATCATCCAGGTGTAGAAGTAGCGGGCATAGATCAACGCCACGATCGAGCCGATGGTCGTGATCAGCCAGTAGTTGAAGGCCGTCGCCTTGAAGGACTCGTCGCCTTCACCACCGCTGTCACCGGCCGAATTGGCATCCGCCTGCTCATCATCCGCCTGCTCATCATCCGCCTGCTCATCATCAGCCTGCTCAACATCAGCCGGCTTGTCCCCGTCAGATTTCTCCTGGGCAAAGCTGTTGGCCAAGGGGAACCAGAGGAGTGCCAAGGCGAGAAGAACCAGGACTCGAGGAGATCGGCCGATCGACTTCGCAAGTTTCATCGCGCTTACCCACTCCCGCTTCGGAACGATGGTTGAAAGCGGCGAGTTTAGCGCGAGGAGAACGGCATGTCAACGTGCCTAGAGGCCACCAAATCGCCGGTTGAAATTGAATTGCAGCGTCGGCACCTTGTCGTTGAGGTACCGGTTCCACAGTCCGGTCAACGGCAGGTCATCGGTGGGGGGTTTCTCGAGTAGTTCGTCGATCTTCTTGATCAGCAGCAGGCCCCACAGCGCCTCCTCGACAGTCAGGTCCTCGGTGATCAGATCCTCATACTTGGAGAGCACTTCATCGAGCCGATCAAGCCCTTCGACCAGCATCGTGCGGGCCTTGGTCAGTTCGTTCGTCTTGAACAGTTCTTCGCCTTCGAACAGCATCTTGTGGGCCGCGGCGGTGGCGGGTTCGGATTCCGACAACGACCGGGTCCGCCAGTAGCGGTAATTGACCACGTTCTGGAAGCTGCGGACCATCCTCCGCACCTGCCCCACTTCGACGCTCTGGGACTGGGCCAACTCGGAATAGTGAGACTCGCTGGGCAACTCGAGATTGATCTGGAACCCCTCGCCGGTGTCGAACCGTTCCTGGCCATAGCCGTCGATCCAGTCCTTCTCGGCCTGGGCCCATTCGCCGATCACAAAGTCGCCAAAGTAGCCCTCCTTGTTGAGCACCCCGTTGTTGTCGAGCCGACAGCGATAGGGGTACTGTCGGAAGATGTGCCGCATCATCAGGTGCTGCTGAAATCCCCGGCCCTCGAGGTCGTTGGCAACCTGGTAGTACCTCTGAGCGGCCAGGTAGTTGTCCAGGCGATCCGGGTTCAACTCGGGATCGACTCCCCCGCGATACCGCGGATCGGGATCGCCCTTTTCGTTCTCGGGAATGCCTTCGTACTGGCGTCCATCGGGGTTGAAGAACTTGCGATAGACCCGCCACTCGTCGGCAATCCCCATCTTCTGTCCCAAGATCCGCCCGATCTCGTAGTTCAACTCGGGAGAGAACCGGTTGTGATCGGTCCCGTCTCTGATGAACTTGGCCCCCTCCTTGATCCAGTAGTAACGGTCACGGACATCGTCCCATTCGGCAGCGACGTTGTAGGCCAAGTTCCAGCCGTGGTACCTCCAGATCTGCAGGTAGTGCGGTTGCAGCATCGTGATCGACTCGGTCGTCGACCTCACCTGGGCCCAGTTCTTGGTTTCCTGCTGCTTGATGTAATCCATCCACAGCAGGTTGACGGCAACGCCCCGCATGCCCAGCAGCACCAGGTTCATCGCCGCACTGGTCGGATCGACCCGTCCGAGGTTGTGTTCGGAGAGCCCGAGTTTCTGGCCCTGGGGCCGACGCAACTCAGCCAGCACACCGCCCCCGCTGCTTCGGCTGGCAGGTCGACCGAGGACGAAGATCGGGATCAGCAGCAGCAGGATGGCAACAAAATAGACCAGCTTGCGCTGACGCGTAGAGAGTCGGTTCATTTGTGCTCGAGCTCCCTCAGCGAAAGGCTGTAGTAGGCGACGATCAGGCACGGGATCAGATAGGCCAGTGTGACGCCGATCGAGGGGGCCATCGCCTGAGACCAGGGGACATCAAACCCGTTGGCCACGTAGGTGTCCATCTGGAAGTTGCGGAAGTCGGGCACGATGTTCTTGACGATGAACAGGCCCTGGTTGAGGAAACCGTCGATCCCCTTGATGGTCGAGTAAAACGTGTTCTCGGGCAACTGGTCGATGATGTTGATCTGCCGCACGATCCGGATGATCGACTCGAGCGGACCACCCCCCTCGACCTCGCCACCCACGATCTTCTCGAGGAACGGCATGAAGCCCTGCCCGACCAACAGCATCACGAAGGTCAACAGCGAGGCGATGGGTCCCTTGAGGAAGCAGCTGGCGGTGACACCGAGGACGACGATCAGGCAGAGCATCATCCAGACGCCGCAGATGGCCTTGGAAAAGCCGACCGCGAAACTGTTGCTGGGAAGGCGGACAAAGAGGTCCCGTTGGGCCATGCCGAGGTACTGGCCCGAATCGAGACAGGCGACCTCGACCCGCAGCTCACCCTGGTCATTGACCAGGTCGTCGACCAGTGCGAGCTGCTTCCGCTCGCCACTCTCCTGGTCGTAGAAGGTGATCTGGGGCTTGAGCACGGTGATGTTCTCTCCGAACTCGGAGATATTGAAGCTCGACAACGGCGCCCGGATTTCCTCCTCGACCAACACCACCACCTCGGGGTCGCCGATCAGCACGTAGCTGTTGTTGCGGACCTCGACATCCCGCGCGGCCACCGGGAACCGGCTGACCGTCACATTCTCTCCGTCGACGGTCGCCTCGAACGCATTCTCGTCATCCCGGGATTTCCTCACCGCCGTCGCCGACACGACGTTTTCGTTGGCATCGCGGAAGACACTGCGACGGACTTTCACCAACGAGAACTGCAGCAGCAGACTCTCCCGGATGTCATCTCCCTTGTGAGTCCGAAAGGCCTCGAAACTGCTCTCCAGCGCCAGCCCGTCCTTGGCGATCTCCGACCCGATGTTCTCGAAGTCGAAGATCGCCCGCCAATTCGTTCCACCGGCGATGTAGGTCCGGTATTCCCAGATGTCGCCGGTGTTCACGCCCCGTTCGGTCGGTTTGCCGTCATTGCCCTTGAAGCTGATCGTCCCGAGGACGGGACGCTTGGCGACGAGATGGCGACCGAGGGCCTGAATTCGAGCCCGTTCGGTCAGGGCGTACAGGTCGGGGTTGTCCTGCCTCAGAGCAGATCGGCTGGTCGCGGCCGTCACCTGTGTCGGTGCGTCGCCGGCCGTCACCCGCACGATGACTCCCTCGTCCTCGTCAACGTATTCGACCAGGGTTTCCTCGCCGTCCACATCAATCGTCTCCGAGTAGACGGTGAGGTTGAAGGCCACCTCGCGGTCGATCCAGACGTAGCCGGACACTCCCATGATCACCACCAGGATGGTCATCAACGACGCGAACCCCAGCATCCGGCCGATGACGATCTCGGTCTTGCGTACCGGCTTGGTCACCACCGTGTGCAGCGACCGGTTGCGGATATCCTCGGGCAGGCCCCAGCACGAGAGCAACAGCACCACCGGCAGCAGCAGCCAGGTGATCGCCGTCAACACGAAGCTGATGTAGTTCTTGACCTGCAGTTCCATTCGCTCGTTCGGGTTGTCCATGAACCAGCTGCCGAACATGAACAGCAGGGCGAACATCCCGAAAACCACCAGCGCCTTGCGGCGAATCGCCTCGCGAAAGGTCAACTGCGCGATGGCAAAGACGCGTCGCGGGGAGAGCCGGATCAGGTCGGCGGGAAAGCGGGGGATCCAGCGGAGCACCAGCAGGGGGCCCTTGACCCCGTGGGTCATCGTGGCCAGTCCGGAGGCACCACAGATCAGCAGCACCAGGAACGCGGTGACCGCGAACGCCCACTGGCCTGTGGCATCCAGAAAATCGAATGGTTGGGTTTCAATCGACATCGGGAACTCGTTGTGCATGCCGCGGCCGGTACGGCCGCGACACCTCCTCGGGTCACTCGGATTCGCTCACTGCCGGCTCCTCGTCGGACGCCGGGACATCCTCGGGGACAAACCGCCGCCCCGGCCGCTCTCGACTTTCCTCGACAGTTCGCAGGAACAGCTCCTCGAGCGTGCTGGTGGGGTGGTCTATCGTCTCGATGCTCGCACCGTGCCGCTCGATCACCTCGCGGACTTCGGCCACCGTCGCGTCGTCGAGCTTGGAAGTCATCAACCGAGTCCGGCCCTGCTCGGTCAGCAGATCCTCGACACGGCCCAGTTGCTTGAGTTCCCCTTCGTAGAGGATCGCGATGCGGTCGCAGACGTCCTGCACGTCGGCCAGCAGGTGGCTGCACATCACCACCGTCTTGCCCTCGTCCCGCAACTTCAGGATCAGGTCCTTCATGTCACGGGTGCCCAGCGGATCCAGACCGGTGGTGGGCTCGTCGAGCAACACGAGGTCGGGGTCGTTGATCAGGGCCTGGGCCAGCCCGATGCGGCGGGTCATGCCCTTGGAATACTCCTTCAACTGGCGATGCCGCGCGTGGGTCAGGCCCACCATTTCGATGTAGCGGTCGACCCGCTCACGACGATCGGACTTGCTCATGTTGAACAGCCGGCCGTAGAAGTCGAGTGTCTCACCGGCGTTGAGGAATCGGTAGAGGTAGGACTCCTCGGGCAGGTACCCGATCCGCTCGTTCTTTTCGACGTTGGTCGGCAACTCGCCCAGGATCGTGATGTCACCGCCGGAGGGAAACAGCAGCCCCAGCAGGAGTTTCATCGTGGTCGTCTTGCCCGAGCCGTTGGGGCCCAGCAGCCCGAAGACCTCGCCCTTGTGGACGTCGAGCGAAAGAGAATTGAGAGCCTGGACCTTGGGACGGCCCCAGAAATCACGGTAGATCTTCGAGAGATTGCGGATCTTGATGACCGGCTCGTCGGCTCCGGGAGCCGCCGGCGTGTCCGACTCGACCACCTCCGGACTCTCGTCCGATTCCGGAATCGTTTCGTTGGTGACCGCTTCGTTGGTGTCCATCGCAGGTGTCCGCGGTGGTGGAGGATGAGAATGAGCGGGTCCAAAGATCCCGTCCACGTTTACGCCCGGAACGGCACGTTCGTTGGAGAAAAGCCGTCCGGGCAGACCGACCGAGCCGGACTGTCCTGAACTCTACGAGCCACTCCGCGGACGTGCAAGACGCACCCGCGTTCGGCCGATACTCCCACCGAGGATGTTGTGACGGTCGTGACGGTCGTGTGGGTTCGTGACCGGCCCGGACCCGCTTGGGGAACTCCGCTGCCGGCCCCCGAACCGATTTCTTCGCCTAGAACCTCGCCCGCCGTTGCGAGAGGTATCCGACCAGGGCCCGGTCGAATCTCATGCTGGTGTCCAGCCGCACGTAGTCGACCCCCATCGACAGGCTTTCCTTCTCGTAGCGATCGCACAACGCCTCGAGTGTCTCGAGGTAATCACCGCGAATGCCCTCGGCGTCCAGTACCAGCGACTCGTCACTCTCTGGATCCTTCAGGTCAACCATCCCTCGAAACGGGAACGTCACCTCGGCCTCGTCGAGCACGTGGAAGAGGATCACGTCGTGGCCGGCGTGACGCAGTTGCTGCAGGCCGCGGATCACCGCATCGGGGTCGGACAGCAGGTCACTGAAGATCATCAACAGGCTGCGGTGGCGGATCATCGCCGCGATCCGCGACAGGTTGGCCCCGATCTCGGTCAAACCGCCTGGCTTCGCCTTGGCCAGCAACGCGAGCATGTTGGCCAACTGGGCCCGCTTGCTCCGGGCAGGCAGGCTGGCACGGATCGACTCGTCGAAGGTGATCAACCCCACCGGGTCCTGCTGGTGGATCATCAGGTAGGCCAACGCTGCCGCCAGGCAGATGCAGTAGTCGAACTTGGTCAACTCCTGCCGGAACGTGTAGGCCATGCTCTCGGAGAGATCCATCACCAGGTACCCGGTGATGTTCGTCTCGGCCTGGTACTGCTTGACGTAGAACCGGTCGGTCTTGGCGTAGACCAGCCAGTCAATCAGCTTCGGGTCGTCTCCCTGGACGTACCTGCGGTGTTCGCTGAACTCGACGGAAAACCCGTGGAACGGGCTGGCGTGGAGCCCACTGAGGAACCCCTCGACGATGAACCGCGCCCGCAGGTCCAGCCGCGCCACGCTGCGGACGACTTCGGGCTTGAGATAATCTTCGGCTGAGGGCATGGAGGGGATCGCGGGATGTGGAGGTGTGAGGAGAATCTCGAGAGGCGATCGGCGGGCCAGGTGTCGGATCAGTCGTACTTGTCGACTGTCGGTTCAGGAACTTCCTTGATCAGCCGGCTGACCAGGTCGTCGCTGGTCATGCCCTCGGCCTGGGCCTGGAAGTTGGTCGAGATACGGTGGCGGAGCACGGGGTTGGCGACGCGGCGGATGTCCTCCATCGACACGCTCGGCCGACCGGCCATCGCGGCCATCGCCTTGCCGCCGGCCAGCAGGAACTGCCCGGCCCGCGGCCCCGCCCCCCAGTCGACCAGTTGCCGGACGAACTCCGGCGCACTCTCGTCTCCCGGCCGCGTCGCCCGCACCAGCCGGGCCGCGTAGTTGATCGTCAGCGACCCCGCCTCGATCTGGTTGATCTGGCGCTGCAGAAAGACGATGGCCTTGGACGAGAGCACCTTGCGGGTTTCCACCTCTTCTCCGGAACTGGTCACCGCCAGGATCCGCTGCTCCTCGTCCAGGTTGGGATAGTCGACCCGGACGTTGAACATGAACCGGTCGAGCTGGGCCTCGGGCAGCGGATAGGTCCCTTCCTGTTCGATCGGGTTCTGCGTGGCGATCACAAAGAACGGGTCGGGCAGCGGGTAGGTCTCCTGTCCGACCGTCACCTCGCGTTCCTGCATCGCCTGCAACAACGCCGCCTGGGTCTTGGGTGGCGTCCGGTTGATCTCGTCGGCCAACAGCACGTTGGTGAAGACCGGCCCGTGTACGAAACGAAACTCGCGACGACCACTGTCTGTCTCGTCGAGAACGTTGGTGCCGGTGATGTCCGAGGGCATCAGGTCGGGTGTGAACTGGATCCGCTTGAACTTGACGTCGAGAATGCGGGCAATCGTGCTGACGATCAACGTCTTGGCCAATCCCGGCACGCCGACCAGCAGGCAGTGGCCCCCGGTGAAGATCGCCGCCAGCATCTGGTCGATCACCGCGTCCTGACCGATGATCACCTTGTGCAGTTCCTCCTTCATCACCTCGCGATGACGCCGGAATTTCTCGAGCAGGTCGTCAAAATCTCGTTGGTCGGGCATGGAGAACGGGGAGTCGAGAAGGGAGTCGAAAGGGGAACCGTGAGTGCAGCCCGTGTTGACCGGGACGCAGGGACGCCGGAAGATGGTGGCGCCCGGTCGGCCCCCGGCCGCGCCGAACCATCATGGACAGCAGCCCCGCGAGGAGTCAATCGAGGACATGCCGAGACTGCCGTCGATCTCCGTCTCATTGCTGCTCGTCTCGCTCGCCGTCCTTCCGGAGCCGGCGACCGCGGCCGAGTTGACGGCCGAATCGGTGCTCCGCTCGATTGACCGGGCCCGGAAGTTCCTGCTGGGACTCCAGAATCCCGACGGCAAGTGGACGTCTCGAGTCCGCCGCCAGAACACCGTCGGGGTCACCAGCCTGGCGCTGCTGGCACTGCTGAACTCGGGGATGACCATTGAGGACGAACCGGTGCAGCGGGCACTGGAGTTCCTGCGCGGCCCGAACGCGGAGCCGAACGAAACCTACGAGGTGGCTCTGAAGATCAGTGTCCTGGCCACCGCCAAGGATGGACGCCGCGACCGGGGCCGCATCCAGACACTCGCTGACCTGCTGCAGAAGGGACAGATTGGTGCCGGGCCCAACGCCGGGTTGTGGGACTACTCGTTCCGCGGCGGCGGCGGCGGCGGCGACCGCAGCAACGGCCAGTTCGCCATCCTCGGACTCCGCGACGCCGCCTACGCCGGGGCACTGGTCGACCGCAGGGTGTGGGAAAAAACACGGAAGCACTGGCTGAGGTTTCAGAACGGTGACGGAGGGTGGTCCTACACCGGCGGGGGTGGCGACCTGGGCAGCAGCGGCAGCATGACCGTCGCCGGCATCGCCACGCTGCAGATCACCAGCGGCATGCTCCGCGACGAAAAGGACTTCCACCCCGACGGGCGGCCCCGCTGCTGTGAAGCGGTCACCGAGGACCGACAGCTCGAGCGGGCCCTGGCCTGGATGGGACGGCACTTCTCGGTCGGCAGCAACCCCGGCGGCCGCAGCTGGCTGCTGTACTACCTCTACGGCATGGAACGGGCCGGACGACTCTCGGGACGACGCTTCTTCGGCAACCACGACTGGTACCGCGAGGGCGCCCTGTTCCTGATCAACGGGCAGAAACAGCGGACGGGGAGCTGGAGATCGGCGGGGATCGAGAGCGACGAGGTGATCGCCACCAGTTTCGCACTGCTGTTCCTCTCGAAGGGACTCTCGCCCGTTCTGGTCAACAAGCTGCAGTTCGGCAACAACGCCGACTGGAACCATCACCGCGACGACGCCCGCAATCTTGTCGAACACATCACCGGGCTGCCCAAGTGGCCCAAGCTGATGACCTGGCAGGTCGTCGACATCAACCGCCTGCAGGGCGCCGGCGGGGTCCGCGACCTGCTGCAGGGATCGGTGCAGATGATGAGCGGCCGCGACGTCCCGCAACTCAGCGACCCACAGGTCGGCATGCTCAGGAAATACCTCGACCAGGGTGGCTTCCTGTTCGCCGTCAACTGCTGCAACGGGGCCGGTTTCCACGACGGCATGTTCGGACTCGTCAAGCGGCTCTACCCCGGAGGTGAAGCACAGCTCAAACCGCTGCCCCCCAGCCACCCGGTCTACCGCAGCGAGTACCTGTTCACCGATCCCGAGAGCGTCAAGCTCTACGGGGTCGACTTCGGCTGCCGCACGGTGATCATCTTCACCCCCGAGGACCTCTCGTGCCTCTGGAACAAGTGGATGAAACAGGACCCGCCGGATCGACCGCTCGAGTTGAAGACGATGATCATCCGGGCGATGAAAATCGGCGTGAACGTGATCGCCTACGCGACTGGCCGTGAACCCCCCAACAAGCTCGACCAGCAGGAACTGGCCGATCAGGGCGGAGCCCAGGACCGCGTGGCACGGGGGCTGCTGAAGGTGCCCAAGCTGCGTCACACCGGAGGCTACAACGACGCGCCGCTGGCCGTCCGCAACCTGCTGCTGGCCGTCAACCGCAGCTTCCCCCGTACCGCCTCCACCCGCACGATCGAACTCCCCGCCACCGACCCCGCCCTGTTCCGCTACCCCGTCGTCTTCATGCACGGTCGCAACCGCTTCGATCTCGCGACCGGTGAAACCAAGCAACTGCGACGGTACCTGGACAACGGCGGCCTGCTGTTCGCCGACGCCATCTGCGGATCCAAGCCGTTCGACAGCAGCTTCCGTCGCATGGTCGGACAACTCTACCCCGACGCCACGCTCGAACGGATCCCCGTCGATCACGAACTGTTCCGACTGGAGATCGGACATGACATCCGCAAGGTCAAGCGGCGTGTGGTCCCGGCCGGGGTCGGCGGAGCCAAGGCGTTGGCCACCGAGGTCCGCGAGGGGGAACCGTTTCTCGAGGGCCTGAGGATCGACGGCCGCTACGTCGTGATCTACAGCCGATACGACCTCAGCTGCGCCCTCCAGCGACAATCCTCGGTCGCCTGCGCCGGCTACGTCACCCGCGATGCCGTTCGCATCGGCGTCAACGTGATCCTCTATGCCATGGTCCAGGACGCCGGGCACCGGCGGCGGTTCGAAGATCTCCGCCGGGTCTCCCTGCTGCGGCGTTCGCTGTTCGCCCGCAACAGGTGAACCGAACGGAACCGGTTCATTCGGGCAGCAGCCGGGGGTCCAGCCACGCGGCGTGGTCGCCCACGTCGGCCCGACGTCCGTAGTCGACCTCCAGCGTCAGGCTCCCGGCTCCCTCCAGGTCGATTGGTCCCACCCGCTTCGGCGGGTCCCGGCCCGTCAACGGCCCGCTGGCCCATACCGCTCGGCCATCCACCAGGACCCGAAACACCACGTCTCCGGCTCCGTCGGCCGAATCGTCGATCGCCACCCGTGCGCAAAACCGGCGGTGTCGCCGATCGAGAGTCCAGGTCATGCGGGTCCGGCTGGTCATCCCCAGTCCACTGGCCGTCCAGCGTCCGGCAACGACCAGCGGTCCGCCGCTGATCGATCCGTCCACCACCGGCGGCCTCACCGCCCCCACGAAGGGTGTGTGCACCACCTGACGCGGCTTCTTCCCCGGCAACCGCACCGCCTGGCTGCCGAAGTACTGCACGCTGCGGATCGACCGCCCGGCGACGTCGTGCCGGGTTCGGTCGTCAAGCACCAGCCGGACCAACCCGCCCGCGACGGCTTTCGGCCAGGCGGCGGTCAGTCTCGAACCATCCACGAACCCGACTCGGACATGTCGCGGTGCCCGCCTGGACGCCACCTGCAGTTCGGGGTTCATCGACAGCACCGCAACCGATTCCCGGGCGACACGTCGCGATCCGGCTTCGGTCGCCAACACGACCGCCTCGGCCCCGAGGCTCTTCAATTCACCGGCCATGCGGTCACCGCCCCGCAGCCACAGTTCATCGACAGGTCGGCGACGGTCCCTGGAGAGGCTGCGACGGACGATCTTCTTCGGAGCCCCTCGCAACACCACGGCCCGAACCCGCTCCAGCGGAATTCGCCAATCCGACTGGTCCGCGACCAACCGCCACCGGACCACCAGGTGCTCGTCGTCCATCGACACCACCCGGCAGATCAGTCGATCGCCACCGGCCAGTAGCACCTCGTCCCGACCGACCGCCCTCGGAACCGACTTCGGTTTTCCGGTCGTCGGATCGTTTTCGAACCGGTCCCACCGCAACACCCGCCCGGTCGGAACACGGCGATCGCCCACGACCAGTCCATCCCGAACCACCTCGACCCGCTGCCCCTCGATCGGCTCGCCGTCGATCAACTCGACCCGTACGCCGGGCTGACGCAACCGGTCCCGATCGGCTGCCATCGCGATCCCCGCCAGGGTGGCCACAACGGCCAGTCCACCGGCGAAACGTCTCGATGCCATCCGCATCCACTCACTCCTCACGCCAGCGGTCGCCTCACCGATGGAAAATCGGCAGGTAGTTGTTGGGAGCCTGCAGGATCAGCAGGGCCATCGCCGTACCGTAATGGTCGCAGGTTCGGTTTCGCCAACCCCCGCCGGCCTGCTGGGTCGAGACCAGGTGATCGCGAATCGCCGGATACCACTTCGACCAGGTCTCACCACCGGCCTGCCAGGCGGCCTGCACGGCGTAGTAATGTCCATAAAGAAAGTGGTCGGGAATCCGCGAGGCGGTTCCGGGCGTCGCCACGAATCGCGACAGGAAGGCCAAGCCTCGCTCAACCTCGGGTCCGTCGTAGATGCCCGCGCTGGACAGAGCCACCAGGCCGGCCGCCGTCACCGGAAACAGGCTCTCGCGCCGCGCCGGCATGTAGCGGAAACCCCCGTCAGCGTTCTGGCACCGCCGGACGAACCCGGTGCACTTCTCGATCGCCGCCCGCGGAACCCCGATCCCGGCATTCCGCGCAGCCCGCAGCGCCATCACCTGACAGACCGTCATCGACAGGTCCGCGTACTCGGCCCGTCGTGGCTCGTACCGCCACCCCCCCTCGTCGTTCTGAACTCCGACAATCAAGTCGACCGATCGACTCAACACCTCCCGCAAACGGGCACGAACCCGCGGCCGCGTCTCCATCCCGTGCACCTCGGCCAGGAACAGCGTGGCGAAACCGTGGCCGTACATCGGTCCGTGCGAAACATAGGGTTCGTTGATGATGTAGCCGCTGGGCCGGGCCGACTCGATCAACATGTCGACGATCCGGCTGACCTGGCCGCCGTAGCGGCCACGACCGGGAGTGTGGCCCCCGGCCAACAGGGCGAGCCCCGAGAGCGAGGTGACGGCGACGTTGTGAGAAAACTGTTTCCCGGTGCCGAACGACCCGTCGGGATGCTGTCGCGACGTGAGGAAAGCCAGTCCCGAAGCGATGGCTCGGTCGGCCTGGGGCGTGACCATCCCGCGAGTGACAGCCGGCGGACGGGTTCGCGACTGGGCCCGGGCCCCGCTCTCCAGGCCCAGCGTGCAGGCCAGGACCAGCACCGCGATCAGTCGGGAACGACCTGCGGCAGCACCGGCTGGAGACTCGACCCCGGAGCAACATTCGGCCAGGACGGCAGCCAGAAGGGACGGGGCCGCATGCCACCATGAGCGGCCCGCTGCTCCATCGCCCGCCGGGCTTCGGTTCGTGGCTGGGTCATCCCCGGAGGCCGAGGACCTCCCACCGGACCCAGCTCGGCGCTGGGAAACGGATCGTGGAACTCGAAACTGCGACGCTCGGCCTTGGGATGCCGAGGCATCGACTGAGGCATCCGGGTGTTCTGGCTGACCAGGCAACCCGGGAGCAGCAGCGAGACCGTCATCAGCAAACGGCCCGGCCACTCGATCACGCGTCGTCGCATCCCGCCCTCCAGCACCGTCACGCCCGCCCCAGGCTGGTCGCGCGGGATTGTAGTGCGGTGGCCGATGCGGGCCTAGACGACTTGACGACGTCACGGTGACTTCCCCGAGGCTCCCTTCAGGCAGACCAGATGACGGGTGGTCCTGAGGAAAAACCGGTCCTGCGAGATCGCCGGGGACGCGAAGACACTTTCGCCGATCGTGTTCTTGGCCAGTTCCTCGTAACGGTCACCCCCCCCGCGAATCACCAGCGTCACTCCCGATTCGTTGACCCAGTAGATCCGGTCACCGGCGGCAACCGGTGAGGCGGTGAAACCGCCGCCAAACCGCTTCTGCCACACCGGCTTGCCCGTCTCGGTGTCCAGGCAGGTTGCGATCCCGCCGTCGGTCACCAGGTAGTACCTCTTGCCGACGACGATCGCCGAGGGCACAAACGGCGACCCCCGTGGGTTCTTCCACTCGACGTGCGTCTTGGTCACGTCGCCTGTTCCACCCGGGCGGATCCGCATCGACGGACCGCTCGGACCACTGACCACGTACAACCTGCCGTCGATGAACAGCGGGGTCGGGATGCACTCGCGACGCATCTCGCCGGCCGTCCACAACGCCCGACCCGTCCCCGGATCGAACGACTCGACCCGCTGGGACCCGCAGACGATCAACTCGTGACGTCCGTCCTTCAGACGGATCAACTGGGGTGAACTCCACGACAACCAGCGACCCGGGCGGTCGACCTTCCAGCGGTTGGACCCGGTCTTGCGGTCCAGGGCCACAAGGTAGCTGTCACCGTAGTGATCAACCTGCAGCAGAATCGTGTCACGGTACAGCAACGGTGAACTCGACGTCGCAAACCGGTTCTCGATCACCCCGTATTCCCCCGAGAGTGACCGGTGCCAGATCATCCGGCCGCTGGCCGACTCGAAACAGAACACGTCGCCGGTACCGAAAAAGGCCCAGACGTGGCGGCCGTCGGTCACCGGCGATGGACTCGCCATGCTGCTCTTGTTGCCGTGGTACCGCGTCGGTGCCGTGCCCCACAGCCGCTGGTGCCAGCGGATCCGGCCGGTGTCACGTTCCAGGCAGATCACGTGCAGGTTGACCAGGTTCTTGCCGTCCGAGGCGGTCACGAACACCCGGTCGTCGAAGATGACCGGGTTCGAGATGCCGGAACCGGGCAGAGGCGTCTTCCAGGCGACGTTGGAATCGGCCGACCAGTTCAACGGCACCCCGGTGTCACGGCTGACGCCGTTGCGGTCCGGTCCCCGCCACCCCGGCCAGTTCTCGGCACGTGACTCCTCACCGGCGACCGCCATGATGGTCGCTCCCAACAGCAACGCCCGACCGATCGTCCCGTTCCAAGACCGCTTCATGCTCGTGTTCCTCATCGAACCGACTCCCTGGAAACCGAGGTGTTCTTCTCGGTCGCCGCGGGCAACCCGCTGGTGACACCCACGCCGCCGCCGCCAGCATCGCAGATCCGCAACTGCAGCGACCAGTTGTTGGGCACCGCGGGGTTCTTGTGCTGAGGTCCCTGGCAGACCTTCACCAACATCCGGTTGCGACCCTTCTTCAGCGTCACGGTGGTGCGGAACCGATCCAGCCGCGTGCCGTTGAGCCACTGGAGTCGGCGGAGGACCCGCTTGCCGTTGAGCCAGATGGTGATGTTGTCGTCGGCTCCGCAGCGAATCTGGACCGACTGCTTGCGGGGCGAAATCACCTCGGTGTAGGCATACCCGACCGCCTCCTTGACCGCGGCAATCGCCCCGTTGAGGTTCGACTGGCCGAAACGATCACCCGAGTGGTGCCGCGTCCACTTGATGCGTCCACCACCTTTTCCGGTGTAGGTCGCCGCCAGGTCCACGCCGGCTGCGACCTGCTTCTCGGGCGGCAACACCAACTCGAAACCGGTGGTGCCGGGTGCGTCGAACGGGCCCAGCAGGAACCAGTTGGTGACAAAACCCATGTGAGCCACAATGCTGACTTCCTGGCCAACCGCCTTGAGCCTGTCCGCGGCGGTGCCGATCTGGCCCGAGTTCCGTGCTGCCCGGAACGCCTTGCGGTACTCGCCGAAGGCCTCCCGGTTTCGCCCCGCCTGCTTGGCCCGGTCGCCTCGAGCCAGGGCCGCAACGACCGCGTCGTCCCGAAACTCGGGATCAGCAAGCAGCCCGGGGACCAGCGAGGCGGTGGTGCCCGGTTCGAGCCGCTCGACCAGGTCGAGCACCAACCGCCTGACGCGGCCCTGTCGCTTCGGGTTGGTGATGTAGGTCTTGAGGAACGAGACGGGAAAATCGGGAACCGGATCCCGGGCAAGTTCCCGGCGGGTGATCTGCTCGTAGACGATCCGGTACCAGTTGGCCGCCACGATGTTGTCGGTGTCCATCGCCTCCAGCAACCGGGGCAGCAACTCCAGGCCGTTACGGGCCAGGCGATCGGTGGCCTTTCGAGCTGCGATCGAACCGCGACCGCCGGGGCCGGTCCGGGCGACCGAGGCCAGGTCGTCACCGATCTCCTCGGCCCACGCCGCCGGGCCAAGCAGTCCGGTCGTCAAACCAACGAACAGTCCTAACGCCGGAACTCGCGTCCATGACATCCACACACCTCCCACTGTCGGGCTCACCGTGACCGGGTCTCACCGGCACCTCTCACACCGCCTGATCCTAAACCGAGAGGCTCGGACAGGGAAACCCGCCGACCGCTGACTTCCCTTTCCCCGGAACCGCCGGTAGCATCGCTGCCGAATTGCCCCCCCGGCAGGAAACGGGCCGACTCTCATGGCGACTCCCCACGTGTGTGTGCTGCGTGCTCCCGGCACCAACTGCGACGTGGAAACCGCGCACGCCTTCACCTCCTGCGGTGCCGTTGCCGACCGGGTGCACCTGTTCCGGGTGCTCGAGTCCCCGGGGTTGCTCGATGACTACCAGGTGCTGTGCGTTCCGGGCGGATTCAGCTACGGCGACGACATCGGTGCCGGGGTGATTTTTTCGAGCCAGTTGCGAGGACAACTCTCGGAGACCATCGGGCGATTCCTGTCCGAAGACAAGCTGGCGCTGGGCATCTGCAACGGGTTCCAGGTGCTGCTGAAGGCCGGGATCCTACCCGGGGGTGCGGCGGCGTGGGCAACCGATCTCGAAAACCACTCGCCGGACGCCACCCTGACCTGGAACAACAACGGCAAGTACACCGCCCGCTGGGTCCGGCTCAAGGTCGTCTCGACCGGCAACGTCTTCCTCCGGGGTCTCGATGAGCTCGACCTGCCGATCGCCCATGCCGAGGGACGACTGGTGCCCCGCGACCAGGACGTGCTGTCCGACTGGTTCGCCAACGACCAGGTCGGCCTGTGCTACCGACACCGCCCACACGATGGACAGGCCACCGACAATCCGGATACCGCGCCCAACGCAGGTGATCCGCTGCTGCCCGAACCGCACAACCCCAACGGATCGACCGCCAACATCGCCGGGCTCGGTGACCCCAGCGGCCGCGTGCTCGGGCTGATGCCGCACCCGGAACGCTTCCTCCACGCCACCCAGCATCCCCGCTGGACCAGGCTGGGACTCTCCGGAGACGGAGACGGCCTGACCGTGTTCCGCAACGCGGTCGAGTACTTCGCCTGACCGCTGCGCTACAACACCCCCGCCCCGAACTCGGGCGGATCCCCCTCGATCGTCTCGGCCGCGGGAGATTCCTGCGGAACGTGAGGCCCGGCCGGCGTTTCGACGGCTGGTTCGATCCGTCCCGCGATCGCCGGCATGCCGTCGGCCAGAGTCGCGTACCGGTCCTCGTCGTAATCGTCGTAGGTGCAGACGTAATCGGCTTCCTTCGCCTTGACCTGCTCGTCCGCATAGGCCTCGATCACCCGGTTCTGGATCATCTCGCGGCACGACGAGTTGATCGGGTGAGCGATGTCCGCGTAGAGCTTGGCGCGACCGTCATCGCCCTTGATGGCACGCTCGTCGCAGAGCTTCGCCCCGCACTGGTTGCAGAAGATGCTCCGAAGATGGTTCTTCGTGTTGCACTGCGGACACCGGTCGGTGAGCCTCCGCGAAGGCATGGCCACGAAGGCCCCCTTGGTTCCCTGGATGATCTTCAGGTCCCGGATGACGAAACACTGGTCGAAGGTGACCGAACAGAACGCCAGCAGACGCTCGTGCGGATCGGCCATGAGTTTGATGCGAACTTCCGTGATCTCCACTGTTGTCCTCCTTGTCGCTACTCCTCAGCCCCCCCATTGACCAGCGATCACCTGGCTGCTCATTTGACGTCGACCCGCACTCACGCTCCCGTTCGCACCGCCATCGCCCACGGCACTCCCGTGCCCCGCAACCGCCTGGCGATGCGACGGGCCAACCGATCGGTGGAACACAGCCCGAAGCAGGCCGTCCCACTGCCGGTCATCGCCGACGCCACCACGGGCTGACGATCCAATCGGTTGATCAGGTCGGTGACCTCCGTATTCAGGGTTGTCGCAGTCTGTTGCAACGAGTTGTGGAGAAACCTCGAAGCGGCGGCAAGTCGGCCGTCGGCCAGCGATTCGACCAGCGACCGAGCCGAACGGGGGTGAGAACTGACACGGCAATGCCGGTAGACCTCGGCCGTCGACAATCCGCTGGCCGGACGCGAAACGACAAACGGCAACCCCAACGGCCGTTCGACCGGGTGAATCTCCTCGCCACGGCCCCGACAGATCGCCGCCGGAACGCCCCGAACGAAAAAAGACACGTCGCTGCCCAAACGGGCAGCCAGCGACAACAGCTCCTCGGCCGCCAGGCCCAGCTCCCACAGCTGGTCGAGCGCCACCAAGGTGGCCGCCGCATCGGTCGATCCGCCCGCCAGACCCGCCGACACCGGGATCCGCTTCCACAGGTCGATCGTCACACCCCGAGAGGTGCCCGAATGGTCCTGCAGAAGCCGAGCCGCACGGACGACGAGATTGTCATCGCCCGGGGGCACCGTCCCACCGACGACACCCGGGCCATGACAACGCAGCCGAATCTCTGGTGTGGGTTCCTCCGTGAA